>JAOFTV010000015.1 GCA_028045305.1 Opitutales bacterium | reverse complement strand
AGGATTCGCTGACTCCAATACATTTGCATTAAACTGCACAGACACCGGAGCATCCGGAGATTCCGGATTTGGCGATTCCAATACATTTTCACTCAACACCACCGATACCGGAGCATCCGGAGAGTCCGGATTCGGGGATTCCAACACATTCTCTCTCAACACTACTGATACCGGAGCATCCGGAGGCTCAGGATTTGGAGACTCCAATACATTTTCGCTCAATACTACCGACACCGAACAAAACGCCACCATTTCTGGAACCGTTTACTATTCAGGAATTGTTAATGGAGCCGCTATCGTCTCTGCCAAGGATGCCAATGGTACCTTAATCGATCATGCCACCCTTCCGGATGGAAACGGAAGTTATTCCCTATCTGTCCCCATCGGCGATTCCTACGATTTTAAGGCCTTCGTGGATGGCACCAACAATTACAACATCAATCCGGGCGAGCCCTATGAACATATTGGCGAGTGGAATGCCACACTGGGTAAATTCAATCTGGCATTTGTGGATGGCAATTTGAGCGGAATCGATTTCCACCTGACCGACAAGGATCAAGATGGAGACGGATATTTGGATTGGATAGAGGTTCAAGCAGGATCAGACCTTTCGGATGTTAATAGTACGCCCAATCAACAACCAACCGAGCTCAATGCCAGCTCTTCCCTGGCCTTTAATGAAAACCTGCCAATCGGCAGTGTAATCACCGAGTTTAATGCCACCGATCCTGATGGCGACTTCCTCGCCTACTCCCTGGTCGATGGCAATGGATCGACCCACAACCACCTCTTCTCCCTCGAAACCAACGGTACCCTCAAAACCGCCACCTCCTTCAACTACGAAACCAATGCCAGTTCCTACAGCATACGGGTACAAGCCAAGGACGAGCACAACGCATCCATCGAAAAAGAATTTACCCTCACCCTCAACGATCTGGACGATACCGCACCCGTCATCACCTTGCAGGGAGACAGCAACATTACCCACGAGGCAGGACCGGAATATGTCGATGCTGGGGCAAGATGGAATGATTCTGTGGATGGTAATGGTACCGCCGATGCCAATGGTACGGTTAATTCACAGGTTCCTGGAATCTATCTGATCACATACACTTATACTGACAGCAGTGGTAACCCTGCAGTTCCAGTCACCCGGACGATCCAGGTCGAGGACACCACCCCACCGGTGATCACTCTGATTGGGGACGAAAATGTCACCCATCTCGCTTCGACACCTTACATTGATCAGGGAGCACAGTGGAATGATATTGTCGATGGCAACGGTTCTGCCGATGCTAACGGTACCGTAGATCACAACACGCCGGGTATTTATCAAATCACATACTCCGCAACGGATACCGCAGGTAATGAAGCTGAACCTGTGGTTCGTACCATCCAGGTGGTCGATCAGGGTGCTCCGGTGATCACCTTGCTGGGAGATTCTAACATAACCCACGAAGCAGGACCGGAATATGTGGATGACGGTGCAAATTGGAATGATGCCGTGGATGGTAATGGAACAGCAGATGCCAACGGCACCGTTGACGAAAATGTCCCCGGAATCTATACCATCATCTACTCCTTTACTGATTCCAGTGGCAATACCGCAGTGAATGTAAACCGGACCATTGAAGTGGTCGATACCACCCCACCCGTGATCACTCGGATCGGGGATGCCAATGTCACCCACCTCGCATCCGTAACCTATGTGGATCAGGGTGCCAAATGGACCGACCTCGTCGATGGCAATGGAAGCATTGAAGGAAACGGTACCGTCGATGACAACACTCCGGGCATTTACCAGATCGCATACAACTACACCGACCACGCAGGCAATGCCGCTCAAACCGTTTACCGATCCGTCCAGGTCGTGGACAACCAGACCCCAATCATCACACTACTGGGAGATTCTAATATTACTCACGAAGCAGGAACCGCATACATCGATGACGGTGCAAATTGGAATGATGCCGTGGATGGTAATGGAACAGCAGATGCCAACGGCACGGTGGACGAAAATGTCCCTGGAATCTATACCATCATCTACTCCTTTACCGATTCCAGTGGCAATGACGCAACGGATGTAAACCGGACCATTGAAGTGGTCGACACCACCCCACCGGTGATCACATTAACTGGGGATGCTAATGTTTCCATAGAGGCTGGACTTTCTTTTACTGACCCAGG
Organism: Opitutales bacterium; assembly: GCA_028045305.1. Taxonomy (GTDB): domain Bacteria; phylum Verrucomicrobiota; class Verrucomicrobiia; order Opitutales; family Seribacteraceae; genus Chordibacter. Next base: position 41,479 of record JAOFTV010000015.1, on the reverse strand, counting down.
AGCTACCTGGCAGGATGCAGTCGATGGTAATGGCACTGCCCAAATTTCTGGTACACTTAATGAAAACATTCCAGGTACTTATGTTCTATCCTATGACCACACTGATACTAATGGAAATGCCGGGCATACTATCACTCGTGAAATATTTGTAAGTAATGAACCACCCACAAAGATTAGCACCTCATTCGCACTTCAATTCAAAGAGAATTTAGATGTAGGTACTTGGATAACTAGTTTCGTAGGCTATGATCCAAATGTTGTACAACACCTCACCTACTCTTTGGAGGATGGGAATAATTCATGGGACAATCATTTATTTAGCATGGATAATAACGGTAGTTTATTTACTAAATCTACCTTTGATTATGAATCTGATCCTTTGGAATACATAATCCGTGTACGGGTAAAAGATGAACACAATGCCTCTTTTGATAAACTCTTTACCCTTGAATTACTTGATGTTTACGAAAATAGACCACCAATGGAAATCACCATTGATTCTTCAACAATCAATGAGAATAATTTACCTGGTTCTGTGGTGGGAATATTTAAAGGATTCGATCCCGATGAGAATGATACGTTGCACTATTCTATAGTTCCTCATGTTTCCTACTTTATGGACGATAATTTAACTGAAGACTCAAACCATTCATTTGTTTCTTATGAGGAAAGCTTTACTGAGTCTAATGATACCATACATAATAACGAAAGTAACTTCTCACTCGCCCATGAATCACTCTTCCAATTGGATGTAAATGGGAGCTTGCGTGCCATTCGTGCTCTTGATTATGAACAAGATCAATTAAATACCAATTTGCTTGTGCGCGTGGAAGACCAAGACGGTGCTTTTTTCGAGCAGTTATTTTCAATAGAAATCCTCAATGTGATAGAAGACATGGACAAGGACGGTATCGAAGATGCATACGACGAAGACAGGGATGGTGACGGATTTGAAAATACTTTAGAAATCGAATCTGGCACCGATCCAGACGATCAATATTCCACAATCCATAAGCCCATTCTTGAAACTTTCGATGGCGGTTTCGATGAAAATGGAACTTTTATACTTTCTGGCATGGTAAACTTCTCAGGAAATGGAAAAATTAAAGACTTCGGCTTCATTCTTTCCTCAAGCATTTCCATGAATGGTGAGCAAGTAGATTGGATTCGCGGGAAAGGAACTCCAAATGCATTTGCATTGAGATTTTCAAACAGTCCGTACTCCCCCACACTTTATTTCCGGTCCTGGGCCAAGAACGCTGCAGGTTATGGAATTGGACCGGTGAAAAAGTTAACCATTCCTGAACCTGAGAAAACGTGGTGGGGAGAAACCGTGTCAATGCCAGGCGGATGGAAGGAATCCACATGGTTTGGTATGTTCATCTATTACGAACAGGGTTGGTTGTATCATGCACAACTCGGTTGGTTGTATTCTGCACCCGATGAGAACGATGGAGTTTGGCTGTGGAGCAAAACCCAAGGCTGGTTATGGACCGGTGAAGAATTGTGGCCATATCTTTACAAAAACGACAGTGCTGACTGGCTTTACTTCACCACCACAAAAAACAACCAACCAATTTTTTACGACTACTCAACTTCGTCCTATATTGGATTGGAATCAATTCCCACTGCAGAGTCGGTATCAAATTCCATTGAATAAGCTTTGAAACATTCTCGTTTGCTTTCGAGAGTTTTTCCAACATGTGGTGCAATGCTTGTCGTTGCCCTGACTAGTTTCTGTGTAAACCTTGATGGATCGACTATTCGTTTAGGATTATCGAATTGGGGAACTGCTCAAAAGGTAGAGGTTCTATCTGTATTGGAATCCAGTAAGCAAGTTCTGCTTCCTTACTCAGAAAGAATACAGCAATGCTCAATTGTTGTGGAAAGTACAAAGGCTATGCCTTCGACACTTTATAAGCGTACAAACACAGACGAAATCCAAATAAAAATAAGCGCAAAGGATCGATACTGGTGCCAATATGTCTTTCAATTTGCCCATGAACTTGGGCACATCATGTGCGGATTCAAAAAAGGTGATCCGTCCAACGAATGGTTTGAGGAGAGCATTTGTGAAGCAGCATCTTTGTATGTGCTTGAAAAACTGTCCACCCATTGGTCTGCTTCCCCACCCTATCCGACATGGAAATCTTATGCTCCCGAATTCGTCAAATACAGGATTGATCGAATAAAAGGTAGTTCATGCCCGGAAAACTTCCAACTGCCTTCGTGGTGGAGAGAAAACCGTATTGCCCTCTCGAGAAATGCTGGTCTGCGAAAACAAAACCTTTGGATAGCTGTGAAATTACTCAGCATCATTGAACAAAATCCAAGATCGGCATGGTCCGCATGCTCCTGGCTAAACCATTCACAAAATGGGCAAAGTAAAACATTCGAGGAATATTTGAGTGACTGGTACGGAGCATGTCCACAAACTGGGCAAAAGAAATTTGTCAGACAAGTGATCAATCTATTTGGAATCTCTACCAAACAGGACAAAAACAAATGAACCCCGCTTATTTTGAAACGAGGTTTTGCAGAAATGATTCGGAGGACTCATTGCCCCAAGAAGGCCATATCATTACTGCTTATAATCCCATGGATCTTCAACTATCCGAGATCGAGAACCGACTACGAAACCAAAAACTTAAGGAACAGATTAGACTATCTGGATTTGATTGCTTTGCGATAACCGGCGTATCCATTGATTTAAATCACCAAGAACCAAGCTTTTTTACTAATGCATCAGAAAAAAAATCATTGGCTTGGGGCCGTGCTTTTGAACAACGGGCAATTTTTGGTATCAAACAGGATGAGCTTGCACTTATTCCTTGCCTAGAAACAGGGGATATTGTTGATCTCGGCTCATTTAGTGAGCGTTGGATTTGAAAGACTAGCGAATCACCGCGGCTATAAAGGTAACGACTACTGGAACATATAAATTGTCATTCCATCTTACTTTGCCCGTTTGAACTGGAAATAATTCTAATACTGAAATCATGAGTGCCACACAAGCGGCTTGCCAAAAATAAAATACTCCACCCCACTTTTCCAAAAAATCAGGCAGGATTGGAAAGACCCAATAGGCAAGCACCACACATAGTAGAAAACAAGCAATTGCACCTTCCAGAGTTTTCTTACCTATACGGATACGGCCCATGGCTTTGCCAACTAGTGCAGCTGCAGCATCGCCTAAAATAAAAAGAGTAAGCGAAATACATGAACAAGCCGCAAAACTCTCGCTTATAGTACTCAACCATGCACATAGAAAAGTGGCCCCAGCCATATAACTTGCACCACTTATTTGTGTTTTTTCTTCCTCCCGAAGCATGGATCCAAAAGTTGCAAAAAACCATCTACCAAATGGGGGATAGCGAAAGCGAATAAACTCAGTAAGTAAGGAGTACAAAAGCATTCCTAATGAAAGTAATAAAAAAAACGACCGTTCAACTGCGAAAATATTTGGGCCGTAAAAAACCCCTAAGGGGAGTACAATAACAAAACCATGAAGAACTTTACGATAGACTTCTTCCCTGGGCACGGAATTGAACATAAAAGTACAGGTTATTAAGTAAGACTAAAAAACCATGCTTCTTGATGAACTCCTAAAACTCAAAGGTTGCCTGGCTTCTTGGGTCTTTTCCCTGTGAGGAATCGTTACTGTCTGGAGCATCCTTTTTTTCCTGAGAAACAGTTTTTTTATCATCACTCTTAGAGACTACAGGCTCCTCTTTGGGTGGTGAGATTTTTTCTTTAGGTTGAGGAATTTGCTTTCCCTCTTTCCCTGAATTCTCTTTCGAAACTTCATCATCTCCATTTTCTTTGGGAGCGTTGACCACACGGTCGACTTTATGAGCAGTTAAAGTACTACCCTTTGCCCCACGGCCTTGTAAATCAAGCCATGCAAAATCGAGCTCAATAACCATTTCCTTGATTCGTTTAAGCTCAGGATCAAGGTGTACAAGAATACGACTGTTTTTCTTTTCATTATCATGCACCGCAAAGAAAAAGATACGTGATTTAGTATGGGTCTTAAATAAGGGATATTCTTTTTCGCGGGTTACTCCGCCAACCTTGAACTTCTTAGCATATAAGCGACCACTCTTCCCATCCCGATAGACAAGATTGTAAACCTTTTCTTCATCCCTGCGAAAAACGTTAACCCGCAAAGGAGATTTACCCACAAACATTTTCTCGGCAACTTTCATCACCTTCATAATTCCATCTTTTCCAAAGACAATAATGTCATCCAAGTTTGAACACTTCTCAATGGCCTCGTCCTTCTTTAAACCATACCCAGCAAATCCATCCTTCCGGTTGAGGTAAAGGGTTTCATTGGCCACAACTACCTGTGCGGCATTGATCCTATCGAAGGGAGCAAGCGAACCATCCGCTTCCCGGCAAATTTCAGTTTTTCTTTCCCTGCCCTTACCGTAATTCTTTTTTAAATCCTTGAGGTAACGAATGGTATACCGGGTAAGCTGAGCAAGATGCCCTTCGACCTCTTTAATGTCTTCTTCGAAACCCTTGATAACTTCATCCGCACGAAAAGAGTCGAACTTGGATATCCGCTTGATACGAATTTCCAACAAGCGGAGAATATCATCCTGAGTGATAGATCGGCGGAAAATTTTGATGTAAGGCTTCAAGCCTTTATCCACCGCAGAAATTACCCCCTCCCAAGTCTCTTCCTTTTCAATATCACGATAGATTCTTTTCTCGATAAATATTTTTTCAAGGGATGAGAAGTGCCATTTCTCCTGCAACTCAGCGAGGCGAATTTCAAGTTCCTGTCCAAGTAAATCACGAGTCAGGTCGGCTGAGGATTTAATCAAATCATTGACCGACAGAAATTGCGGATGATTGTCCTTAATCACACAGGCATTGGGTGCGAGGCTGACCTCGCAATCAGTAAAAGCATAGAGGGCAGGCAGAGCTTCTTCCGAGGATACTGTAGAGGGCAGATGAATCATGATCTCCACGAATTCTGCGGTATTATCCTCGATTTTGGAAATTTTGATTTTGCCCTTATCGTTTGCCGCAAGTACAGAGTCAATCAAACTGGTGGTGGTCGTTCCAAAAGGAATCTCCACAACTTTAAGGAGGTGTTTTTTTACGACTTCAATTTTCGCCCGCACCCGAATTCGGCCACCGCGTGCCCCCCCATTGTAGGAGGTACAATCGGCCATACCTCCCTGAGGAAAGTCAGGTAACAAATCAACCGGATTTTTACGCAACGCATCGATCATTGAATCGATGATTTCGAGGAAATTATGGGGTAAAATCTTAGTCGATAAACCGACCGCAATTCCTTCGGCTCCCTGTGCTAACAATAAAGGAAATTTTGTGGGAAAAGTGACAGGCTCTTTATTCCGACCGTCATAAGAGGATGCCCAGGTAGTCACCTTGGGACTAAAGATCACTTCTAAGGCAAATGGAGTCAACCGGGCTTCGATATACCGGGGAGCAGCTGCAGAATCACCGGTAAGTACATTGCCCCAATTGCCTTGGGTATCGATCAACAAATCTTTTTGCCCGATTTGAACGATGGCATCTCCAATAGAAGCATCACCATGTGGGTGGTACTTCATCGTGTTACCAATAACATTGGCTACCTTGTTGTAACGACCATCATCCAACTCCTTCATAGAGTGAAGAATTCGACGCTGTACTGGTTTTAGTCCGTCATCTGCATGAGGTACAGCCCGTTCGAGAATAACATAGGATGCATAGTCAAGAAACCAATCACCGTACATATCATCGACATAGATTGCATCGTCATCTCCTCTTTTCGGGCCTTCAAGAGCGAGGGCTTCGGGATCAAACCTACGATCGGCAACTTCTTTAGTTTTCGATTCTTCTAAATCGTCAATCGATTCTTCTGGAGTATCGTCCGCATCTTCATTCGTATTGATTTGGTCGGCACTCATTTGACTAAATATTTAAGCAGCCGCACTTTCGGCTATTTCTTCTTTCGAAGCCTCTGGTTTTTTTCCCTTCTTGGGGAGAATGGCTTCTCCGTTCTCCTTATCCTCATCTTCCTCGTCCAAAATATCATGTTCAAAACGAAGGTTTCGGATAATGTATTCCTGCCGAATCGGAGTGTTTTTACCCATGAAGAATTTGAGCATCTCCTTGAGGGATTCGTTGGCGTCTATCTTCACTGGGTCCAAACGAATATCATCGCCGATAAAATGTTTAAATTCGTCGGGAGAAATCTCACCAAGTCCTTTAAACCTGGTAATTTCTGGGTTTCTGCCCAGGGTTTTAATAGCGGCATCGCGCTCAGTATCGTCGTAACAATACAGGGTGGTTTTCTTATTTCGCACTCGAAACAAAGGAGTTTGCAGAACAAACAAGTGTCCCTGACGAATCAATTCGGGAAAGAATTGAAGAAAGAAGGTAATGAGGAGTAAACGAATGTGCATACCGTCAACATCAGCATCGGTGGCGATCACAACTTGGTTATAGTGTAAGCCCTCCAAGTCTTCTTCAATTCCTAGGGCAGCCTGGATTAAATTAAACTCCTCATTCTCATAGACCACCTTGCGGGTAAGTCCAAAAGTATTGAGTGGTTTACCCTTCAAACTGAACACTCCCTGGAACTGTACATCCCGAGCCTTGGTAATCGACCCACTGGCAGAATCTCCCTCGGTTATAAATAATGTACTTTTAAAACGCTCTTTGTTTTTACCACTCAAATGAATACGGCAGTCACGGAGTTTGCGGTTGTGTACCTTGCTCTTTTTTGCCCGTTCGCGGGCAATTTTTTGAATACCCTTAAGTTCCTTGCGTTCCCGTTCGCTTCGCTGAATCTTTTGTTGAAGAGCATCAGCTACTTCCGGATGCTTGTGCAGATAATTGTCCAACTTCTCCTTGAGAAAGTTACCCACAAATGTACGAATAGTCTCTCCGTCCGGAGATACAGTAAGCGATCCTAACTTGGTCTTGGTCTGGGATTCAAAGACTGGTTCCTGTACTTTTATGCTAATGGCGGCAACAATACCGCTGCGTACATCGGCTGCATCAAAATTCTTTTTTACAAAATCGCGAACAGTCTTAACCACCGCTTCACGAAAAGCTGCCTGATGGGTACCTCCCTGCGTCGTATGCTGACCATTAACAAAAGAAAAATAATCCTCTCCGTATTGATCAAGATGGGTGAACGCTACTTCAATATCATGTCCTTCAATGTAAATAATTGGATAAAGTGGAGATTCAGAAATGTTCTCTTCAAGTAAATCTTTCAACCCATCCTTGGAGCGGAAACGTTTGCCATTGTACCGGATGGTGAGTCCGCGATTAAGATAAGTGTAATAGCGAAGCATACGCTCAACATACTCGTTACGGTAGCGATACTTCTTGAACATGGACTCGTCCGGAACATAAGAAATCGTGGTTCCGTTCTCTTCCTTGGTGGATTTATTTTTTTTATCGATCGACTGGATCTCGCCAGCGGCAAATTCAATCCTTCGGGTCTCCCCCTCACGAAAAGCCTGAATTTCAAACATATTGGATAGTGCGTTGACCGCTTTAATTCCAACCCCATTAAGACCAACTGACTTTTTAAATGCTTCCGAATCGTACTTTGCACCTGTGTTTATCTTACTCGAACAATCGAGCAATTTTTCTAAAGGTATTCCCCGTCCAAAGTCTCGTACTGTGACTACTTGCCCATCACACTCAACCTCAATCTGTTTGCCATACCCCATGACAAATTCATCAATTGAATTATCGAGAACCTCCTTAAGTAAAACATATATACCATCGTCTTCGGATGATCCATCTCCGAGCTTCCCAATGTACATACCCGGACGCAAGCGAATGTGCTCTTTCCAATCGAGCGACTTGATCGTGTCTGCCGTATATTTATGGTCAGCCATTTTTCCCAATATCCATTTCCACAGTTCAATTTATTAAAAGCAACCCCTGTCTTGTCCACTTGAAAATTATATTCATCTTAAAAACCTTGCCAAAATTCGAACGAACAAGAAGTAATACTAATTTAAAATTCTTATGATTCGAGACTTTTCATTAGCCTTTTCTCAACTCTCTGACCCACGGTTATGGAAACCAATTTTATGGGCTACGCTACTCAGTTTGGGGGCAATTTTTATAACCATTTTGATTGGTGGTGCCTTCCTCTTTCAACTAGTTGATTCATTTTCCAACAGCCTAAGTGGATGGATGAGTTGGGCAGATGGATGGATCAAGGGAGTTGCGGTAGTTGTGGGTACTTTTTTTATTGGCGTACTTGGGTATTTCTTCCTTGCCAGTGTTTATGCCGCCTTTCTTGGTATCTTCATTGATGATGCCCTCGATGCGGTACGGGAACTTCATTACCCCGACGCTCCCTGGATCAAACCACCTGGAATGATCGAGTCGACCATTTCCTCCCTGCGTTTCATTGCCTGGAGTCTTTTTATATACCTACTAGCCTCCCCCCTTTTACTCGTTGGTTATTTTATTCCTCCGGTCGGCTTGGTTTTGCAATTTTTACTGGGCGGTTACCTACTTGGCCGGGAATATGGACATTTGATTGAACTTCGCATGCCACGCGAGAACAGACAAAAAAAGCCGGGCAGGTTGGCACACGGGACTATCGCTACCTTCCTTTGGACATTTCCTCTGGTCAACCTGGTTGCACCTCTGGTACTGGGAGCCTCCTTGGTCCACGCAAGGCTTGGTACAAATAAAAACACCAACAATAGTCACAGCCAATTGAAACCACCATATTCAAGCGAGTAACCTGTCAGATTATTTAAATTCTCCCTTAAACTTGGGCCCCAGGCTAGACCCATTGGCATCCCATTCCTCAATCAATCCATAAGCAAAACCTTCCTTAAATTGGGTACGGGTTTTCTTTTTCCCATTCTTGTAAAAAGTTACTGCGATTCCTTCAAAAGGAATATCCTGTTCCAATTTGTACCACAATCCATCCGCTCTTTGTTGCAATTCCGTGTCTTGATCAACGAATGGCAGAGTGTCCAAGTCTTTGACATTGGACTGAGGGAAATTCATCGCATCAGTTGAACATTGGGAAGTGAACATAATTACAGCCAATCCCATTAGTACAAAGGCTAGCATCCACCAGAAATAAATCGATCCGGTCAACCGTTGCCAAAGGGTCGGTGCAGGTGCTTCCGGGGGAGTTGGGAATATGTCTTCTTCCTTCATTCTCTTCGAGGAAATCGTAAAACCGTCTAGTTTAGCAAGGCATAAAGAAAAACATTCATTCCCAAGCGGGCATAAAAAGAGTGTGCATAATCACTAATTTCCTCGCCCGAATAGTATTTGAAAATCCTCCATCGTTCCGTGGGCTCCCTTACCCAAAGTGGTCGCTTTCCAGGGATAGTATAAATGATATCTTTGAGGCCGTCCTCACGAGTAACCTCATAGGTTTTTCCCTGAAAAGAAGCAAGTTTCAGGGTTTCGTCAAAATCCTCAGCTGATTCACGAATACGAAAAGATATAGGGGGAACCCATGATCCAAATTCATCTCTCCCCCACCCCATGGCACATATAGGTGAGGCGACACAGGCCAAGCGGCCATTAACTTTCATACCCACAAAGGAATAGGTGGCCTGAGGCCATTTTTCCTGTTCAACAAAAGTAAGTACGGTATCCGGTAACCTTTTTTGGTTCTCTTCCAAACGCAAATATTCATTGTCCGGCAATCCTTTGTAAAAGGTACGAAAAATTTCATGATTTCTGGGTAAAGGAGAAAATAAACTTTCAGGAAAAAGCTGGGCAAACCATTCCCTAACTTCCGGTCGTTCTTCCCATGCAGCGTAGCTATGTCCCATATCAGCACCCAAGAAAGATGCCTTAATGCCTGCATCGAGGTAAAGAAAGCCACCTAGCTTTAGGTAGCGCCGAAGGGCCTCGTTTTCCTCCGGGGAGAAATCAAAATTCGGAAGCTCGTCGCAATTCAAATAAAGTATGGGGTTATCAAACAGTCGTCCGTCCGTCAGGGTATCAATAAAAAGAGGGTCTGGATCAAAGCCCACGCGGGCTTGTTCATTCATTAATTCGAGCAAACTGGGCAAGGCATCGGGGTAACGGATTCGATTGCCTCCGTCTCTGCGAAGTTGCATAACCCGAATGCTGGCAAGATCAGAGGAACCTGACCATTCATCCGATCCGACTACTGCACTGACACCGCTTATCAATCCTAGAAGTATGCAAATATATTTTTTCATGGTCGGTAACCGAGACGCTGTAATTCCTGACGAGCCAAAGAACTTATACTTTCCGTGGGATGTGCACGTACAAAATCCAACAATGCCGGGACTCCGACCTTGGACTCGCTCAGCAACCCATCCATTGCCGCACGCTGTATGGCGTAATTTGGATCAAGCAAGGAGCGGATATGTACCTTCATCCAACCGGAAACACGCCGCTTTGCCAAGACTCGCAAGGTAGTGGTTCTAACCAGTCCATCCTCATCTATCAAAAGTTCCAAAAACATATTTTCTACAATTTTTAATTCCACCACCAGCAGGCATTCGGCAGCAAAGGCCCGGACATCCTTATAGCGGCTTTCAATCAAAGAATTTAGATCATCCTCCCCTAACTGTTCGACTCTGCCCCGAATCGCCCCAAGGGCGAGTTGCCTCACCTCGGAATCGCGGTCCTTGGTTGCGGGCAGCCAAATTTTTGCATCCTTCCATCCTTTTGTTTGGGTGAGATAATTCTGCCATGCAACAGCCCTTAATCGGCCACTTGGATGCTCAGTAAGTTCCCGGTAAACCTCAGTGCTATTGGGGCCGAGGGCGGATAATCCATTAAATACCTTTTCTGAAAACTCGTCCAATCCTTGAACTGAAAGTAAATACGCAGAAATCATGCGTACGGTTTTGGCAGATAAAGAATCACCCAACCGGGCAAGCTCCACGGCAGACTGAGCAGCCAACCCCCGATTGCCATCATTCAATAAAACTCTGAGGACATCACGGTAAAGCGGATAGGAACGGCTTAAGTTACGTGAGACTTGCAAGACTTTTGCACGCACTCCTAGTTCTGGGTGAATTGCCAATTTTTTGACCTGCTCGAAAATTCCCGGTATTCTTCCGTAAATACGAACCTGATCAAGGGCGACTAAAAGCACCCGGGAGTCTTTGTCCTCAAGCAAAGCTACCATGGTTGCTGGATGAATTTGTAGGCGTAAGGAAAAATGATTTCTCAACAGGTTTTGACGAACGATTGAGTCGGAATCAAGGAGTGCATCCTGGGTCAATTTATCAAGATCAGGGCGTAGTTTGCCATGCCTAGAGCCATAGACCACACGCCCGTTGATTTCCAACTTTTCCATACCAGATTGTAAGAGCCCAGGTACGAGCCTTGGTATAAGTGCCGATACCTCCCGTCTAACCTCCACATCAGAATCCCCCAACCTTGCGTAGATCTTTTCTACCAGTGCAGCTTCGTAAATGATTTGTCCATTATTGTAGTGCTCGACTAAGGAGACTAGGGCAGCCCGACGGACCAGAGGACTGGGGTCATCCAAGGCTCCAATCAACAACAAACTTGAATTGCGTAAGGAATATTTACCTAAAAGTTTAGCTGCGGCCACACGCTCGCTTTCCTCACCCGATAGTAATTTCTGAGATGCAATTTCCAGGGTCTGATCGATAGATGTGCGAACCGGCACTCCTGAGGAAATTGATTGGTTGCTTTCCACCTTCAGGAATTCTTCTGCAACTGTTTGAGTCGGTTGTGCCCCACCTTTGGAAAAGATAGATAATGCAAGCAGACAATATACAACTCTACAATCCTTCACCTTAAACCTCCTTTTCTTCGCCAAATCCACTCCATACCAGCGGCAAGAAACAAAGCCAGGAAAAGGGGCCAGGAATTGGCGAGGTCATTTCTTCTTTTAAGGGTGGGCAAGGAGTCCGAAAGTACCGGCTTCCAATCGCTGCTCATCTCGGAAAGGTGAATGAACTTACCCCCGGTTAAATTTGCCAACATGCGCAGATCCCTCTCCGCATACCTGTGATCTTTTGCTTCCAAACCAAGCTCCTCAACCCGCAGGTATGAGCTTTTCTCAAGAGTTTCACCATCCGGAAAGCGTAAGCGGTAAGACACTCGGTAGGATCCGGGTAAGGATGGACGGAATTCACCAAAATATGATCCGACCCTGCCGCTTTGTGGAAACAATTGCAGGCGATGTGAAAAATCATCTGGGCCGGAAACATTGGCCTCCACCAAGGCATCAAGAGAAGGTTCAAAGTCTGAACCCAATGCCTCAAGACTCAAAGAAACCAATTCTCCACGAGGAGATGGTTTGTGGCTCTTAGGTAAACGAATTCGTTCCACCGATCCCGACCCCAACCATTCAACCAATCCCTGCCAAAAGGCAGAAAACTCTTTGGCTCTATCCTCATTGATTAATGCACGCTTCCAATCGTGAACTGATCCCCAGTATGCCACCTTACCTGATCCATAGGCTTGAAGGACTAGAGCAGACCGTTCAAAATTCGACCTCAAGCCAACCACTCCCAATGATGCTGGGTTTTTTTCAGTGACCAAAAATGCAGGCATATTCCCAGGAAGAAATGATTTCCACTGGTTCACCCCTTTGCGATTGCTAAAAAGAGGGTCTGGTAAAACTTCCAATGATAGTGCCTGTTTAGCCCGCGTCTCTTCATATGACAAAGCGGGAAAAACACCGCCAAGTTTTTCCCTAACCCCATCCGGAGAACCGAAAGTGAGTAATCCTCCTCCACGCTTCCTCACATACTGTTTTAAAGAACCTATAAGACTGGCGTTAAGCTCGTTTAAGCATTCAAGATCGAGTAGGACAACATCGTACTGCATCCAAAATTCAGGATCATTAGGATATCCTTCAGGCGACAGGTTTTCGCCGCGGGCGTGAAAGGTTTCTTCTCCTAAACGAATGAGCGAACTCAATTGAAATTTCTCAACCCCAAGAGAACGTTTCAAAAATGGATAGAGTGGGCGTGCTTGGTTGGATAGATAAAGGGCGGAAAAAAGATCAGGTTCCAGTATCATCACCGATCGGACATCGGAGTCGTCCGATGGATCATCATCGCCATCGAGGGGATCAATGAAAACCCGGTAATTTCGACGCCCCGGGCGGTCAGGGGTCAGGGGAGAAAATTTCAATTTCCTCGATTCATCCACCCCCAAGGTGAAAGGAATTTCCTGTAAAACCTTTTCGTCCTCAAGCAAACGGGCAATATTAGAAGAAGCCGAATTGTAGGCATTTGAAACCTCAGCCGTTAATACTAGTTCCTCTTTGGCTTTTGACTGAGCAGGAGCGTCCACGAAACGAATAGACAAATTTCCTTGGTCTTTTACACGGCCCACCCCAACCACATTAACGGGAACTCCCATCTCCCGATACCGTTCGGCCACTTCCAATGGAGAAATTCCCTGATTATTACGTCCATCAGAAAATAAGGTGACTCCTGCAAGGGCAAGGGAATGTTCATCCTCAAGTACTTCGAGTAAAGCCGAACCCAGATGAGTGGATTTGCCCGATTCAGGAAGGGTCCAAGAGTTTTCCCGAATTGAAAAAACATCTTCACCTGAAAACCCAAGTCTTTGAACCAACCCAAAGGACTGGCGCATATGGTTAATCCAAGTATCTGGTCTTCTTAAATCCAAATGATCTCGTGCCTGAATAATCCTCTTTTGGGCACCCGCCGAATCAAGTTGATTCATACTACCTGAAAAATCGACCAAGGAAACTACCCTAACGGAAGAGGAATCGGGTTGCGAACTTTCAAGAAAAGGCCGGGCAATAAGAAAAAGAAGGAGGATACCGAATAATGCCCTTAATACCAAAAACTTCCACGCATCTGCTCTGGTGGTCGCGGAAAAAAGTAAGCGACCATGCCAGGCAAGAACGGCAAGCAGAGTAAGTCCCCCACCCCACAGCCAATTAGGAGAAAACGGCCAGTCGAAACCAAGCATTTCCATAATCATTTACCCTCGGCAATCCGGCGAAAGTACTCCTCGACCTGCTTACGATAACGGGCAGGGGCACGGGTGGACTGATGGTTTCGTAAAAGTCTTTCCTCCACAGCTTTTTGCCAGAGAAATTGTTCGACTAAACCACTTGCCTGTTGAACTGCTCCCGATGAAAGAGACCTGCCGTTGAGCGTATCTTCGGAGAAGGCAGACTCCTCGAACATACGAGAGAGGTTGAGCAACCTCTCATCGGAATCTGAATCCGCTAAGTTGCCAACTAGGCGAGCTGCCTCCTTGTTAGACTCACGAAATTGTTCATCACCCAAACCCTGGCCTTCCTGCTTCATACCCTCCAAGTGTTCCGCCAATTCGGAAAGTTCGGCACTATCCCCATGGAGAAGTTTATCTTCGACTCCCTGCAAATCATTGCCCAACTGCTCCAACCCATTTTCCATTTTCTGTTGCTGCTTGGAAGCTTGAGGGAAGGCATCGTAAAGCAGGGCATTCGATGCCTGCTTTCCGGCCCGATTCATTCCATTTTCTTGGGCATCTCTCATGGATTTAAGCAAATCTTCCATTGCCTCTTCTTTGTGCTTACCTAGTGAGCGAGCGGTTCGATCAATTTCATCCAACAATTTTTCCAACCCACCGTTCAAACTATCCTGTTCCTCGCGTAGGCGCTCACCCTGACCACCCTGAGCATTATCTGTTTTTTGGCGAAGGTTACCCTGCCCCTTTCCAAGTTGTTTTGCTTGCTGAGTCAATTTCTCCACCATTTCGGCAGCAATTCCAGCCATTTCCCCCTCGACCCTGGAGATCGCCTGTCCAAGGGCATCTGAGGCAAGTTCGCCGTGTGGTTGTGCCTCGCGTGGTTGATCACGGCGCAGATCGCCCGCACCTTCCTTCATTTCCCTGCCCGCCTGCTCCAATTCAGAGACATCTCCAAGTTTCCCGGAATTATCGTATCGCTGGTCACGCAATTGCCCAAGCTCCTGTCTAATATCTTCCTGTTTACCGGCCAAATCCTGGTTGGGCTTACCCCGCTGCCCCTTGCCGGCTGCCTGCCCCATTTGCTGATTCAAGGAATCTTGTTTCCCTTGTAATTCCTTAAGTTTTTCAAGTTGATTAGAAAGTTCTTCCAATTGACGGGATGGATCTTTTGAATTCTCAGCAGTCTGGTTGTTTTCCTGAGGTTCTCCTTCCTCAGCTGAACTTTCACTAGCTTGTCCCTGTCCCTTAGCTTTCTGTTTTTCCAATTCCTGCATTAGAGCATACAATTGCACTAACTTGCGTAGGGTCTGCTCAGTGGACTCAAGAGATTCCTCCAAAAGATAGTCTCCCGTATAGATTTCAGTTTGCTCGATGTGATAAGTCGCTTCGTTGAGTAATTCCCCAAGATCAATTCCATTGGATATGGGAAACTTCCCAGCAAACTCATCATAGGTTTTGGTCATCTCATGCTTCAGATCAAGAGAATCTGCACAAATCGCAAGGGATTGATCCTGGCGAACCGTGCCCTCTTCGAGCATGGCATCATAAGTATCCCGAAAAATCTGTTTTGTACGATTTATAAATTGGCGGATTGGAATTTCCTTGGTGTCGCCATCCATTCCGCCAGCCTGGGAATCAGATTCCTTAGTTTCTCCTTCGGGGGGAAGAATTTCTATAAAGTAGACCTCAGAACGTGCGATCTGACTTTCGGGTTCCCGGTTGTCCGCAGCAAAAGCCATGTAAGTAAGCACATCTCCGACTGCCAATGGAAAATCACTAAGATCAAGAATCCCAGTCACTGCTTTTTCTTTTTCTACCGGATTAACAAAAAGAGGATCCTCTTTCTTTACTCCGTCGTGTGAGATATGGAGACGCAAATCAGCAATGCCATGATCGTCCACCGCAAAAAGATCAATGAGTAAGGGCTCGGCATCAAAGGGGAGTTCCATGTCCCGTGCAGGCGACGAAATCTCCACAACCGGTGGCTCGTCCGGAATGGGAGACAAGACAACAGGGTCATACACAACTGGTGGGCGCCCGGGCTTGTCCAGGTCCCGAAGAAGTAATTTCGCGCTCCACTCCTGACTGAGAATAAATTCCCGGCTGAAGGTCACCCGCCCGACTGCATCAAGTGTGTGATTACCATCAGAGGATTGCAAAACCGCATCCAGGTTTTCAGGTTTTTCAAGTACTCGAAGGTCGAGGCGAATCTGGCTTCCTTCTGGAACCTCAAGGTAGCCAAACCCTTGATGCACAATTTTAGGGAGTTTTAAATAGGCCGGGGGTTGGATGTTCCAATGAGCAAACTCTAACTGGGGAGGGTCGTAGGGGGTGATGGTGTGCCATGAACTTTCCATGGATGCAGTGTATACTCGGTAACGCACCTCCTCACGAATCGCGGGAACGACAAATTCCATGCGCGAGGAGTTGGAAGATGTTAACATTTCAAATATAGATGAATCTGAGGATCCATCCACCTCTACCCATGCCTGTTTCTCACCCCGATGTCCGCGTTTAATATCGGCAAAAATCGAAACATCCATACCTCTGCGAAATTCTGCATCGGGTCCCAACAGCGTTTCTCCTGACGATCCACTGGGAGCAGTATAAAGAACAATGCCGGGCAGACCCGAGAGATCGGCTTGCGCCTTGATCATGGGACTGCGGTTTAAGTTCCAGAGAGAAAGAAGCAGTCCACCCAGAAAACCAAAAGCAAGAAAGTTCCAAAACGCCCTGCCCTGGCGAACCCCTCGATTCCATTGAATGGCTGTTGTATGACTCGCAACTTTCGAAAGTACGCGTTTTTCCATCACGCCTGGAAGTTGTTCGCTTTGATGAATTTCCACGGCCGCATTTAGAGAATCCCTGAGTTGAGGGTTCTGAGACTCCACTTTTTCCGCTAACTCCTTGAGGGAAGGACGACGCATCCATGCACGAATAAACAGACTAACAAAAAGCAGTACAGATACCCCTGCTGCAAAAGCCAACCAGATGAGAGCATCAGATTCACGAATGGGCGAAAAAACATCGTATAAATCGAGCAGGACAAGTAAAAGAGCCCACCCCAAAAAACCTAAAACTCCGGAAAGCAAAGCCTGCCCGAAAAAGTTCACTCGGGACTCTACCTGCAATTTACGAATAAAATCAGGCATCTCTAGAAGGAGCAGAAAAAAGGGGTCCTGAACGGGGTGCAGAAATCATGTTCTCTACAATCAAAAGAACACCTGCAGCCAAGGCAAACCACATCCACAGCGGCTGATCGCGGGAGTGATCGGGACCAAGTCCGGAAAGAGACAGATCGGGGGATAAGGACACTCCGCGAGATCCATTGAGTGCTTCCATTAATTCTTCTTTGGAAATTACTTCTGGCAAGGACTCTGACAGAGGTGCATGGACAGAGATTCTCTTCTCGGCATAACGGTAAAGACCGGGGTCCTTTGCAAGAATAGCATCATCTCCATCCCCAATCAAAGCTCCGGGGGTCAGGATATCGTCATTTTCCTCCAAGCTAGCATCTCCATTAAGACCACAAAGTTCAACAAGTAAGGGAAGAAAGCTGTTACGAGTAGGAAGATCAGTCCATTCAGGTAGAAGTCGAAAGCATAAAAAAACCAACTTACCTCCATTAGGAAAGTTCCGGACCAAGGCAAGTGGACGCCCTTCCCTATCAAACAGTGGTGCATCAAGTTGATCTTCCCAGTCTCGTAAGAAAAGAAACTTCCGAACCTTTGTAAGATAAAGATCCCTTGCTGAGTCTCCAGAAAATACCGCACTTAAGGGGTTCTCTTCTGCAAGCACTTTAATGCGGTAAGGATCCATGCGAAATTCAGTTTGGGCGACTCGATTAAAGGTGAAATCCAAAAGTTTGCTCTCGCGCAAAGTTTGGTTCATTCCAACATAAGATTCAGCAGGAGTTAGCAAAGCGACTCCGCCCCTCTCCAGGTGATTTTTTAATTCTTCAACTACACCATCATCCTGTGCCCAGTCAGAAAACCCGGGAATAAGGAGGCACTCAACTTCATCGCTATCCGAGCGCTCTGACCAACGATTCCATACACCATCACCTACACTGTCCATAACGGCTTGCAGGAATTCCTTTTCTGCCAGGTCCGAAATATTCAGTTGCTCATGGTTCAGAAAAGCGAAACCTCGTGCAGGCGGGGGCATCACCCAGAGCGAGCGATTATTATCCCATGAACAGGCATCCTCCCCATCAATGCGCACAATAGCACTGGCAAAATCTCCAGCTGGCAAAGTAAAGTGAGCCTGCTCTGTGCCTTGTGCAGGCAAGAGCATCTCTACGCGCTCCCTCTCTATACCTCCAGCGAAAATAGAAAGCTGTACAGGCGTTGCGTTGAAATCCCAATTACGGACTACTGCCCAGACTCCTACCTTTCCTAATCCAGCCGGCACCGCCCGAGCATCCACCAATGCTCGATTACCCGAACGGGTTTTCCATAACTGCTCTCGATGCCCTGTCGGAACAAGGAATAACTCAGCTCCAAGTGCACCGACATCAGCTTGTACATCCTGCCAATCTGAGCTTTGAAAATCACTGTAAATCAATACCTTTTTGGGAACTTGTATATCACGCCATAATTTGGAAAGCCTGGTAAACAAAGCACCTGTTTCATAAGGGCTGTAAATGGGTTTCAATTCATTCAATGCAGCACGCAGTTCATCAACGGGTATTCCAGGATTCCACAACTTCAACCCGCCAGTATCAAAAGCAAGCATGCCGTGATCCACACTTTCATCACTCCATTGTTCGAGCAGATTTTCACGAACTTCTTCCCATGCCCCCCATCCCGACATACTTATTGAGGTGTCAATCAAGTGCATACGCTGCTCGCGACTAGCACTGACTGGAGCATCTCCTTGGGAATTAGTCCAATAAGGATCGGCAAGAATCAACACGATAGCAGTAAAAAGCAAGAGGCGCAAAAGAAGCAAGGGCCAGTCACTTGGGCGTTTTCTACCACTGCGTGGAATCGTGGTTGGGCTCAGGAAACGCAGAGAAGGAAAGAGCCGTTTTTCGGTAATTCTCCGGTACGCCATGTGGGCAAGGATGGGCAAACTAAGTGCCAAGCCACCAAACAATGCAAGAGGTTGTCCAAATTCGATCATCAAGAATGTACCCGCATACCAAGAAAGCTTCGTAAAGCATGGCCTAAATCTAAATCAGTCTGTAAAAATTCAAACTCCGCACCTGCCTGAATAATCGTTTTTTGCAAACTTTCCTGATAATTATTCATCTTCGCTGAATAATCGAAACGGATGAGTTCAGGCGATGCAGAGAGCTCGCCATCGCCCTCCATCTCAACAAACCTCAAGGCATCTGAATCGGGTAATACAAGCTCCTCCCGGTCAAGAGTTTGTAAACAAAGACATTCATATCTTCTGGATTTTGCAAAGCGTAAGCGATTCGCCCATTCCTCTTCCCCATCTAGAAAATCAGAGAGCACGACCACAATGGATTCGTGAGGAATAACAGCATTAAACCTTTCCCAGGAAGCCCTCCCAATGTCGCGACCGGCAGGTTTCATAGACCCCATTTGCACGAGCAAACGGTTAAGTGCTGCACGCCCTCCTTGGGGACGTATCCATTCCACGGAATCTTCCGATCCGCCAAAGAGTCCGACCCTATCTCCCTGGCGTTGGGCAAGATAACCAAAACAAGCGGCAAGCATTTGTGCGTACCGAAACTTTGAACAGGGAGAATCCGTACCCGAGAAAGCCATGGAAGCACTTCCATCAAGCACAAGCAGGAGATTCACATTGGTGTCCTCCTGGTAGGTCTTGGCGACAAGTTCATCACGCTTCGCAAAAACCCGCCAATCTACATTTTTCAGATCTTCTCCGGGTTCATAGGAACGGTATTGGAAAAACTCATTCCCTCTGCCTTGGCGTATGCTTCGATGCATACCTGAACGGGAACCCCGCACCACTAAACGGGCAAGCAGGGAAAGGTCGTCTATGCGAGAAAGACGAGCTGGGTCGAGCAAGGAAATCTCGGACTCCTGCATCACAAATAGGGAATAATTAAATCTGGCAAATGGGCTTGATTCAACTGGGTACTTTTTCGATCAGAAAATCAATTAAATCATCTGATCGCAGACCCTCTGATTCCGCAAGAAAACTAGGAAGGATACGATGGCGTAATGCAGACTTGGCAATTTCACGAACATCCTCCCGGGATGCGTTTGGACGACCGTCGAGCAAGGCACGGGCTTTTGCTGCAAGAATCAAAGCTTGGGAACCACGAGAACCAGCACCCCATTTTATTCTAGGCTTTAACCATTCGTCACAGGAATCAGATTCCGGACGGGAGGCAGCGACTAGGCGTACGGCATAGGAAATCACCTGCTCGGGAGCTGGTACTTGGCGTGTCAATCTTTGCAATCCTTCAATCTCTTCGCCAGTGAGCACAGGTTGAGGCAGTTCACGATCAAGTCCCGTGGTCTCTCCAACCATACGGGCCTCATCTTCCTGAGAAAGATACTTGATAACCGGGTTGAGAAGAAAACGGTCAAGTTGAGCTTCGGGCAAAGGGTAAGTACCTTCCAACTCGATGGGGTTTTGAGTAGCCAAAACGAAAAAAGGTGCCTCTAACGGACGGGTTTCTCCAGCTACGGTTACTTGACGTTCTTCCATCGCTTCTAGCAAGGCAGCCTGAGTTTTCGGCGGGGTACGGTTAATTTCATCCGCCAATACTACTTGGGAAAAGATGGGTCCGGGCGAAAACCGAAAAGAACGCTTACCAGTAGCCGGGTCCTCATCCACTACTTCAGAACCCACAACATCTGCAGGCATAAGATCGGGAGTAAATTGTATGCGTTTAAATCCAAGACTCAGGCATTGGGAAAGGGTTTTAACAAGCAGAGTCTTACCCAGACCAGGAATTCCTGTGAGCAGACAATGACCGCGGGCAAGCAAGGTCACGAGCAGCTGCTCGATTACCTCATCCTGCCCGATAATTCCTTTGCGAATTTCGGTCATTAACCGGTCGCGCGTTTGCGAAAGAGTGTCGATGGTCGCTTGGGCTTCCGTATCAGTGTTCATCATAATTATATTTTCTAGCTGCGGATAGTAATCGGGGCAACCTAGCTTGCACCATGTTCCTTTTCAATGGACAAAGTAAAAAAACCTTTTTCGATAAGAAATAATTTGTCAACTCTGCCCGGTTAGGCCACGCAAGCGGTTCCATTCGTTCAAAAAGCGTTCAAGATGGGTGTGCCCATTGGCAATCTCTGAATGTAAAAGTTTACTGACAAGTGATTGTTCGTTCTCGTATTCCTCTGAAGTGAGCAGGCCAGAAAAGTGAGCAATCCTTGCCCAAAGCAGATGAGTCGTAAAAGCGTCAAACTCGTTGTACTCCACAACCTCAGGAAGTTTTCCCTCCAACCACATCTGAGCGACCGAATCCCCGCTAACTTCAATCTTTCCAGGTATTCCACTCAAGGTAGCTGCTTGGTGCAAGGTAGGACGGTCTCGGTATTGCCCCATCGCATCAGCTAGGTCTAGGTTATAATCAGAATTGCGGGCGTCAAAGTAATCTACCCCCTCCCAAGGCTTGTTTGGACGGTCAGAAAACCCAAACCCGGGAAGCCCAAGAACAATGGCACGTTGAACAAGGATCGGGACATCAGCCTGAGCGGAATTATAGCCCACAAGTTGAGGCTTTCGACGACCAACAGACTTTAAAAAGCTCGAAATCATCGATTTTTCATCGATTTTCTCTGGATCCATAGGATCTGCAGGCAAGGAAATCAACTTGAGCGAAGGTTCCCCACCAGGAACTTTTTCGCGAAGGATTCCGGCCAGCGAAACTATTCGACAAAGAATGGTCTTTAAATAAGGCTGTGAATCTGGAAGATCACCCTCTTTGCGAGCACTGGCCCAAAGTGCTTCAAAAGATTCTGCCGCTTGCTGACCAGGACCGTCAGCGGGTGGAGAATCAAAGAGAATTTCAGCGGATTTAGGGTCCGGAATCCATTCGATATCGAAACTAAATACGCTATCCGCAATTCTTTTGAGCATGTATCAAAAAAATTAAGCGACCGATAAAGAAGGAATGTTCCTAAGTTTTTCCGCCAGGAAACTCGCAGAATCCGATGCACTCTCCGGAAGTGTAAGAATTTCTGGGCTAAGCTCGTCCACAAGTAAGGTATGTTCGAAATGGGCGGAAGGCATACCGTCCACCGCCAAAGCAGTCCATCCATCCTTAGCCATGCGAATTTGAGAATTCTTCATATTTACCATCGGTTCAATGCATACAGCCATACCCTTGCGAAACTGAGGACCTGAACCCGCCTTTCCAAAATTAGGAATTTGGGGGTCTTCATGAAGAGATCGGCCAACTCCATGCCCAACAAAATTGGTAATTACCGCATAACCAGCAGCTTCCACATGCTTTTGTACAGCTTGGGAAACATCTCCAACCCGCCTTTTGTGCAAAGCTTGTACAAGACCAAGATAAAGAGACTCCTCCGTAATTTTTAGTAAATTAAGAACCTCTGGGGTTACTCTGCCCACTCCAATAGTCCGACAGTTGTCCCCAATAAAACCATCTTGGCGAATACATACATCAACCGAAATAACATCTCCATCTTTGAGTGTTCTTTCCTGAACTCCAATACCATGAACCACCTCGTCATTTACGGACAAGCATGTAAAAGACGGAAAAATGCGATGACCTGAACGGTACCCCTTGCAGGCACTCTTCACCCCAAATTCTTTCATGACTCGCCCCCCCTCTTCATCAATTTCCAAAGTACTCATACCCGGCTCAACAAAAGCACACAAACGTTCGAGCACGGCCGCCGCGGAACGCCCAGCTTTTCTCATTCTGTCCTTGTCTTTAAAATTTTTGCAAATCACACCAATACCTTTTGAGGAATTTTAAAGTTCATCAATCCAAAATTATAGTTTTTTGCTTAATTTTTGATTCTAGATTTTATTTGAATTCACTGCCTACTACTTTGAGGTAATTTAAGTACATTTACGGAATCCACTCGACATTGTTCTATGCCCCAACTCTCTTTAATTTTAATGAGACCGTTATTCTTCTATTATTTGTTCTTACTATTGATGGTAAATCAATCGATCCATGCTAAGCAGTTTTCTCTGTTTATCGGCACCAGTGGTCAATCTGCTGATGGTATATATCATGCATATTTCCACACTGATTCAGGCAAGTTCAAGGAGGTCAGGCGTGTAGTAAATGTGGATTCCGCTAACTTTTTGACCATGCACCCTACCAGTCCATCGATCTATGCTGTATGTAAGTGGAAACAAGGACAGGGTGTAATTGGATATAAAATAACCAATGAAAATGATCTTGTTGAATTTACCCGCATGGCATGCCCAGATGGTTTAGGTTGTCATGTCTCAATTCATCCTTCCGGAAAATTTTTGCTAACCACCCAGTACAGAGGGGGTTCTGTTGCTTTATTTCCCTTGGACACAAATGGTACATTAGGAACCCCTTTGATCACTGATCACCAAGGTGGTTCCCAAGTCATTTCATCGAGGCAAAAACAACCCCATCCACATTGGTGCGGATTTTCTCCGTGTGGAAATTTTGCCCTAGTGCCAGACCTCGGACTCGATCAAATCGTGATCTATCGGGTGAACCTCAAAACTCCCTCCATCCAATTTCATAGTATTGCCCAGACCGTACCCGGAGGAGGACCGAGGCATATGAGATTTTCCCAAGATCAAAACTGGATCTATTTACTCAATGAACTGAATCTTTCCATTTCCATTTTTAAATGGGATCAAGCAAAGGGAGAAGCCATATTCCATTCCTTGGCTCGCACTCTTACGGAAGAACAAAAAGCACAGGAGACATTTAATTCAGCTGCTGAGATTCTGGTTCACCCCAATGGAAAATGGGTATACAGCTCAAACCGAGGACACGATTCCGTTACTGTTTTTACTTCAAATAATTCAGGCACTCTAAATACTTCACAAACGCAACCAATACGTGGTGCATTCCCAAGAAACATCAATCTAACCCCTTGCGGGTCATGGCTTCTCGCGGCCGGTCAGGATTCGAGTACCATTTCAGGCCACAAAATCGATCCGGTTAGGGGTCATCTCACTTATCAAAGGGGTTCAATTACAAACGCACCCAATCCAGTATGTTTAGTCTTTGCATCATCCCAAAAACTTACACAGAATTAAAGTTATAAAAGCGGGTAAACCGCTTACCCAAATCAGTCAGTATTTTTCTTTGTGCTTTCCTGCTTACGAAGTACTTTTTCGACTTTTTCAACCAAATGTTTTCGCCGCTCAGGGTTGGAAATCGTTTCAGCCCAAGTCATTGCCCCCTCAGGGTCAGTCCTGTGAACTTTAACAACTAGAGTTTCAATTAACGGATCTGTGTTTTCAGATGCGGGCAATTGATTAATCCACTCGGCAGTTGCGATCGGATCTTGACGGGTCCATATTTCTGCCAATTGAATCATCGCGGCTGTTTTTGTCTTATCGTCAGGTAAAGTGTTAATCCAGTTCGCGGTTTCAACCGGATTTCTCCGGGCCATTTCTTTAGTTACTTTTTCAGTCACAGACAATTTGAGAGAAGACTCGTTCATCGATTCAATCCATTCAATTGCTCTGGGCATATCAGATCGTGCCACCTTTTCTCCTAGTTCTCCATAAGCAAAATTTTGAAGAGAGCCTTCAGGCAAATGTTCCGCCCAATGCATGGCAACATCCTCCCCCTCATTCCAGACCTTTTCAAATAGCATGTGAGCTGACCTTCCCCGTACTCGCCCAAAGGGCAAATCCGTCATTAGATCAGTAGCCTTAGGAAGATCCGTCTCTGATAATCCGTTAATTATTCCGATAAAGTAGGGGTTTTCTTTACCTTCAAAGTTTTCCCTCGCCCAGGCGATGGCTGAATCAGCATCCTTACGAGCCCAGGAATCCATGATCGAACCATTGGCAATATGCTTATCCCAATGTTCCTGCTTATTTGACCAGGCAAGAGCGGCTTCCGGATCTACCTGTCCCCAAGCGAAAGCGAGGATTTTTAACTCACTAAACCGACCAGTTCCCCCTGGCAATGATTCATAAGCTTTTCTTGCGGTTTGCACACTTTCAAAATTCGGTTTTTTTAATAACTCGACAAACGCTTGAAGCCTTTCCACAGGATGAGAAGAATCTAGATTTCCTGATGACTTTTTTGCCTGATTGGAAAGAACTTCTTTTTTTGCAAAATCTTCAGTTTGGATGAGAGATGAATCTAGTCGGTTCTGATTAATCGGCACAATTTCACTGGATTCTTTGAGTTTGGGTACTTGTTCACTGCCAACTTGTTGCGTTATAGACTCCGCAGGGTTTGAAGAGGATTCTTTGGAATGAGTATCCTCACGATCAAGACCCAACCAGTATGCACCGAGAACGGTGAGTAGCCAGATGGACAAAGCAAAAAGAATTTTCATACCTACAATCTATCTATACTCGATTTCTCTTTGCCCAAGCTAAATGAGCTAGCATTAACCATGAACAAACAAACCCGATACCTCCAAAGGGAGTTAAACTCCGCAACCAATCAAAATCCAATAAGACCCAACCATATATACTGAAACAAAAGAAAAAAATGGATACAATTAATGTAGCCCATACATACGATGGTAAACGAAAGGATTGGATATAAGTTCCGAGTCCCAAAACAACCAAGAGTAAAGAATGAAATATTTGATAGATTACCGCACTCTCGAATGCTTTGCCAACCTTGGCAGACTTTTCAAAAACACTGTCTAATCCGTGGGCACCATAAGCACCCAACAAAACAGCCAATGCCCCAAAAACTGATCCAGCAAAGAGAGGCCAGTTCATTATATCAATAAGGTTTAAAGGTTCATGCCAAATTTTTCTAAAACTTTGGTCATTATATAGTAAAGAAATCCAGTTAGGGCTATACCCGTCGACAAAGCGAGAGGAAACCCTACCCCTTTGCGTAACATCCATGGCATGAGTAAAAACATCGGAAGAGAGGGCAGAACATACCAAAATGTGCCCTCCGCATGATCAGCGATACGGGACATATCCTTTGTTTCTCCGTACATCCAAATCATTCCGAGAACCGAAATCAACGGAAGGGAAGCGATTAAACTACCAAGCAGGGGAAGCTTTTTGGAAACTTCGGAGATAATTACGATGATTCCTGCAGAAATAAGTAATTTTATAAAATACCAAGCCATGAGTGGTTAAATGAAAACGAATAAATGAGTAAAAATCTAGACGAAAATAATTAATTGTAAAATATACCCACTTGTTAGATTGAAAAGGTATTAGAAAAAAAGGATAAAGTAAGTAAATTCTATTTTATTTTACCTTTTTCTTTAAAATTCCTGTAACATTTTACAACTTTGCGCTAATAATAGTTAGGCACATGACGAGCAGGTTTTTAAATATTTCATTTTTTTCACTAGGATTGTTGATATTTTCACCCCTATCTGCTCAGTATGTCTTCGTTTTTGACCTCCCTGCTAATGAGGCAAAAACATTCTCGCGTTCAAATAATTATATCGATTTCAACCTTGATTCCACTGGCATTGATCCAGTTGAATCATCGATTGTTGAGTTGGGTTTATTAAGTAAACTAAGAGCAGGAAGCCAATCGATAAGCGAGACGAAAAACTCTCCAAATTCGATAGATTTTATCGAATTGATGAATGAGGCTATTGGGGACGACTTCCCCGACTTGCCCATTTCTGATACCGATCTTACGCAAAACGAAACTCTAAAATCTGTGAACCCTCAACTGCTCGATGGTGCTGCTACTTCAAAACCCAAAGATTTTCTCCCAGACGGAACAGGTTCCAATCTACTTGACCAAATATCTGCATTTTTGGAAGGGTTTTTAATATTTGATAACAATGCGTCCACCCCTATTCAGTTTTCTTTTCGGACTAAAGATCACCTCAATGAAAATTATCGTTCCGGATGGATTGATTATCAATACCTTGAGGCAATACAAAACCTTCCTCACCCTTTTTCCAATAACTTAAGGCATCCCTTTGATGTGCCCGCTCAGTCAATGGCAAGTCATGAAACAAATACGGCAACCAATAATAGTCCTGAATTCACTTTTAATGAAAAATCGCTTTTGTTACCTTTCCCACATTTTACTCCTATCCACAAAGAACCTTCTAGGTTTTCATTTAACCCGTTTCAGCAAAATTCCTTTGAACCGTTGGACTCGAGTACCTTTTTTATTGTTCAAGAGGAGAAAGGTTCCAACCCCCGCCACATTCAAAGTAACAGGCAAAGAAGGGCAAACTGGAATTCCACCAACACCTATACTTGGGAGATTAATGACTTTGATCCAACAAACACTTCTGCAAACCCTAGTGGATTATTCGTTGTGTGGGATAAGAATGAAGAATTAACCAACTTTGACGATACCCCTAGCGACGGTGAGATTGAAATTTATATTACTGCTGAAAATGGCGTAGATTCAATCTCAATCCTTGCTTATGGGACGACAGGTGGTAACGCCATGAATGATTATCTTGGAAATAATGGATTCCATTTTATGACTGCAACAGGTTGGGGTGCTAGCGGTGATGTCACTGATAAATTTAGCCTAGAAACAAGCGATGTCGACCAGTGGCTCAATGGATATGATAGTTCAACAATATGGGGGGTACATAAAGATGGTAATGAATTTTACCTAACCTACAACTTTAGTAGTCTAAATTTCAGTCCTGTGCCTGAACCTTCCACTTACTTTATGACCGGGGCTCTTTTTTGTCTAATTGGTTGCAACCTGGCTAGTCGAAGGTCTTTGAAAAAGCTTTTGATTCCTATATTAAGAAAAAGTTTCGTAACAGTTCATTCTACCAAAGAAAAAAATCCGCACTCGTAAGGAGGATTGATGTGCATGCCCGTTTACAGGTTATTATTCTCTCTCTTTTTTTCTTACCAAACCTTAGAATATTTGCCGAAATACCCGAGGTTCTTAATGACCGTACCATTTTGTTAGGGAATAATTCTCTGCCTAGCATAGAATTTATTTGTTTATCCCATGACATAAATTCAGTTGGTCTAGAGTACATTGATTTACTTGAAGATCCCATGGAAAATATAATTCAAACCACATGGGACTTAAATATTTCATCAAATGGAAAACCCATGACCGCAGTTCTGTCTAAGATACAATCTTATAAATTCAATGATTGGTTACTTAGACAACCCCTTCTCTCCAATGAACTTCTTTGGAATGAAAAGCAGAATGACATACCATCATACAAATCCAGTAAAAATTCAGAGAAATATAATTTCTACAAAACAACTTTTCTACTTGAATGCCCAAGTGACCAAATCGAATCCTTTGACTATGGGTCCGGGTTCTTGATTGGAATCGGTCGGGAAATGATAGATTTTTCGATCGATCAACAATTGAAAGTCATTGAAGAATTTGCTTTATCCGAAAAACTGCTTGTCGAAAGGAATCAGACCCGTGATGTGAAGTTTAATGACGCTCACAAAGAATTGAAGCGAACGGGAAATCAACAAAAGGAAGGCGGTTTCGCCAAATTTGCACTTTATTTACTGATTTCTGGTGGAGCCCTGGTAATTTATTCATTCTGGGCTCCAATAAGTAATCAAGAGAAAAAGAGCACCCAAGAAAAAGCGGAAGAGGCAAGAAGAAAGCGTTGGTTGAAAAAAATACACAACCTTGGATGGATCGACCGAGAACGCTACCTGTTCCTTCTTAAAAGACTGGAAAGTTTACCCGAATGGTTGGGGGGAATTAATCCACCCGATCAATCAGCAGAAACCGGAGAAGGAATGGAGACTTCAGTTGATTTAAGCAAGCGAAAGAGCGGAGAATCCGTGGTCATAACCAAGGACACATCTGAGGACAATACATCGCGGTAGGTCTCCAAGGTCTTAATAAATTTATAAAACTCAGCAGACATTTTACTACTATCATATGCTTCGGCATAAATCGCAGATGCCTTGGCGTCCGCTTCCCCGTAAATTTCCTGTACCCGTTTGTAAGATTCAGACTCGATTTCCTGTAGATCACGCTCCTTTTTACCAATAATCTTGGCTGCCTCCCCTGCTCCTTCCGAACGGAAACGGGCGGCAATTTGCTGACGTTCACTAACCATACGCTCATAAATTCTACGACGAACCGTTTCGTTATAATTGATCCGCTTAAAACGGACATCAAGCAACTCGATTCCAAAACCAGTCAATTTAGCAGCCGCTTTTTCGAAGATTTCCTGCTCCACTTTTTCACGACCAACCTTGATTGAATAAAGCAGACCAACTTTACCAATTCCCTCAGTAAGTAGTTTATCCGTCTCGGCAACACGGTCTTTGGATGTACGTACGATCTCAATGAGTTCGTGCTTTGCCACCGCGTTACGGGTCTCACTTCCTAAGATATCATCAAGTCGGGAAAGGGCACTTCGTTCATCACGCAAACGCAAGAAATATTGCATCGGGTCACTAATACGCCAACGTGCATAAGTATCGATGATTAAATAGGTCTTATCCTTGGTGGACATTTCATTGGCCGGACCATCCCAGGGAAGAAAACGTTTTTCGATACGGTTAACCTCCTGAATAAAGGGCAAACGGTAATGAAGCCCTGCTTCCGTAACGGGTTCTCCAACAGGCTTTCCGAATTGAGTGAGGATAACTTGGTCTGTTTCCTTGACCACATAGGTACAAAGATAGAAGGCAATCGCTCCGAGAATAATAAGTATGGCAAGTGCTTGAGTCTTCATCGTGCTTGTGCTCCTTTTCCAGAATCGTTCAGTTGTAAAAGAGGAAGGATCTGAGAGGCTTCTTCGTCCAAAATAATTTTCTTACCCATTTTGGGCATCACTTCTTTCATAGATTCAAGGTATAGACGGGTTCGGGTAATTTCTGGGGCTTTTTTGTACTCAGCAAGCATGGATTTGAAACTGGCCACATCCCCGAGAGATTCATTAACCCGTTTAAGGGCATAACCCTCTGACGCTTGAATTTTTTGATCAGCAACCCCACGGGAACGGGGAACTTCTTGGTTATACTCCCCATTTGCTTCATTGATCATGCGTTCTCTTTCCTGCTGGGCTTGATTGACCTCATTAAAGGACGCCTGAACAGGTGGTGGCGGGTTAACATTTTGTAACTGGATTTGATCAATACCTATGCCCAGTTCATACTTGTTTACCAAGCTTTCCAAACGATCGCGGGCCTCTTCTTCGATTTCCTGACGCCCAATAGTAATGACCTCGTCAACTGTACGATCCCCCACCACGGTACGCATGACCGACTCAGACACATAACGCAGGGTACCTTCGGGGTCCAAAACATTGAACAAATAAAGCCTCGGATCACTTATCCGGTATTGAACAATCCATTCAACCTCGGCCGCATTCAAATCTCCGGTAACCATACTTTTTTCACGGGTGCGGGTACGGGGTTCTGAAAATTGATTGCTGTTACTCGCTCCAAGTGTGGCAAAGCCAAACTCCTGCTTAAGTTGGCGACGGACGGGTAAAACATATACCTTATCAACCCCGTAGGGTGCCTTGAATCGCAAGCCTGGTTCGACAGTCTTTAGATATTTGCCAAAGCGTAAGACCACGCCCTGCGACTCTGCCTGTACGGTGTAGGTGGATGTAATAGCCCCGCTAATCACGGCAATGGCAATAATCACCCATAGGATCAAGCCATTGCGGATAAACTCGGGGATGCGAATTTCGATAGGTTCATTCATAGGAAAAAGGCGAAGTCAACAGGAAGCTAGAGGAGAGGTCAATGACGGACGGAAGAAATAAGTGCGTTTGCCTTATTTAATCTCATACTTTTCCCGCATCGAGCCACGGACTTCACTTGCACTGTATGAAAATCCAACCTCAGCATCCGTTTTAAGTAGACGAATGGTCTTGGTCACGGAAGTGACTTCCCGAAGAAAGGGGCTATCCATGTGATAGTGCCGCTCAAAAGGATAGACCGAACCAATCTGATCAATATTCGACCCGGATTCAGAATCAACCACCTGAAAATGAGTATGGCCGGATTCCAAAGTCACTTCGGCACATCTCAGGAGGCACAAGTCCCCAGTCATAGGATGATCACCTCCCCGAAAAGTTACTCTTCTGACATTCTCTCCAAGTTTGGTTTCCGAGTAATAAGCAGGTCCATAGAGACTACCCACTCCGCACCCGCACATCATTACTAAAAAGAGGGCTGAAAAATAAAACTGGATAGAACGGAAGAACATTTCCAATTGCTTAACTTCCAAACATGGAAGATACAAGCCAAGAGCAGGCTCAGGATGCTACTTTCTTGGACTCGCGCTTACGGGCATTAAAATCAAGAATCCGTTTACGCAGACGAATCAATTTAGGAGTCACCTCCACGAGTTCGTCGGGACCGACATATTCAATCGCCCGTTCCAGCGAAAAGCGAATTGCAGGGGTCAGAGCTTCGGTCTTGTCACTTCCTGCGGCCCGGTGATTGGTCACATGCTTGGCCTTGGTTGGATTGACGGGCAGATCCTCAGTACGGGGATTTTCTCCTACAATCATCCCTTCATAAACCTCTTCTCCGGGACCAACGAACAATTTCCCCCGCGTTTCTATATTACGCAGTGCGTAGGTATTAGACTCACCTTTTTCCATCGATACAAGCGTTCCCGTTTGACGGGTACGAATCTCTCCGGTTACGGGGCGGTATTCTAAAAACAGATGGGATAAAATTCCCCGACCACTGGTAATATTGAGAGCCTCGAACTCCAAACCGATCAAACCACGGGTGGGCATGATTGCCTGTAAACGTGTCCATCCATTGGAAGCGGACATATCATCCACCTGGCCCTTGCGGTTTGCCACTGCCTGCATACATCCACCGAGGCATTCATCGGGCACTTCCAAATATAAAGTTTCGTATGGTTCGTGCATCCGCCCGTCGATTTCCTTGCGAATGACAGATGGCCGACTTACCAAAACCTCAAATCCTTCGCGCCTCATTGTTTCCACAAGTACAGCAACTTGCATGGCTCCTCGGGCACTTACTTTAAATTCTGTGGAATCATTTCCATCCTCCACCTTGATCGATACATTGGTACGGGCTTCGCGAAATAAACGTTCGCGAATTTCACGGGAGGTCACACGGTCTCCCTCACGTCCAGCCAAAGGTCCGTCGTTCACCGAAAAAGACATCATTACTGTGGGGGGATCAATCTGTACAAAAGGTAAACCCTCAGCATCCGGACTACCCGAAAGCGTTTCTCCAATATCAACTTCTTCAAAGCCTGCAACCCCGACAATATTTCCAGCCACCCCTTCAGACAAATCCTGAGTAGCCAGAGCACTGTATTCAAATACTTTTGTGACCTTGGACCGGGGTGAAGATCCATTCTCACCGATCCTCCAGACTGGGTCTCCTGCCTTGACCTTGCCGGAAAGCACTTTGCCCACCGCAATTCGTCCGACATAGTCAGACCAGTCGACATTGCTTACCAACATGCGAAAGTTGGGATCATCATCAATAACCGGAGCAGGCACACGGTCGACAATTGCCTGAAAGAGAGGATGCATATCGGTGTTCTCATCTTCCAGGGAAGCTTTAGCAAAGCCTTCCTTCGCACTACCAAAAAGAAAGGGGGCATTGAACTGTTCGTCAGTGGCTTCCAGTTCCAAAAAGAGTTCCAACACCTTATCCTGCATCTTGGCAGGCTCAGCATTGGGTCGATCAATCTTATTGACGAATACCACCGGTAACAATCCGGCAGCCAAGGCCTTTTGCAAAACGAAACGGGTCTGAGCCTGTGGACCTTCGTGGGAGTCCACCACCAACATGACACCGTCCACCATCTTCATTACCCGTTCAACCTCGCCGCCAAAATCAGCATGCCCTGGGGTATCGACTACATTGATTAAATAATCTTTCCAGCGTACGGAAGTGTTCTTCGCTTTAATGGTAATTCCGCGCTCGCGCTCCTGGTCCATCGAGTCCATCGCCCGTTCATCGATCGCCTGGTTATCTCGGAAGACACCGGATTGTCTAAGTAGTTGATCAACCAGAGTGGTCTTTCCATGATCAACATGGGCGATGATCGCGAGGTTACGAATATTTGTGGAATGTGGTGCGGCGGAATTCATGCAAGCGGTCAAAAGTATCGATTCCTTACTCCCATGGCAAGGCAAGCTTGCTAGCGGAATGAATTATTTTTCAAGCCAAAATAAAAACCGCTAACCACACCATCTTATTTTTACAAATTAAGCACTCCAAGTAGACAAACGCTTACCATAGCCAAAAGTATTCCCCAGCCCAGACTCTTTGCCCAGACCATCGCCTCATTTCCTTCAGCATCTTTATCATTATCTGTATCCATCACTCCCTCCTGTTTGTGTTTAATTTGATCTAGTACTTCGTGCATTAGCTGTGCCAATCGTACTTTCAACCTCGAATTGAGAGTAATTTCTTCACCTTTTTTGCCCGGCCGGGGCAGGATGAATTTCTCTCATGCTTGAAACAAATAATTTTCCCAAAATTTTAAAGCTTTCGGGTTGTCCTTTTGACCACTCATCCTTCAGATGATTGCCCAATGCATTTGCTTCAGGAAATTACCGTTATTGCCACCGTTAGCGTGTTGGTCACCCTTATTCTCGGGCGACTTAAACTTCCAGTTGTTGCCGGGCTTGTACTCTCGGGTGCCCTCGTTGGCCCCAATGCACTTTCACTTGCCCACGATCCCGAAGCTATTGAGGTGATTGCTGAAGTGGGCGTAATTTTCCTGCTCTTTACAATCGGCCTGGAATTTTCTCTCGCTCGCTTGCGTAATATCTTCCGCCAGGTTGCCCTTGGTGGCTTGATCCAAGTGAGCGTGACAGCACTTGTAACCTTTGCAATCTGTATAGGTTTTGGCCTCTCCACTCCACAAGCAATTGTATACGGCTTTGTCTTTGCCTTATCCAGTACCGCCTTGGTTCTTCGCACCCTTGGAGAGCGTGGGGAATTAGACGCACCCCATGGACGTTTTATTGTGGGTACCTTGATCTTCCAGGATCTTTGCATCGTTCCCATGGTTCTCATCGTTCCCTTGCTTTCGTTTGGGCTGGATAAGCCTGAAACCTGGCAGGCAATTGGGATAGCTTTGGCCAAGGCCGCACTCATGGTTACCCTGCTCTTTACCGCCTCCCGCAAACTAGTTCCCTTACTCTTTCGCTGGGTGGATGCAAGCCGCAGTAATGAAGTCTTTATCCTTACTGTGCTTTGCCTTTGTATTGGAACCGCTTACCTTACCTCCCTAACCGGTCTATCCCTGGCCCTGGGTGCCTTCCTTGCCGGCATGATTGTGGCCGATACTGATTTCCGCCATCGGGCGATGGGAGACATTCTTCCTCTGCGCGATGTCTTTGTAAGTTTCTTCTTTGTTTCCTTGGGGATGTTTTTTGATTTTCAATTACTCGCCGACAAGCCTGTAGAAGTTGGCCTTCTTCTTCTCGCTTTTATTGGAGGAAAAGGATTGATTGCCATCCTTGCCGCATCCTTTATGCGTTTCCCTCCTCGGGCTGCCTGGTTGGCCGGGGTGGGCCTGGCCCAGTTTGGAGAGTTTGGATTTGTGATCCTCCAACTCGCTATCCACGAAGGGGTGGTGCTCGAATCTGAAATTGGCTCTCTGCTCAACGCTGGAATTCTCAGCATGTTCCTCACGCCCTTACTGGTTTACAAAGCTCCTCACTTTACTGCCGGAGAACGGGCCCTCGACCCTCTGGCTAAATTGCTACGGGCTCGCAGTGCCGAAGAACTGGAAGACCGCACCGTTGGCCACAACGACCATGTGGTGGTCATTGGCTACGGGCTGGCCGGACGTCTACTGACCAACAGTTTGAGCCGCTTAGATATTGAAGCGGTTGCCCTGGAGATGAACTCGGACAATGTTGAGCTTGGTCGCCGGCTGGGTGATCCAGTCTATTATGCTGATGCCACCAGTGAAGAGGCACTTGGACATGCCCATGTCGAAACCTGTCGGGCCATTGTCATTATGATTAATGACAACCAGGCAATTGAGCGGGTTATCTCCACTATTGGCCGAATGAAGGTGAAAGCACCCGTCTTTGTCCGCACTCAATATATGCGTGGATCGGAACAACTCAGCAAAGTCGTCCCGGTCAATGTGGTCGCATCTGAAGTGGAAGGTGGGCTGGAAATTCTTTCCCTCGTTCTACGTCAGCTCAAGATTCCGCGAAATTTAATTGTCCGGGAAATTGATCAGGCCCGGGAAGAAACGATGCATTCCGACCGCGAGCATTCCTCCTCCCCCCTCCCCCTGGCAGCCCATGCGGGGCTCAAGGACTTGAAGGTTGAGAAATTGCTCGTAACTGAAGGCAGCCGGGTAATCGGAAAATCCCCCCGGGCACTTGACCTTGCTGAAACTTCGGGTGTTTCCATTCTCGCCATTCGACAGGGGGAATCTTTGATTGTCCATCGTCTAGCCGATACCACTTTTGCAACCGGAGATCTTGTGTACTGCATCGGGAACGATCAGGACTTACAAACGATTACACCCTGGTTTGATGCCGATCAGGCAGTTCAGCAAGCAGATGCTCACGGATAAAATTAACTGAGCAGGAAATAAATTTAAGAGCAGTTCACACAGGTAGTTGCTTCCGGTGCAACTTCCAGACGCTCAACAGCAATCGGCTTCCCGCAAAATATACAGGTTCCAAATATTCCGTTCTCTATGCGTTGTAAGGCGGAAAGAACCTCTACTTTTTGCATCTTTTTTCGACGACGTGCCGCAAGGATGAGTTGTTGGTCCTGCATCGCTTCCATTCTCGATAAACGCCCAAGGCCTTTATCCGGAGAAACCGCTTCGGCTGACTCTTCCGTCTTCACCAGATATTGTTCGATCTCCTCAAGAGATTCCTGCAATTGCCTGCGGAAATTTTCGAGGTTTTGCGAATCTCTCATTGCCTGTATCGCAATGAGCCTACCTGCCTTGGTCAACCCGATAATATCTACCTCCAGAAAAAAGTTTCTTTAATCCCTCTGAAAAGCTTGAATTTTATGAACTGATCGATCAAATTAGGAAATATGAAAATTGCACTCTCTACTCTCTTTATCGCATTGCTTATGCAGCCCGCTCTTTTTGGAGCAGAAAAATGTGCCCTCATGTTGGATGACGACATCGATCCGGAAGAATACTCCGAGGTCCTGGGCAAGAAGATCGAATTTTGCTGCGGTTCCTGCGTCAAAGCTTTCGACAAGGCCACTGCTTACTACATCAAGGCAGTCCCTGCTCTTGCCGAGAAGTTTTCCGCATCTGAAAAGAAGGAACTTGGCGTGGACAAAGTTGAATTGCTCGATCAACGTTTCTGCCCGATTTACAATGATCGCATTGTAAATCCCGAATCCAAAACCATTGAGTACAATGGAAAGACTATTTATTTTTGGTCATCCAGTGCACAGCGCAGATGGAAGAAGGATCCAGAAAAGTATTTCAAAGAGGCAATGGACAAAGGAATACTCCCCCAGTTCAAGTCTTAAGTATTTTACACTAGTTACTTTTTTAAAAACCCTGTCGGTTCATGCCGGCAGGGTTTTTTTATGACTGCTTGGAAACAAAGGCAAAGAGAACCCCTTTTTGGCATTCCACCCGTACTTCATTGGCAACACATTGATTGCTCTGACTGACCATTCGGTCCCAGGAAAAATCTACCCCTTGCAATTCCCATTGCAGACCTGAACTCTCCACACCTTCACATTTCCCCATGGGGAGCAGGCTAAGGGCACTTCCCGACCTGCCATTTAGTGAGAAGGAGGTACGCGGAGTTATTCTCCGCACATACTCGTGGACATCATCAAAGACCACTTCCACCGACGGATCGATCCGGGCTGCGGTCATCAAATTAGAAAGGCAATGATCTGTTCGTTTGCCCAGTCCACCAAGGATGACAAGTTGCCTGGGAACTCCCCTATCCATCATCCAATAAACCGCTTTTTCAAAATCGGTATGTTCCTGGTCAGATAATTTATGGATCTTAGATCGTGAGAATTTCATTTCAATGTCAGAAATATCTCCACAGGAATCAAAATCTCCTAGTATTACATCGGGTTCCACATCCGCATGGCAATGAGCCAAGCAACCACCATCTACCGCAATCGAAAGTTCCGCCTCTTCTACCCGCCACCTCAAAAGCTCGGCCGAAGGAGCATGCCCCCCAAGTGTCATCAAGACTATTGATTCAGACACAGTAAAAAGGGGCTATTGAAAAAAGGACCGTTGTTTCTCGCTTATCGGGAGTTCCAACTTTTCCATAACCAGGAGCATATCGTCCCATACCTTACGCTTGCTCGATTTGCTTGGGTTGTGCAGGAGGTAGGATGGATGATAGGTGACCATCATGGGAATACCTTCGTATTCATGCCAGTTTCCACGCATCTGCCCGAGCCGGCGCTGAGGGTCAGGGCCAAGCAATCCATCGGTCGCAGTCTTGCCCAGAGCAACCACAATTTTTGGCTTAATAATCTCCAACTGTGCCCGCAGGTAAGGCAAACAAAAATTCAATTCCTCGGAAGTGGGCGGACGGTTACCATAAGCACGTTCATGACGGGGACGAAAGTTGACCACATTGCCAAGGTAAACTGATTCCCTGGACAGTCCCATCACCGATATAATTTTGTCCAACAATTCACCAGCCGGTCCAACAAAAGGTTCGCCCGTTTCCTCCTCTTCTGGACCCGGGGCTTCCCCACAAAAAAATAAATCCGCATCCAAATTCCCCACGCCAAAAACCACCTTTGCCCCGGGATTAAGTTCGGACTGGCAAACCTCGCAACCCAATACCCGCTCCTTTAGCCAATTCCATCGGGCAGTCTTTGATCCACCGGGCAGGGAAATCTCCGGAGGCTTCGCCAGTGCGGAGTTTACGGATTTTGGAGTTGGTTGAGAAATTGGAACTGGCTTTTCTTGTTTTGGTGCTTGGGCACCCAAAGGAACCTTAGCCACGGCAGGGGGTTCAGAGACTTGATCAGACCACGGCTTATCAGGCACAGCGGCAATCGGTTGAGACTCCTTTTTCCCTCCGGCTAATAATTCCTCCAATCCCTGCAAAGTGGATTCCTCCATATACAAATGGCGAATCCCCTCCGACCGTTGTCTTTTTAATTCCTCCAAAACCGCCAAGGCAGCATCCGCAGGCTCCATGGTGGAAGAATCATTCATGTCTTTGCATGGATGCGCTCGACATACTTGGCAAGCAGGTCGAATTCTAGGTTCAAGCGATCCCCAGGCTTTCGTCCTTTCAAATTCGTCTGGTCCAAGGTGTGGGGAATTAGCCAGACTGCAAAGGAATCGTCAGTTACTTCACAAACGGTTAACGAACATCCATCCACTGCAATGCATCCTTTATCCACCAGATACTTGGCTGATTCCTGCTCTACACCCACTTGAAGAAATAAATTTTTTCCCCGTTCCTCAAAAACTTGAATCGTTCCCGGACCATCAATGTGACCGGTTACAAAATGACCGCCCAAACGACCGTTCGCTGGGAGGGAGCGTTCGAGGTTAACCCAGTCTCCGGTAGATAATTGTCCGAGGTTTGTACGGTTTAGAGTTTCCTCCAGCAAATCAAACGATCCAGCGCTTGATCCGTCTTCCCGCATGGTCAGGCAACATCCATTTACTGCTAAGCTTGCACCTGCTTCCAATCCATCCCCGTTGGCAAAGGGCAATTCCAAGCGAAGCAACCAGGATTCCTCCTGTTCTTCCAAGCTTTTTACAACCCCAACTCCTTCAACAATTCCAGTAAACATAATTATTCTTACATAATCTTTAGAAAGGACAGGGAAGAATGGAAAGATAATTTGACCATTATCTAACGCTCCTTAGCTTGAACCTTTATCTCATATGCATAATTTTCGTTTTCCAGCCTTTCTTTTTCTAACTGCCTGCCTGATTGGTTTTTTATTACCTGTAATAGCAAGGAGTGGACCAGCCTACCAAACTCTTCAACGAGTACCACCTGATTCTATAATCGTACTGAGTATAGATGGACAAAATTTTATATCCAAATCGGGAATTTTGAAAAATCCTAAATGGAACCCTTTATTTGATCGGTTGAATAAAACTGGATCTCCACTACGTTCATGGCTTTCTGATAGTAACAGCAGTGGAATTGAATGGAAAGAACCAGTTCAGTTTTTCATCCGACTAATCGAAGGCGAACATCCACACCCACAATTCGGGGCAATTGCCCGGGCAACTTCCCCTGAAGAAGCCGACCGGGCAATGTCCGACCTCGCCGGTTTTCTGGGTCTTCGACCATCGAAAAACAATTCGAAAGTTTACCAACGTACCACACAACCATTTGCCATCGGTCGGGAGGGAGACTTTTGTTTTTTGCTCGGAAACATACTTCTTCAAAAAAACGGCAATTTCCCTATCAGCAATCAGGATCTCGAAGAATTTATATCTACCTTGTCTCCAAGTTTCCAACCACCCGGTATGCCCGCCCCTCTTGCCAAGCATTCTGGACACTCCGCAGATCTTGCTCTTTATCTTGAGGGCACTGGAAATGGACGGATGGTGGAGGAATGGCAAGGAAACACCCTGATTGAGTCGATCCTTCCCCTTTTTGATTCATTGTTCCTCGATTCCTTTGGCCTGCTTTTTCAGTCCCAACCAGGAAACCTTCAAATAGAAGTTCGTAATTACACGGATGAGCAAACAAATCCAGTAGCCAAAATAAATCCCTTAAAGATTATCGACCAGTTACCGGGCGATGCTCCTCTTGTCGCACGCATTAGTCTGCCAGAACAAGAATTCCATAATTTTCTCGGACAAGCTGTGGATATGGCCCTGAAATTATTTTCGGCAAATAAATGGGGAGCGGACACCAACCTGCCCGGGTTTGATTTAACTGCCCGAAAACTGCTCAGGTTTCCAAGCGGAGATTTTGTCTTTGCGGGGGGAAGTTACCGCACCGAGCAAATTACTCTTCCAAATGGCCAAGCTATTTCACAAACCCATCCGGTCTGGGCTACAGGCATGAAGATTTCCCAACCCCTTGCCTTTCGGGAATTGCTTGCAGGAATGAATGCAGGCTTAAGCCTAAAGTCCTTACTCGACGCACATGGACTCCGACTGACCGAAGGTAAGGACTGTGCCTGGTTGTCGACCCCTGAGTACGCCAGAGAATTTAAACTGGGTAATGCCATTGAGCCTCTAGCTTTTAATCGACGCAAACTATTAAACAACCATGCATTTGCACTCGATTTTAATCCAACTGCAGCTGCCCGCTTGCTCCGCGAACCACAAGGACTGAGTTTTGATCAATTGAAAAATATTAGTTGGTTGGATGAATTTTCCAACTTCAATATTAAAAGTAATCAAAAAGGAAATTTGCTTGGAAGCCTCAAACTCTCCTCGGCTGACAGACAACCTTGGGCGGTATTTATCGACCGATTGGGTCAAGAATGGATCGATCAAATCAATGCCCGATTGTTTTTGGCAATTGCCCGGGACGATCTCAATGCAGTAATTGAAGCTGTTACCATGGGTGCCCTCATCAATACCAACGACCGCTTTGGGCACTCTCCTCTCCATTATGCCGCTTACCGTGGAAATGTATATATTGTGGACTACTTATTGCGCAATGGTGGAGATCCAAATACCCGCGGAAATCATCTATCCACCCCCCTGCACAGTGCGGCTTGGGGAAAAAACCAGGAAGTGGTCGAATTGCTCCTGGAGGACGGTGCCGAAGTTGATGCCCGCACGGACGAACAGGAAACTCCCGTCATGACAGCCACCCTCCGCGGACAATTGGAAACTGTAGAAACATTGCTTGCCCTTTCCGCCGATGCCCACGCAATTGATACTTATGGCTCAAACCTCATGGATCTGGCCGGAGCCAGTGGGAATATTAAAATTGTCGAACTTTTGAAAGAATTGGGTGTAAAGTCATTCCATCCTTTACACTTGGCTGCAGGCACCGGAGATTTCGATCGGATTCGATCGCTTCTCGAAACCGGTCGATCAATCAATGAACAGGACTCGTTTGGAGCAACTCCTCTTCTCATAGCTACCGTGGCCGGTCGTGAGGATGTAGTTGATTATTTGCTCAAACGCTCGGCCGATCCAACTATCGAAGCGATGGATGGATATAGCTTACTCCATGGGGCAGCATTTTCCGGAAAAAAATCTTTAATCCGTAAGGCGTTGGCTTTTGGCCTCGAGATAAACCAGCGCTACGGCCCAGACTCCATTACTCCGACCGATGTGGGAGAAGAAGGCAGCGAGGGCTTAAACTACTTGAGATCAATGGGGGGACGGGCATCTTGGGAACTAGGCCCTGAATAAAGCGGTTTTCTTTGGCTGAATTATTGCATTCGTCCGAGAGAAAATATAGGGCTACCTACCTTAGATAATTCCCGATCCTTCTCTTTGGCTTGGGGAACAAACCCTTCTAATTTTGCCCAAAACCGGGGGGAATGATTCATCTCTACTAAGTGAGCAAGTTCATGAAAAAGCACATAGTTTCCTAACTCTTCAGGAAGTAGCACAATTCGCCAG
>JAOFTV010000014.1 GCA_028045305.1 Opitutales bacterium | reverse complement strand
GCGGAAACCTGGTGTGGATCAATAGTTTCATTCCCGTCTTTGTCCACGGCTGCTCCGGCGGGCAGGTTCTTTCCTTCGCGTTTAAGTTGTTGGACACGACCCATGGCAATGACCGAGGTTGCCCAGTCGATAACCACGGGAAAGCCAATCGCATCGGTGGTGGGAATTCCCCAGGAGTGTGGATTGGTGCCGAGGGTGGGCTTACTGCCCAGAAAGGGAACGACCTCGGTGACTGAGGCGGTACAATTTGTATAGGCTATGTAGCCACGCTTAGCGGCTTCCATAACATAACCTCCTCCCCAGAGGTAGTGAAAGGCCTGATCTACTGCGACCTGTCCGATCCCGTGTTTATCTGCCAGTTCGATGCACCGGTCAATCGCCTGGTAAGCAACCGCCTGGCCAAGCTTCTTAT
Organism: Opitutales bacterium; assembly: GCA_028045305.1. Lineage (GTDB taxonomy): Bacteria > Verrucomicrobiota > Verrucomicrobiia > Opitutales > Seribacteraceae > Chordibacter. The sequence continues at coordinate 45,156 of JAOFTV010000014.1, read as the reverse complement.
TACAATTCCAAACCTCGGATGCAGAAAAGCGGCCTGGAATAACCTCGATTTTGGCCGAGGGAGTGCATCCTCCCTGTTTGCTGCCAAAGAGATCGTCCAGGTGCAGGGCTTTTAAGGCATTGTGGGTGCGAATACCATGTCGGGTGGCATGGGCAGAAAAACGGGCAGCACAGGCCTGTTCACCTGCATCAAACCCACGGGCTGCATAGGCCTGTTCGACCAACTGGTTATGGGTTGGTTCTGGAACAATATAAAAAGTATCTTCGCTCATGTTGTAAATTAAACAGGGGTGGGTAAAGGAGCGTTGTTTGCCTGGGCGAGGGGCTTTTCCCCAGAGAGGGCGAGAATGAGGTTACGGGCGGCCATCTCTGCCTGCCGGGCGACGGATTCGTAAGTACGGGAGCCCACATGGGGAGTAATTACGCAACGGGGAGCCCCAAGTAGAGTGTGGTTGGCAGGTGGGGGTTCCTGGTCGAGTACATCCGCCCCGTAGCCACCGAGGTGGCCAGATTCGAGAGCATTGACCACTGCCTGAGCATCCACTAGTTCACCCCGGCCTGTATTAATCACAAAAGCACCTTTAGGGAGCAGGGCGAGGCGGTCGGCATTGATCAAGTTGTGGGTATCCTCGGTAAAGGGGAGGTGCAAGCTGACGATGTCGGTCTGAGGCAGGGCAGATTCAATATCAGTAATCCGTGAGATTTGGTGTGCCTGAGCGAAAGAATCGTCCCAACTGCGGTTATATCCAGTTACTTCCATACCAAAAGCTCGGGCCCGGATGGCCACTTCCTTACCTATTCTACCCATGCCAAGGATGAGCATGCATTTGCCAAAGATTTCATGCCCGGTGTTTCGGTTCCATAGTCCACGGGCACAGTCATTTGCCTGCGGTAACAAATTTTTACAGAGGGATAAGAGCAGAGTAAATGTATGTTCTGCCACGGTGGTATGGTTGACCCCTGGACAGAAGGTTAGGGGGATGCTATTGTTAGTCACATAATCAATATCGATCTTGTCGAGCCCGATTCCATATTTGGAAATTACCTGAAGGCGGGGCAGGGCTTTGTCGATGACCACAGGAGTGATGGCATCGTCCCCACAGATCATCCCGTCGACCTCGCCGACTAAGTCGAGCATTGCATCTTCACTCAGGGGGCCACGTTGGCGGATGAGTTGGTATCCTTCCCTGTCCAGTAAATCATGATGGATTCCAGGAACATCCTGAAAAGAGGTGGTGGTGATAAGAATAATCTTTTTTGCAGCCATGAATGGGCTGCAATATGAATCAATGCTTTACACGAGTCAATCCCTGTGTTCTAAAGGATAAAAATGAGCCAAGTAATGAAAGCGGAAAAAACAACCTTTATAGGAGAGAATTTTCTATTGTCCGGAGACAATGCCCGCAAGTTATTTCATGAAGTTGCCAGGGACTTGCCCATTATTGATTACCATAGCCACCTTCCCCCGTCCGATATCCGTCAGAACCGGAAATTTTCCAACCTGTATGAACTTTGGTTGGAGGGAGATCATTACAAGTGGCGGGCGATGCGTGCAAACGGAGTGGAAGAAAAGTTCTGCACCGGCGATGCAGACCCGTACGATAAATTTTTGGCTTATTGCCGGTCGATGCCCAGGTTTTTGCGCAATCCATTATATCACTGGTCGCATTTGGAAATGCAAAGACTGTTTGGTATATCAGACCTGATTAATGAGAAAAGTGCTCCGGGTATTTGGGAGAAAGCAAATGAGAAATTGGCAGGCGAAGATTTTCGGGCCCTTGGTATCCTCAAGCATTTTCAGGTGGAAGTCGCCTGCACCACAGATGATCCGGTGGATTCATTGGAAGATCATATCGGGGTAAATAAATCTGCCGGCGGGATTAAGATGTTACCCACTTTTCGACCCGACAAGGCATTGGCTGTGGAAACACCCGAAGCCTTTCAGGAATGGGTTAAGCGCCTCGGGAATATAACCGGCAAAGAAATTATCAATTTGGACGATTTTTTACAGTCCCTCGATCAAAGACATGAGGACTTTCACCAGGCGGGTGGCAGGCTGTCCGATCATGGGTTGGAACATGCATATGGGGGAGTGCCTGACCGGGCGGTTGCCGAGAGGGTATTTTCGCAGGTATTGGCAGGGGGGGTGGTATCCAGTGAGGATGCTCATGCATACAAGAGTTTCCTTATGGTTCATTTCGGGAAGTTGGATGCATCCAAAGGTTGGACCAAGCAGATGCACCTCGGAGCCTACCGCAATGTAAACTCTATAAAATATGATAACCTGGGCCCGGACAAAGGGTTTGATTCGATTGGGGATTTTAAACAGGGCAAAGAACTGGGCTCTTACTTTGATCAACTCGAAAGGATTGGGGCGATGCCCAAAGCAGTAATTTATAACCATAACCCGGTGGATAATTACCTCTTTGCAACCTTGGCAGGAAATTTTCAGGACGGGAAAATTCCCGGCAAGGTACAGTTTGGATCGGGTTGGTGGTTTCTTGACCAAAAGGAAGGAATGGAGGCACAGATCAATGCCTTGTCCAGCCTTGGTTTACTCTCCCGCTTTGTGGGTATGCTCACCGATAGTCGATCTTTTCTTTCTTTTCCACGGCACGAATATTTCCGCCGGATCCTCTGTAATTTAATAGGCAAGGATATGGACGAGGGTTTAATCCCGGACGATTTTTCACTCTCTGCGGGCCTTGTTGCTGATGTCTGCTATCACAATGCACATACTTACTTTGGATTTTATGAAAATTAAAAATGGAACTCCATTCCTTGTTTTACTGATGCTCTCATCCTGCCTTATTGGTGGGGAGAAAGGTTGGGTAAATTTATTTAACGGAAAAGATTTAAGCGGTTGGGAAAATCCTTACGACTGGGGGGAGGCAAGCGTGGTTGATGGAATGATCGAACTGGTGGGAAATAAAAAATTCTTCCTTTCGAGTAAAAAAGAGTACACTAACTTTGAATTTACCGCAGAGGTAAAGTTGCCCAAGGGGAAGGCGAACTCCGGTTTTCTTTTTCGTTCCCAGCGCAAGCCGAACGGTCAGATGTTTGGCTACCAGGCGGAAGTGGACGGAGCGGAAAGAAGATGGTCGGGCGGATTGTACGACGAAGGCAGGCGGGGGTGGATACAGCCAATCAAACCAGTGGATGATCCCCGAAATGCAAAAACCTGGACCGAGGAAAAAAGAAACGCATTAAAAAGAAATGACTGGAATAAATACCGGATTAAATGTGTGGGAGAAAAACTTCAGGTCTGGGTAAACGGCATTAATACTTTAGATATTAGCGACGATCTTGATTCCAGGGGATATATCGGATTGCAACACCATGGAGAAAAGGGACAGGTCTATCGTTTTCGAAACATTAAGATTAAAGAATTGAAATAAGGTATGAAGATTGACCGGGAAGAACTCGTACGGGCCACCAAAGCAGGTGGTTTGAAAAAGTATAAAACCTATGCCCGACTATCTGGCCCAGGATGGTTACAGAGTGCCATAACTTTGGGAGGGGGGTCACTGGCGGGTGCATTGTTCCTCGGGGTGATTGGTGGATATTCTATTTTATGGGTGCAGTTGGTGGCAATGATTCTCGGAGTGGTCATGCTCTGTGCGATTAGTTATATAACCCTGTCCACCGGGCGTTCCCCTTTTGAGGCGATGCGTACAGAAATTAACCCGGTGCTCGCCTGGGGTTGGTTGATTGCCACTTTGCTCGCCAACCTGGTCTGGGCATTACCTCAGTACTCCCTTGCTTATGGAGCGGTCAGTCAAAACCTATTTCCCGAAGCTTTTGCTGATGGAGGAACGGGCGCAAAATTTCTGGTGTCTGGCTTAATTTTTCTCGCGGTCACTGCGATTACTCTTTGCTACGGAAATGAGGGAATGGGGATCAAAATCTATGAGTGGGTACTCAAGGGCATCGTGGCTGGTATTGTGCTCTGCTTTATGGGTGTGGTGCTGAAAATTTCCACTTCCTCGGCAGACTTTAACCTGCTCGGTACCCTCAGTGGTTTCATACCCGACCTCAGTATTTTAACCACGCCGGGAGATGTGTTTCTTCCCCTGCTCAAGGAAATTGAACATGCGGGAATCCGCGAATTTTGGACCGCACAAATTGTCGATACTCAGCGTGAACGCATGGTAGGGGCGGCTGCCACCGCAGTGGGGATCAATATGACCTTTTTACTCCCGTACTCGATGCTCTCGAAAAAGTGGGGCCGGGAGCACCGTGGCTTGGCCATCTTTGATCTCTCCACCGGTATGGTTATTCCCTATGTGTTGGCAGTATCCTGCGTGGTCATCGCTTCGGCATATATGTTTCATGGCCAGCCCTACGATGGCTTGCTGGTGGAAGAAAATGGCCAAGTTCGTGTGGTGGAGGATTCGGCCGGAGCGAAAGACTTTACCAAGTTGATCTCCAAGAGAAAGGGAGCTGCACCGGAACTTTCCGATTTGCAGGTGGGGCAGGCGGAGACACGCCTGGCGGCCATGCTCGTGCCACGGAGTACGGCGAATTTTGCCAACTCGCTCAGTGCCCTGAGTGGCGAGGGCTCAGTCTCCCAGTTTATTTTTGGGCTGGGTGTGCTGGCGATGGCTCTTTCCACCATTTCCATACTTTGCCTGATTTCTGGCTTTGTTTTTTGCGAGGCCCTCGGAGCCACCCATGGAGGAAGTGTGCACAAAGCTGGCATTCTCACCGGTTTGTTCGGTGTGTTTTGGCCGGTCTTTTGGGACGGTGGATCCAAGGCCTACCTGGCGGTGGTTACTTCCACATTTGGGTATGTGCTTTTCCCCATCGCCTGCCTGGCTTTCTTTTTGATGATGAATTCATCTCGTTTATTAAAAGAGGATCTTCCCAGGGGTGGGCAGCGCCTGGTGTGGAACTTACTTCTCGGTACATCCTTGTTAATTACAGGACTCGCCGCTGGTCACACCGCCACTACCAAGACTCTTCCCAATAGTGATTTTCCCATCGGTACGGTCGGGCTGTGTACGTTTATTGCATTGATCATCTGGGGGCACTTTCGCAGGAGTAAGGAAAATGAATCCGCTTAGACCAAGAGCTCAACTTACAAGGAAAGGAACAATGTTATGATCGCACCCATGCCTTACAAAGTGGGAATTATTGGGGCCGGAGTGATTGGTGATTTCCATGCTGAAGCAATCAATGCGATGCATGGAGCAGAACTTGTTGCTGCCTATGCACGACGTGATGAACGGGCCCAGGCTTTTGCCCAGGCATATAGCTGTGCGGGGTATTCCGATATTGAGCAGTTTCTTGCCCATAAGGATATGAGGGTGGTCACGGTGGCATCAGTCAGCGGTGCCCATCTTGCCCATGTAGAGGCGGCGGCCAAGGCAGGGAAACATATTATTTGTGAAAAGCCATTGGAGGTGACCACCGCACGGATCGACCAGATGATTCGAATCTGTGAGGAGGCAGGAGTTATGCTGGCGGGGATTTTCCCGAGGCGCTTCAATCCATCGACGGAAATCTTTAAGAAAGCGATCGAGAACGGAAGGCTTGGCAAAGTAGTCTTGGTCGATGTGGCAATCAAGTGGTGGCGCTCTCAGGAATATTACGATAGTGGAGCCTGGCGTGGAACCTGGGGCCTGGACGGTGGGGGTGCCCTGATGAACCAGTCCATCCACACCATTGATTTGATGCTCCATCTGCTCGGCCCAGTGAAAAGTGTGCGGGCATCCTGTGGGCTCGAAGCCCATGAGGGAATCGAGGTGGAAGATGTGGCGGTGGCGATGGTCGAATTTGTAAGCGGTGCGAGGGGAGTGATCCAGGCATCGACTGCTTGCTACTCCAATACCGGCCTGCCTGCATCCATCCATGTGTGCGGAGATAAAGGATCCATCCGGATGTGCGATGATAAGTTTGATCTTTGGGACCTAAAAAGGACCTTGCCCAGGGATGAAGAAATACTGGAGAGGTTTGGGGTGGGTGCAGTACAGGCTGGGGCTGGTGCGGCCGATCCAAAAGCGATTGATTTCCAGTGGCACCAAAGCAATTTCGAGGATGCCCTGGAGGCGTTAAGCCGGGGAGAATCTCCTCAGGTGGACGGCACCGAGGCGAGAAAAGCGGTGGAACTGATCGAGGCAGTCTACCAATCTGCCAAGGCGGGCGGAGAAAAAATCGTCCTGTCCAACTAATTTTAAAATACACCAAAGAATTATGTACCTTACAGGAATTGCCGATGAGGCTTCTCAGGATGGAAACATGCAAATCTCCACCACTCAGGCGATGGGGTGGAATGCGATCGAAGCACGCTGTTTAAACGGAAAAAATTTACATGATGTATCCGATGCGGAGTTTGAAGAATTCCGCCGGGCCCTCGATGAGGCAGGAGTCTATGTAAACGCCTTCGGATCCGCCATTGCCAACTGGGGAAAAGATGTGCGGGATGATTTTTCCATTACCCTGGACGAAGTGAATCGGGCGATTCCCCGCATGAAGGCACTGGGTTCCAAAATGGTGCGCATCATGAGCTATAAGGTTGTAGAAGGAGAGAGCCTGATGGTGGATGAGCGTATCCGCAGGTTGCAAATCATTGTGGATATGTTTGCGGCTGAGGGAATCTCAGTGCTTCATGAAAACTGTATGAATTACGGAGGGTTAAGCTGGCAACATACCCATGAACTTCTGGATGCCATACCGGGAATGAAACTTGTCTTCGACACTGCCAATCCGGTTTTTAACCGCGATCGTTCCAAAGAGGGTCAACCCTGGCAGGATCCGTGGGAATTTTACCAAAAGGTACGCGAGCACATTGCTTATGTGCATATCAAAGATTGCCTGGAACCAAGTTCGGACAATGCGGGCAAGGAAGTTTATCTTTATCCCGGTGAGGGGCAGGGGAAGGTTCGCGAAATTTTGGCCGATCTACAAGCGAATGGATATGATGGGGGGATCTCCATCGAGCCCCACTTGGCAGCGGTATTTCACGATGCGGATTCCCAAAATGCGGATGCGGGAGACCCCGTGGAAATCTATGTTGAATATGGACGGAAATTGGAAGCTATCCTAGATGAACTAAACTACTCCCGAATACCCTACCAACCTTAGGTTTGAAATATCATTCCGGCAGGCCAAGCATTACAAAAGAGCTCCCATGCGGAGATGCCGGCCCGTTTAAAACCTAAATTTTTAGTCTGCCAGAATTTTTCGTGCCAGCCTCCTTCCCTTGCCATCGGCTGGGTTTCTTAGTTCCTCAAAGAGGCTCCGAACCCGGTTGCGGGTGCGGGCATCGAGGTAGGCAAGTAAGGCGGGCAGATCTTCTTTGTTGATTTCCTTACAGGTCTCTTTTCCTGAAAGAATAACTTCAGCTCGGAGGTGGGATGTGGTAAGGGCGAACAATTCTCCAGCAACATCAACCAGTCGTCCCAGCAAAAGCTGTCTTTTTTCGAGGGCAGGTCCGTAGATTGCCATGGCATGGAACAACGAGCGGGAAAGTTTGCGCGAAGTACCTTCCACATATGCAAGGGCCCGCCGCGTAGAGCGACTGCCCCCTGCCGGCATTTGGGATAGGCTGGGTAAGTATTGGGATGGGTACCAGAGTGAGTAGTGTGCACCCGCCTTCAGGGCAGTAAGTAGACGAACCCCAAGGGATAGACGGGAGTCCATCGCTCCGCCGGCAAGACGAAGGTGTGGATCGAGGGCTTCCCGGGCGAGGTACAATTTCATGATTTCAGTGGACCCTTCAAAAATTCGATTGATCCTAGAATCCCGCATCATTCGTTCGACGGGTTCGGGGTTATCTCCGCGTGAGGCAAGAGACTTTGCAGTCTCATAACCTCGACCCCCACGGATTTGCATAAGGTCGTCAATAACCCGCCAGGCTGTCTCTGTTCCCCAAAGTTTGCACAAGGCAGATTCCATACGGAAGTCGACCTTGGCATCAACCAGGGCAGAGGTCATACGAACCATTGAGTCAGTGGCAAAAGCATCGGCTGTCATATCGGCAACCTTTGAAGAGATTGCTTCGTGCTTACCAATTTCCGATCCCCATTGGCGTCGTTCCACACACCAGCGTCTGGCAATCTTCAAACTTTCATAGGCGAGGCCCGAACAGGCCGCAGGCAGGGTAAGCCGGCCAACGCCCAAAGCGTTGAGGGCAACCCGCATTCCCTTGCCTGGGCCGAGAATAACATTCTCTGCGGGTACTTCGACATTATGGAAACGAACCACTCCATTGTACAAGGCACGAAGACCCATGAATCGGCAGCGCTGAACAATTTCTAAACCAGGGGAATGGGCATCCACAATAAAGGCGGTTATTGACCGCTTGGGCTTCCCGTTGGAACCTGTGGTCGAAGGGGTACGGGCCATAACCACGAGGTATTTTGCTTTGGTTCCATTGGTACACCAGAGCTTTTGTCCGTTGATTAAATAACTCTTTCCTCCCTTGATTGGTTTGGCTTTTGTTTTTAATCGCGATGGATCCGAACCGACTTCGTCCTCAGTTAGGGCAAAGGCTGTGATTGCACCCTTGGCCACATCGGGTAGGTATTTTTTCTTCTGTTCCTCGGTGCCATAGCGGATTAATGGTTGAGGAAGTCCGATTGATTGATGGGCAGAAAGGAGGGCCGTTAGGTTTCCGCAACGCGAACCGAGTAGTTTTGCAGCCCGGGAATAAGTAGCCTGGCTAAGCCCTAAGCCTCCATATTTTTTGGGTATTTTGATCCCAAAGGCACCAATCTCCGCAAGTTTTTCGAGCAGGGAATCCGGGATCTCTCCGGTCTCATCAATTTCATCAGGATTGGCATGTCGGTCTAGGGTACGCTCGAGGGTTTTTAAAAATGATTCACCCTCTTCGGTATCTGGAGATGGTTTTTTCAGCACCTCGTACAAAGGGGCGAACTTGGGAGCCCCCATAAAAAGGCCGGATGCAAAACCGTCCATTAATCGTGGGCCCCGTGCCTCCTCGGTTACTTCGAGGGCTTGTCTTTTTTCCTTGGAGTATCGGGACAGGTCAATCGCTCCATCTTTTTTGTTTTTTGGCTCCATGGTATTCATTGTATGATCCTTTCCTTTGGTTTTGATGAGAATTGAGGAACCGAACGGGTCGATTCCGAATAAAAGGTTTTATTTTTTCGGGCAAGATCGAGCAGGTATTGACAGGGCTCGAAACGATCGTCCAAATCCGCGGCCAATCTTTCCATTTTTTCAACAATGACACGGGCACCGATGTGATCAGCATAGCGCAAGGGACCACCCCGGAAAGGTGCCCATCCAGTACCGGCAATCATCCCGAAATCAACATCACTTGGAGAAGAGACCACTTCTTCCTCCAGGCATCTTGCCGCTTCGTTAAGCATTACCAAGTTCATCCGCTCGGCAAGGGGTTCAATCCTGGACTTTTGGGTACGGTTTGTCCGCAATCTGCAAAGTTCTGGATTGGTTGGGAGCTTTCCCTTTTTTTTAGAATAAAGATAAAATCCGCTACCTGTTTTGCGCCCGAGCATACCTTTATGATTCATTTGCTTAAGGAGGGATGGTGGCGTTGCCAGCCTGGGAAGCCTGAATTTCAATTCTTTGGCCACATGTCCGGCGACATCCAATCCAATCTCATCGAGCAAACGCAAAGGCCCCATAGGCATTCCAAATCCAGTCATCGCACGGTCGATCATTTTTGGATCGATTCCTTCTTCCCAAAGAATAGCAGCCTCCACCAAGTAGGGGACGAGGATTCGATTGACGAGGAAACCGGGTGAATCTTTGCAGAGAAACGCCCGTTTTCCAATTCGGTTTACAAATTTAAGAAGGGTACGGACGACTGCGGGATTGGTTTCCTTGCCTTGGATGACTTCAACGAGTTCCATGCGATGGACAGGGTTGAAAAAATGCAGACCGCCCAGGCGGGATGGATTGTCCATCGCCACATTCATACAATCAATAGACAGAGCCGAGGTATTGGTGGCAAAGGGGACTGACTTGGGCGATCGTTTGTCCAACTCGGCGAACATGGTACGTTTTACCCCAATTCGTTCCACAATTGCTTCGATGATAAAATCTCCTTCCCGAACAGGTACGGGTTCACAAACCGGGGTGATTCGATCCATGGCCTGCCTCGCCGCAAGTGGGGTGAGAATGCCCCGTTTACCGGCTTGGACAAGCAATGATTGTACAGTGCTTAGTCCAAGCGATAAAGCATCGGTGGAAAGGTCGGAAAGGATTACGGGCAGCCCGCGTGCAGCTAACCATTGAGCAATTCCTCCACCCATCTTTCCCGCACCAATAACTTGTACCCGAGAGATTTCGTGAGTGGCCTCTCCCTCTTTGGGAATTGCCACTTTTTTGGCTCGTTCACGAAGGAAGAAATAATGCAGGAGGCTGGAAGATTCGGGAGACTTAGCCAGGGAAAGAAATTCTTCCCGTTCCCGCTTCATTACGGCACTGCGGTTCAAGCCAAGTGCATCTTTCATTACCCTCAGGGAAGCGAGTGGGGCAGGGTAATGACCTTTGGTTTGATTGACGATAGAGCGACGCCCAATATGATAAATAATTTGACGGACAAGTGGTAGGTTATCCCAGTGCAAACGGGGCGAAGCCTTGCCCGTATTCAGGGCTTCGCGAGCCGCTTGCTCAAGGGACTCTTCCGGTACGACTTGATCAACCATTCCGAGCTTCCTGGCTTTGAATGGTCGAACAGGGCGACCGCCAGCCAAGGTGGGCAATGCCCGAAACAAACCAATCAACCGGGGAAGTCGATAACAACCTCCCCAGCTTGGCAATAAGCCAAGGCTCGTTTCAGGCAAGCCCACTACGGCATGGGGTTTGGCCGAAAGGATTCTACGATCACAGGCAAGGGCGAGTTCATAACCGCCACCAAGGCAAGGCCCATTGATTGCACAGACGGTGGTCAGATCAAGTCTTGATAAACGGGTAAATGTATCCTGTCCGTCTTGTAAAAGTTTTTCCAATTCTTGAGGATTCAGGTTGGAGAGGGTGGAAAGATCGGCACCAGCCAGGAAGATTTTTGGATGTCCTGAACGAATGATCAAACCGGTTGCCAGTTTATCCCTTTCCAGATCGGAGATCGCTTGCTTTAACTCATCGATGAATAATTGATCGATCAGGTTTGCCCGCCCGTCTGACCGGGAAAGTGTCCAGGTAACCGTGCGGTCGCTATGGCAGGTAATGAGAATTCTTTGGTTTTTATTCATGATTTTATCCTTCTAATTTCTTTCCAGCCAAAGGGCGGCTCCCTGACCTCCCCCTACGCAGAGAGTGACCAGGGCTTTTTTTTGGTTCCGCTTCTCAAGTTCATGCAAAGCGGTTAAAGCAAGGCGTGCACCGGTTGCACCCACGGGATGCCCCAGAGCAATAGATCCTCCATTTACATTTACGATCTCCTCATTCATTTCCCCGAGCACTTTGGAAAGACCAAGTTTTTCGTGGCAGAATTTTTCGGACTTACAGGCATCCATCACTGCCAGAGCCTGGGCGGCAAAGGCTTCATTTAATTCAATAATATCCACCTCATCAAGTTCGGGCGCTCCCTGAGCCCGTCCCCGGGCAAGGGCATAGGCTGGGCCCAGTCCCATTCGTTGCGGTTCGCACCCGGAATATGTCCAGTCAATCAAACGACCAATGGAATTGAGATGGTGTTGTTTGCATGCCTCCTCGCTGGCAACGAGCAGAGCAACTGCTCCATCTGTTACCTGGGATGAATTTCCCGCGGTCACAGAACCTCTACTCCGATCAAAGATTGGGCGTAAGCGACCAAGTTTCTCAAGGGAAGAGTCGGGGCGGGGACCATCGTCTTCCTGCATGGCATGTTGAACATGGTCATAGGCGGGAATTATTTCGGTCTTGGTTCGATCCTTCCCTGAAAGAGCATGTTCATGAGAACGAAGAGCAAATCGGTCCTGGCGTTCACGGGATATGGAAAATTCGCGAGCCAGAATTTCTGCGGTTTGGCCCATACCCAGGTTGCAGGTCGGATCGGTCAGTCCTTTGAGGAGTGCGGGTACTGGTGAGAAATCTCTCGGTCTGAAGTTGCAGAGAGATGAAATTCTCGAGCCGATAGATCTGGCCTTTTGTAAGCGGGCAAATTTAGAGGAGGCAGTTCGAGGGAAGAGGAGTGGTACCTGAGACATACTCTCAACACCACCAACTAAAAAGATTTCGCCACGCCCGGCTGCCATTTTTTCCGCCGCCTGTGTGATAGCTTCAAATCCAGAAGCACAATTTCGATGAACGGTGCGGGCGGGAACGGATTGAGGGATGCCAGACCTCAAAGAAATAACCCGTGCAAGGTTGGATTCCTCTGCTGGTTGGCAGACACAACCCATGATTACTTCGTCAATGATTGATGGATCAATCCCGCTGCGTGCAAGCAAGCCCTTTACCACTGCGGTTCCAAGATCTCCGGCACTGAGCCTGGATAGACGACCACCTGCCTTGGCCAGTGGCAACCTTGTGCCGTCTACGATATGAAGTATTTTTTCATTCATTTTACAGCCTCCTTTCGTTGGTTTCTTCTTCGTTTTGGATGGGGGCGAGGCATCGGGTTGTTTGGGGCAACCGTTCGATGGTCTACGATTTTTTCCTCCTTTAAATTTTTACCGACTCCGTGCAGTTTACGCATTTCCTCGGCATTATGATAAAAAATTTGGTTGGGTGTAATTTCAGCAACTTCCCGAAAGCGCCGGCGAACCAAGTTTTCCACATCTGCTTTTGAATGATTTGGTTCGATGGATAGGTGGAGGTGGAGTTCGTCGACTTCAAGGGGATCGTTATTGGCCTTGCACAGTTCGAGCTGCCAACTGCCAATTGCATCGACATCATCGAGAATGACTTCCAGTTCATTAAAATCCACCAGTGAGCCCTTAACTTTATCGAGCTTCATTCTTCTTTGTTCGGATACACGGGATATACGACCAAGTAAGCGTGGAAGAATTCGGCCACATGCCGGGCAGGGTTTCCAGGTCAGTCCACCTTCAGATAAATCACCGGTCCGATAGCGCAAAACAATGGAGCCTCGACCATCCAGGGGAGTGTAAATAATTTCTCCCGGAGTTTCCGGAGGCATGGGTTCCCCAGTTTTCGGATCGACGATTTCAATGTGTCCGAATTCTGGAGATAGGTGATAACCAGTGGAAGGATCCGCAGGGGAGACTGAGCATTCCGTCCATGCACCCTTGGCCTCCGTGAATCCATAGGTTGAAAGAATGCGCAGACCGGGAGATCCAAGCTCTTCGGCCAGACCGGCAAGTTTTCGGCGTAGGCCCGGTGGAGCTTTTTCACCCCCCAGGGCAATAACTTTTAAACCTTCCACTTTTTCTCCAACATCTAGGGCACGCCTAAGAAGGTGATAAACAAATGTGGGCATACCCACGAGTATAGTGGGTTTGCTTTTGACTAATAAACGGAGGTTTCCATCTGTACCCATCGTTTTTCCCCCTCCTGTTCCAAGATGAAAAACACCTGCTGAATCAGCAGCATGGTAGGTCAACCAATAAGCAAGGTGGGGGGCATAAGGAAAAACATTGAGCACTCGATCTTCCCGGGTGCATTCGCCCGCTTGCATAATCCGCCCGCCCATGACCGCCAAGTGGTTGATATCCCGTCTGGAATAGAGAAAAGGAACAGGTTCGGCAGAACGACCGGTAGTGGAGGTGAGAAGGATAGGGCGGTATTCCTCATCCAGGGAGATTCTTGTTCTTTCTGGCCCAGTAAGAAGGGCACGAAAAAGGGTGCTTGGGCGGCGGCGTAATTTTTTTGGATCAGGAAGAAGTACGAAGTCACGAATCCGTTCTTCGCTAACGGCAATCGCCAAGTCCGCTTTGCTGGTGAAGGGGATCCTGGGAAGGTCTTCAAGGCCACCGAGGTCTCCTGGGTTGATACCGAGTTTTTTGAATAATTGACGGTAATGTAAGGAGTGTGGAAAGATTTGATTACGAATAAAGGAACGAAAGGCCTTATTCTGTCCGGAAAGGGCTTCATCGGCAGACTTTCTGCCCCAGGCTGGGTGTTTGTGCATATTCATGAGAGTGTGTAGGGTGGTGGTGTTGCTTTTTTAATTACTGATAATAATTGAGGTAACGATTTCCTGGCGGCTCGATTTCCCAAGGCGATAAAACGTTCAGGTTTATAAAATTCGTACCATCGGGAATGAAAGCTGTAGGCATTGATGATCAAATCTGCTTCTTTTAAACTCGCAGATAACCGGCGTGATTGTCCGACCTGTACACAACGGTCAAGCACCTGTAGTCCACTCCCGAAAGAAAATGGGTTAAAGGTTTGGTTGAGGAAATGAAGTACGGGATGCTTGTTGGCGAAGCGTTGCCGCAGAGTTTTGGAACGAATATCTAGGTTCTTTCTTTCTTCTGGAGGAACCATAACATTTGAAGCGATGATGATATCAGCCCCCATTTGACGAAGTTTTTCCACAGGTAATGGTGCTGTAATTCCTCCATCCACATAGTTTTTTCCCTGGATTTTTTTGGGAGCAAATACGCCGGGTAATCCACAACTTGCCCGGACGGCTGAGGCGACATCGCCATTTTCAAACCAACTGGATTCAAGGTTGTCGAGATCCGTTCCGGAAACAAACAAAGGAGTGCGGAGTTCTTTAAAGGTGGCAAATTTTAACCTTTTACGAAGTCCATCCTCGATAATTTCCCCACGAAGTAAGCCACGGACTGGCCAAAGTTTAGGATCGACCAATTTTAAAGCTCCCAGAAAACCACTACACTCGAGGGCCACTTTTTCCATTTCATCGTCATCGAATCCCTTAGCCCACAACGCCCCGACATAGGCTCCCATGCTTGATCCTGCAATCATGTCGGGAATAATTCCATTTTCCATTAACACGCGGATTACACCAAGGTGGGCCAAACCTTTTGCTCCCCCACATGACAGGGCAACACCGATGATGGGCCTTGAGCGTTTAGCCAACGGGAATCTGTCCGCAAAAAAGCCGGGAATTGAAGTCTTTTGGCGTTTTCTCTTTCCTCCCCGTTTGGCGGGGAAACGAGTGTTTACACCGTTTCGACTATTCCCCATTAAATGATTTATCTTTTTATTTCTCTGCCAGATTTACTAATCGGCTGATACCTAAACATAGCCTTAATTGTATATATTTACAAAATATTTTATATTTTTCTCATTTAGTGCTGCGGATATTTCCTCTGGATTACAATATTTATCAGTATTCTTGAGCTCGCTATTGATTATGCCATCGCCAACAGTTTGAAAAGGAGTAGGGTAAGCCGATGTCTTTTGAAACACTTGGGCTCGGCCCTAATTTATTACGGGCGATTAAAGAGTCCGGGTATGAAAATCCCACGCCCATTCAGGCATCTGCTATTCCTTTGATATTAGAGGGGCGAGACCTAACGGGAATTGCTCAAACCGGTACAGGGAAGACTGCTGCTTTTACTTTGCCGATGCTGGAAAAATTAGACGATCGTGCTAAGCAGTCTGGACGAACAGGTATCCGTGCTCTTGTACTTTCTCCCACCCGTGAATTGGTAGTCCAAATAGGAGAGAATGTATCCACCTATTCCAAATATGTAAAATTGCGAGTGGCTCAGGTCTATGGTGGTGTGGGTGAGGGACCACAAAAGCAGGCCTTGCGAAGAGGTGATGAATTAGTCATTGCCACTCCAGGTAGGTTAATGGATTTAATGGATCAGGGATGTGTCGACTTTTCGGGCCTTGAATATTTGGTATTGGACGAGGCAGACCGTATGCTCGATATGGGCTTCCTTCCCAATATCCGGAAAATTGTACAGGCAATACCGAAGGAACGACAGACCCTCCTTTTTTCTGCAACATTGTCTAAAGAAATTGAGAAACTCACCCATCAATTCCAAAAAAATTCCAAGGTTGTAGAGATTGGCAGACGGACCAATCCGGCAGACACTGTTAAGCAATACGCCTACCAAGTGGAAAAGCCCCAAAAAATGCACCTTATTCAGCATATCATAAAGGATGCTGAACTTAGTATGGTCTTGGTTTTTTCCCGCACCAAGCACGGAGCAGACCGGATTGCCCGTCAATTATCCCGCAAGGGTATTACCACAGGTGCTATTCATTCTAATCGTTCACAAGGGCAACGGGCCCGAGCCCTGGGTGATTTTAAAAGTGGTAAGATTCGTGTACTTGTGGCTACAGATATTGCAGCTCGTGGAATTGATGTGGAAGGAATTTCTCATGTTATCAATTACGATTTCCCTCCCCAGGCCGAGGATTATGTTCATCGGATAGGACGGACAGGACGGGCACAATCGACTGGAGTGGCGATTAACTTTATAACCTCGGAAGATCGGTCGGCACTGGCAGCGGTTGAACGATTGTCCAAGAAAGAAATGGAAAGATTATCAACAGAAGGGATTTCACTGCCTGATGTTCCGGTGCAAACAAATAACCCAAGTAAGCAAAACTCCGGTGGTTTTAACCGCAGGAAAGGGGGAGGGTTTCAGGGTAACTCCGGCCATTCAAACCGGTCACGCAGAAACCATAACCCGGGACACCGTTCAGGTGGGGCTAGGGGTAGGTAATTTAAATGCCTGACTCCAGTCAGGCTTAGTTACCAGGGCCTCTTCCTTTAAAGGTAAGCTCGGCAACTCCAGATTTATCAAGTTCTCCAAGTCCGGCCTCGACCATTTTCTGGTACTGGGAAAGTGTGGCTTTTGCCAAGGGGACATTGATTCCGGCTGCTTCAGCGACAGAAATGGCAATTCCTGAATCCTTGGCGGCATGATCGGCGGAAAAGTAGCACTCGTGATCCCGCCCGATCATATCCTCAGAATCGGTCTCAAGTACACGCGAGTTAGCCCCGGTCTGGGAAAAGATTTCACAGATCATATTGAGGTCGAGTCCGAGAGCATCAGCAATGCCCAGCCCTTCTGCGAGTGCCGCGGTGTTGATATTCATAACCATATTGACCAAGGCTTTGACCTGAGCTGCCTTACCGGCTTCTCCAACGAAGCGCAAATTGATGCTCAAATCGTCAAGCAAGTCTTTGACGGAATTAAAAACATCTTCCTGTCCACCGATCATTAAATACAGGGTGCCTTCGCGTGCCTGAGTGATGCTTGACGCCATACAGCCTTCAAGGGTTTGAGCCCCTATCTCTGCCGCGGCACCTTCCAGGCGGACGTGAAGCCCAGGAGAGAGGGTGGCACAATTGATAAACAATTTCCCGGAGGAATTGGAAAATAAGTTGTCTGCATCGTTAAAGAAAATCGATTCCATGGCGGCATCGTTGGTGACCACAGTGAGGATGATATCCGAATGAGCAGTTACCTCAGTCAAGGATGAGGCAGCCTGTGAACCGAGTTCATCAGCAAGGGAGGATGCCACACTTTCGTTGATGTCATAGACCGTGCTAATTTGATAGCCTTTGTCCTTTAAATTACGGGCCATATTGGCTCCCATACGACCGAGGCCGACAAATCCGATTCTTTTTTCTTTGGTGCTCATATCTATTTATGTTGGATGAAATTATTAAATAACCTTTACCTTTGATGGGAAAGGCGCAGAAATTGTCCACCCAATTCTTGAGAAATATTGTTCCTTACTTTGGGAGCACTGCTTCCTCAAGTTTTACAGCAAACCTAAAAATATAAAAAATATGTCTAATATTGTTCCCCTGATTAGTTCCGGTACTGCCGGCCCACTTGGCGTTCTTCATCTCCCACGTCTTTGGCAAAAAGTTTCCTTGGAAGCTGCCGGAAAAATTGCCGACGGTTATCCTGGGATTGGTGCTGGTTATGATTCCATGGTTATTGATGCCTTGGGTTTGAATGCTGATTCCGTTCGCTCCTTCATTACTGACTCCAAGCCCACCTACCCACAGTTTGAAGCATGGGTACAATCCCAACCTGGAGTAAAGCTTGATGGCGATACAGTTTCTTCCCTTAATGCATCCATTACTGGATACAACCATGACGATGCTACCCGCCAGGGCATTCTTTCGGCTAATGGATTGGCTGATGGAGATCCCAAGGATGCGATTAACTTAAACAACTTGGATGACTGGTTGGAATTTCACGCTTCCGAAATTGCTTAATTAAGAAATTTTAGAATTCATCAATTTAAGGGCTGGTTTCGCCAAGTGCGGGACCGGCCCTTTTTTGTAGTTTTATCAGTTGGATGCTTGCCAGTATGGGCAAGGTATGGTTATCCCATGAGGTTATGGAAGATACGATTAAGAACCAAGATGGAGAAATCCTCGAATATACTTTTCACGCCGGGCAGGAAAATGCCCGCAATTTATTGATTATCGGGCATGGAGTGACGGGAAATAAGGATCGCCCTTTCGTGGTGGCACTTGCCGAAGCAGTAGCTGCGGAGGGCCTGCCAGTTTTGCGTTTTTCTTTTTCTGGCAATGGAGGCTCAGGAGGAGATTTTAGGCAATCGACCATTTCTAAGGAAGTGAATGATTTAAAAGCAGTTCTTTCTGCCGCTGATGCCTCAGGATATCGAGTCATTTATGCCGGGCATAGTATGGGCGGTGCGGTCGGAGTATTGGCGGCGGCTTCTGATGAACGGATCAAGTTTTTGATCTCCCTTGCCGGAATGGTAAACACCCAAGCATTTTACGAGCGTGAGTTCGGAGAGGAGACACCAGACTCTGGATGTATGTGGGAAGAACCAAGCTGTCCACTTTCTTCCACTTTTAAGAACGATCTTGAAAACATTGGAAGTACGGCATCCAAGGCTGGAGAAATAAAAGTTCCCTGGTTGTTAGTTCATGGAAGTACCGACGATGTCGTACCAATCAAAGATTCCCAGGAAATATTCGCCCTCGCCAATGAGCCGAAAAAACTGGTGGAGATACCCAGTGCAAATCATGTATTTTCTGAAGATGGGGAAAAACCAATGATCGATGCAGTGATCGACTGGATTGGGGAGTCTCTGGGTTAATTTTAGTCTTGGTCCCGAGGTTGCTTTTGCATTGAGCCAAGACGGGAATTTGGATTGAGTACAAGCATGGATTATGTCGCCCAGCTTCATCTTAGTATTTTTAGGGAGGTTTACCGTATTTTAGGATTGGATGCAGAGAAGACTACGGTTGAGCTGATTACCGCAGTCATCTCCTTGCTCCTTGTTCTTTTGATCGCCTGGTTGGCAAATTTCATGGTCAAGGGGTTTGTACTTGGAGTGGTTCGTTCCCTGGCCAAAAAATCCAAGACCCGCATTGGAGAGCATTTCCTCAAGGAGAAATTCTTTCACCGTCTTTCCCATCTTGCTCCCGCTTTCATCATCAGTGCATTGTCTCCGATTCTGCTTGAGCCATTTGAGGTGCTGCTTGGCATCATCGATATCTCGGTCAATCTCTACCTTGTGGTCATTGCCCTGTGGAGCATTGATGCCCTGATTAATGCCCTGCATGACAGTTATGAAAAGTCCTCGCTTTCCGCGAAGTTGCCACTCAAGGGAATCTGTCAGGCGGTCAAGTTGGTGGTCAATGCGACGGGGCTGATCTTTATTCTCTCCATTTTGCTGGGCAAGACCCCGCTGTACTTCCTCTCCGGCTTGGGTGCCCTGACCGCTGTCCTTCTGCTGGTCTTTAAAGATGTCATTCTTGGGCTGGTTGCCGGCATACAGTTAACGGCCAACAATATGGTCCGCAAGGGAGACTGGGTGGAAATGCCCAAGTATGGTGCCGATGGCGATGTGATTGATGTTTCGCTGACTACCGTGAAGGTACAGAACTGGGATAAGACCATCACCACCATTCCAGCCTACGCCATGGTCAGCGATGCCTTTAAGAACTGGCGGGGCATGAGCGAGTCGGGTGGGCGGCGGATCAAGCGGAGTATCAGCCTGGATATTTCCAGTGTTCGCTTTCTTAAACGATCGGAAGTGGATGACTTGGAGAGGATTGAATGCCTCCAACCATATTTGAATTCCAAGAAGTCGGAAATCGGTAGCAAGGGGATGAACCTCGATGAACTGGGGGTCGTTTCACCGCTATTGAACGGTAGAAACCTCACCAATATAGGAACCTTTCGTGCCTATTGTAAGGAGTACTTACGGTCCCATGCCAATATACATAAAGAAGGCATGACCTTTCTCGTACGTCAGTTAGCTCCCAGTGAAAAGGGAGTACCCATCGAGATCTATGTATTTGTAAACGATGTTCGATGGATCGAATACGAAGCAATTCAGTCAGATATATTTGATCATCTCTTGGCAACCCTGCCTATTTTTGGTTTGCGTGCCTTTCAATTGCCCAGTGATTCCAGCCTTACACATTTAGGACAAAAGGTTTCGTGAAGCTACTTGCTGCATTTTTTGGGGCAGTTTTTTTATTTTCAACTTCCATCTCCTGTAAGGATTCACTTTCTGAGTTAACTGATTTTACCAGTGATGGATGTAGTTTGTTCCTGGATGGCACTTTTAAAAATCCCGAATTGTGGAAAGAATGTTGCCATAAACATGACTTAGCCTACTGGCGTGGGGGCACTGAGAAAGAACGGGAACAGGCAGATCTTGACTTTAAAAATTGTGTGGAGAAAAAGACGGGCAATCCACAACTCGCTCAATTAATGTATGAAGCTGTTCGTATAGGTGGAGTCCCACATTTCCCAACCTGGTATCGCTGGGGCTACGGATGGCCAATTGGGCGAGGGTACAAGGAATTAAGCCAAGAAGAACTTGTAATGGTAGAAGCCAAGCTTTCCAAGTATCGAGCCACATTTCATAAGTAGGCTATGGGGAAGGTGTGAAATCTCGAGGGTTTAGTTCCTTACAGGGTAGGAACTGTGCTGGGTTTCTTTAGTTTTTACTGCTGTGATTGACCAAGTATAAACTTGGTTTCATCGATTATTTTTTTGAGTTCATTACTTGGTGAATGAGCGGGTGCAATATCCATGGCTTTAGAAAGATATTCTGTGGCTTCCTTCTTTTTGCCATCAATTGCTTCGATCAATGCCCGGTGTAATTTGTATGTCCTTAATTGTTTTCTTTTTCTTAAATTAAATTGATCTTCCGGTTCGTCCAGTCGGGAATACTTGGTTGCTTTGCGAATTAATTTCTTGTTTTCCGATCTTGCGGTCGAGGTTTCACCTGCTCGGAGGGCCGCCAAAGAATAAACATTTTGATTCTCCCAGTTTAGTGGTTCGATCCCAATTTTGATGAAGTGAAGAAAGTCTTCAAATTTTGTGCCGCCTCCTGGTTTGGTTAATTTGGCAAAGAATGCCGCTTTCTTCTTATCAATGCCTGGGTTGACCAGGTGCGGGTAAAGTTTTTGGGCGAGGAGTCGATGTTGAGTTGTCCATGATTCAGTCAGGGAGTTTTTACAGTTATCTGGATGCTGTTGATTGAGTTCCTTTTTGATTTCTTCAAATCTCCTGTTGGTGGAAGGAAGAGATACAAAAGTATGGGCCAAGCATGTTAGGTACTGGTCGTAAGTTTTTTTCTTATTTTGAAAAAGTTCTAACCAGCCCGATTCGCTTATCCTTTTTTGTTGATTTTGTTGCCTGACATTACGAGGGAGGTCCGCGTCTTTCCTGGACGCATCCTTCCTCGCCCTTTCATTTTCATTAAGAAAATTGCTCGCCTTGGTGTAATTAAATCTTAGGGAATCAAGTTTTCCGAGTAGTTCCTCGGTCGTTTGATTCTTCTCGGCAATTGATGGTAAAGTTAGTCTGAATATGCAAAGGGAAAAAATTACATACAAACGCATTTAATTAATAGGCAGCTGTTTTTCCAAAAAATCAAGTCCTGAAATTAAGTCATCAAATATTCCATCCAATTGAGCCTCTAAGCATTTTTTTAAAATAGGACCAAAGTCAGCACCTGGCTTCATCCCCTTTTGAATTAAGTGCCGGCCGAGAATGATTGGTTTGGGTACAGAGTCCTTCACTTTTAATTCCTCTGCACGCTTGAGCAACCAGGGCCCTTCAGGGAACTCATCATTTCGAGGTGGACGACCAGCAATATCTGCAGCGGCCACTCTAACTAAGCGGTCGATTCTTTTTACCTTACTGGCAAGACGGCGAATGGCACCATCACTTGCTTGGTCTTTGTAAAAAGTGCGCGGAGTCAAGTGGCGTCGAACAAGGGGTACTACTTGTTCATGTAGTTCTACTTGATTGGTGAGCCTGGATAAAAAGGCACGGGTAGGTTGTTCTCCTCTTGGTTCGTGAAGGGGAGATCGTATGCGCCCATCCTCTCCAATTACGGTGGTCATAGGTTTCCCGAGATCGTGACAAAGCACGGCAAATCCAACCACAAGGTCTTCCCACTCATTTCCTGTGCGTTCGCGGGCAAAAGCATCCATACAATGAAGGGTGTGTACCCAGGCATCTCCCTCTGGGTGCCACTCTGGTTCCTGCTTGCATCCAACCAGGGCGAGAAGTTCAGGGAAATATTTAAGCCAATTGCAATCGCTTAGGAAATTGAGACCGGCGGAGAGATTATTGCCCTTGATGAGTAATTTCTTCCATTCTTCAAAAAGGCGCTCTGGTGGGAGGTTCTCCATGGAGATACTCTTGCACAGACTAAGAGTCTGGGGGGAAATATTTAAGTTGAAGCGGGCAATGAATTGCATGGCTCTGAGGACGCGCAGGGGGTCTTCAGAGAAAGCCGGACCAATGTGGCGGAGTAAACGTTTTTCAATGTCTGCAATGCCACCAGTTGGATCGAATAGTTCGTTGGTTAGAGGGTCTAAGCCTATTGCATTGATGGTAAAGTCCCGCCTCTGTACAGAGCGGGAAAAAGGGAGGTCTGGGTCGATATCCACAGAAAATCCTTTGTGTCCCGATCCAGTCTTTATTTCGGTGCGGGGAAGGGATAATTCGGCGGGCAGGCTACGTAATTTGAGTACTCCAAACGCTTTGCCCACCTCATGGCAGGTATAGTTTTTTGAAAGCGTAGATTTTAATTGATCGATCGATAATCCTTGGACCTCACAATCAATTTCTGAGGGAGATGATCCTAGATAAAGATCACGAACAGAGCCACCCACCAATAATAAGCGCCCCCCGGCAATTTTGATTTCTTTTGCTAATGCAACTGCCAGCGAAGAGAGTTCGCGGGGTAGGGAATCTAAGGGATTCGAGAGGGTTTCTGGCATCTAAGCCGGGTCGGGGAATAAACGATTTTCCACCACGGTGCAGAGGGCATGATAGATAGGGAGGTGAAGTTCCTGAATATCTGGGGTTTTATGAGCAGGGGCCAGAATCACGAGATCACAAAGGGGGGCAAGTTTGCCACCGCAATTACCGGTGAGTGCGAGTGTTTTTACTCCCATCGCTTTGGCTGTATTTACCGCATGGAGTAGGTTTTGCGAGTTTCCAGAGGTGCTTATGGCTAAGAGGAGGTCTCCGCTTTTTCCAAAGGCGAGCACTTGCTGGGCAAAAGCATAGCTAGGGTTGTCATCATTGGCAAAGGCGGTATGAAATCCCACCATCGAAGGAAGAGAAAGAGCTGGCAATCCGCCGTGTAGGTTTCGGGCAAGTTCTGGGCCCAGTCGACCTGACAATTCAGGGGTGAGTAGACGGGGGCAGTTAAAGCGTTTGATCAATTCGCCTGAGATATGTTCGCAGTCGGCAGCACTTCCACCATTACCACAAAGCAAAAGTTTGTTACCCGAACGAAATGTGTCCACCAACAACTGGGAAGATTCATGTATTGAATCCGCACAAGGTTTTAAAGCCGGGTAGCGGTGGCAAAGTTGTTCAATTTCGTCCATGATTTTCAAAATAAGGAACTCGGATGATTGAGCCAATCCTATTTCCCTGAGTCATAATTGATGCCCACTCTTTACTCGTTGGCAAAATTTTGTCATGGTGAACCTTTGCATTACATGACAAATGAACAAATAGATTTGGCAAATACCAATGAAACCCTTGGAGCAATGGATGCTGCAGGGCGCATCCGTTGGGCATGGGAGAATTTTGGCACTGGGTTGATAACCTCTACAAGTTTTGGTCTGCAAAGTGCCGTGATGATTCATTTGGTTAGGGAAGTAAGTGAGGAAATTCCCATCGTTTTTATAGATACCGGATATTTGTTTCCCGGAACTTATGAATACGCCCTGAAATTACAGGAGAAGTTAGGTTTTATGGCATTGGTCTATTCCGCCCGTCTATCCCCTGCTTTTCAGGAAGCTTCCTTTGGGAAATTATGGGAGCAGGGAAAGGATGGAATGTCCAAATATAATTGGATGAATAAAAAAGAACCTATGGACCGTGCATTGCAGGAGTTAGAAGCCAAAGTGTGGATGGCAGGCTTGCGCAGAACTCAGGCCACAGGCCGTAAGAACTTAAACTTTATAGAACGGCAAAACGGAGTTCTTAAACTCTATCCTATTTTGGACTGGGAAGATCGGGAGACTTATCAATATTTACCCAAGAATGATCTCCCTTATCATCCATTGGAGGGTATGGATTATGATTCAGTTGGTGATTGGCACAGCACCCGGAAACTTAGTGAAGTCGAGAAAAATGAGGATGCACGCCATGGTGGCCATGGCCGGGAATGTGGACTCCATATAGATGTCCCTGAGGGAACCGATTTTACCGTTTAAAATATTTTATATGATTACCCCGGAAGAAAAAGCTGAACTGCAAACTTTGCTCAAGAGAACCAATCATTTATGGTCTTTTCTTGAATGCGATGCGAAAAAAACAAGCATCGTTCAAATGGAGGAGCAGATGTCGAGTCCGACCTTCTGGGACGATCAAAATGAAGCCAAGCGGGTAAGTTCGGAATGCAACCGTCTGAAACAAATTGTAGAAAAGATTGAAAGCTTCAAAAATCAGGTGGGTGACATTGAAGCAATGGCTGAACTTTGTGACGAGGATGAGTCTGATACTGCATTGTCCAATGAATTCTCGAAGGAATTAAATGGTTTGGTCGCAAAAATTGAAGACCTGGAAGTTGAAAGTTTTCTTAGTGAACCCATGGATGTTCGACCTGCTCTACTGAGTATACATGCAGGGGCAGGGGGAACCGAGTCTTGCGACTGGGCGGATATGCTTATGCGTATGTATGTGCGCTGGGCGGAACGTCGTGGTTTTGATGTTGATATCCAGGATCTTCAACCTGGTGAGGAAGCGGGAATTAGTCGTTGCACTTTGCGTATTGATGGGATGAATGCCTATGGATATTCCAAGGCAGAACGGGGTGTGCATCGTCTTGTACGCATTAGTCCATTCGACTCGAATAAACGTCGCCACACTTCTTTTTGCTCGGTCGATGTGATTGCGGAAATGGAAGACGATGATGTTGATATGGATATCCCGGATGACGATTTACGCATCGATACCTACCGTTCGAGTGGCAAGGGTGGGCAGCATGTAAACAAGACCGACTCGGCAGTGCGGATCACCCATCTGCCCACCAATATTGTGGTGCAATGCCAGAACGAACGCTCGCAGTTAAAAAATAAACAGACGGCAATGCGGGCTTTAAAATCCAGGATCTATGAGAAGCAACAAGATGAGAAGCGGGCAGAGATGGAAAAGTTTTATGGAGATAAGGGCGAAATGGGTTGGGGGAATCAAATTCGAAGCTATGTCTTTCAACCCTATCAAATGGTCAAGGATTTGCGCACCGGGGTAGAAACTTCTGGTGTTCAAGGGGTAATGGATGGCGATCTCGATCGTTTTGTGAATGGTTGGTTGCGGGCGGGTTGTCCGCGGCAACGAAATAAGGATATTCAAATTGACGACTGATCCGGCATTTCCTCCAAGTAAACTAACCTGGGAGGAAATTGAAAAGTTTTCAAAAGACTCCCTTTTTGCGGGAAAATCATGGAAGTGGTCGAACCAAGCCTGGGCATTACCCAAGAATGTGGGTGAATTTATTAAGGAGCTTGGCGATGCTGGGCTTTCCTTTTTTCAGGCACTTGAAAGATTGTATTTAAAATCAGCTGCGGACGAAAAAATTCTTCGAAATGAGGAACTTCGTGTTCCCTGGGTTGCTCAATACTTAGATGCGGGCAAGCCCGACTGGTTGGTCCACCATTCCCGCAGTACAATGGTCCGGGGGGTACTTCCTCCGGTACTTCGGCCCGATCTATTACCTTCGCGCGATGGGTTTGCGCTGGCGGAATGGGATTCTGTACCCGGCGGGATCGGACTGACTGACCATCTTGGCCGTATCTATTTGAAGGATCGTTCGCCCAAGATGGCTGGAGCTTTTGGTGACGCCCTCGTTTCCCAAGCAGGCAAGTTGGGCAGGTCCGCTCGCTTTGCCATACTGGTCAGCGAAGAGTCAGCGACTTATCGCCCGGAAATGGATTGCTTGGGTGAGGAGTTAAGAAAGCAAGGATTGCAAGTTGAAGTCGCTCGACCGGACGAGGTTTCCTTGGTCGGGGATGAGGCCTTATTGAATGGCCAGAAAATCGATGTGATTTACCGGTTTTGGGAATTGTTTGATCCGGATGTTCCTCAAATGAAAGATTTTGCAAAGTCTGTGGAAGCAGGAAATTTAGTTGTTACTCCGGCAATGCGCCCATTTCTCGAAGAAAAACTTTCTCTTGGATTACTTCATCATCCCAGACTTCAGAGCTACTGGGCAGAAAACTTGAGTAAATCGGCCAGAAAACTTCTCCTTAAAACGGTTCCGGCCACCTGGATTATGGATCCTTCCCCTGTCCCTCCCGGAGCATACCTTGATGGTCCATCCATTGGCGGCCAGTCGATAAGTGACTGGAATGCACTGGGGAAAGCTTCCAAAAAAGAAAGGTCCTTGGTTTTAAAAGCCAGTGGTTTTCACGAAAGTTCATGGGGTGCAAGGAGTGTTGTGGTCGGGGAGGATGTATCAACCGAGGATTGGACCACCAGCGTCAAACAAGCCTTGGATAATTACCCATCTCCCATTTTTATTATCCAGGAATTTAAAAAGCCTTCCATTATGGAGCATCCAGTTTTTGATGATGGGAATTTATCAAATATGAAAGGCAGGCTGAGGCTATCTCCCTATTATTTTGTAGAGAATGGAAAAGTAAATTGGCAGGGAGCACTGGCCACCTTTTGTCCGGCCGATAAAAAGATTATCCATGGCATGCGCGACGGAGCTCTTATGCCCTGTGAGATGCCCGCTTGAAAAACAGGCGATCGATCAATTCTTACCCGTCGTGGTAGCCTGAGGAAACAACCAAGCCACCGGACTCAACATTAATGAACCACGCAGTTGTCCCGTCGGGTAGGGGCCAGTCTGCAAGCCAGGTATCTGCTTTCTTCTGTAATCTGATGGGCGTCCTTATCCAGTTTCTTTTCCCGGTAAATCCAAGATCTGTGGTGTGGATGAGTTCCGCCTTTTCGAGAACTTCATCGGATTGGAAACGAGCGTAAGCCTGACCGTCCACTAGTGCTGAGTCTAGACGCTGGCACCAAATTTTTCCGGAGTTGAGAACTCTTTTGGCAAATGCATAACTTTCCGGCCGACTCCATGCCGGGCCGTGCCCATGGCCCATTTGAGGGACGAGGCTGACCATACTTGGCCCTGCAGTTGCTTGATATGACTTCCTGAGTATCTCCATTGGGAAATGTTTGTCTCCTGGCCACGAGAACCACAGAACCGGCATCCTTGCGCGGTTAAAACGGTGGCCTGCTTCCCAGGCGTTAAGATAACCAGAATTATTGGCGAGGGCAGGTGTGTAATGATTGCCTGCTTCGTTAAGGAATCCACAACCATAAACAGGAATGACAAAGGCAAACCGTTGATCAATACCCATTACGATGGAACTGATAATTCCTCCCCATGAAGTTCCCATTAATCCAACCTTTGATTCATCAACCTGAGGAAGGGAACGAAGTAATGAATTAGCGAGGATCGTTTGGGAAACGGCATGATACATCCACTGGTCTTGCAAAGGCTTATTGGTGTCGGCAAATATTCCGGTTCGGTGAGGGCCTGCCCATTGATGTTTCTCCCAAACCATCTTTTTACTTTCCTCGTTTTTTACTTTTTTGTCGATTTGGCCCTCTACTGCAATACTGATGGCGGCAAAACCCCGGTTGTTCCATTCTTTAACCCAGTTTTCAAATGCGGTTCCACCCCCGCCATGCACCAGTACAACTCCGGGAACTTTTTCGTTTTTATTTACTTCGGGCAGGCCAAGCCAGGCATAGGCCCGGGTTTCCTTACCTTCCCAGGGTAGGGATTCCATAAGGATTGCTCTGGGGTTTTCGTTCTTGGTTGTTTGTGAGAATGGATAAAATGATGGAGCAGTTGTTAATTCTCCGAGCTTGAGAATTCCCTTTTTTAATTCCGGAGACCCAAGGATGGGTAGGTTGAGGAATAGAAAAACGGAAAGCTTTTGAGCGAATGATTTCATTTTCATCTATTTACCCATAGTGGTAAGGGGGAAATCATCCGTACGGAAAGGTGTCACAGGGAGGGTGACCGAACCGTCCCGACGGTATAAATTACATACAGGATTATCAGCCCATGCATAGCGAACCGCAATGGGTGTACTTACCGAATCTGCCCATACCTCCACGCTTTCTTTTCCGATCAGTTTTGCACTGGCCCATACAAACTTTTGATCTTCTCCACAGATGGTAAAACCAGTTGGTGTTTTTGAATCAAAACAATAAAGTCCGGCACCGGCGTGGTTAAAATTAATCATGATTTTACTCCCCTTAATTTTCATGGAATCGTATCTTGGACTTTCATGGGGTATTTTTTGTCCATAATCCTTGGCGAGTGCATGCCTGAGCAAACGGTTGGCCACGATTTGTTTATTTCGGGGGTGAATGTCCCTACCTTCCCCGGCATCTATAATTACAGCTTCCCCGGAATGATTAAGTTTTTTTAGGCTAATGGTTTGGGATTCCCTGAGTTCTGCCCAGGTAGAATCATTTGGACTAGTTGATTCGGAGCGGAAATCCGCCAATTGAGTCCAGTAAAACGAAAAGTCGCCCTGTCCCCACGCCTGCCTCCATGACTGAACCATCAAGGGAAAGATTTCCCGGTAAGAATGAGCCCGTCCAGCATTTGATTCTCCTTGGTACCAAATTGCACCTTTGATCCCATATCCAATAATAGGGTTTAGAACACCATTGTATAGATTAGCCGGTCTATGTTGGCCGGTCAGGATGTTCCGGGGAGGTCGAGGCGCACGTGCGGTAGAGTCTTTTGCTTTACTCAGTTTCCATTTGGATAACTTCTCATCGAAGGCTTTGGTTAAGGCATTAAAGTCATAATTTTTTACCTTTTCGCCCCACTCCCTTAAATATGGTTGAGCAATCGGGTGTACTTTTAAAAAATTATTCGGAACCCAGGCTTCGCATGCAGATCCCCCCCATGAATTGTCTATTAAACCGACTGGAACCTGGAGGATCTTATGAAGCCTGCGACCGAAGTAATAACCGACAGCAGAAAAGGATGCACTGGATTGCTGGTTAACCGCTTCCCACGATCCTTCAAAATCCCTTTGAGGAATTTGGGTGCCTACCCGAGGGACTGAAATTAGTCGAATATTAGGATAGTTTGCAGAGAGTGTCTCCAAATCACTATCGTCGGATGAACTTACTCCCCATTCCATATTGGATTGTCCGGAGCATAACCAAACTTCGCCAACCAAGATATTTTCGTAAACCAATGAACCAGCCTCATTTTTTAATTGATTAGAGAAATTCTTACGAACCCGGCTAAATCCGTTGGTGGGTCCCTCAGTAATGATCATAGTTCGTTGATTGAATGATGCCTCAAGTGGATCAAGTTTGATCTTCCAATCCCCTTGTTGATTAGCCTTGGTTCGATAGTTTTTACCAGCAAATGTAAGGTTGATCGATGCATTGGGGGTGGCCCATCCCCAAATGGGACAGGGCTGTCCTCTTTGCAGAACCATATTGGGGCCAATAATGGATGGAGTGGATAATTTTGCATCTAGAAACGAGAAAGTTCCCATGCATAACGCAAGGAGAATGAAGGTTTTTTTCATGGGTTGTAATCAATAACAAATACATCATCAAGCAGTGGCTTGAGGATTTCGACAAAGGCTTGATGGGCGGGGTGAGGTAAATAGGCAGTGCGTGCGAGTTCGTTAGCAAAGGTAACTATAAAGCAGTGAGTAAATCCTTTGTTTAATCCTTCTGGGCTATTATTTAATCCCCATTCAATGGAAATGATACCAGGAATACTTTGTTTTAATAATGGGAATTTTTTTTCGATCTCTAATATATTTTCAGAAACTGAATCTGCTTTAAATTTAAGGCAGACGATATGCCTGATTCTGGCCTTACTTTTACTTTCTTCATAGGAATGCGATTCAGAAATCATGCCTGCAAAGATGCAGATGTTGATGAAGAGAGCGAGTGCAAGTTTTAAAATATCAGATTTGTTTACAGTCGTTTTCCTTATGAAAATGTTTTTGTTACATCAGGAAATCTTTAATAACTATCGAAAAAATGTTCAATGGTGAAGCCTCCTCCTTGACTTCAGCAAAGCAATCAACATCATATATCTCATGAGTAGTGAATTCGACTGGTTTATGGTTACCATGCCCATTTTTGCCATTGTGGTATATTTGATCGTTATGCTTGGATCATTGGAAAAGCAGCCCAAGTTTCTTGAGGCGGAAGGGGTAAAAAAACTTACTAGCTTTATGTTTATCGGGTTGTTTGGAGGTGGAGTGCTCATCTCTTTCTACTACATGATTGTCCGATTTATTGAATTGCTAGGAAACTACTAAGCACCTGCAGTCTTATTCCAATCTACGAGTTTACTTGTTTGGATTGCAAAAAAGATTGTGAACTGCTCGTTCGATCGAGTAATTGGCAACAAGATGCGAACTGTCCAACATGTGGCTCCGAAAAACTTGATAAAAAATTGTCCGTCTTTTCTTCAGTTGGTTCAGTTGACGATTCCTCGGTTGTTCCTTCTTGTTCAGGTGTCCCAAGTAATTGTGGATGTTGTTCGATGGAAAATTAGAATGTACTGCACTCTAGTGCTTTCATCAATTTGATGGAAACTTGGCAGACATTAGAGCATATCGTTATCCGCTGCGGTGTGGCCATTATCTTGCTTTCTGTTTGGACTTGGCGAGCAAGCAGAATTACAAGGTTTCGTGGAAAGCATGCCCGAAACATAGCGGAGGAATTTGAAACTTATGGATTATCAAAGCGAACGATGTATTTGGTTGGCTTTTCGAAGATTATCATCTCCTTATGTTTTCTGTGCGGTCATTGGGTACCTTTTCTTATACGTCCAGCTGCTATCCTTCTTGCCATCCTTATGTCCGCCGCTGTTCTTTTTCATCTCAAGGTGGAAAAGAATAATCTTTTAAAGGTCGCACCTGCCTACCTCGTTCTTTTCTTTACGACCTATTTGGTCATTATGTAAAACTGAACAGTTCCTTAAGTTTACGAATAAGGTCGGTTTGTCTGGTTACTGTTTTGTTATTACGAATGGCCATGGCATACGCGGCTGGATCCCCAACGAAAACGACTTTTTTCTTGGCCCTGGTCAGCCCGGTATAAACCAGGTTCCTTTGCAGCATCATGAAGTGTTGCTTGAGAATGGGAAAAATGACGACAGGATACTCACTTCCTTGGCTTTTATGGACTGATATTGCATAGGCAGGTTGCAGGTCAGTGACTTCCATACGTTCGTATTTGATTATTCGCCCCTCGAAATCAATTTCAAGAACACCGTTGAGTGAATCAACTTTTTGAATGATTCCAAGATCTCCATTAAATACATCCTTGTCGTAGTTGTTGCGGCTTTGTATCACTTTGTCTCCTTCCCGAAAAAGCATACTTCCCATGATATGAGTTGCTCCACTTGGATTAAGCGAATCTCTAATTTGATCATTGAGGTTACCTATTCCTCCAACTCCTCGATGCAAGGGGGCAAGTACCTGTAGGTCAGTTTTTGGATTAATCGAAAATGATTTGGGTAATATGCGAGTACAAAGATCGCATACCACCTGGACACATTCCTCCGGAGATTCAGCATGTATAAAATGTACATCTTTTTGTCGGGGCAGGGCAGAGGATGGTTCAGCGGGGGGAGGAGGGCCAGTCTTTCCTGACAATATGGCATGAGCCAACCCAACAATGCCACTGTCCTCGGCTTGCCGAAAAGTAACTTCCAGCCTGGTTACCGGTAAGTCGTTACAATCAATCAAATCTTTGAGCACATTGCCTGACCCCACGGAGGGTAATTGATCCGCATCGCCAACTAATAAAAGGTGTGCATTTGCAGGTAGTGCACGAACTAGGGCAGCGGCTAACCGGATATCGAGCATACTGGACTCGTCCATAATCAGATAATCACAAATCAATGGATTTTGTTCATTCATACAGAACCCACCCTGGGAAGGATCAAACTTAAGTAGCCGGTGTACAGTCTGGGCGAAATGGGAAGTACTTTCGGACATTCGTTTAGCTGCTCGCCCAGTTGGAGCAGCCAGAAAAATTTTAGTCTTTTTTGCCCGAAGAATTGATACGAGTGCTTTTAAAATGGTAGTTTTACCGGTTCCTGGTCCACCAGTGAGAATTGAAATCTTGGAAGCAAGGGCCTGGCGGACACCATCCTCCTGTCCTTGGGCAAAGCCAAAGCCTGCTTTTGCTTGGGCCCATTCGATTGCTTTGTTGATTAGAATTGGTGGGAGACTGGACTTGCCCCGCAGTAATAAGTTGAGTGATTGTGCCAGGGTATATTCAGCCTTGGCCGTTGTTGGTTGTTGAATCCAATCCTGGCTGGAATGAACGATGTCTCCTTGACTGATAAGGGTAGTAATTCGATTCTCAACCTCTTGTGAGTTTGCTTCCAATAGTTCGGTGGCAAGTAGTGCAATTTCACGTCGCTCAAAATGGGTATGTCCTTGATCTTCACACTCCTGCATTACATGAAGAATCCCTGCGTCAATTCGGGGCGGTCCATTGCTGGCAAGTCCGAGGTTTAGGGCAATGCGGTCGGCGGTCTTGAACCCAATCCCTTTAACTTCTCTTATAATTCGATAGGGGTCTGTTTCCAAAAGCGTCTTGGCTTCGTTGCCATATTTTCTAACTAATCTCAGGCAGAGTGCATCAGTCACACCATAAGTTTGTAAAAACATCATTACTTCACGGACTGCTTTTTGCTCTTCCCATGCTTGCTTGATGCTTTTTGCTCTCATCTTGCCAATACCTTCGATTTCTCGCAGGCGAGCAGATTCCTCAGAGATTATGCGCAAAGTATCGGCACCAAAATGATCGACAATTTTCTTGGCATAAGTCTTACCAATTCCATGAATTAATCCACTGGCTAGGTATTTTCGTACACCATATGCCGAGGAAGGTAGTTTGCTTTCAAATTTTTCAAAAGAGAACTGTTTGCCATGTTTGGGGTGCATGGACCAAGAGCCTGAAAGTACCAAGGTTTCTCCGCATTGTACCTTGGGTGCCTTACCAACAACGGCAATTTCATCCTTTCCCTCGCTCCCCTTTAATTTCCCAATGAGGAATCCGTTTTCCTCATTATAAAAAGTAATCCGTTCAAGGACGCCCTCAAGAAGAAGGCTTTTCTGATTGTATTGATTATCTTTCCCCATTTCCCAGAGAAATTGAATACCTTCAGTTGAGTTGTGACTAAAGCTTAATATTTAATTTCTATTCGAATCCCAGCTTGATTGAAGAATTGGTCACTGAAGTTCCCTGCTTCCCCTAAGCCATCAAACCTGTAAAAAATCGATGCAGTATGGTATTCTGACCATTGCCAACCAAGTCCGATCATTGCCCCATAATAAAATGTTGTTTCAAAAGTGTCTGAAAGATTATCTCCATTAAGCACTAAACTTTTTCGGGTACTTGCATATCCAATAGAGACATCGGTTTCCCAGGAAAATTGTTCAGTAATTGACCTTTGGAAACCGAAAGAAATGAAAGGGGAGAGAGTTGAATTTTTTCCACCCGCTCCAGTAGATCCAAATTGATTGATTTCAATTTGCTTGGTGTTGAAAAATTTAGCATCCATACCAAGCCCCCAAAATAAGTTTCCGTAAAACCGCCGATAATCGGCTCGGATGTTCACGCCGGTTTCATAGTGCGTCATGAACTTACCATTTTGATTAGAGAATTCTGAGAAATGCGGAATTGTTGGGCCGATATAGAACCCTAAAGAATTTTTTACGGTCCCAGGTTTTTTTAATTCCTTGGATCTCCCAGATGGGCTTTGTTTATCTACCTTTAAATCTAACTGAACTCTTTCGCTGGGTGGAGGTGGACTAGGTATTGGTTTGTAGGATTTGATCGGGTCTAAGTTTATACCTTTGCGTACATACTCCTCTTCCACTGCCTTCATCCTTTGGCGTAGTTTAGTGAAATTCTTTTGAACTGTTTGCAGTGCAATCTCACGATTGGAGGGAATTCTCTCTTCTTCTGCGTGAATAAAATTACTCATCAAGAAGATGATCAATGAGGGAAGGTATACGAATTGAAAATTCATTTACTCTCCCAAAAGGATGGTTTTCGCAGCAGCACTGGCTTTCTCTTGATTCGACATTTCTGACTTCTTGATCTCCTCTAGCGTGTACTCTGTTCGCTGGGTCGGGCTTAGTTTGGAGGGATCAATCGGTTCGACTGAAAAGAAGTTTTTCCATTCTGACCATTCACCTCGCGAATAATCATAGCATCTAGTTGAATTTTGCAGGCCAAAGTCGAGGAAAATCCAGTTGCTCAAATCCTGGCAATATAGGTAAGGGTATGCTGCTGCTTCGCTCCACAACCAGCCCGTTCTCTCACTCCACAACCATTGTTGTTCTTCATCGTTATAATGCGAGTATAACCACCCAAGCCAATAATGATAAATCCATTTTTTTCCAGAATCATAATAAGCCCCAAGCCAAACAGATGTATACCAGTTAAATCCTTCAATAGACACGGGAATACCTGTGGAAAGACTTGCTGTTTTTGATACATTTGTGAAGTGATCGCTCAAGGCTAAGTAATTCGAATCTAGAAAATTCATGGACTTGGCGAGGGAAAGAGCGGTATGAAAATGATCCAAGTTATCAAAAGGCTCATTGTTATTAAAGTGAGCAAACATCCATTCGCCAGAACTCTGATTATTTCGGTTAAGCCAAAAATCCGTACTTAAGTTGACCCCAATCTGATAATAGAATGTTTGATCAGAAGTTTTTCGAAGTATCGCTATACCAGATTTCCCATTTTCAGTTAGAAAATGCTCGGACTGAAAGTAGGAAGTATTCTCAGACTCTTGCCATGACTTTGATACATTACTTGCCCAATCCTCAATCGTTTGGAAATTTTCTTCTCTAACAATTGAAAGAGATATTGTCGGTCCAAGACCCGTGGAATCCAAAATTTGATAATCAGCTAAGGAAAAATGGGGGATCTCGGAGTAAGTAACTGTGCATTCAACCAGATAATCGGAAGGCCTGAAGAAAATAATCGGACCGTCTGTGTATGAGCTATTTAGCAGAATACTTTTTGATGGAGTTTGAGGCGGAGACTCTAAAAAAGAAACCGAAGGAGGCGGGGAAGACTTGTCAAAGTAGAGGCTGTCAGCCGTGGCAAGAGCCAGTGAGTAGTTGCTTGAGAAACCAGATGGGTCATTTCCACTGAAAAAAACTTTCAGCCAGCCGTTTGGTTGTCGTGCTCTCCATTCGTCCGTGGATGCATTGATAGCAATTTCATATTCAACCATCGGATCACTCAGCGCAGAATTACTTTCACATAAAATAGAAATGGCAGGATAGCCAAATCGGGTAAAAAATTTTTCTACAGATAAAATTTTAGAGTCATCGGAGATCTCCCAGGAATATTTTCGGTTTGCGGCCCAATTTTCCAGGCTATCAAAAACCGTTTCGTTTGAGATTTCCAATTCAGTCACCCGGTTTGAGTCTTGGATAAAGTAATTTCCCGAAGTGGACTGTGCAAGTTCTGCGTATGAATTTCTTACTTCAACTATCGATTGATTGGATGCAGAAAAAACAAGGGGTTTATTAATAATTTCACGATCAAGAATGGGAAGTTCAGGATTCATAGTTGGAAGAATTTCCTCGAAAACTTGAGTTATTGTATCCATAGCCTGGTATTTGATTGTATGAGCAATGGACAATGCAGTTTTGTAAACTTGGGGTGTGGATGTGCTCCCCTGTATAACTACCTTAAACCAGTTTCCGGAAGCATTGCCTTGGGCGTTAGTGAGGTCGAGGACAATTGAAAACTCTAAGGTCGAATCAACTTCTCTAGTCATGGTTATACCATTGTAATTAAAATCATTAATGAATTTTTGAGCATATTGCATTTCTCCAATTTCAGAATTCAACCAGCTATATTTCTGCCTGTTTGCATATTGATCTAAGTTGGTGAAGGAATTTTCTGAAGAAACTGAAAGGCGTATACTACCATAACCACTCCCTAAATTTATGATGTGCAAACAGCTTTTCGGAATTGAGTTCTTGATGAATCCATCAAGGACTTCAACTTTATCGTCATCCCGGACAGAATATGCTAACGGGCCATCCGAAAATTTTTGGGTAAAAGCTGATGTGTCAGGTAGTATAGTCTCAGTAAAAAACAATGATTTGCCCTTTAAGAATGTCGATGCGGTAAGCAATATTAACAAGAGAAAAAAACTGTCTTTCCGTGACATGTCTAGATTCTTGGCGTTACCGATACTGAAATCAAAACAATTGAATCAAAAAGGTTTAATGATGAACTCGATTGTATGAACTAATTAAGGCAAGAATCCCGCTTTTTTCTATACTTGCATGAATGCCGCAACCATATGCCACTTTTCCTGATTTGATTTGCAACTGCACAAAAGCAGCCGACTCCGTAGCAGAGCCACCTCCAATCGAGTGTTGCCTGTAATCGATCAGTTTAAAGTCCTTTAAGCCTGCATTTTCCATAGCATGCACAAAGGCATTAATCGGCCCATTGCCTTGTCCGGAAAGCTCGATTTTTTTTCCATTATTTTCTATTACCGCACTGCAGCTCAAGTAGTCATTATCACCTTTGCCTGTTTCATAGCTTATAAGGTTGAGTGGTTCCTTTTTGTTTAGAAATTCTTTCTTAAAGGTTTCGTAAATTTCCTCCGCTGCCAATTCACGTGACTCAGAGTCGGCTTTTTTATTCATCATTTGCCCAACTTCTGGATGCATCGGCTTGGGTAACTCTAAACCGAACTCACGGGAAAGGACATAAGCAACCCCACCTTTTCCACTCTGGCTATTTATACGAATAATTGCTTCGTAGGATCGCCCAATATCGCCAGGATCAATGGAGAGGTAGGGGACTTGCCAATGTTCCTGTCCGTCACCACTAGCATTTTTCCTTTGGTCCATTCCTTTTTTTATGGCGTCCTGATGCGAGCCGGAAAAAGCGGTAAAGACAAGGTCGCCACCGTAGGGATGGCGGTCATGGACAGTCATCCCTGTAGTTCGTTCGTAGGTTTCACGAATACCTTCGATGTTATCGAAATGAAGGTTAGGGTGGAGTCCCTGGCTGTACATATTCAAAGCAACCGTTACTATATCAAGGTTTCCTGTTCGCTCTCCATTTCCAAATAGTGTACCCTCCACACGGTCAGCGCCGGCAAGGAGGCCCAACTCAGTGGCAGCAGTGCCTGTGCCTCGGTCGTTGTGAGTGTGCAGGCTTATAATGGCTTTGTTCCGCTCAGTGAGGTTTCGACTAAACCATTCGATTTGATCCGCATGAATATTGGGAGTGAAGAGTTCAACAGTTGCCGGTAAATTAAGAATGATTGGATTATTATCTGTAGGTTCCCATGCATCCATAACCGCTTCACAGACCTCGAGTGCATAATCAACCTCAGTATCGGAAAAACTTTCTGGAGAATATTCCAGTTGTACTTCTGTATCCGGCAGTTCGGGAAGTAGTTTTTTAACCAGGGAGACACCCTCTATCGCAATTTGTTTAATTTGTTCTTTAGACATGCCAAAGGTTACTTGGCGTTGCAGGGGGGATGTGGAATTATAGACATGAATGATTGCCTTTTTTGCACCTCGCAAGCTCTCAAAACTTCTTTTTATAAGGTGTTCCCGGGCTTGGGTTAGAACCTGTAAAGATACGCCATCAGGCACCAAGTTTCCATCAATCAATTTACGGGCGAAATCAAATTCGGTTTGAGCGGCGGAGGGGAACCCAATTTCGATTTGATTAAAACCAATCTCACACAGAAGTTTAAACAGTTCAACTTTCTCTTTGACTCCCATAGGTATAGGAAGTGCCTGGTTGCCGTCCCGTAGGTCAACACTGCACCACTGAGGTGCCCGCTCAATGGTACGGTTGGGCCATTGACGGTCAGGTAGATTAATTACTCCCCAAGGTTTGTATTTGGTGATCGGTTTTTTTTGCATAACGGATATTTCTATTATTATTCTTTTTGACCGTTCTTGGAAAGTGTTAATCGAATGTACAAGATCAGGGTTGTCTGGTTATTTCTTATCCTTATCATTTTGTAGACGATGATTGACGATGTTGAAGATTTAAAATGCCTGTCTGGAAAAATCTTGGTTCTAGGTGTGTCTGGCTCTATTGCGGCTTACAAGTCAGCAGACTTAGCGAGTGAGTTTCGAAAGGCCGGGGCTGAAGTTTTTGTGGTCATGACGGAATCTGCCACACGCTTTATATCACCTCTTACCATGGGCACGCTTTCAAGGAACCCAGTTTCGGTTTCGCTGTGGGATGAAGAAAAAAACTGGCAACCCGGTCACATAGAACTCGCCGATCAAGCGGACCTTTTTGTGGTCGCACCAGCAACCGCTAATCAAATAGCAAATTTCACCCATGGAAATTGCCCTGATTTACTTTCGTCAATATACCTTGCCACCCCTGCACCAATTCTTATTGCGCCTGCTATGAATGGTAAAATGTTCGAGCATCCAGCAACTGCAGGAAACCGGGAGATTTTATCTGAACGAGGTGTATGTTTTGTTGAACCGGTAGTGGGGGAATTGGCATGCGGTTACGAAGGTGTCGGGAAGATGGCACCGGTTGAGGAAATTTTTTCGCGAGCAGTAAAATTACTATCCTAGGATTTGGATACAAAAAAGCCCTCCGGGGTGGGAGGGCTTTACGAGATTGCAGAACTACGCTTTATGCAGCGTGGGGTAATTCCTGCAATGAAGATTGTTTTCTTTTGACTTTTTTTAGCCTGGACCGGCGACGCAAGCCCCGGTCAAGTTTTTCAATTAAGTCGTCTATGGATTTGAAGATATTGCCTGATGCTGATGATATGGTGATCGTGGTGCCCTTCAATTCGAGGTGGCCTTTTGCCACAAATTCATTTTCACGGGAGGAAGATTTTGCAGATCTTTCTAACTCGATGCGTGCCCGGATTATTTTTTCTTCATGCTTGAAGATTTTTTCCATTTTAGTGGAAACAATTTCCTTGTGTGAGTCCGTGAGGGGGAGATGAAGTCCAGATAGGATCAGATTATTCTTCATATATGCGTTTATATTTTTGGTTATGTTCTTGCGCAGAAATGCACATGTCTAAACTTTACCAAACCACAGGATGTTCAATTTCTCCAATTTTATTTCATTTTTTTTAAGATCAGATTTTCTTTGTTCATGAAAGATGAAATTCTTCAGGACGCTCCTCTAGTTGAAATCGATGATTTCAAACAATGGATTTTGTATGAAAGTAATGATCTGCTGGTTTTGAATAAACCGGGGTGGTTGGTGTGTCATCCCTCAAAGAATGGACCTTTATCAAGTTTAGTTGGGACGGCCAAATTATACCTTGGGAAGGAATCGATTCATTTGGCTAGTCGCCTTGATCGAGAGACAAGTGGAGTTATCCTTATGGCGAAGCATCGAAAAGCAGCAAGTTGTTGGCAGAAAGGTATTGAGTACAAGACTGTAAAGAGAGGTTACCTTGCTATCATGAGAGGGGAACTAGTTGGCGAACAACTCGTTGAGGGCTACATTGGAAACGATTCTGCAAGTGCGGTATTTGTTAAACAATGTGTGACGGGGAAAAGCCGAAAATCGAAATACTCCGAAACTATGTTCACTCCCCTGATCGCGGGTGAAAAGCACACCCTTTGTCTCGTTAGGACAAATACAGGCAGAAAGCACCAAATAAGAGTGCACGCACAGTCTTTGGGGCATTCTTTAGTCGGCGACAAGCTTTACGGTGGCAATGAGCACTTGTACCTTGAGTTTTGCAGCAATGGATGGAAGGAAGAATGGAGATCGATGCTTGAGCTTAACCGGCAGGCTTTGCATGGAAGGTGGCTAGTTAATACAGAAACGACAGAGAGCTTTGTTGCACCGCTTCCAATGGACATCACTAACTTCTATAACGAACATTTTGGCAATAAAGGGAAGGGGATTAGGAGCGTTCTAAAGCAGGCGGATGAACTTTTTTATCAAGGTATAACTAAGAATTAAGTTGTCGTTGCCTGACTGAATCACAAAATATCCGTCTTTATGTCCTCTGTGCCAG
Source organism: Opitutales bacterium (assembly GCA_028045305.1). GTDB lineage: Bacteria > Verrucomicrobiota > Verrucomicrobiia > Opitutales > Seribacteraceae > Chordibacter. The sequence continues at coordinate 4,786 of JAOFTV010000014.1, read as the reverse complement.
CATCCCCATACGAAGCATTGAAGTCAGGCTTTCGCCGGGCTTGTGTTCGCAGGCTTGTTGGAGATGACAAAGCAGCTGTGTCTATCCTGCGTGATGAAATCCCGAAGCTCGTTGTGAGTTGGGCAAAAACTTCGAACTTAGATGCTTCGGAAAAAAAATCGAAACTGAAGGAGTTGTTTGATGATGAGTCCGCTCGGGCTGATGAACTTGCCACTGCCTTTGATTTGTTTGCCGCACGCTTTGAAGTAAGAGTGGCGAGTTTAGTGAAAAGCGAGGTTTCGTCTATTTCTGAAAAACTCAGTGGAGTTGTTCAATCTCTTTCCGGATTGACGAAGGCCGAACTTCCTCGGAAGGAATCATTAGCGACAAAAGAACTTCTTGTAGAAACAAATGTTAATGAGGGAAGTTTCCCGGATGAAGATTCTTCTCCGCCAGCCTCTTCAATAAAGAATAAAATCACTGGGGCAGACCCTGAGAAACAGTTTCAGTTTGAACATCCCGATAATCCCGAAGAGATTGATGTACCCACTGAGCCTGAAGAGAGTATGGTTGGTGAAGGATTGAGGTTTGACGAAATTGAAGAAATGATTGATGAAATTTTGTTGTCACCTAATTAGTCTGAGTAACCTTTTCAAATATACCTTCACCCCATGACCAATACTAAAATTGTAGACGATAAACAGGATATTGATCTGTCTTCGTCCCCAGTTCCCAAGAAGAAAAAGAGAATTCTTCTAGGTCTTGATCTTGGTACCCTTGAATCCTGCATAATTAGCAAGCTGTCTAAGCCTGGTTCAACGAATCATGAAGGTATTGTCGTGCCGACCGTTGTCGGCTATCCTGATGAGGGAATCTTAGCTGGGATACTACCTGGTAACGCAGAGATGCTTCACGGACAAAATGCCTTGGATAATGAGTTGCACCTAAGGCTTACTTATCCACTTGGAGATGGCGTTATTCAGGACTTGGCCGGCACCACATCCTTCCTCCATAACTTAAGAGAGCAGGTCGACCCGGGTAACAGTAGCGAAGCACTTTGCGTAATTGGGATTCCTGCTGTCGCTGATGAAAAGGCCAAAGCTGATCTCAGGAAGGCAGCCCTCGAAGCCTTTGATGGAATTTTACTTATCCCTGAACCATTCTTGGCCGCATTAGGAATGAGAGACGAAGGAAAGCTTGAAGATGCGGATTATCAAGACCCTGTCAGTAATTCCCTCTTCATTGACATTGGGGCAGGGACGACTGATTTTTGTATTGTCCAGGGATATTTCCCTAAAGCCGATGATTTATTTAGCATTCCGTTTGCTGGAAACGAGGTGGATGTTATTCTCGATCAGTTGATAAGAGAGTCATACTCGGATGCAAATCTTCCTATTTCAATGGTTCGATCCTTTAAGGAAGATCATTCTTATTGCGGAGAGCCAGAAGCTGGTGTTCGCGTCAAAATACCCGTAGAAGGAAAGCCAAGAAAGATCGAGATCGGCAAGCAAGTTGGTGAAGCCTGTAATCGTTTACTTGATGAAATGATGGGCACTTTTTCAGAAGTGATCGCATCTGCATCCCCTCAGTCAGTTTTCTCCCTCCTTAAAAATGTTATCTTAACGGGTGGGGGTAGCCGAATTCGTAATATTGATCAAGAATTACAGAGCAGACTGGTTGGGGAAGGATATGAGGATCCAGAAGTCAGGCTTTCTCAAAAAGATTTTTCGCCCTTGGTTGCTATCGGAGGACTGAAGGTGGCAAAAGCTGCCCGTAATGATCAGTGGATTAGGGATTGATCTTAAATAATCCCATTCAGTGTCTGATCTAATCTCTCCGCACACTGGCTTAGTTTTTCCTCAACCGCAGCAGGGTCTTCCTTGTCGTCAAAAAGCATCTTCCAGCCAGTTAATGTTTTATGAGATCCAGACTTTGGGATGGGGTAGTTAGCCAGTCCAGTAAAGCCGAGTTCCGATATAAAGCGGTCAGATACTTGAATTGCTGCAGCGAGCTTTGGGCTCTCCTTGGCCATCTCAGGTTGGTTGTGCCAATGAATGGCATCGACCACATTATCTGCAATATGGTGATTCCAAAGATAATAAGCACCAATTTTCGCATGATCCCAGCCAACATTGTTGCACTCTGATTCGATGATCGAATCAGGATTCTCAAATGGCTTTTGGTAGATTTCTTTAAAGTATTCAGGAAAGGTGATGGCTAAAATCAAAATCCCAAGGTTATGTAAAAGACCAGCAACATAATCTGCTTCTTCTTCATAACTTTCGTCCAATATGGCAAGTAATTCCCTCGTCATGATAGCCGTACCAATGCTGTGCTTCCAAAAGTCTTCCCACGGAAATGAATGAGTTTCTTTCCCAAGTTCAAAAATTTCTTCGATGACAGGAGTAGCAACAAGGAGTTCCCTGATGCGGTTCAGTCCCAAAAAAATCGACGCCTCCTCAACCCCATTTATACGGTTATTATCCTTACTTCCGAAGAAGATAGAGTTAACTAAATCAAGAACTCGCGTGGTTAAAGAAGGATCGAGACGAATAACTTCTGCGATTTGAGCAAGAAAACTATCTTCTGAATCGATTAAGGAACGGAGCGTGTCATTAATGCTTCGAAGTGATGCGAGTTTCGGACACTGATTGATCTTCTCGATGAGAAGAAAGTCCGATGGGGGGCGCATGGCAAGAATCTAAGGAATGACTCAATCGGGAGATGGATTGCCTAAAACTAGTTAGCTAATTAACAAAACAGAGTTAGTTCTGCTGGGAGACAAATTTTTATTCGACTCAAGGCATTTAGTGTGAAAGTCACTTGCCAATTGGCAAACTTTAGAATTTTTTTCTAGGGTAAAAAAGTCTCCAGATGATGAAACTAACCTCATGGAACCATCGGCAAGACGATCAACATGAATGGTGTTATCAGTGTTTTGCTTGAAAAAGTTAGCGAGGGTAGGGTCTTTAAGTAATTGACTCTTTACATCCTCAATATCGATGACTTCAGGCTTTGCCTCAGCACTGGAAAGTTCATTTGCAAATACGGAAGGGTCTGATTGGGGACTTGGTTTTCCAGAGATCGATTCTATGCCACGGCTAAGTAGGGAGGATCCAAGGCGGGTAAGTTCAGTTACTGCAATTGGGTTCATGGAAGAAAGTAAGCATAATCTTTGCCAAACTTTGCTAATTGATGAATCGTACTGATTTTCTTTGAATTAGAGTTTCTGCAATTTGAATGGCATTCAGTGCAGCACCCTTCCATAATTGGTCCCCGACAACCCAAAAGGCAAGGCCATTGCTAAGTGCATGGTCTAATCTCAATCTGCCAACCTGGCAATTTTCTTTCTCGGAACAGTTAATTGGCATCGGGTAAACTTTATTCTGGGGATCATCGACAAAATCAAGGCCATCAAACGATTGAAGGGCTTGCCTTGCATCAGGAACATTTACGTTTTGCTTAAATTCGGCACTTATACAAATGGAGTGAGCACGGTAAACAGGGACCCGCACGCAGGTACAAGAAACCTTTAGGTCCTTTAAGCCAAGAATTTTGACAGACTCATTCCGCATCTTTAATTCTTCCTTGGTGTAACCGTCGTCCCGGAAGTCATCAATGTGAGGAATTAAATTATAAGCTATGGGGTGAGCGAAAACAGATTCGGAATGTGTTTCACTGGGGTGACCTCCTGTCTTTTCGCTGATTTCGCGGTCTAAGCATATTGGCCCCATGGCACCGGCACCTGAGACAGCTTGGTAGGTTGATGCAATGAAGCGCTTTAGTCCAAAGCGTTGATGCAATGGAAATAAAGCCATTAGCGCCACTGCACTTGAACAATTTGGGTTGGCAATAATTCCTTGATGCTTATCTAAATCACAGCCGTTTATTTCCGGAATCACTAAAGGGACGGATTCTTTCATGCGAAAAGCAGAACTATTATCGATAGCAACGCAGCCTTTTTTGACGGCCTCAGGTATTAATGTTAAAGAATTTTCTGATCCCGCACTAAAAATAGCGATTTCTAAATCCTCGAAAGCAGCGGGGGTTGCCTCTATTACTTTTGTGGAATTCCCTAGCACATTCATTTCCCGACCAGCAGATCGTTCGGATGCCAGGAGCCGCACCTCGGATGCGGGGAAATTCCTCTTTTCAAGAAGCTTGATAATTTCTTGGCCAACTGCACCAGTTGCGCCTACTATGCCGATTCGATATTTTTTCAATGGATATAAGTTTAAAGGTTGAGTACTTGAAGGTTGTAAAGCAACTGAACTTAAAAGAAACCCAAGATTTGTTGATCGTTTCCATTCAGCGACAGGAAATGTATCATCAAAAAGAAGGAACTGCTGTCAAAACATATGTTGTTTCTACATCGTTAAAACCTCCAAGTTGCAAAGAAGATTCTCTTGGGACTCCCTGGGGACTGCATGTTGTGAGTGAAGTAATTGGGGAAGGGCAGCCCATTGGCATGGTTTACAAAGCCCGCATTCCCCAGGGAGAGCGTTTTTGGGATTGTGACAAGAGCACGCAGGAGCAAAACTTAATCACATCTCGTATATTACGGCTGAGCGGACTGCAGGAGGGGATCAACCTAGGCAAGTCTGTGGATACTTTCGAGAGGTTTGTCTACCTTCATGGGACCAACCATGAGGAACGCTTGGGGAAACCCTCCAGTTCCGGGTGCATACAAGTAAGCAATGAAGATGCCATTGATTTAAGTACTCAAATAAGTGCAGGTACTCACCTATACATTTCGCTTAATTAAGATATGTTTAAGATTACTAAGATAGGGTTAACCCTTACGTAT
>JAOFTV010000013.1 GCA_028045305.1 Opitutales bacterium | reverse complement strand
CTTGGTGCCAACTATGCCACTCCATAACCAGAAACTTGGAATTTTTCAAAAGAGAGGAGTAGTGGATAAGGAAATCCCATTCTGCGCCTTCGAGATCGCACTTGATTAGATCGAAAGATTGCTCATTTAGATTTAACTCACTTGAGGGGGGGAGAGTCTTTACTTCATAACTGCAATCTGCGGAGGAGGAGGAAAATAAAGATCCACCCATAAATGGGCGTTCAAAAAATGGAGTTCGTTCTTCCTTTGGGTTGCCTACGGCAGCTTGTAAATATTGGAACCTACCTCCCAACTTTGGATATTGAGCCATTTTTTCTAGGGATCGTTGGCATCTTTGGGAGGGTTCTACCATAAGGGAATGGATTTCGTCCTGCGGTCTCTTGGATTGAAGCCAAAGGCTGAAATAGCCGTAGTGGGCACCAAGATCTAAGATGTTTGTAATGGGTTCATCGGGAATGAAATCTGCGTACTCCTGTTGAATGAATATTTCTGAAAAGGAGTCGTACGCATCATTTTCCCAAAGGTGAGCCCAGTATTGATTACCCAAGGGAATGGAATGATGAAACTCGTGAAAGTAATCAAGGCGAAGGTGGGCCAACATCGCCCTGCGAAAAGCGGGGATTTTAAGAAGGTTGGACCAAAGAGCCTTCAATTAAAGGAAAGTATGTTTCTGAGTTTTCTCCTGACGCCATATGCGGAAAACTTTTCCAGGATCGTTGGGGAAAAAGAGGCGAATTTCTTAATGCTTTCTTGATATTGGATAACCAATGTCTCTAGGGACTCTACCAACTTTGGTACCGATCGGTCATGAATGCGAAGGCCCAAGTTATTCGTTTCCAGTATTCTGTTCGTCGCAGTTTCCTTCGGCCCGTAAGATAAGATAGGGCGACCTGAAGCAATCAGTTCAGGCAACTTGGTGGGAAAGGAGTAGCGATAGTGCCGGTGTTTCTCCTCCTTGAAGGAAGAGGGGATGACAAAGCAATGAGCTTTTTCCATGATCTCAAACTTCTTCTCAAGGGGCATGACGATACCATGATGGGTGAAGCCATCACAGCGAATTAAATCTTCGAGAAAATCAGCGGGTTGTCTTTGGCCATATAGATGAAACTCAACCCACGGGTACTTCTGCCGAATTTGAGATACCGCTTGGAAAATGTCTTCGATGCAATCACCATGAAGATGAGAAAAAAGACCGCCGATAAAGCATAATAAAAATGGGTTTTGTTTACTGAATGGCTCATGGCATGGCGAAGCGATTTCGGAGCACGCCTGCTCGGCTCCGTTGTGCAAGACTTCGATGTCTTTTCTCCCGAGAGTTCGTTCATACTTGGACTTCATTTCCTCGGTTATGCAAACGAGTTTCGATGCTCCAAGAAGTATATTGGCAGAGGATGGGCCTACAAACTCTGGTGAATGGTCTGCCAAATGGACAACCAAGGGGAGCTTACATTTCTTTGCTATCCAATGGGCGTACTTCATGCATTCTGGTGAGTATACGAAGGCATACACCGAGGAAAATTTTTCCGAAAGGTTCTTTTTAAACCATGATGACGAATACTTGCCCCGCCATTCTGGAATCTTCCCAGTCAAAAAAGAGAGAAGAAAACGACCCGATGGATGATAGGGTACCTGAGCCAGTAAATATCCGAGCCTATCTCCAAATTCTTTGAACGATGCATCGGTATAAACCACACCATGTTCAATCTCCTTAAATATGCAGTCAAGAGTAACGCCAAAGCCGTTGGGAGTGCCTGGGGGAGTTTCAGTAACTAGCAATAATTTAGAGGACGAATGGCTCAATGAAAAATCAGGAGCGACGCTTGTGTGCTTCTACGATTTGTTTAATGGTGTCGCTCAAGGAGTGACGCAGGTAGAAAGTGGGGTAGTGAGATTTGATTTTTGTCAGGTCGCTGAAGTAGCAAATATGATCTCCGATTCGGTTGCCTTCTTGATATTCATACTTTTGAGAGATTCCCGAATGGCTTTCGCAAATTTCGAATGCCTCCAGAATCGAGCAGCTGTTCTCTTTGCCTCCGCCCAGGTTATAGACCTCTCCGGAGCGTGGAGACTGTACAAATAAATCGATAAACTGTGCCACATCTTCCGAGTGTATGTTATCCCGAACCTGCTTACCTTTGTATCCGTAGATCTTGTAGGTCGTACCACCCAGGTTGCATTTGACCAAGTAACTTAGAAAGCCGTGTAACTCGACGCCTGAGTGGGATGGGCCGGTAAGGCATCCTCCTCGTAGGCAACAGGTGGCCATACCAAAGTAGCGCCCATACTCCTGTACCATGACATCTGCAGCTACCTTGGAGGCTCCGAAAAGCGAATGCTTGCATTGATCAATAGAGAAAGATTCAGAGATACCATTTTCATAGGCTGGGTCTGCATAATCCCAACGGGTATCCAACTCCTTGAGCGGGACCGAGTTTGGGCCGTCTCCATAGACCTTATTAGTGGACATGTGTACGAAGGGCGAGTTCGAGCAAAATTGGCGGGTTGCCTCGAGCAAATTTAGGGTACCCACAGCATTTACATCGAAGTCATCGAAGGGGATGGAGGCAGCCTTGTCGTGCGATGGTTGGGCTGCTGTATGGACGATGGCATCTGGCTTTATCGACTTGATGAGATCAAGGACCTTTTCCCGGTCACGAATGTCCAGTACATGATGAGTAAAGTCGCTCAGGTTATCGCTTAATTCCTTCTGCCTCCAGGATGTGTCTCCTTGCGGGCCGAAGAACTCCATCCTCTGGTTGTTGTCGATCCCGTGAATGCTATGTCCCTTGCCTGAGAAGTAGGTACACACCTCCGAACCGATTAGACCTGAGGAACCTGTAACAAGAATTTTCATAATTTATTCTTTTTTGTAAAAAATAATACTAATTTTATAAAAGTCATTTTTCTTATAAAAAAAATATATTTAAAAAGTGATATAATTAAAATGGTATCAGCTGTTATATTATTCGATTTATCTGAAAGTTCTTTTGAAAAACAAAAATTGTATCTATTGAGATTCTTAATTGTTTTACATATGTATGGTTTGAGTTTTTTTAAGCTACGGTGACTGACTGAAGGAAAACACATTTTATAGGTAAATCGATTTAAGCACCTTAACGATTGATAATGAAATAAAACTATTTGATCTGAAAAAGTATAATCTTCGTAATTCCATGGTGCGATTCCACAAGATTCATTTTCGATAATGTGGACATTTTTGAACCTAGCTGGAAATTGATCCAAATATTTTTGATCACCATATTTCTCTTCTTCTACGCGAGCATAGCACCAATTTAGACAAGATTTCATCCACCAGTTAAGGCATGATTTGGAGTTTTCTGAACTATTAAAACTGAGCCAGCTAACATTGTATGTGCCACATACCTTTAATTCCTCAAGATGTTTTGGGAATCTATGGGGCATTATTGCTATGTCTGCGTTTTTAATCTCGTAAAAAATGTCTTCAGGGTTTGAGAAAAAGATTTGATCAGCATCGAGGTAGGTTAAAGAATTAGTTAATTTTTGAATAAATATTATGTAATGAAGTATGCATGGAGTGAGGGTCCAATAATATTCAATTTTACTACGATTCTCTTTAGCAGTTAATAAAGCAGGAATTACTTTTTCTAACTCCTGTAATTCAATTATATGGCAATTCTTAGCATTTCTCTTTTTTAATGAAGATGAAGTTTCATCGTCCAAAGATAAAACAAATAATTGGTGATCGATATCATATTGAGAGATCGAATCTAATAAGGTTAAGCCAGACGCCAAAAAATTACTATTAAAGTAAGTACAATAATAATTGGTCTTTATGGATTATTCCTTACAAAAACAATGTCTATGAGATAAGAGGTAAAACCTAAGCAAGGATTGCTTACATGAGGATTTACCATTCGATATTCAGTTTCAAAGTGAGGGGGGATCCATGATCGGAATTCAATTTCATTAAAATGCCAAGCAGGGTACGATGCATCATACACCGGTTCTTTTACATTTTGAATGGTTATTCTAGATGGTCCATGCTTTACGAATGGAGTTTGCTCGATAACTATAGACTTTAAGTTTTGTGAAGAAAGACTTTTGAGAATCTTTGAAGGATTGGCAAAAAATTGAATACTGCTTCCTAATAAAACTAAATTAAAATTAAATTTAGATTTATCAACATGTTTCTGTAGTTGAGTATTAGTTAAAAAAGAGATTTGATTTATCCCCTTAAACTTTTGGTTTGCGATCTCTACAATGTGATCTTGCTCGACTACTGTCCAATTTAGTTTGAATTGTTTTAAAATCTTGTAGTTCCTAAAGTAAGAACTAGCAAAACCTCCACCATAATCGAGGACAGAAATCGTATTACCATCTTGCTTTGATGCAAAATTAATACCTAAGATTGTTGGAAATGAATACTGATAATCATCAAAGAGTATAGTATCTTTTTCACATTTTTTGTTGCCTGCTAGAATTTGTTCTAGTGCAAACAGATTCTTCTCAAATATATTTTTTTGATCGTACCCTTTAGATTCTGATTCTGCTTCTCCCCATGTTGTGTAATTTCCACTGTAACTAACTACTTCGTTATCATTACGACTTTGAAACAATCTAGGAAATATGTGGTTAATTTTTATTGGAATAATCTTCTAAGTTTTTTGATAAAACTAACCTCTTCTTTCACTGGTGGTAAGAATTCCTCTAAAGTACCAATCGGCCAATTTAAGGTTGTGGGTTCATTTCCAAAATTTAGGACTTGTTTTTGTTTTTTTGTTAAATGATTCAAATCTCTAACATTTAGTAGGATAGGCTCTCCTGCAGGCATTCTTGAAGGAGATAATTGACCAAACATAGAAGTGCGCACTTGTCCACCGTTGTAAGGTTTGGCTCTATGGATGGTGGCATAGTCATAAACTACAAATGTACCTTTGGGGCAATTATTGAAGGTTACTATATCATCCATGAATTCATCTTCCATGTGGTCGAAGCTCTCTTGATCGTGTTTCCTTGACCACTTATGACTCCCTTTAACCAGTTGCACTCCTCCATCAACGACATCGGTTAAGTACATTAGAAAAATTAGACCTTTATCATCGGGAACCACTTGTTGGATAAAGGTTTTCTTTTCAAAGTCGTAGGTATCAATTTTGTTATCAAGATGCCACCACATCTTAAAATCTTCAGAAGGGTAGGTGCTATAGATCCTATAGTTGGACAAGTGTACTAAATCTTCTGCATATTTTTCCGCAATCTCTATGAGTGTGGGGTTTGTATATACATCGATAATTTCTTTCCCATACGAAAGAGTATCAGCCAAATATCTCTGGCAACCTTGTTTGACATAACCTCTTTGCCCATTCGAATGAGGTTGTTCCATAGCAAACTTGATTTTTTCGTTAATAATCTCGACTTGATCTTCACTAATAATGCCTGTGAGATCGGCATAACCATCTTCAGAGATTAAGTTAAGAATTTCTACTGGATTGATTTTTATCATATTAGCTTACTACAAATGACATTATTTTCTGCTTTATTCTTCCTCCGACTATTTTTGAATTTGAACGAAACCTGTGGGCATATTTAGGGTAGTTGATAAGGAATAGATCAAATTTCCTGAAAAATAAACTAACCAATATCCTTGGTAAAAATAAAATTTTAAGTAAAACTTTCACAAAAAAATTAAGATTTTTATAAACGCGATTATGTTGAACGATACTTACCGATCTATACTTTTCTAAACCCCAAGCGTCATTATTTTCTTTATAATTTAAGTTTTCAAATACGGGTTCATTTTTCTTACGTGGTGTGGCAGGTCCGTTTCTGTTTCTATAGTCAGTAAGGCTAGGGTAATGTTCTAAATGATAAAAATCATGTCCCACAAATTTACTGAATTCCACGATTTTATGCTTTTGTTCAAGGCGTAAGGCTAAATCACCCTCCATCCATCCCCAATAGATGAGTCTTTCATCATAACCTTGAGTTGCATTCCATATATCTCGGTGAAACATCATTATGCCCACGGGGCTCCACCAAAATTCTTTACCCCATTCAGTTGCAGATTCGACTCTAAAGTAATTTTTGAATAAATTGATAAAGCTACGAATCTGAGGTAATGGCAAAGATAAGCGACTTATTCTAAATGGAACACTTTTCCTCTCCACAAAAAGAAAGGAATTAGCCAAGTCCAATTCATCTGTTGGATTGTTTTTGTGTAATTGCTCGAACTTGCGGAAAAAATCGGTTCCGATGACGGTATCGTTATCAATTCTTCCAATGTATTCTCCGCTTGCTCTGTGTGCAGCTGCGTTAAGAGCGATAACTTCGGGGAACTTGCTGTCTTTTTGCTCAACTGCAGCAATATCAGGAGGTATGTGAACGAATTTCACTCTACCTTTTGCTTCGGGAACTAAATTGAGTACCTCAGATAAGGGAATCTCGCTACCCCAGTCAGAGACAATAATCTCAAGTTTGTCCAAAAAATTTGCATCTTTAGCGTTTAGTAACGCAAGGTTGATAGAAGTCTCCAATCGCCAACGGGAATTACCCATATAGGAGTCGTTGCGGGAGCAAAGAATGAGTGAAATTAGAGGATTATTCATGCCAATAAAAGTCTAAGTGAATGTAAAGTTTGCTTCACGGATACAAGGGGGCAGGTTGTAAATTTTTGCCACAGCCACCAATGAATTTCGGTTTTATTGGCTTGGATGTTTGCAAGTTCTAGTGCGTCTATGACGGTCTTTTGGATCCTTTTCTGAAGTCGTTTTTGCGAAATTTGATTTGGTAATTGCCGAAGTGCTGTTTTGTAGAATGCTAAATTTTTTCGCCAACCCCCGAACGCACTCAATTTAGACCAAATACCCTTTTCATGTATACGATAAGTTGCCGTCACTTCAGGTATATAAATTGCTGGACCAAATTTTGAGAAGTAAAGTTGGAGGCACCAATCAAGGGTGTATGATTTAAGTACCCAATCGGGTAACTTTTCCAAATATTGCTTCCGAATGACAAGAGAACAAGTTTGGGCAATACTGCCTGGTTGATCTGCTAGTTCAATACCAGTGAATTTATGTTTAGAACTTCCTAGATTTGGATGTATTCCAGTTATTTTGTCATTTTCAAGAGTCTTTACATCGGTAAAACAAAATGAACAGTCTGGATTTTTTTCTAGTATCTCCACTTGCTTTTGAAGTTTAAAAGGGTCATTCCAAAAATCATCACCTTCACAAATCGCAATATATTTGGCATTTGATTGATTTATGCACTTTAAAAAATTATTAGATACTCCAATATTTTCCCTGTTTATATGATTACAAACATTTTTAAATCGTGAATAATTTTCAGTTAGTAATTTAGAAGTACCATCTGTTGATGAGTCATCGCAGACAATAATGTTGTAATTATCGTTTAACCTTTGCTCCAATACACTGTCTAAGCAGTTTGAAATGAACTCCTTCTGATTATATGTGATTACACACACATCAACTAAATTAATTCCTTTTTGATCGGGTATATTAATCTTTGTTAATGCTAGGCTTTCTGCCCCACTTTTTTTCTATTAATGGTACAAACTTCAAAAGGTCTGATTGTCTTTTCTTTAAGAATTTGGCTGGTGTGCCCGCATGAATTTCCCACGTTTGAATATTGGATTTCGTAAAGGAGTGTGCTCCTAAAATAGAACCTTCCCCTACTACGACATTTGGAAACACTGAAGAACTGGTTCCGATTTGACAGTATTTTTCGAGTTTTATTCGACCTGTGATGACATTGATGCAGGATTCTTCCATAATTGGACCAATAAGATAATTACCACTAAAATCATCTGTTGCAGAATAGAGCGAAACTCTTGATGAAAGTCCCGAGTAGTCTTCCATAACAATGCCACCTTTCCCAATTAAATTACAAAAGGCAGCAATATGTATGTGATTGTTTATTTCAATATTACCTCCTGATGCGGAGAGAATCGTGAAGTCATCGATTCTGACATTATCTCCGATAGATATATTTTCAGGAGAATAGATGGATGCTTTTCGACTGATTAAGACTTTCCTTCCAATGTATTTAAATCCAATGCCAAGGAGTTCTTCATTAGTGTAAAAACTGTTGTTTGCTTTTATCACGATGATTTCACTTTTTTTTTACGAAGGAAGTGTAAGCATCAAAAACTCGGTTCATCCCTTCATTATTCATTTGATAGCCTGTAGGGAAAACTAATATTTTTGAAGCAACCTTTTCTGTGTTTGGTAGTCTAGCCTTGTTGTATGAAGGATCGCTTTTGTAAGGTTCTAAGCGATGACACCCGGGGTGGAAATATCTTCTCACAAGAATATCATTTTCATGAAAATGATGAACGAGGTTATCTCGGAAATCTGCTGGCACTTCTGCAACCGCATATTGATGGTTTGAATAATTTTGTTGAGGATATCTTAAGATGTTAAACTCATCGAATTGGCTAAATTGCTTAATATATCCCTTGTAAATTTCTGCATTGTGGTCGATGACTGATTGTAGTTCCTCAAGTGCCGAAAGCCCGTAGGCAGCGGCGAACTCGCTCATTTTGGCGTTGGTGCCTAGGCATACGGTTTTATCAAATCCATCAAAACCGAAATTTCTCATAAAACGAAGTTTTTTAGCCAATTCATCTGAATTTGTTGTAATGGCACCGCCTTCTCCTGTTGAGAAAACTTTAGTTGCATGAAAACTAAATACTTCCGCATCTCCAAATCCACCGATCAACTTTTCACCTGCTTTGCATCCAAAAGCGTGGGCGGAATCAAATATGAGTTTCAAACTATACTTTTTAGCTATTTTCTCCAATGCTGGGTAGTCGCACGGTTGTCCCCAAATAGGAACTGCGAGGATGGCAGAAGTCTTCTCTGTTATTAACTCTTCTATCCGATCAGGATCAATTAGGTGAGAGTCTGACTGAATGTCGCAAAAAACAGGTCTTATTTTTTGCCATCTTAATGAATTTGCAGTGGCAATGAATGTAAATGAGGGAATGATTACTTCACCTTTTAAATCTAATGCTCTTTGCAGAATTTCGAGACCAATTGTAGCATTGCAGACGCAGATGCAGTGCTTGATACCGAGATATTGCTGGATTTTATGCTCCAGCTCTTGAACCAGAGGTCCGTTGTTGGTAAGCCACTTATTATCAAGCACCTCTGAAAGTTTTGATAAAATTTTTTCCTTGTTGGGAATATTAGGACGCCCAACATGAAGGGCCTTTCTAAGTCTAGATTTTGACATCAATACCTCTATTTAGCCATGGCATCTTATAATTTTTGAGAAGTTTTATTCCCAAGAAATTAGAAATATTCTCTACACCATTCTTTTCGGATAAATTTAGGATGAGTAGTTGTTTTGGTTTAGATAAAAAATACTCCTTAACAGCTTTGGTGTGATTTGAATAAGTGGCGATATATTCAGTTTTATCATACAGAGGAATGGTTGGATAATTGAATATAACTTTCATGCAATCTACAATCCACCCTTTGTAGCAATAAGTGGAATTCATCAGGTCAGAAAAAGTAGGTAGACTGTCTGTCGAAGAGAAAATCTTAGTATGAAAACTGATCAATGAATTATACCAAATCTCAGGGTTATCTCGAATAGTTAATATGAATTTAGAATTCGGAAAGATATGATCCAATCTTTTGTAAAAATTTGGTAAACTGCATGGGACATCTTGATGGGCATCGCATTTGGAAAAATAAGCTTTGATAGTACCATTTTCCATGTTCTCAAAATTTTTCAAAAGCATCTCACCTTCAAGTTGATTACCTATCGTATAACCATGATCAGAAAGAAGAGTTTGTAACGAAGTAGTACCGGATTTGTTCATTCCAATACAAAAAACTTTCTGTTTATCGTTCATAGTTTTTGGATATAATCACAGAAAATATCTGAAAGATTGAATATATTGTAGTTGCTCAAACATTTAGCTTGTGCTTCTAGACCCATCTCATCGGCAACCTCCGTATTATTAATTAAAAACTTTATTTTACTACATAATTCTTCGGGCGTCTTGTAGGTTAATACCTCTCTTTCTAAATCAAAATACTCATGTAGGTCGCTTTTATGGTCAGTAATTAGTGCACAGCCAAGACCTGTTGCTTCGAAAAGACGCATGTTACATGCAAAATCACCGGTATGTCGGTTGTGATAATTGAGTGCTATCTGGTAAGATGATAGTTTTTGAAGCATCTCCTGACCGTAAAGTGGAGATTTTATTTTTTTACAAAAATTCTTACTAAGTTCCCAAGGGGATGGGGGCATGTTTTGTTTATTCGACCAATAATCAAATTTTTGATTTGGTGCGAATTTATTCAGGGTGTGTGATATTTTTTGCCTTGTAATTAGGAGGCTATGTTTTGCGGTTTCCTTAAGAGAGGGCGTATTGTGTGCTCCGTATATATCAAGCAGGTTTGTTTTTTCCGAAACTTCCTCCAAAAGTTTTGTTCTCTCCCTAAAATCAATCGTAGAAACATCTAGATTTCCGAAAAAAGCTACTCGGTTTAAACGGTTTTTAGGAATTTTGATTTTTTCTAATATGATCGGATCGAAAGCATGTTGCAGGAAGTCCGCCTTAATGCCTTTTTCTTTGAGTGAATTTACTAAGTGTTTAGAATTTGAGAGGGTAAGATCAAAATACCTGAAAATTTCTTCATCCCCACAATTTGCACCGTACCACGCAATGACCTTCGGCCTTTTACTTAATGAACTAATGAGTTCATCCAAAAAGTTATTTTTAAGATAAGTAAGAGGTGCGAAGGCGAAAATCACATCAGGTTTAAATCGTTTGATTTTCTCAAGTCCAATTTCGATAATGCTATCGCAAGACTTAGGTTTAAATTTATTTTCTCTTGCCCATGCTAGTGCGACTTCAGGTAAATTGTGATTGAATACGCAAGTTGCAAAGCCCATTTGTTCTAATAATTCGAACCAACGAACAAAAGATGACAAAGCATGCCATCGGATGAACTCCATTTGTTCTTCTGAGGATTTCTTTTTTAAACTTGGATTTTCTCTGTATATCTTTTCAGCGTGGGCTGGGTAAATTGAACTCAGAAATGCGATCCTCACCGGTTAATTAAAAAATGGAGAAAATGGTTCGAGGCGTTGTACGCTTTGGAAATCGGTTAACTCGAAGGGATCTATACTTTTGTCGATCTGTAAGAGCATGGATTCTCCAATGAAAGATGCCCAACTGCTCATGGTTGTAGCCTTGGGGCCAATGATGTAGTCGCATTTGGATAGTGCATACATGTCCTGTGCGATGGTTCCATTGGGAAAAAGGTAATCTTGGTGGTTGTCTTGAATTTTTTTGAGAGCTTCCCCATCGTCCGAGCAAACAACCACGCCAATTCTTTGAGAGGGTAGATGCAATGACTTGAAATGGTCTACTGTCTGCAGGTACTGTTCTGGCGTTACATAAAACTTACCGTCGTAGAAACTCTTGTAATCATTTTGCCGAATATGAACACCAAGCAAGAGATCGTATCTTTTTTTGGCTTCGTTGATTAAGTTTTCGATTGGAAGAATTTCCGATTCTTTAAAGCGAAGAATATCGCAGATTTGCGACCGATGCTTGAAGGCAAGTTCACCCGAACCAAAGTGGAATCCTTTTAGCTCGTAAGATTTATTTGTGTCTAGTTTTTGCAGGTTAAATGTTGGGTCAAAGTTTTCAATACATTCGATCCGCTTGTTTAAACGGTCCTTTAGCCTCCATTTGATCCGATTGCTCAAACGAACTTTTGGTCGAGGGAATTCAAAGAATTGAAAAGGGTGGTAATCTTCGAAAAAACGAATGTTAGAACTGCCATCGTGATAATTACAAAAAGCGAGGGTGTAGTCTTCAACCCGGTAGCCATGCTCGATGGCAAAACCCAGTGCGTTTGCCAAACGGAACAAGATGTTGCCGAGTTGGCCATATTCCTGGCGAATGATGATTTTTTTAGCCAAGAGAAGGTTTTTTCCATATTGCTGCGGGGGTAACAAATTCGGATGAGTTTGTAATGCAAGAAACTTGATTCAGTGACCAATTGGCAAGAAGTTCAAAAGATTTCGAATATTCTGGTCTGTCGCAATTATCCAAAATTAGGTATCCTCCGGGTTTGATTTTGTCCATTGCTCTTTTGATTGATTCAACTCGATGCCTTCCGTCTATAAGGAATAAATCAATAGAAGAATCTGAAAGTCGATCGAGAGGCGAAAGATAGGTTTCTGCAGTTGGTATGTTAGTAATTTCATTATCAGGTTTTATGAGATGATAAGTCCAATTATTATGGAGTTTTTTGGAAACTTTTTTTCTGACATTTTTTATCCATATTTCATCATGCTCGATAGATTCAAGATGGACGCCATGTCTTAAAAAAAATATGCTTGATCCTCCTGCACCGAATTCAACAACACGCATGTTTTTCCTTACAAGAAAATGCATGAATTGGATGGTTGCATAGTTGATCCAGGGAAACCCTGCCTTCATTGGAGTTTGATTTAAAATCCGATCTTTAAACCAGAGTTCTAAGTGAAGTAATAAACTAAACTTATCCGAGCGATCTTTTACGAATTTAAACTCGTATTTGAGGGATTTTAGAACTTGTATGAAGTTGAAATTCAAGAAAAGGAATGATCCATTAAAAGACAGCCTTTTTCAGGGCTTGGTACCATGCCGGTACCATAAAAATCGGATTCCGTTATGCTTAGCGTAAATGCATCTACCACCCAATCAATGATCTCTCCAGATTCGTCGTCTAAGAAGGTGGTTACTTTGTAAGTGCCTTGGTTAAGCTCTACTCTTGGTAGTTTTAATCGAACTTCGAAAGTTTTATCAGAGGTTGGTGCTATTGATTGACCAAAAGTTTTCATGCACAAATGTGCAATTCTGTTTTGATTGGGCGTCGAAATTCCTAGACTTAAGCACATCCTGTTTTTTTGTTCCCGAACAACTTCAAAATTTAAAATGATGTACGCAACCTCCCCGCTGATCAGTGAATCTATCTTGAGATGAGATCCATTCCGAAGCTCAAAACCAACAAGTTTGCAATTTCTGTTTCCTTCACGACTAACTCGCTCACTGAGTGAATTTGAGTGAAGGAATGTTTCCCTCTCCCTGTATGTGGAAATAACCTTAGCTGTAGGGCCATGAAAAACAACCTTACCTTCACTGAGCAAAAATGCAGATTTGCACAAGTTTTCTACTGTCGTCATCTGATGGCTAACGAAAAGTACAGTTTTTCCTGAATTGGCAATTTTTTGCATTTGCTTGATGCATCGGTTTTGAAACCTTAAATCGCCAACCGCCAACACCTCATCCACAATCAGAATGTCAGGCTCCAGATGAGCAGCTACCGCAAACCCTAGGCGAACGGTCATACCCGATGAGTATCTTTTGATGGGTGTATCAATGAAGTCCGAGACGCCTGCAAATTCAACGATTTCATGGAACTTGGCATCTACCTCTCGACGGGTCATTCCAAGGATGGCTCCATTGATGTATACATTTTCACGTCCGGTCAATTCGGGGTGAAACCCAGTGCCCACCTCTAATAGCGAAGCAACTTTACCACGGATCTTCACTTCTCCTTGAGTTGGTTCGGTGATTCGGGAAAGAATTTTTAGCAAAGTAGATTTACCGGAACCGTTGGCACCAATCAAACCAACGACCTCTCCTTTGGGAATTTGAAAATTTAAATCGTGCAAGGCCCAGAACTCGGAATCATTGATCATTCTGGATTGGTCAATCCCAGCAGTTTTAGTATTTATTTGTGCAGAAGCATTTTGTTTCTTTCGATCCCACCAGCGACTGAGGTCTTCCCTGAGGCTGCTCATGCCGATAGTTCCCAAGCGGTATTTTTTGGAAAGATTGGTAGCTTCTATTGCCAGAGAGGAGTCCATGAAATTATAGATAATCAACCACGCGTCGCTCGGTGCGCTTGAAAAAGTACATGCCGGATAACAGGATGCAAAGAGCAACAATTCCCGAATAAATGAGGTGTGGAGCGGAAAATGAACCTTTGCCTAAAAGGGCAAAACGGAATGTTTCGACCACTGGAGCCATGGGGTTTAAGGATGCCCAGAAGCGATATTTCTCTGGGATTTCGGACAATGGATAAATGATAGGGGTCGCATACATCAGTGCTTGGGCAAGAAACCCCGTTATTTGATTGAAGTCGCGATATTTTGCGGTGAGTACCGACATCCATAACCCCATACCCAGTCCGAGTGAAGCGACCAAGGGGATAAGAACTGGAAGAAGCACCATCGCCCATGTCATGGTAAAAAATTCTTCCGTAGGGATGAGGAATTTATAGATGCAGAAGTAGACCAGAAAAAATATAGCTTGGATGGAAAAACCAAAGAGAGCGGATGTGCAATTAGCCAAAGGGTTGATCAGCCTAGGGTAATAAACCTTTTGATAAATCCCTGCATTGGCAGTGAAAGTTGATGCATTACCTGTGAAGCAGGAGGAAAAATAACTCCAAATGATAAGGCCAGAATTGTAAAAGAGCAGAGGGGGTAGGCCTTCGGTCGGAATTTGGGCAAATTCCCCAAAAATGAGAGTGAAAACAACCGTAAGGAAGAGGGGTTGGAGCACAAACCAAGCTGGGCCAAGAATTGTTTGTTTGTACTGGGCAAGAAAGTCCCGACGTACAAGAAGGTAGAGAAGGTCGCGATATTGCCAGATACCGGCAAAGTCAAATCCCGTCCATCCAGCGGATGGTTTGAGTACGGTAATTTTTTGCTTTGTTTCGATGAGGCTTAAATAGCGTTAACGTCCGACCAACTTGCGGGTAAGGTCGGCGGATGCCTGGTCGGTGGTTTTTGAGTTAACATACCAATCGATTGTCTTTTGCAGGCCATCGGTAAACTTAGTTTGTGGAGACCATCCGAGGAGTTGCTTGGCGAGGGCGTTGCTCGCCACCCGATTGAGAGGACCAGTTGGTTTGTCGGTTAGGAGTTTGATGGATGCTCCCGGGTTCAGTGTATCGATTACCTGGTGAGCACAGTCCTTTACCTTGATTCTTTCCATGGTGCCCAAATTAATGGATGTACCGTCGGTTATGTGTTCCGCGGCCGCAATGGTGCCGGACACGATGTCGTCCACATAGGTCCAATTCCTAATCTGCTCGCCGTTGCCCCATACTTCAAATGGATCGAGCTTGAGATAGCCACGGGCGATCATTGCCATAACGGCATGGTTCTCAGTACAACGGGGACCATAGACGGTGAAGTATCGGCAGGAGGCGGTGCCAATACCATGTTGCTGGTGGTAGGCCTTGAGGGTAAGCTCGGCCATAAGCTTGGCCCAGCCATAAAGATCATCTGCCTCGTAGGGAGGGGTAACCATGTCTTCGTAAAGAAAAACCTCCTTGGTGACATCCATTTGGGCGGATGTCGGGTAGACGCACCCGGAGGATGCAAAAATAATCTTTTCAGCCCTATTTCGATGGGCGTGGCGAAAAACCTGACCATCCAAAATCATGTTTGTGGAGCATTCCACAGGGTGAGAGTCGATGTATCCACGCCCGCCGTGGTCGGCCGCCAAATGAAAGACAACTTCCATGCCTTTAGTTGCCTGATCGCAAAATTCAGAATCGAGCAGGTCACCTTCGAGGGTTTCGCATTCGATGTGTGCAAGGTGGCCTCTTTCTCCGCTGGAAAAGTTTTCGGCCACCCGCACCTTGGCTCCCCTCTGCACGAGTTGTTCGCAAAGGTGGGAGCCGATGAAGGATGCTCCACCGGTAACGAGTACTTTTTTGTTATTCCAATTCATAATTTTAAAAGGATTATTTGGGTTTAACTGCTTCCAGGTAAAGGGAGTCGGGTTTCCTGGGCTCTCCAGACTCAGTATTGTCTAAGTGAAATTCTTTCCAATCGGTTATAAAACTGGATAGGTGCGACTGGGTGCTGCACTTGATAAAACCAACTTTTTTAAGTAGCTCAACCAATGAAACGCGGTCGTACATATGTTTATGTAATTCACCGCTTTGGGTAAACCGTCCGTACTTTAGGGCTTCGTAATCTGAATCACTCAGCAAGGCCTTGAGCAATTTTTCCTTGTGCCAGCTAAGATTAAGAAAATTCTTTAACAATTGTTTGAACTTCAGGTGCAAGGGGATGGTTTGTAGTAAATAGGCAGAATGAGGCTTGGTTGAATTAGGGGTTAGGGATGGAATGATTTCTTTGCCACATCTTTTAATTAAAAACTCCCTATTATCTGGATTGGACTTAAGAAATTGAAGCATCTTACCTCCGGAAACATTTCTGGTCATTTGGTCAAATAATTCCAATCTCATCCAGTGAGCATTTAAGTGGGCATGTTCGGTTCCTTGCTCCACTTCCTTGAGGGTGGATAGGTAATCTCTGCAAATTCTTTCCAAGTCCGGTACCACAATTCGCAGGATTCCTCCTGGCTTTAAAACGCGGAAGCACTCTTGGATTAGGTCTTCTCCCTCTTCTTGCTGCAAGTGTTCAAGTAAGTGTGAATGGTAAACGACATCTACGCTTTGGGAGGGAGCGGGGATGCCTTCGGATGCCTTCCATGACTCCACTCCCCCTACATAGGGATTGACATCGAGGTTTCTCCAGCCTGGATGTATGCGAGATCCGCAACCGAGGTTTATGCAAACTGATTTCAATGAATCTGTCAGGAGTTTTCGGAAAAGATTTTATTGACGATGGCTTTGGCTAAATGGGAATGCCCATGGGCACTTAAATGAACGCCGTCAGCCAGCAGGGAGTCTTGTTCAAAAGTCGGAGGGTCTTGCCACCAAACGGGGAAATTGACAGGTGCGAGGGAAGAGAATTCCGAAATGGTCCCATTTGCCAATTTCAAGGGGTGGATCGGTAAAAAAAGTACTTTTGACCGAGGGAACTTGGTTGAAAGCTTTTCAAAAAGCAATTCTTGGGAACGGAAGACCTGATCCTTAGAACCGCCAGTCAAGAAATCGTTTATGCCGGACTGGGCAATGATGAAAGCTGGATCAAGCGAGAGAGAAGCATTTTCAAGCAAGCCAAGGATTTCGATACTTGTCGCTCCTTTCTGGCAAACAACTTGGTGCTCAATTGGAAGAACGGACCTAATTTTGGTAATGAAACCTCGGGGCCGGGAACCTTCGCAGGTGATGGAGTCTCCCACAAAGAGAACATTGAGTTTTTCCGGGAATGAATGATTGGGAAGTTTGAAAAAGTGGATAGAGAAGGAGTCCCAACGAAAATGAAGCGTAGTTCCAAGTATTATGCCTAAGCAAAGGGATACGCATCCAAGCACCCGAAGAACGAGTCTCTTTTTAAGCAATAACAAAAAGAAACCCAAGAATATAAGCAAGAGAGTGGCAAGGATAGGGTGGAGGCCGAGAAAGACTAAGAACGAATCCCACATTTTTGCGCAAGAAAGGGAAGGGTACGAATAATGAGGGAGCGGTACCATTTTAGGGGTGCCTCAAAGAGGAGAGCGAAGACACTACAGCAGAGAAATACTAGAAGCGTGGCATTTAGGTGACTGATATTCTTGAGCAACCCGCCGGCCCAAAGTGCACTGAGAAATGCCATCAGGGGGAAATGAATCGCATAGAGAGAAAAGGAGCATTTTGAGCAGGTACGAACCAGGGTCGCTAGCCAACTGATTGGTTTCATCTCGAGGGTGAACCAGCGGGATAGGGAAAGCAAAAGGAGACCTAAGGCCAAGGCAATGGCGAAGTCATCGAGGTACTTGGCGGAGTAAAAGAGAGGAGAAACACCCAGTCCCGGGAAATTAGTAGGGGTCCATGACACCCATCTCGGAGCTAAAGTAGAGATTAGAAAATAAAGGCTGAAAACTAGAAGCACCCAGGAAACCAAAGCATTAGGTTTGAGCTTTTTGCATCCCCAATAAGAAACGCAACCGACCAACCAACAGGGAAAGAGAATGAGAATTTTGGGCCCGGCCACGAGGCAGAATGTTAATCCTACTAAAAGCTTACTTTTTAAAGATGGAAGGAGGGCGATGGCTCCGAAAATCAGGTAGTAAAAGAACTCGTAGGAAAGAGACCAAAAGGGCCCGTTTGTACCAGGGCGGATGCTGACAAACCAACTTTCATGCAAGAAAAGACCGGAGATTAGGTATTTCAGACCAAGGTGATCTGCAGAAAAAATGCTCCCGTAGGTTTGCGGGTGGATCGATCTGCCCAAATGATCGAGGACTGCACCGAGACAAAGGGCGGGCAGGGCAACACTCCAGAGCCTGACCATACGGTCGAAAAGGTATTGCTTAAAGTGATAATCTTTTTTCCTATCGATAGACCAAGAAATGACGAAACCGGAAAGGACGAAAAAAATGATAACATAATCCTGCCCGTTTTGCGGACCCAGTCCACTGACATGCCCGCAAAAGAACCAATAAAAATTGGTATGGCCGAGGAAGACCGCGATGGCTGCGGAAAACCTTAGAAAATCTAACAGGGAACTCAAAAATTAGGGTGTTGGGCTGGACGAACTATCTGTAACTTGCTGTCTGATAAGAAAACGACCCAAAATTGCAAGGGTGATGGAGGTAATGATCTCTCCCGAGAGAATCATCTCCTGGACCTTATCCAATGAGAAGCAACCCACGCTTTCGACTTCATCATCATGGGCGGACCTTGTTTCAAACTCCTGATGGCTGAGGTCGACGTGGTAAATCAAGGGAAACATAGGCAAGCGGTTAGGGGAGACCACGAGCGTATCCATCGGAAGCAAGCGGGAGGAATCAGAGATGGAGATGCCGGTCTCCTCTTCAAGTTCACGCAGGGCGGCATCTTCGGGGCCCTCATTTTCCTGAACACCACCGGCAGGAAGTTCCCAAACCGCACCACCCAAGATTTGGCGACGAACTTTGGGTAAAACGACATATTCTTGCTCGATGACTGGCAGAACAATAACTTGAGGGGATTGGTATTCGACCACATGAAAATCATCCTTTTCCAATAAAGAAAATCGATGGTTTTGAAAAACGGGCAAAGCAGATTGCTTCCAAGATAAGTAAAATTGTTTTTCTTTTGCTAGTTCCACATTTAGAGAGGCGAGTTAGTTTTTATTAAAGGGTGGTCATTGATCAGAAAGATTTGGTCTTTGAATGGCAGTGGCTAAAGCCAATGATTCATTCTGCTTCCTTATCCCCGAAGCTTAGCCGTTGGTTGGCCAGTGCCTGAAGTTTGTTGATCGCAGTCTGCGGTGAATCGACATTGGCAAGGGCGAGGGCAAGCATGGTGCCCCCCACATTACGGGATCCCTTGAGGGCTGATTTGATGCGACCATCAAAGCTGTAGCCCCCACGAGGGAAGACATTAGGCTGGTCAGGAGTAAGTTTTTTGGGCCAAAAGCAGCGAAAGACATAGAGTTTACGATAATCTCTGGTAAATTCATAGGCTTCAAAAAGAATTTCCCGGTCATCCACTTGAACTGGAATCAGTACGGGGTCTTGCCCAGGAGATGGTGAGATTTGGGTGAGTCCGGTTAAGGGGAGGCAGGATTCGGGAGAGTGGGTGGACAAAACAGCAGTGCAGGCACCTCCAGAATCCCAGCGAGCTTGAAAGGCTTGCCAGTATTCGGCATTGGGATTGATCACCATTTGCCCGTAGTTATTAATTACGTTGCGAAATCGGTCCTGCCACTGGATGGAACTGGCTTCTTCATAATGGAGTTGGGCGGCGACTTGAAGGGATATATCCTGTTCAGTGCTGAGGATATTGGGGTCAAGTAGGTTGATTTCTAAACTGGGCAGATCGGCGAGGTTTTTTTCGGTTCCTTGGTAATGAGATTCTGCCCAATAGGCACCTCCTCCAAGCAGGGCGATCGACAGCAAGCTAAAGATGGGGTTGGGTGCACTTCTCAGGTTGAGCCAACGGTTGGGTTCGTTCGATAGGGTGGTTAAGAAAAGGCCACCTTTGGCCATGCGTGCAAGGAGAAGTATAGCTATAAAGATGAGCCCGGTTTCAATCCATCCGGCAAGGTCGTGTACGGAGGGGGCAGACCAACCAGCGAGTGAAAAGAGGGGGTCATCTAGGTAGTGCCCTTTTCCTTTTACCTTTAGGAAGGAGAGCGAGAAGGCACGTCCGAGATTGAAAGCGAGGGCAACCAAAGTACCGGCAAGGGCAAGAACAATACGATTAATCCAGCTGAATCCATAATAGGCACCTAGGAAAAGGGTGACGACAAGGGAGGCTTGTAGTCCGTTAATCCCGCTGCACGCCTGGTCGACTCCAATTTTACCAAACACGCCAACATCAATCACTGTACCTTCGAGACGGGCCTCATGTTCCATAAGGAGTAAAATATCCACAATGATGGAAGATACTTTTTCCTGAAGCCATTGGGTAAGTTCGAGGTCGCGCTTGAGGGGCCAAGGAATGGCGACGAGAAAAAAGAGTAGTGGAAAGAGTAAATGTTTGATCCGTCGCCAGCCGCCATCATCGTACCAGTGTACAAGTGAGAGAACAAAAACAAAACCAAAGAGGGCAAAGTTGATCAGGCGCCAATCGGAATTGGCTCCGCGAACTAGCCATACGGGAACAAAGGCGATCAGGATAGGAATACCTAGAATTAACCAGAGTTTGCCTTGTAGTGCGGAGCGATGTTGGGGTGATTCAACTTCTTCATCTTTCGGATAAATCTTGAGTAATAGAAAAAGGCAGAGCAGGGGTACGAGATATCCATGGGCATACTGCTCGTTGGTCTCCCAAGTAAAAGAGAGTTGGAAAAGCAGAAGGCACCAGGGAAGAAGCAGTGCGATGCCACCGAGCCAGATTTTCCATTTAGGAGGGACCTGTGAAGCAGTAGGAATTGTGGGGGGTGCTGGGCTGTTAAGTTCGGTGCTCACGAAGGGTTTAGAATTGATCGGGGAAGAGGGCTTGAAGGCTTTCTTTTTCTGCCCGATCCATTTGGGCAAAGTTTACTCCTTTTCCCAAAACCATGGATTTTTCGGAATCTTTATTTAAGCGATAAATTTGAGAGGCGAGAAAGGACCAGGCACCACGGGAGTTTGCCCATTGGCGCCAGTCTTCTGGTTTGCCTAGAGCAACGAGGGATTTGTCGGGTGCATCATTACGTAAATGTCCAAGGGCAAGAGTAATACGGGCCTGGGGAAGGTTGGTACGTTCAGACATGGACTTGGCCTCATCTATTAATTCATTGAGGGCGTTTGAAGGCGAGGGGAGTTGGGGGTTGAGCAGTTTTAAATAGATATTGGAAATGCTAAGGGATGAGTCTTCCGGGTTTATTTTGGACATTTGGTCAAGCCATTGACTCAACTGTGCAAGTGAGGCGGAGCCTGCTCGATGTTGAAGAAGTTTGCTTAAAGCAAACCGTGCATGGATGGTTTGATCGATCAGTTTCTCCAAGACATGTGTAAGACCTCTTATGTCCTGTGATGCTTCTAGGTAATGGCAAACAGACCGAACTTCGCGAGGATCATCTCCCAGAAGTGGAATAAGGCGGTCTAGTACTCCAATGGAATCTTCATACTTTCCTTGCATCGAGAATGCTCTTGCTTCAACAACCATTCTCCAAAGAGAAGGAATCATTGGTGCATTTGCCACTTCGGCGTGAATACTTGCCAATTCCCCTTCTTGGGCAAGTGCATTCATGCGCAATTTAAAGAGATTTTCATCGATCCGCGCTTTGGATGGTGGTAGGAATTCCAAGATCGAAGAAAACTCATATAACTTAGCCAACCAACGGCAAAAAATAAAAAGTTCTTTGGGGTCCACCAAATCAAATAGTCTGGAACATTCCTTGACGATGTTTTGCTTTTCCATCTCATCTCTTGAGACTGCATATCTTAGGGCATGGATACGCATGTAATCGATGGGTTGGCTTTCTGGATTTGATTGAAGTAGCTCAGAGCATCGATTTAAGCTATTGATTGAAAGCGGGTTAAGTAAATGAAGTAAGGTCATGTGTCGAATGGCCTCTACTCCTATTTTGTTTCTTTGTGAGCTTATGGATGCAAGTGATTTCCCTACCTCCACAAGTTTCGAGTCATCTTTCAAGTGAACGGTCAATCGAGTTAGCAGAAAAACGGCTCTTGGGTATAAGGGGTATTCATCCAATAACTCAGAAAGTCTTTCGTGGGCTTGTTGAGGTTTACCGGTTTCAGCCAAGAGTTCACAAAATTCTAAAATATTATCAGGGTCGTTTTTCCATAAGGGAGATTGCATCAGTAGGTTAACTTCTCGATAAGCTACTTCTCCTGCCAACTTACGTTCACTTAATCTGAGTTCGTCGTTTTTTAGGGTTTTCAAGCATTTGGAAAAAAATTCGGTTCGATTATCCAAATCTTGACTACCCTTCAAGGCATCAGACCATTGAAGAAGCGCTTGGGCGGGGGAGGTTCGAAACCGAAGCCTGATGTAATGAAAGAGGACTTCTTGATTACCACGATCGAGAAGATGGGCAATTCGGGCACGCCTTACGCCCTCGTCTAATAAGCCACCAGCATTATCGATTGTTTCATCTAGGTAAATTTTGGATTGTTGAAACAACTTTGCAGATTTCAAAACTCGGATTTTCGGGAGATATAAATCAACAGAAAAAAATGCCACTCCGAAAATAAGGAGGCAAAAAAGGGTTGCGATATAACTTAGGTGGACCCCAAACACGCTAATAAGTTCGGTGGATGTAAAGGTTTATTAGGAGTAGAATTTGAAGTAGAGGAGTTTAGCTTTCCGAAGATTGGATGCCTTCGTTATCATCAATAAGCTGTTCAAGGAATTTAGAAATAAGGATAAATGGTTAAACCCACGCTACCGCCCTTGGCCGATTGCTTGAAGCAAAGCCAATTTGAGGAGAAAACTATTATGGAATCTGGCAAAAATTACCCGTTCCCTATGGGATGGGCACTGGGAAAGTCTACATCATGCTCGCCAATCTCCACTTCAGTGGGACGGCCGAGAATTTCAAATAATACACGAACACGCTCGCGAGCGGGCACAAGTTTGGTGACCAATCCTTCACCTCCTTTAAATATTCCAGAGATGACTTTTATTTTGGCTCCTACTTTGTGGGGTTCATCGGGGATTTGGAGAATTCCGTCGGGGGAGATCAAGCGAAGTTCGATCATGACATGCGGAGATACATGAACAGGAATGCCCTTCCTCCGTACCACGTAAGCAACTCCGCGAGCATAATGAACATTACGCAAATGCTCGATTGGGTCGAACCGGGCGAAGAAATATCCGGGAAAAAGAGGTTTAAGGGGTTGAGGTTTAACTTTCTTTGCTCGTTGGGTGCGCGGTAGAAAGACCTCGACATTATTCAAGGTCGAAAGTGTAGAAGAGGCCACCATTTCTTGCCTTGGCTTTGCCCGCAAACAGTACCATCCAACTGCCCAGTCCTTCGTCTCTTCTTGCCCGATATTCATGGTTCTAAAATTTTAAGAGTCCAGCCAAGGCGGGAAGGAGGCGTCCCCCGGCACGTGTTAAACGTTTTAATTTTTCTATGCGAACCTTGTAAAATTCAGTGGATTCCTCATCTTGATAGGTTAAGGCCTCTTCCATTTGGGCAATTCGTTCCTTGGCACTTTCCATGTGGGGCATAATTTCTTCTTTAATAAAGTTAGAAAAGAGTCTACGAAATTCGGTTTCCGCGAGGTAATGATCTCTGCGGTCTCCCGGAACATAGTTAGTTCGAACAGCCTTCAATGATCTTAGGGTCTTTAACCCTTGACTGGCCGATCCCATACTTATTCCCAATCGTGATACAATCTGATCCATGGGTAGGGGGTCCTCAGAGAAATACAGGAGACCATATATTTCTCCAACTGATCTAGGCATCCCCATAATGCTCATCATCCTTACGAAAAAATCGATGGATTCGATTTCGATTGCTTTTTCAGTTTGCTGAATGGATTGCTTGCCGTTTATGGGGGATAAGTGGGGCATCGGTTTCAAATTTTTCAAAAAAAAATGAAATTAGCAAGTACTTTAAGAAAATTTTAGTTGGGTCGATTATTCAATGTGTTACACTTTTCGATAGATTCTTCACTTGCATCCCAACTTCACTTAAAATATTTTCTTTAAATATGTATAATCCTAGAGACCAAGGTCATGCATTGCTTCATCGGTTATGTTTGTTGGCCATTGTTTTTGTGTGGTTTTGGGCGTCCTTAGATGTTTGGGAAAACTGGGAACTTTCTTTAATCACACTCCCATGGAATTATGCTCTGGTTGCGATGGCAGGTTTGCTGGTTGCTACATTTGGAACTTTGCAAAATTATGGGGCTTTCTACATCAAGAATGGTTGGCAGAGAGTTCGTGAATCATTCAATAAAGCAAATTTCCAGGTTGTGATCATTGCTTTCTTCGTTTTTGCATCTTATTTTGCAACCAAAGACAACGAGACAAGTCGTTTGTTTCTAGCATTTTATATCATTATTTGTTGGCCGCTTTTGTTAGGAGCAAATTTTGCTCTTCCAGGAATTTTTAAGCGAGTAATTGGATTTCGTGGAATGAATCGAGATAGTTTAGTAATTGGTAATCCACACTCAGTAAAAGATTTGAGTCTTTGGATGCGTCAACAAACTGCCAATGGATTTTCGTTTTGCGGAGTGTTTTCAACTTCTAAGAGAAAAACCGGTGCGGTGCCTGGATTGCCTGACTTGGGTTACTTCGACGAGTTAGAAAATTACCTTAAGGAAAACCGAGTTCATCAGTTAGTAGTTTTGCCAGATCGTTTGATGGAAGATTGGGTGAGCAGAGTTGCTGAATTGGCCACGCAATATGGGTGTCGGGTATTAATCTACAACAACTTGTCCGCCTTGTTTGACGCTCGTCTAGTCTTTATGGAAGAATCAGGCAGGCAGTTTTTTACGCTTCTGAACGAACCTTTGGAAAGTCCATTTAATCAAATGATAAAGCGTTGTTTCGATCTAATCCTAGGTATACCAGCGATTTTACTTCTTCTTCCTCCCAGCTTGTTGCTTGTAAAATTATTTCAAACAGTACAATCCCCAGGTCCGATCCTTTTTAAGCAGGAACGGGTAGGGCTAGGAGGCAAACGTTTTGTGATTTGGAAGTTTCGCTCGATGACTTATGCGGAGAAGGGCACTCGTGACGAGGCAGTACAAGCTCATGAAGGAGATGACCGAATCTTTGCTTTCGGGCATTTTATGCGTCGTTTCAGCATAGATGAACTTCCCCAGTTTATCAATGTGTTGAAGGGTGATATGAGCCTAGTCGGCCCACGTCCGTATCTCGCCGAGCACGATTATTTGTTTGAACAAAATTACAAAGCCTATCGGGTCCGCCAATTTGTAAAGCCTGGGGTAACCGGGCCCGCTCAGTGCCGTGGATTGAGGGGAGGATTTACTGATCCTGAATTGGTAAGTAAACGTATTGAGCTCGATTTTAATTATGTTGGGAACTGGTCAATTTGGTTAGATCTAGAAATTGTCCTTCGCACGATTGGGCAGGTTCTTTTTCCTCCCAAGTCTGCCTGCTAAGGAATCGGGCCATGCGGTTTGCACCGGCAGCTCCGCTTGCGATATTGTAGTTTTAAAATGAAGGCGGCAGGCGAATATGCGCTGGGTATTAAATTTTACCGCGGTAAGCTGGTGGATGCATGTACCCTTGCCCATGCAGGCGGGTTGGTTACAGCACCTTCGGGACCGGGCTTAGCTCAGGACCTTTGCAACTGTGCAGAGTATCGTCGGGCCTTGGTGCAATCTGATTTGGTTCTTCCAGACAGTGGATTACTTTGTTTATGGAAAAAATGGGTTCAGGGATTTGATCTTCCGCGCATTTCTGGTCTGGTTTTTTTGGAAGCCATTTTGAATCGTACCGATTGGGAAAAAGAATCTGCTTTTTGGGTGATGCCTGACGAGTCCCAAGCCCAAGCCAATATTTCATGGATCCAAAAAACTTATGGGCAAAAGATTGTTGATGCCGATTGTTACATCGCTCCCCAATACAAGAATTCTGGGAAATTAATAGACGAAGATTTGGCAGCCCAAATTGAAGAAAGGAAGCCAACTGCAGTATTCATACAAGTAGGCGGGGGAGTTCAGGAAAGGCTGGGCTTATACCTAAAAGAGACCATAACTTTTTCCCCAAGTATTTACTGTACCGGAGCGGCGTTGGCCTTTTTGTCCGGACAACAGGCAAGAATACCCAAGTGGGCAGATGCCATTTATTTGGGGTGGTTACTTAGATGCTTAAACAATCCAATGGTATTTTTTCCCCGTTATTTTAAAGCCTTTCGGTTGCTTGCTTTACTGGCAAGGCATGGGAACGATTCACCTGTGATCGAGGATTGAGATTGCGAGGAAAAGTTCTTAGTCCTTTAACCCTTTTAGCCATTCCATGCCTACTCAAACAGATAGTTTTGAACCTCTAGTAAAGAAATCCCATAAGCGGGCAAGTGTTCGCACCATGGGTTGTCGGCTTAATCAGTCCGAGGGAGTTGCCCTTGAAGGAAAATTGCGTGAGGCAGGATACGAACTCGTACCCTTTGGAGATCCCGCTGATCTTGGTGTTATCAATACCTGTACCGTGACTAATGAAGCCGATGCCAAGTCCCGTAATACGATTCGTCGGTTTACCCGTAAAAACCCAAAAGCAACGACCGTAGTGGTCGGTTGTTACTCCCAAATATCGGCCAACGAGGTGGCGATGGTGGACGGAGTTGACTATGTGATTGGCAATCACGACAAGTTAAACTTTCTTGACTATCTTAGCGAAGAAAAGCCGGACAGTCCGGTGGTTGTTCGAGAACGGATAGACCGGGAAGATTTCTCTATTGGTCTGGTGGGTGAAGCAAAGTTTGAACAACGGGCTAATCTCAAAATTCAGGATGGTTGCGACTTTATGTGTTCATTTTGTATTATTCCATTTGCCCGTGGACGAGCTCGTTCACGTGAATGGACAGACTTACTGGCCGATGCCCGGCAAATGATCAATAAAGGAGTGCGTGAACTTGTACTTACTGGAGTAAACCTCGGAACCTACCAATCGGGAGGGCGGGACTTTTTGGCGATGATCGATGGATTGAGCGAATTGGAGGGATTGGACCGTTTGCGCATAAGCAGCATTGAGCCAACTACCATTCCGGAAGAACTCTTTCCACGGATGGCCGATTCCAAGCACCCTTTGATGCCATATCTTCATGTTCCGATGCAGGCAGGTTGCGATCGTACACTTAAAAGAATGAAGAGAAGGTACGATCTTGAGGAAATGGATGCTTTTTTTAAACGGGCAACCGCAAACGTTCCTGATCTTTGTATAGGTACGGATTTGATGGTTGGATTTCCTGGTGAAACGCAGGAAGATTTTGCCAAGACTTGTGAAACCTTTGTGGATGGTCCCTTTAGTTATTCCCATGTATTTACCTATTCAGAAAGGGAGGGTACGCCTGCGGCCAAGTCATCCGATCAGGTACCGATGGTGGAACGCAGGCGCCGGAGTGCACATTTGCGCCGGCTTTCTGCGTCCAAACGTATGGACTTTCATACCGGCCATGAGGGTAAGGAGATGCGGGTATTGTTGGAAAACCCCAAGGATGGAAGTTATTTTGCTTACACTGATAACTACTTAAAAGTTCGTGTACCGGTAAATCCCCAAGGTTTGGAAAACCGAATCGCCCAGGTACGGATAGGTCAGGCTTTTCCCGAGTATTGCCTGGCTGAATTGTTGGACTGGGAAAGCAGTTAAGATCCGCCCTTTCTGCCTTTGGTCTTGCACATTTACCCATCCATCAAGGATAAGGAAGGGACATGAAAAAAATCTTCCTTTGTGACGGTCATAACCTTGCTTTCCGAGCTTTTTACGGAATTCGAGAATTATCTAGGTCGGATGGATTTCCAACCAATATGATACATGGATGGGTGCGTTCTTTTTGGCGACTTGAGGATGATTTTTCTCCGGATGAAATCTGGGTCTTCTTTGACCGGGGTGGTTGTCCAGCAAGGGAAAAGATTTTGCCAGAGTACAAGGCAAACCGAGGGAGTCCACCGGATGGATTTCCCGAGCAACTGGAATGGGTGAAGGAAATCACGGGGGCAATGGGATATGGATGGGCGGAAAAGGAGGGGCTGGAAGCGGATGACTTGATCGCCACTAAAACCGTGGAGATCAAAGGGGAGGGGAGTGAAGTTATCATTGTTTCTGCGGACAAGGACTTGGCACAGTTGGTGAGCCCAGGGGTTAAACAATTGCTTCCTCCCCCCACGGCGAATCCACGGCTGGGATGGCGTATGCTGGACGAAGCTGGTGTGACTGAGAAATTTGGGGTACCCCCCGAGTCGGTATTGGATTACCTAGCTATCATAGGGGATCAATCAGACAATATTCCGGGACTAAACGGAGTGGGTCCAAAGACTGCGGTCAAGTGGTTAAAAGAATATGGTGATATGGAAAACTTGATCGCTAATGCCGGACGAATAACCCCTAAGCGTTTTTGCAGTATCGTTTATGAACGCCGAGAAGATTTGCGACGTAATTTAGATCTGATTCGTTTAATCGAGAACGCCACTTATTCAGCGACACCGCCTAAAGCTCCAAACCTTGAAAAATTGAAGGATATTTTTGGCGAGATGGAAATGCACAAGTCTTGGGAGGAAACTCAAAAGCGTTACTGCTGAAAATCGGTCCTTTATTGGGTAATTAGGAAAACAGGCTTTCCCCCTTTGGTACTCTTTGTTATTAATTTGACGGATGACCACTTTGTTAAGTTTTGGACTGCCCAAGGGTAGTTTGGAAGATGCCACGCTCAAGCTCTTTGCCCGAGCTGGATTTAATATCACCAAGGGTTCGCGCTCTTACACGCCCAGTTGGGATGATCCCGAAATTGACGGTCGTTTTGTAAGGGCACAGGAAATGAGCAGATATGTGGAGGACGGTTTTTTTGACTGTGGATTAACTGGCCATGACTGGGTGAAGGAGAATGGTTCGGATGTGGAGGTGGTGACTGATTTGGTTTACAGTAGGGCATCCAACCGTATATCGAAGTGGGTATTAGCGGTGCCTGAAGCATCCGACATAAAATCAGTCAAAGATTTGCAAGGTAAAAAAATTGCCACCGAACTTGTTGAGGTAACGAAAGCCTTTTTAGGCTCTCATGGTGTGCAGGCGGATGTGGAATTTTCTTGGGGAGCTACTGAGGTAAAAGTTCCGGAATTAGTCGATGCGATCGTTGACCTTACCGAGACAGGAAGTTCTTTGCGGGCGAACAAATTACGCATTGTCGATGTCCTCATGGAGACAAATACTGTGCTTATTGCGAATAAAAAAGCCTGGGCTAACCCCGAAAAACGAGCAAAAATCGAGAGTATATCGCTGATGCTTGCCGCCGCCTTACAGGCAGACGGCAAAGTCGGATTGAAGTTGAACCTTGAAAGATCCAAACTCGAAGAAGCTCTCAAGGAAATGCCCGCCTTACGAAATCCGACTGTTTCATCTCTGGCTGACGATAGTTGGGTCGCGGTGGAAACCGTGATCGAAAAGAAGGTATCGCGCGATCTTATTCCAGCCCTCAAAGCGATGGGTGCGGAGGGGATTGTGGAATATCCTCTTAACAAAGTAGTTCCTTAGAAACCTTTCATTCTGTAAGCCTTTTTCTCCTTGCCGAATTGTTAGATTTGGCATTTCATTATAACTTTCGTTCTTTTATCACCTAGCATTATAAACCCTCAACCCATCGGGTCGTGATTAGCTCGTGTTTACCAAAACTCGATTTTACGCATCACTCCGTATGGCTAGAATAACAAAAATATATACACATGAGTACCGTCATGGAAGAATTGCTCGCAGCGAGCAAAATTGAACAACTTAAAGAAGGTTCCGTAATTTCAGGAACTGTCATGGAAGTCCGACCTACCGAAGTCGTGATCGATTTCGGCGGCAAAGCGGAAGGAACTATCCCTGCCCATGAATTTTTAGATCTGAGTGAATTGGAGATCGGGTCGGATATTGAAGTTTTTCTTGAACGCCTGGAAGACCGAGATGGTAATCCACAACTTTCCTTCGATAAAGCCGAGCAAAAGAAAAACTGGGAAAAAATCGTCAATACTTGTGAAGAAGGATCGGTCATTACTGGACGAGTGCGTTCTAAGGTAAAAGGTGGATTAGTTGTAAATATTGGCGTGGATGCCTTTTTGCCCTCCTCTCAGGTTGATATTCAAGCTCCCAAGAATCTCGATCAGTTTGTTGGTCAAACCTTTGATTTTAAGGTAGTTAAGATAAATCGTGAGCGCAAAAATATTGTAGTTTCCCGCCGTGAATTGATTGAGGAACGCCGACAAGACAAGAAGCGTGAAATCCTCACAGGTATTAAACCTGGCGAGACCCGTCGTGGAATGGTTAAGAATATCACTGATTACGGTGCCTTTATCGATTTGGATGGCTTGGACGGCTTGCTCCACATCACTGATATGAGTTGGGGTCGTATTTCCCATCCGAGCGAGATGGTCAAGACTGGTGAGGAAATTACAGTTTGCATAATCGAAGTTGACCAAAAGCGCGAACGCGTTTCTTTAGGTCTCAAGCAACTCTCTTCCAATCCATGGGAAGAAATCGAAAATAAATTCCCCATCAATGCGAAGGTACGTGGAAAAGTTGTTAACTTGGTTCCTTATGGTGCCTTTATCGAGCTTGAAGAGGGCGTCGAGGGACTTGTACATGTTACCGAAATGTCCTGGACGAAGCGTATTACTAAACCAAGTGAAGTATTGAATGTTGGAGATGAGGTAGACGCTGTAGTACTTGGTATTCAAAAAGAAGACCAAAAGATTTCCCTCGGTTTACGACAACTTGATGTCAATCCTTGGGATATGGCCACTCACAACTATCCTCCGGGTGCACGGGTACGCGGCAAAATCCGCAACCTTACATCCTACGGTGCATTTTTAGAATTGGAAGAAGGTATTGATGGTATGGTCCATGTCTCGGATATGAGTTGGACCCGCAAGATCAATCACCCAAGTGAGATGGTTAAGAAAGGTGATGATGTTGATGCAATCGTTCTCGAAGTTGATATTGATAACCAACGAATTTCGCTGGGTATGAAGCAATTAACAGACGATCCATGGGCAGGAATCGATCGTTTGTTCCGTATGGGCGATGTGGTATCTGGAAAGGTTGCACGAGTTGCTGGTTATGGTGCCTTTATCGAACTCGATCATGACATCGACGGATTGGTGCATATTAGCCAAATCAGCGAAGATCGAATTGAGAAGGTAAAGGACTACCTGAATGAGGGCGATGAAGTAAAAGCCCGTGTGATCAAAATTGACAAGGACGAACGTCGCATCGGTTTAAGCATTAAGGCTGCCGACTATGATGAGGATGCCTTAGCTAAAGAAGTTGCTGCTTATGATGAGTCGGGCGATGACCTCACCACTTCTCTTGGAGATCTCTTGGACGAAGCAACGGCAGATTCTCAAGACGATTAAGAAGATCCTTTTTCCAAATTAGTTTTAAATCCCCGTATCCGGTAAGGAGCGGGGATTTTTTTTGACTTATATAAGTACCATATTGAAATGGAAAAACTTTTTAACAGTTCTTTAATAGCGTGCAAGGTTCTCGTTTCCAACAATCCTTACTGAGCTAAAATTAGTTAGGGGAACCAGCTTGGGAACCTTTTGGAGTTCCCTTGCTAAGCAAATCTTTAAGAATTTTAGCCCGTTCAGCTTGTTGTTTTTCCAGTTCAACCTCTTCGATCGTTCTTTGCTTTTCGAATTTTGCCATTTTCTTTCGTAAATCTCGCAAAGCTTGTTCCTGAAGTTGACGAACGCGTTCACGGGTAATACCGATTTGATCCCCCACTTCTTCGAGGGTAAGAGGATCTCGCCCGTCCAACCCGAA
This sequence comes from Opitutales bacterium, assembly GCA_028045305.1. Taxonomy (GTDB): domain Bacteria; phylum Verrucomicrobiota; class Verrucomicrobiia; order Opitutales; family Seribacteraceae; genus Chordibacter. The sequence goes on along the minus strand of JAOFTV010000013.1, from coordinate 27,402 downwards.
ACGCAAGCGGATAATGTCGGCTTCTCTGGGTTCAAGCATGGATAGCACTTGGTTCACATCACCAACCAAACTTTTTGACTGCAAAGATTCTAGAGGGTTAATTGATTTTTCATCTGCCACAATTTCCCCCAAGGTGGATCCATCTTCTTCATTAATCGGTGAGTCAAGGGATGCAGGGCGGGCACTAACATTTCGCAAGTGTGCAACTTTGTTGGATGGAAGGCTTACTGCCTCCGCCAACTCCTCATCGGTTGGTTCACGCCCCAATTTTTCAGATAGTTCGGCAGTAGTTCTACGAATTTGGGTTACTCGATCTACCATGTGTACGGGTAAACGTATGGTTTTGCTTTGATTCGCCAATGCCCGCTTGATGGATTGTTTAATCCACCATGATCCATAGGTGCTTAGTTTCCCTCCCTTTGTGGGATCAAAACGCTCCACCGCTTTCATTAATCCCATGTTTCCCTCATTGATTAAATCAAGTACTGATAACCCAAGATTGGAATATTCCTGAGCAATTTTTACCACAAGTCGCAAATTTGCGGTTATCATAGTATTACGGGCTTCCTCGTCTCCATTTTCGATCTTTTTTGCAAGATCGATTTCATCCTGAACTGTGAGCAGGGGGATGCCTGATATTTGCTTCATGTAAATATCGAGAGAGCTTTGTTCGGGAGCCGAATACATCAGTTCAGGAGGTTGGACTATTAGAATTGGCAAAACGTTCAGCTAATGCAATTGCTTTAAGCATACCCTTTGCTTTGTTGATCGTCTCCTTATATTCGTTTTCTGGAATCGAGTCTGCCACAATCCCGGCACCCGCTTGCAAATAAATATTTCCATCGGCAACCATGGCGGTACGGATCGCAATACAAGAATCATGATTTCCTTCGAATCCAAAATATCCTAGGGCACCCGCATATGCATTGCGTTGTAGTTTTTCCTGTTCTGCAATGATTTGCATCGCACGAACTTTCGGGGCACCACTTACAGTACCAGCAGGGAAGGTCGCTCTCATTAAATCGTATGCGTTTCTGTTATCCTCCAGTTTGCCAACGACTTGCGATACTATGTGCATGACATGGGAATAGCGCTCGATTGTCATGTATTCGGCCGCTTTCACAGTTCCTATCTTACACACTCTGCCAATGTCATTTCTTGCCAAATCCACAAGCATTAGATGTTCAGCCTTCTCTTTTTCATCTGCCAACAATTCTCTTTCCATCGCAACATCTTCTTCCTGGGAACTTCCACGCTTTCGAGTTCCAGCAATCGGGCGTATCAATACATCATCTCCCATAAGCCTAACGTGTACTTCTGGTGATGCCCCGACAATGGAAAAATCCTCACCCTCTAATAAGAACATGTAAGGCGATGGGTTGATGGCACGAATCGCCCGGTATAAGCCGGTGGAGTTGCCAGAAAATGGAATTTTAAATCTTTGAGAAAGAACGGTTTGAATGACATCGCCCGCCTTTATGTATTCTTTAACTCTTTCAACCAGTTTCTCGAATTCATCCTGCGTGAAATTTCCTTCGGGTGTAGTAATGTCTCCTACTTCTGTCAATGCAACCGGGGGCAGGGAAGATGGAGTGGCAAGCCTTTCGTGGGTTTGCGATATGAGCTTACAAGCTTCTTCATATGCCTGCCGGGGGTTGTTTCCAGGAGAAACATTGGCGGTTAAAGTAAGCGTTTGTCTAGCATGGTCGAAGATCAGGACCATGTCTGTGATCATAAAATAAAGGAGAGGAAGACCAAGTTCATCTTGCTCCGGTAAGGGAACGGTTCCTTCAACACGCCTTGCATATTCGTAAGACAAATATCCCACAGCTCCGCCAGAGAACCTGCCGTCTTTTAATCGGCTACGGTAACGCAATTCTGACATCTCCTCTTCGACTAACCGTAGAGGATCTTCAGGGGTCGGCAGGCTTAATGTTTCTTTTCCTTTTTCTGAAATTATACATTTTTCATGGCCACAGGATATTACCTTTCTCGGTCCAAAGCCCACAAAGGAAAATCGACTAACCTGTTCTCCACCTACTACCGATTCAAAAAGGAAGGCAGGTTTTTGATCCGATAATTTTGCGTAAGCGGAAAGGGGGGTCTCCGTGTCACAACTGAACTCTGCCTGCACAGCGATCAAATCATAATCTTTTGCGTCTTCCGAAAATTCGGACAAACTAGGTTCGTAGTTTGGTTTGCAGTTTGAATCCATACTTTACAAGAGCGAAGATGAGGTTCGAATTCGTTTAGAAATGTACAAAATTTCAAACTCTTTGTTTTTTGTGTTTGCCGTTGGACTAGTTTCAATTTCCACATATGGACTCGTAAACATTCCTCTCGCAAATGCGAGCCCGAATAAATTCCTGCCCAATTATGAAAAATTCCAAGCCCGATCCTAAATCCTTCGATGTACACTGCGTGATTATGGGAGGGGGTAGGGGAACTCGTTTGTATCCCCTTACTAAATTGCGCTGCAAGCCCGCCGTTCCGCTAGGTGGGAAATATCGCCTGGTTGATATTCCTATAAGCAATTGTATAAACTCTGGATACAATCGGATTTATCTTCTTAGCCAATTCAATACTGAGTCCTTGCACAGGCATGTTTCAGACGCTTATCGCTTTGACCGCTTCGGGCGTGGATATGTAGAAATTCTTTCAGCTGAGCAAACTGAGCATGGTGATGACTGGTATCAAGGAACGGCGGATGCGGTTCGTCGAAATATGATTCACTTTCATGCCAACTCGGAGGATATTTTTGTTATTCTTTCAGGAGATCAGCTATACCGCATGGATTTTTCCAAAATGGTTGAGGAACATTTGGCTAGAGGAGCTGATGTAACGGTTGCAGCAAAACCCGTACCTGTAAGCGAAGCCTCAGGGCTTGGCCTCCTTCGGGTTGGTGAAGGTGCGGGAATTGTAGATTTTGTGGAGAAACCAACCGACCCTGAGGTAATCTCAAGATTGGTTCCACCTGAGTTGCAGGCAAGCAATGGAGAGGAGGATCGCTGCCTGGCATCGATGGGCATATATGTCTTCAATGCTAAAGCCATGGAGGATGCATTACAGGGAGACGCCACTGATTTTGGAAAGGAAATAATCCCATCCCTTGTGGGTAAAAAAGATATCCGTTGTCATATATTTGATGATTACTGGGAGGATATTGGAACAGTAAAAGCATTTTTTGATGCAAATTTGCAACTCACCAATGAGGATCCCGCATTCGATTTTTACGAGGGTGAACGGCCGATCTATAACCGAACAGATTTCTTACCCACTGCGAAACTTGGCAAATGCTCCGTAACCCGCACCAACATTGCCGCTGGGAGCAAGATCGGAGAGTCCGCACTAAATCGTTGTGTATTGGGTGAACGCTCTATTGTTGGACAAGGTTGCAAGTTAGAGAGTGTGGTAATGATGGGGTCAGATCATTACGATGATCCCTCTAATCCAGTCGTGCCTGGCTTGGGTGTTGGTAATAGAGCAGTGGTGCAAGATGCCATTATCGATAAAAACGCCCGAATTGGAGAAGATGTTTTTCTTAGTCCTAAAGGGGTTATGGAGGGATGGGTGGACGAAGGCGAAAATGTGTACGTTCGGGACGGTATTTTAATTGTAACCAAAAATGCGGTGGTGGAATCAGGTACTAAAATTGGGAATCCTTGAACCTTTAGGCTCTTTTGCCTTGATGAATTCCCCACTTTCATTCATTCGAAAACATCTATGAGTAATATACCCGAAAACCTGCTTTACACCTCCGATCATGAATGGGTACGAACGGAAGGTGAGGAATATGTGATTGGCATTACCGATCATGCCCAAAACAGTTTGGGGGATGTTACCTTTGTGGAACTTCCTTCCATCGGAGAGTCTTTTGATGTTCAAGCAGTTTTCGGCGTCGTAGAGTCGGTCAAGGCAGCATCTGATCTTTTTATGCCAATTGCTGGAGAAATTATTGATATAAATGAGGGGTTGAATGATTCACCTGAAAGCGTAAATTCCGACCCCTATCAATCTGGCTGGATGATTCGCATCCGACCATCTTCCGAATCGGACATTAAATCCCTGCTTTCTCCAAATTTATATAAACAAGAAATAGGGGATTAATCCGTCCTCAGTGGATTATTCCAAAAACCTCTTGCGGAGGGTGTCGGGATTGGATTAGCCTAGGATTATTAAAAGGTCTTATGATTCCCCCCTACATCCCTAATCGATTACTTTGCGTGTTTCCACGAATTATTTGTTTTCTTTTTTTCGGGTCTTTTTTTTCGGGGTTTGAACTTCATGCAGACAAAGTAGTATCCAGCGTAATTATTGCTTCGGTTGAGGGGGAAGTTACCTCCTACAATATGATCGACGATTTTAAGGTCACCATTGGTCCGAAAAGCGTGGGCAGGAAAATGTCCTCCAAATCTTTGATCAGTACCGGCAAAACAGGGAAAATAGCGATACTCTTTTCCAACGGTGCTTTGTTTACGATCAAACCGGGTAGTCGCTTTTATCTGCGAAAATACAAACAGTTGGAAGGAGTGGTTGAAGGTTTGCCTGCACCTGGTAAACTGGAAGCGGAGCCCACTCAATCCGAACTCTCTGCTCACTTGGATTATGGAGAATTGGTTGTTAAAGCTCCGAAACTAAAAAAAGGATCGAGCATGAAGGTGACTAGCCCTCTGGGTACTGCCGGAATAAGGGGTACCATGTTTCAATTCATGGCTATTCGAAATTCAGTAACAGGTGATATTTCTGGAGGTATCAATTTAATTTCAGGAGATATTGATTTTACGGATACCAACGGCAACCCTGTTACCCTTGTATCCGGACAATCTCTACAAGTGGGCACCAACCGCTTGGGGGAAACCGTAGCCAGTCAATCTGGCGAGCTAGTTAATCTCTCAGCAACTTATGGCAATGCACTAACCCTTGGATTTGTTCCTCCTACTTTGCAAATGGTCTTTCCTAACCTGGTCAACGATTTGGGTGAACCAATCGATCAGGACTCTCCAGACCAAGGTGATGATTTTTCAACAATTCCACCGGTTGCCGCAACGGGATTTGATTTCATACAGAGTATTGCCACAGAAATCTTTTTTGAAATTGAGAGTGCAGAGGTTAGTTCTGCTGAATTCTCTTTTGAAAGCATGCAGCTCGCCGTCGAGGTAGAAGCTCCAATACCTCAAACCGAATCTCCAACCGTTCCAACTGTAATTGCCGGCGATCCTGTGATTGCGAATATTTTAAGAGTGGTCAAAGGGGATCATCCAAATGTTCAATTATTGGGTGATGAATCAATGTCCATTGAAATGACAGATCTTCCCTTTTCAGATTTCGATCCCTGGATTACCGCAGAGGACTTTCTTGGAGGAAGTATCTCTGGTTCTGCGAATTTGCTTAATCCTCCGGACTTGAAGATTCCTGGAACTTATCAACTCGTTTACAGAGTTTCAGATATTGCAGGCTCCACTACTAGTATCAGTCGAACAGTGGATGTAATTGCCACGCCCCCTTCAATTGCCCTTTTTCCCGGCCGCTTGGGAATGGATGATTCTAAGGCGTATCTATGGCAGGTAAAATCTAGGCAATCCGGTTATCCTCTTCAGGATGATGGTCCTTTTGAGGTTATGCGTTCATCTTCTTCTACTAATCCATATGTTACCGCATCTTATTATGATGGCACCTCCCTTGCGCAGGAAGTGAATCTATCAGGTTCGCAAGTTGTAGATTACTCAGTTCTTGGATCAGAGAAATCCTTTTCGGTCTCCGTTTCAGATCTTTCGCTCAGAAGAGTGAACTTTCCGGATGGTTCCCCCGTTCAGTCAACTTTGCAACCCATTGTTCGAATTGTGGATCGTTTGGAACCTATTATTCAAATAAATTCGGGAACAGATACGGAAAACCTACATACCGTTACCGGCCAATTAGATACGACCTTTGAAGATCCAGGGATAACCCTGCTTGATAATTACTACAGTCAGGCGGAAATGGAGAATCATTTGGGAATTTCCTCTGGGCTCAATGATTACAAGATTATTCCCGATGAATTCTTATTTGGTTCTGTAAACATGGAAGTTGCTGGAATTTATGAACTTACCTATCAAGGAATTTCTGATCCTTCTGGAAATTTCGCTTATCCTGTCACCCGCTTTGTTTATGTCGAGGACGAAGAGCTCCCCATTGTTACTCTTAACGGCGACTCCCTTGAAAACATTGATCTTAATGCCACCCTCCTTGATCCCAGTTCCTACTCCGACCAGGGTGCCTTTGCTACCGACAATCTTTTGCGTGAATCGACCGACTGGAAATCTTTAACTTTAGAATGGTCAGTAAGCATTCAGGAATCTGTTTATGGAACAGATAATTGGCAGTCTCCCTTTGCTGCCGAGACTACAATGGAAGGAATTATCACAGAAATTCATGAGGAGAAGGTTGCTCAATCCCCCCTTAAGTTCAAAGTCACCTATTCAGTTCGTGACAAGGCGGGCAATGTTGGCTTTGCAGAGCGTATTGTAGTTCTTGAATCATCACCTTATCAGGAGCCTCAAATTAATGTCTCCATTTCTCCTCCTTGGGTACAGAGCGGTTCAAGTGATTCGATTCCTATTGTCAAAGGGCACGTTCAAGGAGGTGAGGTTGGAGATACTGTCAGTGAACTTCCTGGAGAAGGTACGCTTGCAAGTAGTGTAACTGCTCAGATTTACTATGATGCAGATGACATAAGGTCTCTGAGCTATTCCATTTCTAAATACTTAATTGATGCAACAGGAAATGAAACAGATGTCACGGATACATTTGATATTTCGAAAGTCAATTTCTACGATTCTGGGACAGAACAATACTATGTCGATCCAGAGGGTAATTTTTATCCAGAGGACGATACTGGCTGGAGAATGTTGGTTGTTCGATACACAACTGAAACTGCCATGGACAAAACAGACTCAACTGATTTGATTATCCGTATCGAAGACACCACTCCTCCTGAGTTCGACTTGGTTGGTTCAACATCTCTTACCGTTGAAGCGGGATCTGTTTACCAAGATGGAAGCTTTGATGACAATATTACAAATATTTCTGATAATTATGATATTGATATTTCAATCGCCCAAAAAACTTCCCATATAGAATATATTGGTGGTGGCTCCTTGGATGATCCTTTGGGCGGTAATATATTTGATATTCTAACTGATTCTAATATCGGTTTTTGGGTAGAGGGCAGTTATCGGGTTTTGTATGAGATTAGGGATGATTTTAACAATTCTGCATTTAAGGAACGAACAATTACGGTTGAGGACACGACACCTCCATACATTGATTTAATCACACACAGTGATCTCGGTTCATACACTCGAATCTCTGGAAGAAGTGTTTTTTCAGCCGATCATGCAAGTTCTCCTGACATATCTTCAAGACTTTCAGGTAGCACCTTTGCGAGTGACGGATCTGCAGGTTCCGTCTATGTCTTACAATCTCCCGACGATAACTCGAGTTTTTATTTCCGATTATCCGATGTTTCAAATATAGACAATGTTATAGAAGATAACGGTTTACTTAACGACACTGCGAAAGATCTTGTTGGAATTGATTCCTATGGGAGGTCTTTTAAGTGGCATTCAGCATTTGCATTTAAAGATTCTGGAGGTACTGAATTTTTTCAAGATCCTGGTGTGTATGTTGAAAACCTTTCTGATGCCACGACTAACATTTCATCTACAATTGAAGCTAGTTATGACGACCCAGTTGATGATGAGGAGCAAAATGGTAGCCAGCTTCGCCAATTGACTGTGACTTACGATGCTAATGATGGAGGCTCAGCATTTAAAACAAGAGATTATTTCTTTCTTGATGAAGAAATTCCTCAAATTTTTCTTTCTCCATCTACTTCAATAAATGGGGTAAAACTTATTCTAGAGGCTGGTGAATTTTACAATGATGCGAACGGCGAGTCCTATGATTTGACCGACGGTTCTACAACCACATTAAGTAAAAGAGCGTTCGATATAATTGATGGAAACTTAAGTGGCTCAATTGTTTCTACCTTTTATAGCGGCTTACATGACGAAAATACTATTGGTGCTGCCACTCAGGTTCTTTCCGTTGATAGCTCAGTTCCAGAAGCAACATATACCATTCGATATGATGTAAATGATATTCAGCAGGATGGAGATACTGGAGTAAATGCTGCCATTTCTCAATTTAGACACATTATCGTAAAAGATAGAATTGCACCGACTATTTCGATTATTTCAGGCGGATCAGATATTCTCCTAAATAACATCGATCCAGATGCTATGGATGAAGCTTATGTGAAGAATCTTTTGCTGGAAGGAATGGTGGCAAATGATTACAGGTCAGTTGATACTCAATTAGACACATCTGTAAATAGGGCTAAGTGGGAAGTTTACATTAACACGAGCCAAACTTTTAGTACTGATGATACTTTTGTGCCCGGTGGGATTTATCCTGAGCGTAATGATACGGGAGATCCCGGTTATAGCGTCTGGTTTACAATTACGGATTCCTCCAGTAATGAGAGTAACAAGAGGGATGATAATGTTTCCGTTATTCAAAGAAATCTTAAACTCGGTGACTTTAGACCGCCTGTAATTACATTAATTGGAGAAAGTACAGTTCATGACTTTCTAAGATACGGGCAAAACAGTATTCTTACCAATAATGAGCAAATATTTGATCAACCAGGTACCGATTTTAACTCCAGTGGGTTTGGTGGGGGAGCACACCGATTGATTCTTGCAGATTACAATTTTGTAGATCCAGGTGCTTATGCTGAGGATGGGGCCGCGAGTAATCCTTCTGCAGATCGTGGATCATTTGATAAGACATTAGGCTATCCGGACTTGAATGGAAATGGTGTTGGAGAAACTCATGTGATGTCGTGGACAAATTCTTATTCAGATATGGAGTTATGTACCAATGGACCAGGAATCATTCATGTGTATAGTAAAATAAACAGACAAACAGAGCCTATTAGTTATTTTCAGGAAAATATGGCTTCGGATAGTCCTTCTTTCCTTGCCGATGGTAATTTTACAATCACCGATAATTATGACCTAAATGGAAGTTCTGATCAAGTTCGGCGTACTCATTTTAAAATATATTATAGGGTAAAGGACGGATGGGGTAATAAATCCAATATTGTAGACCGTGATGTCTATATTTACGAAAGCGTCCAAGTTGCTGGTACTGCTTTTTACGCCACACCTTTGGATGTTACAAAGGGTGCTCTGTATGATCGAAACAATTCAAATGACCCGAGATTCTTTCTTACTTCTGCTGAAAAAGATTCTGATGGTGATGGATTTAGCGACTTTTGGGAAGTCGCATATGGAACTCGACCCGATTTATCAACAGATTTTCCTGATATTAATAATTCCACTTTAAATAGTGAAATTTACAATAACTCTGCTACCGTGCATACTCGTCTTCAGGTATTGCCCGATTACAATTCTAGTTCTAATCTTTCCACTTTTCTTGGATTGTAACGCTAGTTTTTTAACCATTTTTAAAATTTCTGTCCCCATAGTTTAACGGATAAAACAGTGGTTTCCTAAACCGTAGATCGAGGTTCGATTCCTCGTGGGGACGCCAGTCGGAGTTGTAGACGCAATTTTGCTTACTAATTTTCATTGATTAGCAGTTGCGAGAAGGGCGGGAAAAATAAATGATCCTTTCAATGGGAGATATTTTGGAGGTTTTATTGGCGGTCATGCCCCCGTTTATCCTTATGCTCGTCGGGGGAGTAGCTAGAAAGTTCGATTGCCTACCCGTTGAGGCAGAAGCAAGCCTTAGTCGTTTTATCGTTCGAGTGCTTTATCCCTGTTTTATTGTTCACCAAGTTTTGGGAGCCCCCACACCGATTACTGCTCGGGAGGCATGGAGTGTTCCAGTCTTCGGTTTTGTTGCCATTTGTATTGGATTTATGATGGCTCATCTGATCGGGCGAATGATTGGCTTAAAGGACCGGGAAAATCGAGCCTTTCGATTTTGTGGGGGAATCTTTAATTATGGATTTTTTGCTTTGCCCATAGCATCAATCGTTTTTGGTGACCACTTGGTTGTTAAGATTATTCTTTTCAATCTAGGTGTAGAGGTTGCGATTTGGACAGTTGGTGTATTGATTCTTGCATCTTCTGGATTTGCATGGGGGAAACTTTTGAATCCTCCAGCTATTTCTGTGCTGCTTGCACTTTTCTTACAAATATTAGGCGGCAAAGAACTCGTTCCAGAACCTTTGTGGGTAGTCTTATCAATGATCAGTGCTTGTTCCATCCCATTTGCATTAATGGTCATCGGTGCAAGTTTTGCTGGCCTCCTTAAAGGCTTTCGGCCATCAAGAGGATATCGAGTGGAGGCAGGTGCATTCTTTATTAGGAACCTGTGTTTGCCTGCAATGTTTTTGTTCTATGCTAGATGGGGTTGGTTTCCTACAGAGATGAATTGGATGGCTCAGGTGCTAGTTGTGCAGGCAGCTATGCCTGCTGGTGTATTCGCCCTGTTAGTTGTGAAAAGCTACAAGGAATCGAGTGAGACTAGTATTCGGGCGATCATGGCCACCATGGTCGGTTGTGTACTTACCCTGCCCGCTTGGATTTATGTGGGTAAAACTTGGGTACTGAGGTAGGGTAGGGGATTACGAATCGCTCGGGCTGTCCTCGTAGCGTGCTTTCGCGTCCAATGTTTCAAAAATATTATTCACCTTGGAGCGTAATTTATTGTACTCCTCGGCATAGATTAATGAGATTAAGTAGTGCTTAAATTCCTTACGGTCGCGAATAATTTTTAAATCCAGTTCTTCCATTTCTTGGGCAAATTTGATGTGCATCTTATCGATTTCACCATCAAACTTTCGAAATTCTCGATCCAAATGCTGGCGAGCCCTTGAAATTGCACCTATGAGTTGCTGGCTATTTCGACAATCTTTGGAAGTGAAATCCGGAAAGTTAATCAAACCTGAAGCTAATGCTGCACCGAATGCAGTGACTTCGAGTTCGGATTTTTGGCTCTCTTTGACCGCCCATCCTTCAATAACTTTAAGTAAGCGAGTAATGCAGGCACGGGCTTCTTCTGAATCCGAAATATTTACTTCTTCGTCAGACATATGGATTAAAGGGATTTTAAATTAAAATAATTAAGGATAGATAAATGAGTTGTCATTCAAAATTAGAATACCAACAAATGTCCATCATAAATTTAACTTTTTCAAATAATTGTTTAAATCTTTTTTTACAATGCCACTAAGAATTAAAAGGCCAAGAATGTTTGGGAATGCCATTCCAAGGATCATGAGGTCGGAAAAATCAAGAATGTTTGTGGCCGTAATTACGGATCCTAAAAAGGTAAAGAATAGGAAGATACTTTTGTAAATGAATGAAGATCTATCCCCAAATAAATAGACCCAACACCGCTCGCCATAGTATGACCAAGATATCATAGTGGAAAAGGCAAAGAGAAAAACTGCAAAGCATAGAACATAGGGGAACCATGGGATAACTCCTGCCATTGCTGCTGAGGTCAGCGCCCCTCCTTGATTATTTGCAATGAGTTCAGCATTTGCCGGGTCGAGGTATGCTCCAGTTATGATGATTACCAGAGCGGTCATCGTACATACCACGATGGTGTCAATGAAAGGTTCTAGAAGAGCTACCACTCCTTCTTCAATAGGGTCTGATACTTTAGCCGCTGAATGTGCGATTGCAGCTGATCCTATACCGGCTTCATTGGAAAAAACCGCTCTTTTAATACCAATTATTAGAACACCAAGAAATCCACCAAAAGCTGCATCTGGTGAGAAAGCTTGCTCGAAGATAAGGGCAAACGCATCAGGAATTTCTGCCAGATGGGAGCCAAGTATGAAAATACATGCAAGCAGGTAAAGTCCGCACATAAAGGGCACGATGTACGATGCTACTTTGGCAATGCTACATATACCTCCTAGAATTACCATACCCACAAGGGTTGCCATAACTACTCCATATACCCACGAATAGGCCGTTAAAGAGGGGACGACTGATTTGATCAAGTCAAGTGATTGAACGACTTGAAATGCATTTCCTCCTCCAAAAGAACCCCCTATGCATAACAGGCAAAATAGGCCAGCAAGAAAACCGCCCAAGCCAGGTAGTTTTTTTTCCTTTAGACCTTCGGATAGATAATGCATGGCACCTCCCATGATTCTACCATCCTTACGGATTTTTCGGTACTTTTGTCCAAGAGTACACTCCGTGAACTTGGAAGACATTCCCAGGAAACCAACGAGTATCATCCAAAAAGCCGCCCCGGGACCACCTGTTCCAATTGCAATAGCCACCCCAGCAATGTTTCCCAAGCCAACGGTTGCAGATAGGGCTGTGGTAAGTGCTTGAAAATGGGTAACTTCTCCAACTTGTTTAGGATCATCGTACTTTCCGCGAACCAAATCGATGGCGTGGCGAAAAAGGCGAATATTTACGAAGCCCATCCTAAAGGTAAAAAACAGGGCTCCTCCAAGCAACCAGGCAACCACTAATGGCATGTCCACCCCAGGTATAGGCCAAAAAAGCAATGCGGCAAGCGGACCGACTACAAACTCTCCAAAAAAGGTATCTACATTGGCTTGCCAGCTAGCCTTGTTCAAAGGGTCGCTTGCATGAGCGAAGGTAGGGAAGAAAAGGATAAATGTGCAAAAAATAGGTTTCATGCAAATCAATGGATTTATTCATACTTTGAGATTTCCCTTCAATCGGGGCAAGGGTTAAGGTAGGAAAGATGATTTTAAATTCTAATTGTTTAAAGTGAGAATTATACGAAGGCATTTGCTTGGGGAATGGACAGCTTGGTTTTTGGGTAGCTTGATCTTTCTGTTAGGGACAATTTTCCTTTTTGTTTTAGTGGAAGAACCGGATCAAATATTTTTAGGTGAACAACAATATATTTTAGATTTTGTTCGCTGGGCATTTCAGTATTTACCTTGGCTTCTTCCCTTATGCTGCCTGCTTTCGAGCTTGTTTACATTGGCCTTTATCCAAAAGCGTGGGGAGTGGGCAGCTATTCAGTCAAATGGTATATCCGCGTTACAATCTCTTGGAGGAGTAGTTCTTGCCGGTCTTTTGCTCAGTTGCATTTGTGGGTGGTTGGCTGGTTATGAATTTCCCAATTTGAAAAATCAGTCATCTTACAAGGCCAAGGCCTTAAAAATGCGAATAGGGAAAGATAGAGTCTGGTATTTCAGGGAATTTAATAGCTCTTCCATGAAGGGTTCAAAGGTTCAACTTTTTTGCTACGGAAACAAGGGTGAGGACCTAATGAGAATTCGTGCGGAAGTTGCATCCTGGTCATCTGAAAGTGGCTGGAGTTTTGTAAATGGTAGACTTCTTGGATTTCATAGTTCCTTCGGGTTGCCCGTGCTTTCGAAGAATGGGCATACACTTTCTTGGGAGAAGATGGATATAAATGAAACTGGATCGATTATTCCCCCATCGAAAAGTCCGGGTTTTAACAAATCATTTGATTTTCTTTACACATCCGAAATAAACGATGACCCTCGCCCACACTTGTATCTGTTGGAAAAACCAAGCAGTTTGAGCTTGAGCAACCTCAATCGAGTGCTCCAAGACTTTCCGGATTCAAAGGATCCGCAACTTGCACCCTATCGATTGCGTAAAGCACATTTATGGTTAACGGGCCCGGCATGCATGATTGGCTTATTCGTTGGGCTGGCTTTAGGGCGAAGCCAATTTTCTTCTTCACCCGGCAAAATCGCTGGGATTGCCCTAATCGGCAGTATTGCTTTTTATTCCGCTCGTACTTTGTTCGATTCCTTGGGCGAGCAGATGGTCTTACTTCCAGAACTCGCAGCCGCCATGCCTTACGGACTTACTCTTTTGTTTTTGGTGATTACTTGGCTTTGGAATCAGCGAGTTTGAGCATTTCATCCACCTCCCTGAGTTGGATACTTTCGACAACTTTTCCATCGGCAAGCACATTTGTAACGGTGACAATTTGGTCCCCAGTATCGACTCGTTCTTCGTTGATGAGTCGCTTGATTGCCTCCTGGATGGTTTGTTCTGGATCTTGGGAAAACTCCATTAGAAATGGCTCGATTCCCCATATTAAACGCAATCTTCGATGAAGACCAGGGATGTCGGTAAAGGCATAGAGCGGGGCACCATTGGGTCGCAATGCCCCAAGTTTGGCGGCGAGGTCACCACTTCGCGTAAAAACTAGAACAGCGGCGTTTTCCATGCGCAGGGCAAGGAGTGCGGCGGAGCGTAACATTTTTGCCTTGGGGCGAAAAAGCCGGAGGCTTTCTGAAAGTACGGGAGGTAGTTCCCGCTCAATTCGCGAAGAAATTCGCTTGAGCATACGCACGCACTCGATGGGGTATAAGCCAGTAGTTGTTTCTCCGCTGAGCATAACACAGTCCGCCTCTTCATTGATGGCGTTGGCTACATCGCTTATCTCTGCACGGGTGGGAACGGGAGATTCGATCATCGATTCCAAAAGATGGGTAGCAACAATCACGGGTTTTCCTTTGGCCAGGCAGGCACTGACCGACTTTCTTTGAATGATAGGTAACTCTTCAAAGGGACACTCAATACCCAAGTCTCCCCGCGCAATCATCAACCCATCTGCCGCGGATACAATCTCCTCGAGGTTACTCACTCCTTGTTGATCTTCGATCTTGGCAATTACCTGTGCTTTACTGTCGTTGTCCTTGAGAAAACTTTTAAATAAATCAATAGCATCTGCATCGCGGGTAAAAGAAAGGGCGAAAAAATCATGTTCGCATTCGATACCAACGAGGGTATCTAGCCTATCTTTTTCTGTGATCGATGGTAATCCGGTTTCAATCCCGGGCAAATTAACATGCCTTCTACTTTTGAGCTCGGCATCTTGAAGAACGCGGCAGCGAACCTTCTGAGGAGAGATTTCCACAACGAGCAAGGGGATTAATCCATTGTCGAGAAGCACATTGTTACCCGACTTAACATGCTCGTGTAATTTATCGTAATTTACTTCGATTTGCCAAACCTCATCAATTTTTGGTGGTTCCGGTTGGGTGGTAAAGACAAGATCGATTAAGTCTCCCCGTTTTAAACAGACTGAAGTTTGTAAATACCCGGTCCGAATTTCCGGTCCTTTTACATCCATCAATATAGCTGGTTCTCGATTAACTTTTTTACCGATTCGTCGGATACGCTCGGTAATCTCACGGATCCATTGGTGGGAGGCATGAGCCATGTTTAAACGCATCACATCTACACCTTCGCAAATCAAGGACTCGAGCATCTTATCAGACTCCGTTGCCGGGCCGATTGTGGCAATGATCTTGGTTTGTCTCTCGGGAGCTTTCACACCCCTACAGGTTGAGCAGTCGCCGGATCAATTACATAGGTGGAAAATCTTTTCCCTTGTCCAGGTAGTTGACTAAATCGTTCTCGCACCAAATTTACATCGTTGCAGTCCTGACTTAAGTGCATCAAGAACACTTCCCGCCAACAAGCATTCTCCATCGATTCCAGAAGTTCATAGGTGGTCTGATTGGATAGATGACCATGCCGACCACGGATGCGCTGTTTAAGACTCCATGGTCGTTTCTCATCCTTTTCCAGCATGTCTGTGCAATGATTTGCTTCGATTACTAGTATGCTTGCTTGCCTAATCCGTTCGCGCACCAATGTGGGCACGAACCCGAGATCGGTTACCCAGGCCAGGCTTGATGGAGGGTCAAAAAGATCCCCGCTTCCCCATTCAAAATAAAATCCCACGGGATCATAGGCATCGTGGGGTACACTAAATGGATGAATTTTAAATTCTTGAAATTGAAAAGGTACACCTGTTTCAAAACATTTCCAGTTCGGGCGCCTAGGAAGTTTGTGCTGGATTGCATCGATGGTGTCCCGATTGGCAAAGATGGGAAGATTTAAATAGCGAGACAATCCACGGATTCCTACACTATGATCATTGTGTTCATGGGTGAGAAATACGGCATCTAATTCTTCAATAGATAGCCCTTCATCAGAAAGTAAAAACTTTAGTTTTTTTCCAGATAATCCGGCATCAATTAGAATGTTTGATTTTCCGGTACATAAAAGAGCGGCATTTCCAGAACTGCTTGAACCAAGAATTTTAAATTTCGTTTCCACCTACAACCAACCTTAGTAAGCTCGTCAATATGCAATCAATCACAAAGTGTTATCACGAGCTATAGATTTTACAAAATGATAGAATTTTTTGATTGGGTCGACCGGACTGACCGGATAATCGGAGTGACCACCCGTGAGGACGCACATCGCCTCGGGCTTTTTCATCGAGCAGTTCATCTGTATGCCCGCGGCTTGTCCGGTGGATTGGTTTTACAAAAACGCAGTGATTCTAAGGACTTGGATCCAGGTTTGTGGACGGTTAGTTGTTCCGGGCATGTGGACCGGGGAGAATCCTATGAGTTTGCTGCCACTCGTGAGATGGGGGAGGAATTGAATGTATCAATTAAAGAGAATGAGCTTTGTGAACTACTACGATCCGACCCTTGTCCAGAGAATGGGTATGAATTCGTGCGCTCCTATGAAGTAAAATGCCCGGTGGATCCGATACCCGATCCTTTAGAGATTTCCGAACTTCGTGAAATTGGACTTGCGGATTTGGACGAATGGATGGAGCGAGAGCCCCATCATTTTGCCCCTTCCTTTAGGCACCTTTTTCCCTTTGCCCGAAAGAGATTGCTCAAAATTACATAAGAGAGAGCTGAGAACCTTCGCTTCCTGCTCCAGGTATAATTCCGCTTGCTTCCCAACCTTTGGGGGTGAGCACTCTTCCCTGCTGAGTGCGTTTGATATAACCCTCTTGGATGAGGAAGGGTTCGTGCACCTCTTCCAGGGTATGCTCCTCTTCATTGACAGCCACAGCCACTGTACCCAACCCGACAGGCCCACCTTTGTAGTTTTCTGCCATAGTGGAGAGGATACGCTTGTCCATTTCATCAAGTCCCCGGTCATCGATTTCCAAAAGCTCTAAGGCCTTGGATGCAAATTCCTGATTTATCGTACCGTCCGACCGTTGCTCGGCGTAGTCCCGCGCAAAATGAATTAAATTATTGGCAATTCTAGGTGTTCCCCGGGCACGGGCGGCTATTTCCTCTGCGCCTTCCTGATCGATCGTACAGTCCAACAGTTTACAACTGCGCAGCACGATCTTGGTGAGGTCTTCCCGACCGTAGTAGTCCAGGCGGGTTTGCAAGGTAAAACGGCTGCGCATCGGGGCGGAAAGGAGCCCCACCCTTGTAGTGGCACCAATCAAGGTGAACCGAGGTATTTCCAAACGCACACTGCGGGCGTTTGGCCCTTGATCGATCATAATATCAATCCGAAAATCCTCCATTGCTGAGTAGAGGTATTCCTCTACTGTCTTGGGGATTCGATGGATTTCATCGATAAAGAGAATGTCTCCTCCTTGCAGGTTTGTGAGCAAACCTGCGAGGTCTCCTGGTTTGTCAATGACCGGTCCCGAAGTTATTCGTACATCTCTTTGCAGTTCATGCCCGATAATATGCGCTAAGCTAGTTTTCCCCAATCCGGGAGGGCCGCATAATAAAACATGTTTAAGTGCTTCTTCCCGCTTAGCCGAGGCTCCAACCATAACCTGCAACCGTTCGATGGTTTTTGGCTGTCCAGTAAAGTCATCAAAAGAAGGTGGGCGCAAAGCAGCATCGACCTCCATATCAGGTGTTAATGAATTATCAAAAAAATTTCGTCCTTTGGGTGGTTCCTCAGTCATTTTCCTTTTAAATAAAATGGATCAATCAACTGGACTGCCAAAGGCTGGAGGGAGTGCTGATTCTGGGAGGCGTTCAATATTCGCTCCCAAACTTCGGAGTTTATCATCCAATAATTCATAGCCTCTGTCCAAGTGATAAATACGATGTACCCAAGTCTCACCTTCTGCGACCAAGCCTGCAAGGATTAATGCGGCACTTGCTCGCAGGTCTGATGCCATGACTGGTGCACCGTTTAGGATCTTACCTCCGCGCACGATAGCATTTGCACCCTCCAAGGAGACCTCTGCACCCATCCGTAGGAGCTCAGGAATGTGCATGAACCGACTAGGATACACGCGTTCAGTCAGAATACTAAGCCCGGGAATGGTACAGGCGAGGGCACACGCCTGAGCTTGAAGATCGGTGGGGAACCCAGGGTAGGGGAGAGTGATGATTTCAAACGGTCTAAGGCCGGTTGGGTCAGTCTTAACCTCGATTGTATCTTTACCAACTTCCTCTAGTATTATGCCGGATTCCTTCATTACTTTGGTAAAGGCTCCGAGATGATTGGGTTGAATTCCACGGACACGAACTTGTCCGCGTGTGATAGCTCCGCCTATAATGTAAGTGGCGGCTTCTATACGGTCAGGGATCACGCGGTGGGTACATCCGTGGAGCTCTTCAACCCCTTCAATTTTCAAGAGGTGTGAACCAGCACCGACAATTTCCGCCCCCATTTTCTTGAGCATTATGCATAGGTCCACAATCTCAGGCTCGCACGCTGCTCCATCAACCAGGGTGGTTCCGGGCGTTAATACAGAAGCCATGATTGCATTTGCGGTTCCGGTAACTGTACTTCCGTGCCTGCCACCTATGAAAATGGTAGCTGGTTTCATTGATGATCCATCAACTTCCACTACTCCCTTATTTAAGGATACTTTAGCACCCATTTCATCTAGGGCACGAAGGTGTAAATCGATCGGACGATGGCCGATCACACAACCACCGGGCATGGGAATTTTTGCTCTTTTTAGGCGAGCAACCAAGGGCCCAAGAAGGCAGATGGATGCCCGCATCTTACGCACTAATTCATAGGGTGCATCGGGATGGACATTTGCGGGGTGTATTTTCCATGTATTTGAATCAAGCCGTTCAACTTTGGCTCCAAGGTGAGCCAGGATTTCCCCCATGAAACGAACATCGCTGAGATCGGGAACATTTTCCAATACCGTTTCCTCGGCACTTAGCAGTGCGGCGGCAAATTGTGGAAGTGCGGCATTTTTAGAACCACTAACTTGGACATCACCCTCGAGCCTTTGACCTCCCTGAATTCTTAAGATCTCCATACCTTAGAGGGATCGGAAGAATAAGAAATATTTAACTAAAGTAGCGCGCAGTTGTGCCTGCCCGCTGTTTAAGAACCAAAGATTTTACCAAGAAATCCTTTAAGCCCGGTTGCTTTGGTCGGTTGTTTTGCGGATGATTTTCGTTGTTCGCCAAGCTTATTTTTGGAGTGCCGCGAGTTGTCAGATCTTTGCTTAGATGAATGGTCGTTTTTTCTGGAACCCCCTTGCTTTCTTCTTGGTTTATAGTTTTTACGATTTTGGGGTTTGCTGGACTCTCCTTTTTCTGAAGGTTTTTCGTCCCTATGCGTACGACCTTCACTTTTGTCCCTATTCGGACGGGGTCGACGATTATCTTCGCGTGGGCGTCGCCCACCGCGTTGACCTTGTCTACGATCTCCACGATTGTCGTTTCTTGAATGATTATTCCTTGAATTTTCACTGGGTTTGTAGTTGCTTAAATCGTCAGTCAAGGAGGTCGGGTCTACCGAATCAATTTCTCCTACCGGGGCGGTTGCGGTTGGAGATCCTTTGTTTTCCAGGGGGTTTTCATTGGGTCTGTGCCAACGTGATCGAATTCTAGATTTCATATAGTGAGTTGTAATGGTCTGATTAATTTCGACTTAGCAGAAAATCAAGCCTGTCGAGCGGATTGCCGCTCTTTGCAGAGGGAACAAAACGCAAGAGGCAGGGCAAGATAGAGAACTACATCCAAGCAGCTATTCCGACAAGGCAAAAGAATTTGCAAAAGTTTGCGAAACCACTTGCAACCTGTGTCAGGAAAGTACTTAAAATGCGTGTATGGATAAATTGGAAAACATTTTTGAACTTCAAGAGGTACTTAACCGACGAATTGGAGTAAATATGGATGAGATGAACGACGAGGAGCGCAGTAAGTGGATCCTTAACTATGTTCGTGCAATGCAACAGGAGTTAGCCGAGCTTACCGATTCCGTACCGTGGAAATGGTGGGCGAAATATCAAGAATTTGACAAACAGAATGCAAAGGTTGAAATTGTTGATTTGTTTCACTTTCTTATCTCGCTTGCTCAAGTCATGGGAATGTCAGCGGATGATGTACATGAAGCTTATCTTAAGAAGAACGAAGTAAACCACAAAAGACAAGAAAGTGGATACTCTAAAAAAGACGAAGAAGATTCAAGGCACATTTAGAGAAATATTACCTTAGCAAATCCACTCGTTTACGAGTGGGGTTATTTGATGAAAAATTTAAAGAGATGCAATCAACTTGGAACAACGCGCTTTCTTGCGGGCTACCTTGTTTGCATGTACCAGATTCTTCTTTATTGCTTTGTCAAATGCGGAGATTAAATTCTTTGCAGCTTGTGAAGCTCCTTCTTTGTCCTTGGTCTCAATAGTGGTAAGAAAACTTTTTTCTAAAGTCTTGAGCTTGCTTAGAGCCGAGCGGTTACGAAGGTAATTAGTTCGATTCTTTCGAATGTTCTTAAGTGCGGACTGAGTATTTGCCATAGCGACTTAAAAAATTGTAATTTCAATTATTCGTCAACTTGAATCGTTGTAGTAAAAATGGATTCCGAGAAGCTGTAAGCCGGATTCTGTAACCTTATGCAAAAACAAACCTTTGCAAAGGTTGTCATTCATTTATCTATTTGACCAAAGATCAAATCCCCGCCGAGGCGGGGTGCGACGTACCCGAAACCATAGACGGGTAGCCCGGTTTCCTATTTCGTCTTGCATCGGATTGGGTTTACCATGCCCGTCTGATTGCTCAAACGGCGGTGGGCTCTTACCCCACCATTTCACCCTTACCCCCTTAGGGAGGCGGTTTGTTTTCTGTGGCACTATCCGTGAACTTGCATTGAAACAAGCTCCCCCCGCTTTCACGAGGAATCCTACCCTGTGATGTCCGGACTTTCCTCTCGTCTGCCCGAGGGCATCGGAGCGAATGACCGCTTCTCGGAAATTTTTGGGGCTTTTACCCAATAAAATATTTGATCTGCACACACCCAAGGAACCCTTGAAATGTACGCTCATCTTTCCACATATACAATGCGTCCGCATTGATCGCACTGTGTAATCTTTTTTTCCACTAGTACTGAGGAGACTACATCGTTGGACACCCTCAAGTGACAACCCGAACATTTTTGATCACTGATCGGGGCCATGTAGGGAGGACGGGAAACAATTGTGGCTACACGGTCGTAGGTGGATAGAAAACTGGGTTCTACTTCTTTTCGGGTCTCTTCGATTTCTTTTTCAAGATCTATAAGTTCGGATTTTTTTTCCTCCCCTTGATCCCTTCTTTCGTCCCTTTGTTTTTCCATTTCTGCTACCCGTTGGCTAATTTTCCCCTGAGCTACCTCAGCAGTTTCACGGGCACCATCAATTTTTAGAAGTATTTCAATTTGTTCGTTTTCACGTTCCTCTATTTTGCTCAATAAATTCACGATCTCATTTTCTAAAGCCTGATATTCTTCGTTCTTTTTAACTTCCAATTGACGGTTTCTTTGCTTGTTAACCAAATCATTCATCGAGAGAATTTCCTTTTCCAATGAATTGTTTTGAGATTCCAACCCTTTCCACTCAGCCAATGCGAGTTCGACCGATTTTTTTTCCACTGCAATTTTTTCTTCCATTCTGGCAACTTCTTGAGGAAGTTCTTTTACTTCTAGATGAAGTTTTTGACAGCGTCTGTCTCGGCTATGTAGGAGTAAAAGTTTTTGAAAATCTGCGTCTTGAAAAAGCATGATGGAGAGGTGAGGGTGGTTTGAAGAACTGGAGTGCGAACTCCTTAAATGCCTTCTTTTGCATAAAGTACAAGAACTTAGGAGTATTGGGTTTTGTATAAACTTGTTTTTATTTGCCAAAATGTTGCAAGATAGAATGGTTAGGAATGTAATGACTGACGATCTTTTCCAAGCTAGAATTAATCAAGCCGTTCTCGACTTCACTCTTGGTGAGGAGGACAAAGCCGAACTTGCTCTTCTTGAAATACTTCAAGAAGCGACGGACAATTCAGATGCATTTAGAGCCTTGGCCGAAGTAAGACTGGCAAAAGGTGACTTGGATGGGGCAGAAAGTGCTTGCCGGTCTGCTCTTCGTATAAATGAAGGTGACCTGACTTCAACAGTTAGTCTTGCCCGTATACTTGTAGCAAAAGGAGACAAGGATGGTGCAGAAAAAGCATCTGCTGATGCTCGCATCCTTGGATGGAAGGATGATCTTGCTCAACACGAAGAGAGTGCTTAGTTTGGAATTTTGATTAAATTTTAATACCCATGGAAACGACAAAGAAGCACAGCTTGGATTTCGAAAAACCTCTCCATGAATTGGAACTTCAACTCGATGAGTTGCAAAAGTCCTCGCAAAATTCAGACCTTGATTTTTCATCTGAAATTAAAGCAATTGAAGCCAAGATCGAACTTACCAAAAGACAGGTCTATACTAACCTGTCACCTTGGCAGAAAGTACAACTTTCGAGGCATCCGAACCGGCCCTTTTCCCCGGATTTGATTCGCCTCGCCTTTGAAGACTTCGAAGAACTTCATGGTGATCGTTTGTATAAAGACGACCAGGCAATCATTGGCGGTCCTGCCTCCATAGGTGGACGCAGTGTAATGATTATTGCCCAGCAAAAGGGAAGAAATACAGAAGAGAACTTGGCTCGTAATTTCGGGTGCCCAAATCCTGAAGGCTATCGCAAGGCTCTTCGTTTAATGAATATGGCCAATCGTTTTGGTCTCCCCATTATCTCTTTAATTGACACCCCGGGTGCTTTTCCTGGGATAGGAGCTGAGGAGAGGCATGTGGCCGAAGCCATCGCAGTCAACCTCCGCGAAATGTCAACATTTACTGTTCCTATCATTGCTTTGGTTGTCGGCGAGGGTGGGTCGGGCGGTGCTCTTGGCGTAGCAGTTGCAGATCGCGTGCTTATTTTTGAGAATGCGTACTATTCCGTAATTTCTCCGGAAGGATGTGCCGCAATTTTATGGAAAGACCGTGCATTTGCCTCTGATGCCGCAAAAGCACTTAAACTTGATGCCCATGAGCTTTTAAAACTAGGGATTGTTGATCGTGTGCTTGAGGAACCAACGGGGGGTGCCCATCGAAATTGGGAAGCCACTGCAAAAGTTATGGGAAATGCACTCCTCTCAGAATTAGATGATCTTAAAAAGATTTCCCCTGAGGATTTGCCTAAACAAAGGTACGAAAAATTTCGAAAAATGGGAAAAGTTTTATGAGCTGCTTAGGCACTCAATAAACTCAATTAATACGCAATTGGATCGGGAGCCCTAGATTCGACTCGATCATTTTGATCGATGACATCTATGATGCTGTTGCGTAAACGGTTTCGTACCCTTAAGGAAGATTCGATTTCTCTTTGCAAATTTGCATTATCATCACCCAAGTAATCTAACTTCCGATTTAGTTGTTGGTTCTTAATTTTCGACTCGGAAAGTTGTTCGGAAAGAAGAAGATTTTCATTTTCCAAAATGGATGTGCGGTTGAGCAGCACTTGTTCACGCCCCAAAATTTCTGAAAATTCCGACTCCAATTGTCGGGTCTCTGCCAGGAGTCTTTGATAATCACTATTTCCCAGCTCTTCAAGTTCCTGAATCTTAGCATCCTTGAGTATAATTTTTTCCTCAAGAGCACCAAGTTGTTGTTTTAAATATCTCTCACTGGCAACTGTTTGATTGAGTTGAGCATCCAACTGAGCTGCTCTTTCTTGGAAGAAAGCTCGGTCTTGGTGCAGGGAACCAGTTTGGGTTAAGAGGTTTTGATTTTCCTCATCAATCTGTTCTAGTTTGTTGATCAAGTTGCGCTCGTTCGATTCGATTCCTTCAATCTCAATACGCATTAATTCCACCGACTCCAACATTGCCTGTTTTCCCGCTTCCAAAGTACGATTCTTGGATATGAGTTCTTCGTTCGACCTGCGAAGCCCTTCGATTTCACTTGATACCCTAGCTTCCTTTAAGCCAAGACTTCCCAATTGTGAGCGTAAAATTGTGACCTCTTCCTTGCTTGCAAATCCATCATTGATCAAATCTTGATTGCGGTTTGCAAAGATTTCTAGCTGTTGTCGCAAATCTTCATTTGATGCTTGGACAAGGCGTGCATTTTCCTCGTTGCGCTGGGCATCATAAATTAACTCCGTGTTTATCTTTTGTAGTTCCTCAACTTGCATGTTAAGCACATCAATCTGAGCATCTAGCTGGCTGACACGGTTGTCCCCATCTGAATTTTCTAATTCCATAATGGATAACTTATCATCACTTATGGAAAGTAGACCATTAAGACGGGCAATTTCTTGTCTAGCGCTCATCAAACTTTCTCGCATGACACTTTCTTCAGCTTGCAGAAGGCTAACCTCACTCTCTGCCTTGCGGAGAGAATCTTTGTAGTCTCGAAGTTGAACAGAGGATGTTTCGTGGTCCACTCCTAAACCTGCAAGTTTTTGATTAAGATTGGCATTTTCCTTAAGTAGTCTTTCCACCTGACCTGAAAGTTGTTTGTTCTCTACATCAATTTGAGTTTTGTCCCTTTTTAAATTACCCAGCTTTCGCTCAGCGGTGGTTTTGGATAGTTCAAGGTTACGAATCTTAGTAAGGGTGCTTTCTTCGATCGATCCAGCGTTCTCTAAGGCGTTTTTCAACCTTCTGTTCTCAAGTAGCAATTCTTTGTTTTTTTGTTCTAAGGACATTTCCTCAGCTTTCAATTCCTGAAATTGGCGACGCAAACGGGCGTTGGTTTCGTCAAGATATTGGCTGCTGTTTACATTCCGCAAGCCCTCCTGCTTTAGTTTAACTGCTTGGGTTTGAAGGGCAGCCACCTTGGCCATTGCTTCATTCAATTCATTTTTTAACAGCACTTCGTTGTTCGAGGGAATCGTTGGCGGCGGTACAGATGCTCTAGATTGGACAAGAGACTTTGTTTTTTCGATGAGTGCGTTATGCTTTGAAGCTAATTCATTGTACCGCTCAATGAGAAATTCTGGGTCACGCAGTTGCGAGTCAGTCTGACCCGACAAACTGGCAACAAAAATCCATGGGCTCGCCAAAAGCAAAAAAAGTGATGAATATAGTGAGCGTAACATCTTTAAAAGGATTCGATTTTCTTTTCGAATAGCAAAACTAGCATGATGGCAAGCGTGACTTGTTCAGAACTTTAAAAGGGCGTGTTTTTTTGGGAGGAATTTCACGGTTTTTAGAATTTATATTCAGTTTTTAGCAATTGAACCATTGCGATTGCATGCTCGAGTCATACGGTCACGGATTGCTAAACAAAGTTCAGTATTTGTATTGGGGAGGAGGGCGAGCAATCGTTGGGCATTTCTTTTGTCGGCTTGAATTAAGGTTTTGTATAAATTAAATGCAATTTCTTCAGGTTTACCATGGAAAGAGAAATAGAGGGTACGGGAAGAAAGCCAATCCATGTCTTTGGGAAGATCACTTTTTTGAGGTAGTAATAGTAAATCTTCTGAACTTGGACGATTTAGTCGAATTTCTTCGATCGTCTGATGGAGGAAGAAAGGAGTACGCGGAGCATAATGCAACTTCTCACTTCCGGGACTTTTACTGGGTTGGTTATTCGTTAGCCTCTCAGGCAGAGGAGTTTGGACAGGAATGGATAAAACATTCTCAATTTCTTCTGGAGTTATTGGACCATACCTAAGTATCCGAGGTTTACCGGCACTTAGGTCGAGGACCGTTGATTCAAGCCCAAACTTACAGTTTCCACCATCCACAGTAGGTGGACAGTCAGATCCGAAAAGTTCTTTAATATGGCTTGCTTGGGTAGGGCTCGTACGGTTGGAAGGGTTTGCGCTTGGGGCTGCCAGAGGTTTCCCAAGAGTTTTTAATATTTCTCTAAAAAGTGGATGAAGGGGGGATCTAATCGCCACAGTATTACCGCCTCCAGTTATTTCATTTGGAACGCAAGTTTTTTTGGTAAGGACAATGGTTAGGGGTCCGGGCCAAAAAACTTTGCATACTTGCCTGGCCAAATTATTAAATACAGCCAATTTTTCAGCAGATTTTAAATCGGCAAGGTGGATAATTAACGGATTGGTGGATGATCTACCTTTTAAAGCGAAAATTTTCTTTACTGTTTCAGGCGACAATGCGAGGCCAGCAAGCCCATAAACTGTTTCAGTCGGCAGAGCGACTAAGTCACCCCTATCTAGTCGGGCGACCGCTTCATCTGCGGAGATGAGCAACAGACGCCGTAAGGCTTTGCCTTACTTAAGGATTTGCATGTGTCTTGCCTTTTTTATTAGGCGGGACACTTTGCGCTGTTGCATAGGAGTGAGGCCAGTGTACTTGCGGGAGATGATTTTTCCGGTATCTGTAGTGTACTTAGCCAAGGCATCACGATCCATGAAAGAATAGTGCTCGGGGTTTTTGCTTTTGGACGGGATGTCTGAAGATTCGCTCATAAGGAATCAATAATGAATACCAACGAAAAATGTTCAATGCCAAAATTTCATTTGAATATGCTTCGGTTTTCATTGACGGATGTTGGGTTGTTTGTTTGATTGTTCGTTTGACATGAAAGTAGCATCATCGATTAAGACACTCAAAACTCGTCACCCCGACTGTAAAGTTGTTCGCCGCAAGGGACGCCTTTATGTCATTAACAAAACCAATCCGCGTTTTAAGGCGCGTCAGGGTTGATTTTATATCACCTTCTTTAATTGATGAAAAAAGACATTCATCCAACTTTAAATCCGGTTACCTTTGTTGATGTATCAACCGGGAAAAAATTCAACACGCTGTCTACTGCCAGTTCAAAAAAGACTGAAAATGTAGATGGTGTGGATCACCACCTTCTTTATCGTGATATCACTATGGATTCTCACCCTGCTTACACAGGGGAAAAGCGTTTTGTGGACACTGCTGGACGGGTTGAAAAATTCCAATCCAAGTTTTCTCGCAAGCGATAATCCTTTTTGTTTTCTCCCAGTCTACTCCATGGAGCAGACTTTAATTCGAGGTTGATGATTCAATAGTCATTCGTTTCGTTTTTCGAGTGTTCGCTCGGTTTTTAGTTTTTCTTTTTTTGTTCGGTCTTCCTTTATTCCAAAAATCCGATTCGCACTTGGACAAGTGCAGACGTTCGCACCCTAAAAGCTCGGTACATTGAAGTTGTCGGGACCAAGGTGCGAATCGAAAATGCCTCGGGTCGAATGTTTACCGTTCCGCTGACAGGATTCTCATCTGCCGATCAGGAGTATGTGAAGAGGGCTTACGGGCGGTCGTTGTTCGCGGAACCTCAGCCGTTTAAGGATGAGGGGCGAGGCGGGGTGATTGTTGCATCCGTCAAGGGGAA
>JAOFTV010000012.1:55000-59379 GCA_028045305.1 Opitutales bacterium | reverse complement strand
TAGCCCTAGTCGTACGGCACTTAAGTTGGAAGAAGGTGACTTGGTCTTGGAGGTTCGTAAACTTGGAAAGGAATCTTCGTTTCTTGTGGAAACGAAGATTGCACAGGCAGGGATACGGGGAACCAAGTTTAAAGTTTCGGCGAGTGCCGATTCAGCTGAGTTGTCGGTGTTGGAAGGAAGGGTAGATTTTTTGGATGCTGAACAACTGGCTACTGCAGTAGAGACTGCTCAGAAGACAGGTGCAGTCAAAGGTGTGCCTGCTAAGTTGGAAGATATGAGTGCTTCGGAACAGGCGGAGGTGAAACAGGCGGTGGAGCAGGCGAAAAGTTCTTCTGCTTCCATCGATCTGAACCGCTTAGCAGATACGGTGGACGGGTACGCACCCAAGCCTAATTATATCGTTAAGTCAGCCCTCGGTATGGAGCTGGTTTGGTGTCCGCCGGGCAGCTTTATTATGGGTTCAGGGCAGGGCAATGATTTTTCTGCTCATCCAGTAATTCTAACCAAAGGTTTCAACCTTGGGAAATACGAGGTTACCCAAGAGCAATACGAAAAAGTGATGGGCAAAAATTCAAGTCAATTTAAGGGGGACAAACTTCCCGTTGAACAAGTATCATGGAATGATGCGGTGGAATTTTGTGAGGAATTAAACAAGAAAGAACGGATTCCTCGCAGCTGGGGGTTTGCTTTGCCTACCGAGGCACAGTGGGAGTATGCATGTCGTGCAGGTACGACGACAGCTTACAGTTGGGGAAGTAATATTACACCCCAACTCGCAAATTACAATGAGAGTGGAATAAACAAAACTGTCGAAGTGGGTTCATACAAAGTCAACCCGTGGGGCTTTTTTGATATGCACGGTAATGTAAGAGAATGGACGGCGGATTGGCTTGGTGCTTATCCGAGTAGCTCAGTTATCGATCCGCCAGGGCCGAGCAATGGCTCCGACCGTGTCGGTCGGGGCGGCTCCTGGGGCGATGCTGGTACGGGCCTGCGTTCGGCTGCCCGTAGCAGCAACAACCCCAGCTACCGCTACTACAACCTCGGCTTCCGTGTCGGTTTCCAACAGCAGTAAAAGCAAGCGAGCGTGGGGAGTGTTGGCTCAAGCATGGGCGAGTAGCCCAGCGGAGACAAACGAACCGAGCGAGGGGCGGGCTGAGGCAGGTAAACTAACCCTCCTCTGGCTCAAAGCCGAAAAACTCTTCGTCCAGCCAATCGTCTATCGTGCTGAGAGGGGTGCTTTGTTGAAAAGATATAAAGATTTCCCAAAATATCTAACACGCTCCGTCTTTATCAACCTAGGGAAACTTTAGGTTGTTGCTGATACACAGTACATCTCTTGAGAATACCTTCAAAAGAACAGTGGAACCAACAGTTCCTAAACTATCGATAGAAGTAAGTCCGTTTTATGTATTATTAATTAAGACTTTGTGCATGGGGCGGGGTAGGGCTTTACCTTTAATCCATTCCAAAATCTCGACAACCGGGGTCAAAACCTTGCGAAAAAGTGTGCGAGAATCACGAAAAACAGGCCGAAACACACTTTTAAGAAAAGAAAAAGGTATCAAACGGAAGGAATTTTCTCACTCAATGAGTAACAAAATACTTATTAACACGGCGGTAATATGGCTCGAATAAGTAGTGACCTGTGGCGATATAGCCCAGTATTCAATAGGGTCTTGTGAGTTTTACTAAGGTTTGTAGTACAAGGTTTCTATCGAAAGAAAAAATTTTCATTTCACTTGACGAAGAACCCCTTTCACTATTTGTTGGAACTCTTTCCCTCAAATATGAGGGGTGTTCTTTGAAAGTTATTTTGTGTGATCCAATGAACGGGTCACCGATCAATTTTTTTGAAAATATAAATGAGTCATTTATTTGACTCGAGCCTATGCGTTTAAGTCGCATAACTCTCTTGGAGAGTTTGATCCTGGCTCAGAGTGAACGCTGGCGGCATGGTTAAGACATGCAAGTCGAACGAGAAGCAAGACTTCGGTTTTGTGGATAGTGGCGAACGGGTGCGTAACACGTGAGCAACCTGCCCTTGAGTATGGAATAGCTCGCCGAAAGGCGAATTAATACTGTATGTGACCCTCCATCGCATGGTGGAGTGGTTAAAGCTTGTAATAGCGCTCAAGGATGGGCTCGCGGCCTATCAGCTTGTTGGTGAGGTAACGGCTCACCAAGGCTAAGACGGGTAGCTGGTCTGAGAGGATGATCAGCCACACCGGGACTGAGACACGGCCCGGACACCTACGGGTGGCAGCAGTTTCGAATCATTCACAATGGGCGAAAGCCTGATGATGCAATGCCGCGTGGAGGATGAAGGCCTTAGGGTCGTAAACTCCTGTCATTAGGGAACAACAAGCAGGTTTATACCCTGCCCTGAGTTAACCTAAAGAGGAAGAGGTGGCTAACTCCGTGCCAGCAGCCGCGGTAATACGGAGACCTCGAGCGTTACTCGGATTTACTGGGCGTAAAGGGTGAGCAGGCGGCCAAGTGTGTCAGGTGTGAAATCCCGGGGCTTAACCCCGGAACTGCGCCTGAAACTACTTGGCTAGAGTCTCGGAGAGGACAGTGGAATTCTAGGTGTAGCGGTGAAATGCGTAGATATCTAGAGGAACACCAGTGGCGAAGGCGACTGTCTGGACGAGTACTGACGCTCAATCACGAAAGCGTGGGTAGCGAAAGGGATTAGATACCCCTGTAGTCCACGCCGTAAACGTTGTGCACTAAGTTTCGGAGGATTCGACCCCTTCGGAGCTCAAGCTAACGCGTTAAGTGCACCGCCTGAGGACTACGGCCGCAAGGCTAAAACTCAAAGGAATTGACGGGGGCCCGCACAAGCGGTGGAGCATGTGGCTTAATTCGAGGCAACGCGAAGAACCTTACCTGGTCTTGACATGCCCGTCATAGTTTTCCGAAAGGAATTCGTCAGTTCGGCTGGACGGTGCACAGGTGCTGCATGGCTGTCGTCAGCTCGTGTCGTGAGATGTTCGGTTAAGTCCGGCAACGAGCGCAACCCTCGTTTCCAGTTGCCAGCGGGTAATGCCGGGGACTCTGGAAAGACAAACCTCTTGTTGAGGTGGGAAGGTGGGGACGACGTCAAGTCAGTATGGCCCTTACGACCAGGGCTGCACACGTGCTACAATGCCCGGCACAATGGGATGCAATATCGCGAGATTGAGCAAATCCACAAAACCGGGCCCAGTTCGGATTGGAGTCTGCAACTCGACTCCATGAAGTTGGAATCGCTAGTAATGGCGTATCAGCAATGACGCCGTGAATACGTTCCCGGGCCTTGTACACACCGCCCGTCACATCATGAAAGCCGGTTCTGCCCGAAGTACATGAGTTAACCGCAAGGAGACAGTGTCCGAAGGTGGGGCTGGTGATTGGGATGAAGTCGTAACAAGGTAGCCGTAGGGGAACCTGCGGCTGGATCACCTCCTTTCTATGGAGCCAACTTATCCTTCGCGGATAAGTAGGTCGATCGAATCTTAATTACAAGCTTCGAGATCGGATGTACCCGTTCCGGATCACACAAAATAGGTTTTGAAGAACACCATTGTTCTTCGCTTCCATCACGTTCGAATAAACTGACGATTGGATGCACTTTACATTGAGGGGCCATAGCTCAGTTGGAAGAGCGCCTGATTTGCATTCAGGAGGTCGTCGGTTCGATCCCGTCTGGCTCCACCATTCGTAAATTTTTCGTCCGTGTAGTCAATGGGGCTCATAGCTCAGTTGGTTAGAGCACCGTGTTGATAACGCGGGGGTCGGTGGTTCAAGTCCACCTGGGCCCACCATTTTTGGAAGCACAAAATCTTTACAACTTTTAGTTCTTTGATAGTTTTAACGTAAAATGGGTGACACAAGTGTCGCTCATCCGGAATAAATACCATACGGCGATTTAATGAATCGTAAACAAATGAAGCAAGGGCAATTGGTGAATGCCTTGGCGATGTCAGGCGATGAAGGACGTGACTAGCTGCGATAAGCCTCGGGTAGCGGCAAATACGCTTTGACCCGGGGATTTCCGAATGGGAGAACCCAGCAGCCTTAATCGGTTGTTATCCATATCTGAATATATAGGATATGGAAGCGATACCCGCTGAATTGAAACATCTTAGTAAGCGGAGGAAAAGAAAGAGAATTCGATTCCCCAAGTAGCGGCGAGCGAAAAGGGAACAGCCCAAACCGGTCTTGCTTGCAAGGCCGGGGTTGTAGGACCCCAACATGGTACTTTGATTGTTAGGTGAATCATCTGGAAAGATGATCCATAGAGGGTGATAGACCCGTAACCGAAAACTTGAAATGACCTAGGGTGTTCCTGAGTAGCACGGGACACGAGAAACCCCGTGTGAATCTGCGCAGAG
>JAOFTV010000012.1:0-50000 GCA_028045305.1 Opitutales bacterium | reverse complement strand
ATTCCTTTGCCAATTCCAGCGTGCAGCTCGCAGGTGGTGATTCCAGTTTTAATCATCATTCGCTCAGCCTTTCCCGGAATCCTATCCACTCTGCACAATATACCTTCTAGATGGATGCGTAAGCTTGTTTTTACAAGCGTATGCTTGGTTGCTCTAGGCGTTTCAATCCGGGCAGATTCAAGTTTTTCACATCCTTCATTATCTGTGCAGGACAGGATTCGTGATATTTTTGTAAGTTCTAGTGATTGTGTTGTAAGGGTTAAGGCCATTCGTAAGGACCAAACTGGAGACAAGTCTAGCCGCGTACTTAAGATGGGTAGTGGTTTTTTTGTAAGTAAGGACGGTCATGTATTAACCACCGGTCTGCTCAGGAATGCAGATCAGATTTGGATTGAACACCAACAATCCTTCTACCTGGCACAATTAATAGGGCATGATTACCTTTGTAATATATCCATGCTCAAAGTGGTAGAGCCAAAGAAAGAATTTTCTTTTCTTTCGATATCGAATGAATCCGACGATTTTTCGCCTGGATCGATCCTTGTTGGATTGACCTGTGCGTTGGAATTTAAAGTTGGTCCTACTTATGGGCTTTTTCAAAGTGAAGAAATATCCTTTGGCACCAACTTATTTCCCACTAAAATGATTCGTACAAGCTTGCCTTTAGGCCCGGGGGAAATTGGTGCTCCCATATTTGATTTACAGGGAAGGTTTGTTGGAATTGCCCATGCTGCCCTTACGGATTTAGGGTCCTCATTTATCCTCCCTTCCGCCGCCTGCCTTCGCATACGTGACGGCTTACTTTTTTCTGGCAAGGTCGAGTACGGTTGGTTCGGGGTCACTGTTTCTCGCAAACTTAATTCCAGTAATTCATTTGATATCATTGTTCAAGGCACTGTGGATGGATCACCAGCTGCAAAATCCTCTTTAAAAAAGGGAGACCGGATAACAAGGATAGGATCAATAAAAGTACAAGATCGGGGAGATCTTGCCCACGCCGCTTTTTTTGCGAAGCCTAAAACGATGGTTAATTTTGTGGTTCAGAGAGACGATAAAGTCCTCACAATTCCTATAAAAGTGGAAAAGCGATCAGTTGTGATAAAGGAGCAAGAATCTCAAATTGCAGAAGTGGACGGAGCTTTGCCCGGTGAGGAATCTCGCCATCCAGTAGGCGAAACAGTTCCT
Organism: Opitutales bacterium; assembly: GCA_028045305.1. Taxonomy (GTDB): domain Bacteria; phylum Verrucomicrobiota; class Verrucomicrobiia; order Opitutales; family Seribacteraceae; genus Chordibacter. The sequence goes on along the minus strand of JAOFTV010000012.1, from coordinate 48,815 downwards.
TGATATTCTCTGCTCTCATTTCCGCTGACGAATTAAGCGATGAGGTTTTTTCAACTTCTCCAACTTGATCATTCAAATTTTTAAACCATGGCTGCTTTCGAAAAAAATCCTATGTTCCCGTGCAATCCTTATGAAAATGTAAAATGGCGCAAAATTGATGGCTTGGAGGATTGCTTAGCCAAAGGAACCTTTTGTGATGAACCTGTCTTAAAAGTAAAACCCGAGGCACTTGAGCGCTTAGCTCAAGAAGCGTTTCATGATATTTCGCACTATTTAAGACCTGGCCATCTTGAACAATTGTGCAAAATATTAGAAGATCCTGATGCATCCGCAAACGATCGATTTGTTGCACTTGACCTGTTGAGAAATTCGCAAATTGCAGCTGAGGGCATCCTACCAATGTGCCAAGATACGGGAACTGCAATTATACTAGCCAAAAAAGGCAGAGGGTTATGGACAAAAGGGGGCGACGAAGCTGCTCTTTCTAAAGGAATTGAGCAGACCTATGCTACAGATAATCTACGATTTTCCCAACTTGCTCCACTCGGTATGTTTGAGGAAAAAAATACCCGTTCAAACCTGCCTGCACAAGTCGACATTATGCATACGGAGGGAAGTGAATATCAATTCTTATTCATGGCCAAGGGGGGCGGTTCGGCTAACAAAACCTTTTTACATCAAGGCACCCCATCTTTACTTAAGGAGGAATTATTGCTCGAATATTTGGACGAGCACATTGCAGCCCTAGGGACGGCTGCTTGCCCTCCATACCACTTAGCGGTGGTCATTGGTGGAACTTCAGCTGAAGCCAATTTAAAAACCGTCAAACTTGCAAGTGCCCGCTACCTCGACAATTTACCGGTCACCGGAGAACCTCGTGGTCATGCTATAAGATGTCCAGAAATGGAAAGCAAAATTTTGAAAATGACTCAAGAGCGCGGAATTGGTGCTCAATTTGGTGGAAAGTATTTTTGTCTAGATGTTCGTGTTATTCGTTTGCCTAGGCACGGAGCGAGCCTGCCTATAGGAATCGGAGTGAGTTGTTCCGCTGACCGACAAGCCTTGGGCAAAATCACTGCAGATGGTGTATTTCTTGAACAACTCGAGACCAATCCAAGCCGTTTTCTTCCTGCTTACGAAGAGGAAAGTGGCTCAGATGACGAGGCTGTCGAGATTGATTTAAACCTTGGAATGGAGGAAGTCCTCAAAGAATTATCCAAACACCCGGTACGTACCCGTTTATCCTTAAATGGTCCTTTGATTGTTGCTCGTGACTTAGCACACAGTCGATTGCGCGATAGGTTAAATGCGGGGGATGGATTGCCAGACTACTTTAAACAATTCCCTATTTACTATGCAGGCCCGGCGAAGACTCCAGAGGGTTATGCTTCGGGTTCATTTGGACCAACTACCGCAGGAAGAATGGATGCATTTGTAAATAAATTTCAGGAAGCAGGTGGATCAATGGTGATGCTTGCAAAGGGAAACCGTTCGAAGATGGTAGTTCAGGCGTGCAAGAAGCATGGAGGTTTTTATCTTGGGAGCATTGGAGGTTCAGCTGCCAGACTTGCTCAAAAGTGCATAAAAAAGGTAGAGTTGCTAGAATACGAAGACCTAGGCATGGAAGCAATCCGTAAGATCGAAGTGGAAAATTTTCCCGCTTTCATCATTACCGACGACAAGGGAAACGATTTTTTTCTTGGAGAGGATACCGTCTAGTCTTTTCCCAACAAATTCCTAAGTGCAAAAGAATATCCAGCAGAGCCCATACCTGCGATGACTCCCTGAGCGACTCCAGAAATAAGGGATTTGTGCCTAAAATCTTCCCTCGCGTGGATGTTAGATAAGTGTACTTCAATGGTGTTTAATCCCGATGCTACAACCGCATCACGCAGAGCGACACTTGTATGAGTAAAGCCACCTGGGTTGATGATTAATCCATCAAATCCAGCGTCTGCCCATGCATGAATTTTATCAATGAGTGAACCTTCGTGGTTGGACTGAAAGGCATCCACTTCGCATTCAAATTTCACACCATTAGAAATGATATGTTTAACGATTTCGTCTAGGGTTTGGGAACCATAAATATCTGGCTCCCTTTTACCTAGACGGTCGAGATTTGGTCCGTTAAGCAGGCCGATCTTTTTCATTTCTAAAAGATTTAATCTGAAAAAGAAAGAAATCGCAATGTTGTATGCAAGTTCATAGCGGACAGTCGGTTTCAACAAATTCGTACGGTAGGTCGAATTTCAGTGAGGTTTCACGGGCTAATGCATCCACCCCAAATTTTTCAGTAGCATAATGCCCGCAGGCGTAAAGATTAAGTTCAAGCTCTTGTGCGACATTAAAGTGGTGTTGTTTGAGTTCTCCGGTAATCAATGTGTCTGCCCCTGAATTTAGAATCTTGTCAACTGCACTTTGACCAGATCCAGTAAGAATCGCAATCTTTTCTGGCTTTCCCATCCCAAACTCCATTGCATGGAATCCAAGAGGAAATAAATCGTTCAAGCGCTCATTTAATTCTTCTCGATCATATGAACTGGTGGTGAGCAACCCCACATCAATTCCTTCGAAAGGCAGAAAACTTCCACAGGGTTCTAGTCCAAGTTTGTTTGCCAAGATTACATTATTTCCAATTTCTGGATGGCAGTCGAGAGGCAGATGGGCACCGTAAATCGAGAGGTTTGAATCCATGCAAAGTTTGACCTTTTCAAAGTGCGAACCCGTCAACGGGGTGGGGGGAGTCCAAAACATTCCATGGTGGCAAATAAGTAGGTCGATTCTCTTTTCAATGGCTAATCGAAAAGGAACCAGTCCGGCATCCACACTAGCGCCAATTTTAGTTACTTCTCCGTTGTTTTCTAACTGTAATCCGTTCCATGCACTTGGATAATCAGGAATTTTCGAGAGTTGCAACCGTTGGTCGCAAAAGTTCCTTACTTCGTTTAATTCGAGCATATTTTATTAGCCTAAACTGTGAAATTGGGTGGGCGAGAAAAAAGTTTTTCATTGCGTTGAGTTAAAATTTATATACTTTAGGACCCTTTGCAGCAGGGTGGAGCAGTCTGGTAGCTCGTCAGGCTCATAACCTGAAGGTCGCAGGTTCAAATCCTGCCCCTGCTCCCAAAATTTATAACCCTCAACATTATCCAAAAGAAAATTATTTCTCCCGTCGACACGTTCGTGGCGGGCTTTGAACCTACAGTATTATGAACGTTTCCGTTAAAGATCTCCTCGATGCCGGAGTCCATTTTGGCCATCAAGTACGCCGTTGGAATCCAAAATCTAAACCTTTTGTCTACGATAACAGACATGGTATTTCCATTATCAATCTCGAAAAGACTTATGATTTGTTGGAAAAAGCAGCCCAAGCAATTGAAGAAATCGTTGCTTCTGGAAAACAGGTTCTACTGATTGGAACTAAGAGACAGGCTATTGAGCCTATTCGTGAACTTGCAGCTGCCACCAATATGCCTTTTTGTGTGAATCGTTGGATGGGAGGAGCTCTTACTAATTACGAAACGGTTTCTTCAAGTATTGCTAAGTACAAGAAGTTTTTACGGATGGAAGAAGACGGTAGCCTAGATAAAATGCACGGAAAAGAAAGTGCATCTATCAAGCGCCAAATGACTCGAATGAACCGAGATTTTGAAGGATTGCTCAACTTACAAGGTTTACCTGGAGCACTCTTTGTAATTGATTCATTTAACGAGTCCATTGCCGTGGCGGAAGCCAATCGTTTAAAAATTCCTGTAATCGCCTTGGTGGATAGTAATTCGGATCCTTCCGTCCTTTCCCATCCCATTCCCGGTAATGATGATTCTACAAAATCTATTCGAATCATTGTTGATGTAGTACTCGATGCAATTCAGGCGGGCACATCCAAGCGTTCGCAAGCCCCGACTAAGAGAAAAGACATCACTCCAGTTTCTCAGGAACCTGATTTTCTTGATAACGGTGACGAACCTGAAGTGACCCTGCCTGAGGGCTACGACGAAATGGATTTTGATGAGAAAAGAAAATCTGAAATGTCTGAGGAATCGAGCGATATCGAGCCAGTTGCAGATGAATTACAGGATTCCCCTTCAGAGGAACAAACAACCGAAGATGCACCTGATGTTAAGGTAGCAGTTGAAGAACAAGTTCTAGTAACTGATGCAGATACAAAGAAAGCCGAGCCTAAATCGGAAGATAAGTAAATTTAAAATCCTAGAAAATTTTTCGAATTCAAAATTAAAATGACCGTTTCCAAAGATGATGTAATGTCCTTGCGTGATAAAACTGGCGCCGGACTGATAGACTGTAAACGTGCTCTTACCGAGAGTAATAGCAATATGGAAGAAGCCGTTTCGATTCTTCGCAAGAAGGGCATAGCTACTGCAGCTAAAAAGTCAGGCAGGAGTGCTAGTGAGGGAATTATTTCTCAGGCGATTTCTGCTGATCGATCGAAAGGATTATTGGTTGAAGTAAACTGTGAAACTGATTTTGTCGCCAAAAATGAAGATTTTGTCATTTTTGCTAGCTCGGTTGCAGATGATTTACTCGATAATCCAGATGCGGATTTGGAGGAAAAAAGAACTGAACAGGTTGCCAAGATTGGGGAAAACATTCAAATCTCTCGATCCCAATCCCTCTCACCAGATAATAACGGTATTGTTGAATCCTATGTGCATACGGGTGCCAAAGTTGCTGTTCTTATTTCTATCGGGTCTGATTCTCCAGAAGTATCTTCCAATGACCAAGTTATTAGCATGGCCAAGGATTTGTGTATGCATGTGGCTGCTACTTCTCCCGTTTGTGTATCTCGAGAGGATGTTCCTGCAGAACTTGTGCAAAAGGAAATGGAAATCGCTCAGGCACAAGCAGAAGGCAAGCCTCCGCAAGCTGTCGAAAAGATTGTTAGCGGTAAATTGGATAAATACTATTCCGGTTCCTGTTTACTAGAGCAACCATTTGTCAAGAATCCTGATCAATCCATCCAACAACTTGTAGATTCGGTTGGTAAGGAAGTTGGCACTACTTTGAGAGTTGAGAAATTCCTGCGCTTTCAAGTTGGAGAAAACGCCTAAGTTGTAGATCTAATTGGATTGACCCGGTACGGGGTCAATCAGGTTTGTTTATCTAGGAATTCAGCATCCATGTGCTTATGCTTGCAATTATGTAAGTAAGTAACAGAAATAAACCATGTCTTTGGGTTAAGGTTTTACCTCCAAGCCAATGGATAAGAATCATGGTGGTTACCAGCAGAGAAATGTAATCGATCCATGGATGGGGGGCACCACTTCGTACTGGTCCCATGATTCCGGCTAATCCACCAATCAAGGAGATATTGAACAAGTTTGATCCTACAATATTGCCTAAAAGCATTGAGGTCTGTGCTTTTCGAACCAAACTTATGGAAGCCGCTAATTCTGGTAGGCTCGTACCAATAGCCAGAAGTGTAAAGCCTATCAATTCTTCCGGCACACCAGCAATAATGGCAAGGCTCTTCGATCCGTAAACTAAGGAGTCTGAGCCTATCCAAAGGGCAAGGGTAGCAATTCCAACAACGCACACTGATAAAATGAGGCTGGTGGTTGGAGTATTTTCTGAGGCACTTAATTCTTCGGCAGTTTTCATGCGTTGTTTATTTCTAAGAGCATGATTAGTGACCGTAACCAAGTAAAAGCAGATAAATGCAAGTAACAGAGAGCCAGGAATTAATCCAAGTTCTCCGCGTGGCAAAAGTAAAAGAGCTAAACAAAAGCCAATAGTTATCCAAAAAAGGCAATGCCTTTGGGCGAGAGAAACCGCTCCTTGGGTAGAAATTTTTCCCAGAAGCAAAGCAATCCCCAGGATCAGTCCCACATTTGCAATGTTCGAACCAATTACATTTCCCAAGACTAATCCGGGCGAACCACTGCGCAGTGCGGATAGGGAAGTAAATAGTTCAGGTGTAGAGGTGGCGATAGAAACGATAGTTAGTCCAACTACAACTGGGGGCACACCCAATTGGCAAGCAATGTTTGAGCTATGATCGCTCAGCCAATCTCCCCCCTTCGTAAGGAGGTAAAATCCCGCAACTATGCAGAGGGCGAGAAAAACCAGGTAGCCTTCATAGGATTGTTCCGCCCATGGTGTTATCCAATTGTCCAGGAGTTCGTACATTGATAAGAAAGTTTGCTAAGGGTGGTTGCTGTTATTCGAATGGCAAGTAGATTCGAGGGCCCGTCGATCATCAACCCTTGACTTGATGGCTCATTGCTTCATTTTCCAACCCTTTGCGCGAGATACACTTCAAATGAACGCTCCTGAAAAACTCAAGGATACTTTAAATCTGCCTAAGACCGATTTCCCCATGAGGGCAAATGCGGTGGTCCGGGAACCTGCACGCATGAAGCACTGGGAGGAATCCGGAATTTATGCAAAGATGCAAAAGAAGAACTTAGATGGTCCCTCCTTTGTGCTGCACGATGGCCCACCCTTTACGAATGGAGATGTTCATGTGGGCACGGCACTAAACAAAATTCTCAAGGATTCGATTTTGCGCTACAAAAATGCCCGGGGTTTTCTTACCCCTTATCTACCAGGATGGGATTGTCATGGTCTGCCCATCGAGCACAAAGTCACCAAGAAGTTGAGGGCATCCAAGAAAGAGTTTGATTCCGTTCAATTGCGCCAAGAATGTGAAGAGTTCTCTAAATCTTATATCGAAACTCAAAGGGCTCAGTTCAAACGGTTGGGAGTCTTGGCGGACTGGGAAAAAGAATACCGGACGATGGATCCTGGTTACGAGGCTGAAATTCTTAGAACTTTTGCCGATTTTGTGGAGCAAGGACTCGTTTACCGCAGTAAAAAACCGGTGTATTGGTCAATTCCCTGTCAAACTGCACTCGCAGAAGCAGAGATTGAATACTATGATCATATAAGTCCGTCGATTTATGTACGCTTTAAAGTACAAGGAGAAGAAGGTAATGCTTACTTGGTGATTTGGACAACCACTCCCTGGACTTTACCGGCTAATCTTGCAGTGGCGGTACATCCACGTGAGTCGTACTGCGAAGTAAAGACGGGTGATGTAAGTTATTGGATAGCTCAGCCAAGGGTGGATGAGTTTTGCAAGGAGTGTGGGTTTTCTGACTATTCGATCGGAGAAACCTGCAATGGTTCAGATCTTGCCGGAAAAGTGACCCGCCACCCTTTTATTGACCGGGACAGTCCAGTTGTATCTGCTGAGTATGTAACGATGGACACAGGTACCGGTTGTGTGCACATTGCCCCGGGACATGGTTTGGACGATTACCTGACTGGACTGGAACATGGTTTAGAAATTTATTGCCCGCTTGATGACGGGGGTAAATATTTGGATGACGGACAAATTCCTCAAGAACTAGTTGGTCTTTCCGTATTGGAAAAAGCCGACGGGTCAAAGGCAAACCATGCAGTTTTGGAAATCCTGAACACCACGGGTTCTTTGATCGCCCAAAAGGAATATCATCACCAGTATCCACATTGCTGGAGGAGTAAATCTCCAGTAATTTTTCGGGCGATGGATCAGTGGTTTGTTTCTCTGGACAAAGAAGATTTGCGAGCCCGTTGCATGGATGGATTAAAAGATGTATCCTTCACTCCAGAGTGGGGAAGGAATCGCATTCATGGATTTCTAGAGTCCCGACCAGATTGGTGCATTTCAAGGCAACGATCTTGGGGAGTTCCGATCCCGGTATTTTTTGATGAGGATGGAAATGCCTTACTTGATTTCGGGCTCATTAAATTTCTTTCTGAAAAGATATCGGTTGAAGGTTGCAACCTATGGTTTTCCCAAACTCCTGAGGAACTGCTTGATGGCTATGAATTGCCTGATGCTTGGAAAGGGAAAAAATTAATTAAAGGGCAAGACACATTGGACGTATGGATTGATTCCGGTTGCAGCCACAAGGCTGTTCTTCGAAGAAATGAGGAAACTTCATGGCCGGCCGATTTATATCTTGAAGGTAGTGATCAGCACCGCGGTTGGTTCCAAAGTTCTTTGTGGACGAGTATAGTCTCTTCACAGGCCGCACCTTACCGAAGAATTCTAACTCATGGATTTGTAGTAAACGGGGAAGGTAAGAAGATTTCGAAAAGCGACGGAAAGCCACAGACCGCGGATTCATATGTCACCAAATACGGGGCTGATGTGTTACGCCTCTGGGTATGCTCGGAAGATTTTCGACGGGATATTCCTTTGTCTGATGAAATTTTAGACCAAGCAGTGCGTGCCTACCGTACTTTGCGCAACACCCTACGCTTTCAACTTGGAGCAATACATGATTTTTCCCAAAAAGAGCATGGAGTAGAGGTTGAGGAGATGTCACCAGTCGATCTTTGGGCACTTTCTAAAACAAATGAATTGATTCGTGAAGTTACAGATGCTTGTGAGAAATATGAATTTCATCGAGCCATTCAGTCCATAAATCGATTTTGTTCCGGTATTCTATCTTCCACCTACCACGATGTTATCAAGGACAGGTTATATACATTGGATGTAAATGACCCCTTGCGTCGTTCCACCCAGTCTGCACTTTTGATGGTTTTTGAATGCCTTATCAAGTTAATCGGGCCTTTTACCCCCTATATAGCTGATGAGGCATGGGCTTTTGGTCAATCAGGCGGAGAGTATTGTGAAGATGCTTTAAGTTTACAAAATTGGCCACAGGAAAAGGTACTCGGGTCTGGCGAAATCGCTGTTTCTGACATACAGAATTTATTGGATTTCAAGGATTCCCATGTGAACGAAGCTTTGGAATCCTTGCGGGTAAAAAAAGAAATCGGTCAGTCCCTGGATGCAGAAGTGGAATTGCATATTTTTGGAGACAGTAAACTTGGGGAGATTTTGAAACGGCGATCATTGGTTGAATTGGCCGAGCTATTTATTGTCTCCTCTGTAGTGGTAAAAAACCTTCCTTCTGAAGGTACTAATTATGTCACTGCACAACACGCACCAGGTACCCGATGTCCGCGTAGTTGGCGTTGGGTTCCTGAGTTGGTTTATGTGGAACCGTGGGGTGAAGTCTCTCCTCGATGTGCCGAAGTGCTTGCCAAGTTCGGTTGAAGCAGTATATTCCCGAAATTCATTTCCCATGACTGCAAAAAAGAAAGCCACCTCCACAACCCGAGCAAAATCAATAAAGGCAAAACCTGCATCGACAAAGTCGACTGTAGGGAAGAAATCGTTGCCCAAAACAACCACCCCACCAAAGAAGCCTGCAGCTCCCAAGAAAGTCTCCAAGCCTGCCAAGGTGAAACCTGTAGCAAAGAAGAAAGCCGCTACGGTCAAGAAGTCACCGTCCAAACCTTCCATAAAAGCTAAGCCTAAGGTGCAATCTTCTCAATCAACCTCGGCAAAGTCCACAAAAGCATCTGCAGTGGCGAAATTGAGAGAATTGGCAGCCAAATCTAATCCTCAAAACTCCAAGGAGGATAGTGCGGAAAGTAGTGGATTTTCAATCAGTGATATTCGTTCCCTTCTTTCTTCCCGTAAGAAAACTCCTGAAAAGAAAGAAAAGAAAAAAGCCCCTGAAAAAGTTGCGGTTGTAAAAGTCGCACCTAAAAAGTCGGCTAAAGCATCAAAGGTTAAGAAAATCACGAGTGCTTCGATTGATGATATTTTGGGGTTTGGTGTACCTACATCCAATGAGAAGCAAATTCGCAGAGACGATAACAAGGTGCCAAAGCAATGGATGCCCTTTTATAAGTCTCTCATTTCGTTGAGGGATGCGTTGAAAGGCTCTTTGGGAGAGCGATCTAATGAAACCATTGGTGCTTCTGCTAGAGAGTCAGGAGAGCTTTCATTAAATTCGAGTGATGCCGGCACTGAGACTTTTGATCGAGATCTCGCTCTTTCTATGGTAGCGAATGATCATGAAGCCCTAGAAGAAATCGAAGATGCGATCGATCGTATCTTCGACGGTTCTTATGGCACTTGCCAGCAAACAAATAAGCCAATTAACAAGAATCGCCTTCGTGCCGTTCCTTTTACTCGTTTTTCACTTGAGGGACAGGTTTTATTTGAAAGCGGAAATCGTAAGGAGAGAGACCAAGCAACCGGGACATTCGCAACGATTTCCGACTCCACGATGGGGCAGGATGATTGAGCCACATATAATTACTTTTTCCCTTTTTAGATAATCTAACTTGGTGAATTACATTCGTTTTTGGGCACTTGCATTTGGAGTGTTCGGGCTTGATCAGGCTAGCAAGCATTGGGTTGTTGAGCGTGCGGTTGAACTCAGACGAAACCCCATTCCAATTATAGATTGGATAGAAGGCCCGGAAGTTCTTCTTGAAATTACCTATGTTACCAATCCTGGGGCCGCCTGGAGTATGTTTTCAGATTATCCTAATGCTCTTACCGCCCTCGCAGTCATCGCTTTGCTGGCAATATTTATTTTTCGTAAACAATTGGAATTGAATAAACCAGGATTGCAATTGGTTTTTGGAGGCATATGCGGAGGGATTGCTGGAAATCTGGCCGATCGTTTATTCCGTACCCCTGCTGAAGTGGTTGATTTTGTAGATGTTTATCTACCTTATTTCCAATACGATTATCCAGTCTTCAATGTTGCCGATTCCGCACTATGCATTGGAGCTATATCATGTGCAATTGCTGGCCTCCTAGAGAGCAAGCAAAAGGTTGGGAAAGTTCCAAGATCCTGATTGAACCAATTTTCGGCTCTGTGTTGGGTAGAAGGTCTCCCGTCTTACTCGATATTTGAGATTTGTTCGCGAATTTTTTCCAGTTCAACTTTGGCGTCGATAGCTTGCTTGGTACATTCTGGTCGAGCTGATTTAGAGCCCAATGTATTAAATTCGCGCAAAAGTTCCTGAGTTATAAATTCCAACTTCCTGCCCACGGGTTCAGCGGAATCCAAGCAATCTTTGAATTGTTCCAAGTGACTTGCTATTCGAGTCAATTCTTCGGAAATGTCTGATTTATCAGCAAAAAGGGCAATTTCTTTTACTACCCTTTCATCGCTTTCGTCGATTTCTAGACCCTGCTCCTGTAATCGAATGAATAATTTGTCTTTCCATTCCCGAGCCATTCCCTGACTTGATTTTGACAAAGCTATCAGAAATTTATGCAAATGATTAATTCTGGAATACAAGTCCTCTTTAAGGGCTTCTCCTTCAATTAATCGCATTTCAATTAAACCATCCAAGGCTTTTTCAACCGCTCGCAGTAAAGAACTTTCCACTTTGTCCGCAGGAGGAAGGAACGATTGGTCCTTGAGTGACGATGCGATCCTGTAAACGAGTTCGGCATTCGGTTCGTGTGGAATTTTCCGTTCAGTGCAAAACTTTTTTAATCGTTCGAGTTCTTGTGAAACAAGGGATTCATTCAGCCAGGAACCTGCACCGGATTCAGCGGGGTTCGCAAGGTTTAGGGCTACACGGATTCGACCACGGTTTATTTTCCCTCGGATTATACGAGCAAACAATCGTTCCAAGACTTGCCATTCCCGAGGTAGGTGAAAGACAAGTTCAAATCCTCGTTTGTTTACCGAAGAAATTTCAAGGGATCCACAAAACTCCAAGGTTTCTAAGGACCCTTGCCCATAACCAGTCATACTCTTCATGGAAGTGGCATTTCTGGTAATCCGGTTACTCCCATCACTCTGGCGGCTTCCATCGCATCCTTGTCCCCCCGGCCACTTAAGTTAACGCATACTGTTTGATCTGGAGTCATTTGGGCTGCCCGTTTAAAGGCGTGAGCCAATCCGTGAGAAGTTTCCAGGGCGGGTAATATGCCTTCTACGCAGGAGAGCTTACGGAAGGCGTCAAGTGCGTCTTTATCGCCTGCATGAGCAAATTCAATTCTTCCAAGATCCCGGTAGTAAGCATGTTCAGGCCCGATGGCTGCATAGTCGAGCCCGGCCGAGACCGAGTGGGTCGGGTTGATTTGCCCTTCCGCATTTTGCAGGATCCAAGTTTTGCAACCTTGGAGCACTCCAAGTTTACCTCCCTCGAAACGGGCGGCATGTTCGCCTTCGTCAAGAGAGCGCCCACCAGCTTCCACACCAATCAGTCGAACATCTAAATCCTCCAGGAAATCGAAAAAGAAGCCAATTGCATTGCTTCCCCCACCCACACAGGCAATCATCTCATCAGGAAGCCTACCTTCCATCTCCAGGAATTGTCTTTTGGTCTCTTCGCTGATTACTCGGTGAAAATCGCGAACCATGCCCGGATAGGGATGGGCTCCGAGAGCCGAACCCAAGATATAATGTGTGGATCGCACATTCGTCACCCAATCTCTCATCGCCTCATTGATCGCTTCCTTGAGGGTCTTGCTACCGGCTTCCACACCATGCACTTCCGCTCCACTCAATCGCATACGAAAGACATTCAGGGCTTGGCGGCGCATATCCTCTGCTCCCATGTATATTTTGCAATCCATACCAAATTTAGCACATACCGAAGCGGTGGCGATTCCATGCTGTCCGGCACCCGTTTCGGCAATAATTCGTTTTTTGCCCATCCTTTTGGCGAGCAGGGCTTGTCCTAGTGCATTATTGATTTTGTGAGCACCTGTGTGAAGTAAATCTTCCCTCTTCAAATATATTTTAGCACCACCCAGTTCCTTGGTAAGACGCTCGGCGAAATATAATTCGGTGGGGCGACCGGCAAATTCCTTGAGTAAGCGGGATAACTCCTGTTGGAAATCTGGATCTTTTTTTGCTTCGACATAAGCATCATTGAGTTCGCTTAATGGATGGTAGAGAGTTTCAGGTACATAACTGCCACCATATGGTCCAAAGCACCCAGAGGAATCGGGCAGAGCAAAGCGGTCCTGCGGAGATGAAAGGGTAGGGTGTTTAATTATTTCTTTATGGATCACGATATACAGAATAGGTACGGATTTGCTTGCGACAACCCAAGAAGTAACCGAAAAAACCTCAAAGTACCCTTTTTTACATGAACGAACTCGAATTACCGACCATCATTGTACCTGCCCGAATGGCATCTAGTCGATTTCCAGGTAAATTGTTGGCGGATGCCGGTGGGCAGCCTTTGATTCTACGCACGGCGGAACGAATTAGGCAGCATGCCCCTGAGTTTCAACTTTTTTTTGCAGTAGACAGTGAAGACTTTGCCCGCGTTTTAAAAACTGCCGGTTTTTCATTTGTCATGACTTCTCCAGACCTGCCATCGGGTACAGATCGTATTGCTCAAGCGAACGAAACTGTTGGTGCCGAATCTGTGATAAATGTACAGGCTGATGAGCCCTTGGTTCACCGCGAACATTTACTTGCTCTTACCGAGGGTTTAAAGAAGAAAGGAGCAGATTTAGCTACCCTGGCGGTAGCTTTTAAAAAAAGGGAAGATTTCCTCGATTCCAACCAGGTAAAAGTTGTCAGGGACGCATCCGGTTTTGCCATCTATTTTTCACGGGCAAATATTCCATATGAGCGAGAAAGTGAAGGAGGAATGTCGGGTACAGCTCTTAAACATCTCGGTATGTATGGGTACGGCCAATCCTTCCTCCGTCATTTTGCATCATCCAAGCAAGGTAAATTGGAAAGAATTGAAAAACTGGAACAACTAAGAGCGCTTGAAATGGGCTTTCGAATTTCAGTTGTTGAGGTGGGTCGGGATACCGTGGGAGTCGATGTCCCTGAGGACTTGGCAAAGTTGAACTTTTCTAGTTCAGGCTAAATGATCCGGAAAACTTCCAGCATCATTCGCCGCTACATTTTTAGGGAGATTTTTCTTTCCACATTTTGGGGCAGTTTATCCCTTTCTGGAATCTTGCTTTATGCCAACCTCTCAAGGCACGATGAGGCTTTGTTACAAGCTCTGTCCTATTCGTCTACTACCTTTTTCGAATTAATTTTTTTACTCTTCCCTTACGCCCTTTCCATGGGACTACCCTTTGGGTTTTGTCTAGCTGTTTTATTCTGTGTGGGAAGATGGTCTGCTGATGGTGAAATAGTTGCGCTTCATTCCCTTGGTTTTAATTCTCGAAGTTGGCAGGTTCCCCTTTACAGTGCCTCCCTCTGTATTTCTACTCTTTGCTGTTTCGCATCTCTGGTTTGGGCACCTCTTGCACGGGCACAGTTTGAAGAAAGAAAGCATGAGCTTGCTTGGGAAAACTTGAGTGTTTTAGCAAATGAGGGAGCCGAGTTTGAAGTTTCGCTCAGGAAAAAAGTAAATAATGGGGGAGTTAAGGGACTCGATGGACTATTTGGGGGGGAGGCGAGTACAGCAAGATTGAGCGTGGGGCATGCCAGCGAAGAGGAATGGCTAAATATGAGAATTTTGTTAATAGATGATAAGGGAAATTTTTTGACCCTCATACATGCTAAAAAAGCCCTCGTTTCTAAGGACTTAGCTTCCGGAATTGCCCAGTTCAATTTGTCAGGAATAGATTTGGAAAAGCTCGATTTTGGGGAAGAGAAAAATTCTCATCGCTTTGTATCTTTCGAAAAATGGAAGCAACCTTTAGAGGTCTCTCTATATTCTGGCAATAGGCTTGGGCTGAATCCCAAAAGACTGCCCGTTCATCAATGGCATATGCTTAAGCAAAATAAGGAATCGAAATTGCCTGACTCGGCCTGGGCGCATCTTAATAAAAGCCTCGCCCTTGGTTGCTCACCTTTTTTTCTCTCTTTTTTATTAATTCCATTGGGTTTAAATAAAGGAAAAAAAGATAAAGCAAACAATTTATTCCTGGGCGTTTGCGCATGCTTGATTTTTTATTTACTTGGATACGCAGGATTTAGGTTTTTGGGTGATGCAGGGTGGGGTTGGTGGATATCTTCGTTTCTTGCCGTTCTTTTTCTTTTTTTAAGAATTAAAACCCGTAGTTTTTAACCAAAAAAACCTTTGTTATGAGAAATATTTTCCCAATTTAAAACTTTCTTGTAACATTTCCTAAAGTAACGCTAATATAATAATGTAGCCCACTCATGTAAAACTATTCTTATTAAGATTATGAAATTGTCCACTCACCTTTTTATTGGATTGCTCGCTGTTGTTATTTCCCCCCCCTCACTCCCAGTCGCCAGTGCTGAAGTGGGGGGCATAAGTGGGTCAAGCAGCGTTACCTTAAATGGAACATCTGGAGCACCCAATTATTTAATTCTTACTATGGGTTCGAGTGAAAACTCTGTATTCACTGGTGCAGTTGACTCTGTTTCTGATTCAAATATTACATTTGCCGCATCCACAGATGATGAAAATGTGACAACTGATGCTTTTATCGCCGGTTCATTTTTTAAGGATGCTCAAGTTCCATCCCTAACCGTTACGCGGAGTGGCACAACTGTTGGCTCAATTGCAATCTCTTACGGAGGAGGTTTTGTAAGTTACCTTGGAGGGTTTTCCAATGCACCGAATATTCTTATCGATTATCCAGATGGCGGTGGAGATCTGGCGACTGCCACATCTACTGTTTCCAGTGGTCAAATTACTGGAATTTCTATTACTACAGCCGGTTCAACTTACAACACCACTCCAACAGCTAAAGTTATTGGAGGGGCACATTTAGTTCGAATTATAGATCAAGAATCATCCTTCTACGGTAGATATTTCCTCATAAATGACAATTCGGCGACAACTTTGAATCTATCTTTTGATAGAGTCGCTAATGGTGAAACTGCAACAGCAAGCACTTTCTTTTCTGCCGGAACACTAATTGAAATTATACCGGCTACTACGATCGGTTCTTTTTTGGGAACACTTTCTACGGACCTGCCAACTAACTGGACAACTGCTTCTTCTCGCTCAATATATAATCGGACTAACTCTGATTGGGTTTACTATTGGGATATTGATACTGGGGGTTACAGTGCATTATCTTTCTGCTCAGGTGCAAGTGTTACAGACGGTTGGTACGGTAGTACTCCTATCCGTAAGAATAACCAAGTAATTTTTCCAGATGAAGCAGTTATTGTCGCTAAACGAACGACTGGTGATGTTACTTTTGAAGCAAGCGGTGCAGTATCGACCGAAAATACAACAATATTACTTCCTGAAGAGGGTAATCAGATTGTGCTAAATAATCCCATGGGTATGGATTTATTACTGGCTGAAATAATCCCTTCGACCGCCATTTCGCCCTCCAGTAATTCAAAATTTCGTGCTGGTACTAGCAACTCCGATACCGACGCAGATTTTATCACTTTTCTTGCAGGTAGCACTTGGAAAACTTTTTGGTATAAAGAAGGTGTAAATGGTAGTGTAACTTCATTGATGCAAGCGGGTGCAAAATCTGGAAGTGGTGGCAGTAACGCTATAACTTCAAACGATTTATTCATTGGATCGGGTACCGTTACTGCGGTTGAAACTTGCACAAACGCAGCGGGCGCTGGTGCAACGACTAACGGGAATGATGGTAACTTTACCAAACTCACACTTTCAGGTACTACTCCTGCAACTGGATTCACCATTACCCTTTCCGATGTTCAGGGTTACTTACTTAGCGATGATGGAGGCAGTGAGTTAAATGCAACCACTGGAGAAAGCGTAGATACAAATGGAACTGGTTCTATCGTATATTCAAACTTGATTGGAACTCATGAGATTGTTGGGAGTGGGTCTGGTTATGTAGTTGTGGAAAAACAGCGTAATGTAAATTTCAAGTCCAATGAAGGTTCTCCATCTTGGAATGTTGGTAGTTCGGGCGGTGGGTATTCGCAAAGTGCCAAGTGGTGGGCGGTCGGCGGCGGTGGTTCCAATGCAAACGGTACGGTAACTTCGGGTGGAAGTTTTACAGTTACTTCTGGTGGTTCGGGTTACAGTTCCGCACCCCAAATTGTTATTTCTGGCGGCGGTTGGAGATATTCGGATGACTCTTCTAGAGGTGGCGAAGTTCTTGGCAAAAATGAAGGAGTGATCATTGTCCGAGATGCTAATGGTGGTGTGAAATCTTTCTTGGAACCAACTAATCCAAACGAGTAGATTTCTTTCATACCTATCGGTTCTCGGGTATTAATCTTTCTTTGTTTTATTACCCCAGGCATCCGAGCCATTATTTTACATTAGTATAGCGAAATCTTAAGTCCGCATTAACAAATGTGGCGAGGGTTTACTTTTTTACCCTCTGTTTATCTCAAGTAGGTTTTGATCACTGTTAAATAGTGTACCATTTTAGTATTCTATCCATTCTATCTTTGAGAATGAATAAAGTACGATCTTTGGATATTTTGATAGTTCTGCATCAATCCATATCCATTCTTTGAGATTAGTTCCTTGTGCATACATGTGTGGATATTTTGACTTTTTCATCCATGCCCATGTTCCCAGTCGATCAATCCAGATCCAAAAGGAATCGTTCTCATTTCGATTATCTTCCGCTTGTCGCATAAGAATCCATCCCAGGGTTTCATGAAAGAACCATTCCGAACCATCTATCTTGAAAAAGAAACCAAAACTTCCACTTTCCCACCATCCATTTCCTGCACTTATTGAGTCTTCGAAGAGGCCAAGTTTCTGGAAGTATGCGGTTACGGTTTTCTTTTCCTGTACTAATACCTGAGTTTTAGCGGAGTATTTGTCTGTCACTCCATCCCCTTCCCAGCGAACAAATTCATATCCACTAAATGGGGATGCTTCTATACTTACATGTTCATCTCCATAAAAACCGGATCCTGTTGCATCACCATAGGATTTTTCATTTTCGGTAACGATTAGTAAATTATTTTTTCCAGTAAAGGAGGAATTACTATTCTGTCCACTCGAACTCAAGTCCTCGCTTGCTAGTTTGAAAAACGCTTTCAATTCTTTTGCTTTATCTAGCAAAACAGTGGTACTCGCTGAAGTGGTAGATTGTAAATCGTCGCCCTCCCAACGCTCAAATATCCAACCCTTTCTGTTTTGGGCAAGGATGGGATGACTTTCATTATAAGGAAAGGCTCCATGCCCGATGCTGTATCCTGCTTCTGCTGGGAAAATAGAGATTGTGATATTTATGTCTTCAACTGTCACAAATAGGGGGGTGATGGTCATGTTTTTTTGGATCGTTAAATTTAAGTTTGAGTTTTTGGGATTAGTTATTGAACCGTCTGGTACCACCAACCATTTCTCAAACCTGTAACCCTCGCTAGAGACTGCCTCTAAGCTAAGTGTATCCCCATAAAGCATGGTTTTACTAATTTCTGAATAATCGTTTTCATTATACCTGAGTTTCCCACGAGAGGAATCTGTAGAGGTAATTTGTACCGAGTAGGGAATTCTTTGGAAATAAGCAGAAAGGTTTTGGTCGATTAAAATTTCATTTGTCCAATTTCCCACGCTGGTGTTGGCATCAGATGTTTCCCAGTGCAGAAAACGAAAACCTGCATAGGGGGTACTTTTTAACGCGGCTGTCTCTTCATGCACATAGGAAAAATCCTGAGTATTTTCAAATGTGGCTACCGCCCCGCCGGTAGGGCTATCCAAAACGGAACCATTCTCGTCCAAAGTAATAACAGATAAATTAATGCTGAAGGTTTTAGGAGTAAAAACCGCTTTGACAGTGGTATCCGAATTGATGGTTATATCGATTGAATTTTCTAAAATCGTGGAGTTGTCCTCGAACAGCCAGTGCTTGAAAACTTTTCCCGTTCTTGGTTCGGCAATAATTCTTACGGTTTCTCCCCACCCAAATCGATTCTGGTTGAATTGGGAGCGGGCAGTACCAAATCCAGCAGGTTCAACGGGCAGGGAAAGTTCGTATGCTTTGGATTGGAAAAGGGCGATTAGTTCCGTGTTAGAGTTTAAGATGAAACTAGTGTTGGCATCATAGGGATTGTCTACTAATGAGCCATTTTCCCAACGGATAAATTCCCAATTTATGCTCGGAGATGCAAAAATATTTATTCTTTTTCCATGCTGATAAGGTTCCGCTGTATTCACATCCACTTGACCTTGCCCAATAACGCTTGAAGAAATTGTATACGTGGTGGGTTGGAAATTCGCCCTGATTTGTAAATCCGCTGTTATACTGGGATTTGCAAATGGTTGGGTGGGTACTGGTAATAATTTACTCTCATTAATATCAATAATTTTTATGCGGTTTCCAGAGTAGGGACTTTTTGAGTGATGATAGTAAAGATAGTCAGGTGCAGAAGATTCAACGGAAAGGGTCATCTGGTTAGATGCTGTATCGTGTAGGACTCCAGTCGTATAATTTTCATCCAATTCAGCAGATGCAGAGGTTGAGAAAAAGATAAAAGCATCGTCAGAAAAGTTATAATCGAATCGATAGGTAAAGCCTCTTGCTAAAGCAAGCTCTGGAGCCTCTGTTCCATTTATAAACATCCGGCTATCCGAGGAATGAAGAGTGGAAAAGCCCTTAGTAACCAAAAAAGAGTGCTCGGATAGGTTACGATCAATTTCCCAGCCAGAAAAAGAATAAGCACCGTTAAGAGTGGCAGAAATTTCGGCCTGTTCATTCCAATCATACAATGTTTGGTTTCCACTGACCAAGCCCATGGAATCATTAAATTCTATGAAAAGCCGGCTTTCATTTTGGGCGAAATGAGCCACCACTTCAGAGGAGTTACTGATATTCAGATCAACCTGATGGTTACTCCAGTGAGGAGAAACTGTAATTGAATTGTTATTTTCATCCGCTGCGGTCCATCCTATGAAAGAATATCCTGGATAGGGCACGGCAGTTAGTTTTTGCCAAGGACTGGAAGAACCGCTATCATTACCTTCAAGGTATCCACCTAAACTCGGGGAAGCCGAACGGTTATAATCAATGTACCCTGATGGTTTTACTGTAAAATTTGCCGTAAAAGAGTAGTTGTCATCGAGGTGTGGAATTCGAAAGGATGGGTTAGTGCTGCTTCCAGAAAGACCTCTGTCAGTTGTCCATGCCCAACTTGTGAAGATTGAATTATTGTTATCAGGTATTGCCGTGATCAGTATCTCTGAACTTGCATTGAAATCTGGTCCGGTTGAAGCATTTGAGGCATAGGTTCCTGAAAGAGAAGTTGAGCCAAGGGTTGTATCCGATGCACTTGCAGTTACTTGGTAAGTTAAAGGGATAAATTCAGCTTCTAATAGAAATGTCGAAGCCGGCATTGGAAAGGTTTGAGACTGCTGTGTTAGTGAAAGAAAAGAGGTGTTTAAATCTAGGGGAGATATAATTTTCCATTTTTGAAAAAAGAAGTGTTCATTTGCTATGGCAGAAATAGTCACATTTTCTTCATAGTCGTAGGACCCTAATCCGATGATCGAGCCTCCAAGGGTATTGTTCATTTCCAAATCGTAAGAAATTTTCTTGAATTTTGCGGAGATAGACATTTCTTCAAACACATCGATGTTTGATAGGCTAGGCGTCGTGCGTTTTTCAAGAAACTCGGCAGGCAAATTAAGCCATTGATCGAATTGCCACCCTTCATTTTGAAGAGCATTTACCGAGAAATTGTCGGAGTAGCCAAAGGATTCGGAGTGGAAAACGCTAGCAGTTGCAAACATTCG
The DNA here is from genome assembly GCA_028045305.1 of Opitutales bacterium. Lineage (GTDB taxonomy): Bacteria > Verrucomicrobiota > Verrucomicrobiia > Opitutales > Seribacteraceae > Chordibacter. The sequence continues at coordinate 28,382 of JAOFTV010000012.1, read as the reverse complement.
GCTCCTGTTATCATCACGAAAAGCATCAAGAGTACCGCCTTCCAATGCGGTCAAATTAACATCGTAGGAAAGGGCATCAAAATTGGCTGTAAAAGAAAAGTTTCGATCATCGGTACTTACATAAGTTGTTGAGGAATTGGTATCAGATAGGTAATCGGTATCGCCCGACCAACCAGCAAACTTCCACCCTTGGTTAGGGGTGGCTGTGAGTGAGGGAGTGTCCAAAACGGTGAATCCCCCATATCCTAGTACTGATCCTGCAAAACTTGGAGATGCATTAACATCGATAAAATATTCAGAAGGTTCAAATATTGCAGTCAGGTTAATATCAACGACCCCATGAATAAGAACTTCATTATTTTTTTCGTATTTACCAAAAATCAATGCGTTCTCGCTTCCAGCCCCCTCCCATCTTAAAAATCGATATCCTTTGGCAGGGGTGGCAAGCAAGGAATATTTTTCAAAGTGAGTGTAGTTGCCCGATTGATTGGACTGTAAATATGCAAAGCCCTGAGATTCATCTGCAGATGCTAAAACTTCTGTTGAATTATATTCTTTTGGATTAAATACTGCGGTAATGGTGGCTCCGCCCATATTTACCTTACTCATGTTTGCTTCCGTTGTAGCGTTAGAAGAATCGAGCAAAATGGAGAAAGGGTCAGTCCAATTAATGAATTTATAGCCTTCGAGAGCTTCGGCTGTTACAGGAATTTGATCAAGGGCAGAGTATTGACCGGAGGAGGGAGAAACATTTGCGGCGCCACTGGTTGATGTCACATTGAGTGTGTAAAGTATAGGAATAAAGACAGCTGATACATTGACATCTCCAACGGGAGAAATATTTGCAGTTGGATTATTTACGGATTCTCCGGCAGGGAATGGAGATGGGGTGCCCGCTGGCCAAATCCATTTTTCAAAAAGGTAGTGATTGGAGGGTGCCGCATAAAGATTGTAGGTTTCTCCATGAAAGAACCTATCGGCTTTCTCGCCATCGCTATTAAAAACTTCAATTTCTCCAGTGTTTGAGGTATGTGGTTCGAAAGCTAGCGTGTATTGCCTAGGTTCAAAAACTGCAATTAAGTCAAGGTTTCCCACCATTGTGTAGTTCTCCTCTAAATTTGTGGACAAATTATGATCCGGTGAATTTGTATACGCCCAATATTTAAAATCTTGTCCTTCATTTGGAAAGGCAACAAGGGCAAGTTGATCCCCGTGGGAATAAATATTTTCTTCCTGAAAAACACCATTTTGGGAAACACTTCCTTTACCAATCACAGTAATACTTACATTGTAGATGTTTTTGGAAAACACGGCAGTGACATTTTGGTCTTTATTCAAATAAACTGTGGTGTTCGGTGAATTGGAATTGGTGATTCCATCTCCCTCCCAGTACATGAAAAAAGAGCTATTTTGATCCGCCACTGCAGAGATTTGAACATAACCAGCCTCATAATTGCCATTATTTACACCCCCTTCCAGACTTAAGGTACCTGTGCCATAGCTCGGGTCCGATTTGACCATCCCGTACAAATCAAATTTTTCACGGAGCACAGTTTTGAATCTGTCATTCGCGTCGTTTGCTTCAAAAGTATCCCCTAATTTCCAAGTGGAATTCGAAGAAGATGCATCAGAAATTTTGAAGTATATATTGTCAGGTATGGAATTTCCGGATGGAAAACTTGGCCACTTCCAATTACTTCCCGTAACAGTGTTGTATTTTCTTTCGGCAGGAACTCTTGAAGAATTGCTGTAGAAACGAATAAAAATTTGGGTGCCTGGTGGAGGGTTTTGAGAAGTGATCTCCTGTTGCAATGTTTCAGAAAATTCCTTTGGTTCGGTCGGATAGATCACAATCGAGTCACTATCTCTTGTGAATGTTGTAGTGAAGGCGAATCTTCCATCTCCAAAACCATAACCCGTACTGGAGTCTCCCACATGAGTGCCGTAGGTTAGGGGAGTCCAAATTCCTGAAAAATTATCGTCGTTAACAAATCCACCACTGGCAGTCTTGAAGTAACCCAATTCCACATTGGCTCCATTTTGATTTCCCGCCAGTCCTGCACTTATCAAGTTCCCATTCTCGTCCTCTAAAGCCCGGCTTCCGTCTACAAAATTCTCTGTCGCCCAGACAATTGTGATTTCTGGGCTTTTACCCCGGGTTGTAATCGCTGTAAAAAAAAGAAAAAACCAAAAAAGCGAACCTTTCAAATAATTCTTATATTTTGACAGTTTCAATTTTTTTAATAGGTAAAAGTTGTGCCTTAAAAAACTCGGACATGTGCCCTCGCGTGCGTACACTAGAATATTATTACAAACAAAAATGATTTACAAAAAGCGGATCTAAAAGATTTACTTTTTGAAAAAAAATTGTGTTGGGCAAAAACAAGCAGGTTCTTGAAAGGCATCTAATTGCTTAACATAGACCCTAGATATTAAGAATTGCAAGAAACTTGTTTAATAATTTGTGATGCAAAATGTATGTGATATATTTAAATAATTGCACGATTTTGCGGAAGGGCAAATCAAGGTTTCGTAAATGATTCAATTCCCTTTTTGAATTTATTAGTAAAGTGAGTTTTGCACATTGACAAAAAGTGTATTTCGGACGAAATTTATAAAGTACCACAATTGCCCTTTAATTTGTGGTTAATCCTATGTTTTTCCAAATCTCTAAAATTTTTATTGGAGGAAAGTCCTTCCTTTCGTTTTGTATTTTGTTATCTTTGGTCAACAACTTGTTCGGTTCATCTACATTAAGAGTTTTCTGGGGTACCCATGCAGGGGAAGACGCCAGTTCTTCAACTTACAGTTTAATACCAAATAGTGAAACTTTGCCCAGTTCACCTTATCAACTTCTACAAAAACTTAATGCTGCAGGTGCCTTGGATACTTCCATAGATGGCGGGCTTATCGAGCTTGGTTTTTTTGATACAGATGGAGTCAATGATTCCTCTTACACTCCTAATACGGACATTTCTAACCCGTTCTCTGGAGTTTGGACTCCTATCACCTCAGAAACAACTGTAGGAACTGACATGGGAACAGGGACAACCAGTTGGGGAGCATCCCGTGTTGTGCCTGCCGGTGAGTTTTATTTCGTCACGGACTTTACATCTTCTACACAGCCCACGGATCTTACCATTTCGCAATCAATAACAAATGCAAATGATTATGGAAATGACTCCTCCATTACAGATGACGATCTTTCGGCAGCAGCTTTAGAGGCTCGAATGGAGGCACTGCACACATCTAGTGCTGCTACATCTGGCTATACTAACAATCCGCTTATTGGCATTCGCTTTCATGATACTGCTCCCAATTCTGGCTCACCAGGTACTGGATCTAAATATAACACTTTAATTAACACGGATTGGAGATGGAATGATTTTCCCACAGAAGGTACAAGTTTCCCAGAGCAATATTTCACACTTTACGGCTCCGACGGAAACTTGGATTCAACTAATTTATTTGAATTTGATAACTCCATCGGTAATACAAAAGGTTCCAAGGTTGGTAATGTAAACACTCAGGTTACTAATGATAATTATGCGGCTACCATTACCTACTATGATGGGAGTTCAGGTGTGGATGTAAGTGGAACCAGTGATATCTTTAGCGGTCTCAGAGGTAGTGGGACTATTGGTTTAGGAGACGGTAGGACTTACACACTAAATGCATTGAGCGGAGTCTCATCAGTTTTTAGTGGAAATATCGAAAAGCAAGGCGGAGGAAGTGCGAACGCTGTGATTGTAAAATCTGGTACCGGGACACAAGAATTGACTGGAGAACTTGAGGCTGAGGGAACAACTTCAGGATTGTTGATTTATGATGGAACTTTGAAACTGAATCCGAGCACCACTAATACTCAAATTGTTGAGTATTTCGGAACAGTCAGTGGTGGCACACCGGTTTTAGAATTAGACAACACAAGTGTGGGGGGGGGATGAAATTGTTGAAATTGGATTAGCCAATTCAACCTCTGCTCAGGAGTACAGTGGAGCGATTACACTTTCAGGTTCGAATGGAACAGTGAATAAAATCACAGTTGGTAGTGCAGATCAATATGACGAGGAGCAAATTTTGAGTGGTGTCATTACGGGTAGCAATGATTTGTCAAAAGATGGTACTGCCCGGTTGCGCATTACTGGAGATAGCACCAGCACTTTTTCTGGTGATATTATTGTTAATGATGGAACATTGGTAATTGGTGATGGTTCAAGCAATGGAACCAACATTGATTCGGACAATGCTATCACAATAAACAAAGGAAAGTTGGAAATTGCCGCTAATGAAAGCGTGAGTGTTACCGTTAGTGGTGGCACAGGGAAAAGTATTATCGGAGGTGCTGGTACAATCAGTGCTGTAACAATTGGATCAGCTGCTGGTGCGATCGATTATATTTCCCCAGGGAGAGGAATTTCCTCCTCCCTTTCTCCATCGAAAAAGCAGGTAAATTTTGACGCCAATGAAAGTACATCAATTGGAGACTTTACTGTGACTACATTAGACTGGAACGCAGGCGGTGTCTATGATTGGCAGATTAAGGATTTTGATCCCACAGGAACTGCAGGTACTGATTGGGATCTACTGAGTTTTGGCACCCTCAATTTTGAAGCAGGTCAAACATTTGACATCAATCTTATGGCAATTAGTAGTTCGAATGGTTCACAGGGAGCACCTGATAATTTAGGAAATACATGGAGTGGGAATTACAGCACTTCAAATGGATTTTTATTTATGAGCGGTACTACGGTCAATAATATGGGAAGTGGTGACGTAACAAACAGCTTTAATATTCGTACAGAAGATTTTTCCTACAGTGCTAATAACTGGATGGGCAATTGGGGAGTGTGGCATGATGGTAGTGGTGATTTCTATCTCACATATTCTGCTGTACCAGAGCCATCAACCTACATTATGGTAACCGGATTATTAATGGTTCCCGGGATGTCTTATGTACGCAGATTTCGCAAGAAAAAGAACGGAGAAATAGAGCAAGTGGATAAAGAAATATCCTGATTTCTTATTGTTTTATCCTGTTTATTAAATTTCATCACAGATATACATAGCACTCGTATATTGTACGATATTGGTCGAAGGTTTAAGCGTTATCTGTAGATAGTGCGCGTGAGTCCAGGTTCAAGGACTTTTTGTAAGGAATTTCCCTGAAGTTCAGTCCTTTAATTCAATTAATTCTTCAAGGGATGAAAAATGTTCTGCTAATCCGCTTGGCTTTTCCAATTCGCCAATGACTTGGCGAAAGGTTTCCTTTTTTTGCAATTGTAACTGACGCACGCGCTCTTCGATTGTTCCCTGGGCAACCATTCGGTAAATAAAAGTTGGTTTGACTCTGCCCAATCGATGTGCCCGGTCGATGGCTTGTTCTTCAACAGCTGGGTTCCACCATGGATCCATTAAAAATACATAATCTGCAGATTTTAGAGTAACTCCAAGGCCCGCAGCTTTGAGGGAAGCGAGCATTATGACTGGTTCATTAGATGATTCGAAACGGTCCACTGGTTTAGAGCGATCCCGAGTAGAACCTGTGAGTTCAAGAATTTCCAACTCAGGAACTTCCAATCTTATGCGCTTCTTTAAGAGGGAGAGAAAGGTGGTGAACTGACTAAAGACCAAGACTTTCGCTCCGGAGCTTGCCAAGTCGTGTAATTTCTCGATTAGCAAATCGCTCTTCGTGCCACAAGCAGGTAAATGCTCTCTGCCGGGCAAAAGACCGAGGTCGCAACAGGCTTGACGCAGACGGGTTAGCAGAGAAAAGACATGCATTGAAGATTGGCGTATTGCCTCGCGCAAATCGTTCCCATGTGCTTGCAGTCCACCCTCGGCAATTGCTTTGTATGCCTTTCTTTGTTCCTCGTTTAAGGGGCAGGGGAGTTCGGTCTCCAATTTTGGAGGAAGTTCAGATGCCACTTCGTTTTTCATTCTACGCAGGACAAAGGGGGTAACTTGTCTCCGTAATAATTGTAGGGTCTTTGAGGGATCTTCAATCAGGGAGCTTTCTAATTCTTTGCGTGCACCCAGAAGACCGGGCATGAGAAAGCGGAAAATGGTCCATAAATCAAGGGCAGAGTTTTCAATCGGAGTCCCAGAAAGTGCCAGGCGATAACGGGCGTCTATGGAAAGACAAGCCTGGGTGACTTTAGCCTTTGGGTTTTTGATCAATTGTGCCTCATCAAGCACGGCGTAACGAAATTCCACTTGGTCGAGTAGGTGTCGATGCCTACGCAACTGAGTATAACTAGCCACCCACAAGCACGGCTCATCAACCTGCCCAAAGGTTTCCTCCTTCCGCAAAGTCCGCACTTGTAACTTAGGGAAATGCAAGGCTGCTTCTTTTACCCAGACTGGGACAACGGAAGCGGGGCAAGTAACTAGGTCGGGTAAGTCTTGGGAGTTTTGTGAACTTAGCAGGGCAAGAGTTTGCATGGTTTTGCCAAGTCCCATCTCATCTGCGAGCAGGGGGTGGCATCCCAAACTATGTAATGCATGCAGATGAGCGACCCCTTGTTTTTGGTAGGGTCGAAGAAAGGGAAATTTTTTGCCTGCCCCGTTCGTGTCCAAGGCTTTGATTTCTTCCCGCCAATGATCAAGCTGTCCATCGGCACGGGTTTTTAAATATTTTCGGGCGAAGAGAGAAAAGAGCATGTATCTTGGCCAATGGGCACGCTTGGAATCTCCACGATTTCGTTGCCACCATTCAAAGTCTTCAACTTGATCTTGGTCCAGTCGTACTAAGCCATGGCCTCGTATAAAAGTTGTTCCTTGCCTTGCTTTGGTGACTCTTCGAATGTGCTGAGTTCCAAGCCTACGGTTTCCAATATGAAAATTTTCCCGAAGGATCATATTTTCATCATCTCGGCTACGGGCTTCGATTTCCCAATTTAAGGTGCGTTGTCCTTGCTTAAGCAAATGAGCATCTCCGCCATATTCAACCTGAAATGAATCTTCCCATCCGCAAAGGGATTCATCCGCCAGTTTGGCCACTTTTTTCCAGTCAGACAGCAGGAATTCACCCGCACCTTTTTGAAATTCAAAACCATGTTTTCCTGCCTCAGCAACAAAGCGCATTAGGGAGGGCCGGTCACAATTCTCAACTTCTGCTGCATCTTTTGAGTAAACTGCAATTCTGGAGTTGTCTAAATTCTTCCATTCAGGAATGGCTCTCAAACCTCTCTGGGCAGATACTTCCATACGGATAAGGAGTTCTAACCCGATTTTTCTTCCTGCTTCTTCCACAGCTTCTTTCTCTAGGACAGCCCCGTTCACTTTATTGTTGGACTGTTTTGTTTCTTCATCCAGCCATCCTTCTCCAAGTAGGGGATCATCCTCCTGAAGCTCGGAAATTAATTCCTCGATTTCATATAATCCAGCAGTTGCTAAAGCGACCCCGGTTTCCTCATCATCTAGTGATGTGCGAATTTCTGGACCTTTACCATTCCATTCAACTACCGAATAGGTTTCTTCACGATTTATCTTTTTGGTTACAATTGCTTGGTTTTCCTGAATATCCAGCGTGCTAAGGTATCCCTCCCGATAATATTTTTGGGCTGACTTCAATTGTCCTTCCGTAAAATTTTTCTCCCATTCCGTAGTACAGAGTCGCCTAAACCAAGCCTCGACGGCTTCTTGGGTAAAGGTTCTGGAGGGTCCGTTGGATATCATATAAGTATGTAGAGGCAGATAATACTGCTTTTTAGGTTAGCCATCCTGAAATATTGACGGCAAGGGGAAAGAACAAAACAATGGGTAAAGTTATACACATACCGACCAGCGGAATGTGGACTACTTTAGGAAATTAAATAAAGAAAACCTAAAAATTTAGGAATCTTCCATAGTCCAATTGTAAGTTTGCAAGTATTGCCTGGCCGCCTGTTCCCAACTGCATGGTTGAGAGAGTGCATTTTTACGAAGTTGGGTGAATTTTCGATTGTTGGCAAAGACTCTGAGCCCCTCTTGTATGGCTTTCCATAGATCTTTGCCCGTTGACTCGGAAAAAAGAAACCCATTTGGCGAAAGCTCACCGTGGGCAATCGGACGAATAGTATCCGCAAGTCCACCAGTTTTACGGGCAATGGGCAGAGAACCATATCTCATTGCGTATTGCTGGGCTAACCCACAGGGCTCGAAGCGGCTTGGCATGAGAAAGAAATCAGACCCTGCGAAAATTCTTCTAGCCAATCCATCATCAAATCCAATATTCACACCAATGCGATTGGGGAAGGATGCAGAAAGCTCCTTTATCGCTTGTTCATCCGCCGCTTCTCCGCTTCCAAGAATGGTAAAATTTGCATGGGTTTCGGCCATTAATTGCGGCAGAATTTCCATAAGGAGATCCAGGCCTTTCTGGTCGCAAAGTCTGGAGACGACACCAAAGAGCGGAGACTCTAAGTTTTCGTCCATTTTAAATTCATTGAGCAATGCTTTTTTACAGGCATTCTTACCAGCTTTTGGTCGCGATGGATTAATGGGTAGAGTAAGGGCACTGTCTTTTTGAGGGTCCCAACTAAATTCGTCTATACCATTCAAAATTCCAATCAAATCGGCTCCGCGATATTGCAAGCTTGCTTCCAGTCCACATCCATATTCCGCGGTGCGGATTTCATTAGCATATGTCGGGCTGACTGTGGTGATTTTGTCTGCATGTTGAATCCCCCCTTTTAGAAGATTTAATGCCCCTTCATGCTCAAAACCATCCATTCCCCAATGAGTTTTTGGTAAGCCGGAGGATAAAAAGTCCGGATGTGAAAACACTCCCTGATGTTGCAAGTTATGAATTGTTAGAACGGATTTGGTTTGGTTTTTTTTTGGTTTTTTTTCGTTGGCTGCATTAACATAGCCACAAACAGCAGCAGCCATCCAATCATGGGCGTGAAAAACATCCGCTCTCCAACCCGTGATCCTTTCAATTTCAAGGGCCGCCTGACAGAGGGCAAATGCTCGTTGGGGATTATCCGAAAAATCTCCATTCTCATCCGCATAAACTCCATCACGATCATATAGTTCAGGGGAATTGATTAGGTATACTGGAACAGTGCTAGCCCCCAGTCGAGATTCCAAAATGGATCCATCGATTTGATTATCTCCTAATTTAAGGTGCAGTGGTGACGGGTGTTTTTTACCAATTATATCGTTTGCAACCCGGTGCATCGGGCATATCACCCGAACATCCACACCCAACTCACTCAGGGCAAGGGGCAAGCTCCCAACAACATCACCAAGACCGCCGGTGCGTACGATCGGATTAACTTCAGGACTGACAAATAAAACTTTCATCAAAATTGTAAAAAATATGATATTTGATGTAGGAATGAATCAATTTGGCAACGGGAAAGGAAGAAAACATCTGAGGATTCCATGCTTGCGGACACCCTGTGGAAGGCGATATTTTAAGAGGTTTGTGAAATATTCTACCGATCTTGTTAGAGGGACCCGTGTCATTATTGCAACCGACTGACGCGTCCACACCCGTGCCTCATTCCAAACCCCAACCTCTTTGGTAATACTATGCCTGATCGATCGATCGAATTTGAATCGGAGCGTCAATTTCACAAGCTCTATGGAGAAAAACCTGAAAGTTTACAATCAGTGGAAAGCACTCTTGGTGTGAAAGTGGTGGCACGTGGCAATCTTTTACACATGGAGGGTGAGACGAACAACCTCGACCGGTGTGAAGAACTTTTTAGCCTCTTGGAATGTGCCCGCGAGCAGGGCTTTGTTCTAGGAAAGTATGATTTTTTAAGATTTCTCGAAAAAGTGGAGTCCGGAAAATCTCAGGAGTTGAAGGATTTGTTGAGTCACCCTCTGAAATTACAGATAAGAAAAAAATCTGTTGTTCCAAGAAACCTCGGCCAAAGAAGGTTTTTGGATCTTATTCTTAAAAATGATTTGGTCTTTGGAATAGGGCCGGCAGGTACGGGCAAAACATTCTTGGCTATGATCGCAGCTTTACATGCCTTGCTTGACGGAAAGATCGAACGCATCGTTCTTGCCCGACCAGCGGTGGAGGCTGGGGAAGCCCTAGGCTTTTTGCCCGGAGACTTGGAGGAGAAGTTACTCCCTTATCTAAGACCGCTTTACGATGCGATGGATGAAGTTCTTGGTCCCGTTGAAGCGAGAAAACTTGTGGAGACTGGGGTGGTGGAGATTGCTCCACTCGCCTACATGAGGGGGCGAACTTTAAGTAAATGTTTTGCTTTGCTGGATGAAGCTCAAAACACTACAGGCTCACAAATGATGATGTTTCTAACGCGCTTAGGAGAGGGAAGTAAAATGGTGGTAACTGGAGATCTTACCCAAGTCGATTTGCCAACGAGACAGGAATCTGGATTGCGTGAAGCCAAGCGCATGCTCAGTAAGGTAAATGGTGCGCACTTTCATGAATTTGATCATGGTGATGTGGTGCGTCACCCTTTGGTTAGTCGTATTATCGCTGCATACGGCAAGGAAGATAGCTAAAACATTTAACAGTAACCATGGCAAAAAAGGAAAAGAACGATTCTAACCGAATGAGCAGTCGTGGAGGCGGGCGTCGGAGGAGGGCAGTCCTTGATGAAGGAAAACCTCTTGTTCAAAGGGAGGGCTTTGCTGCCTTTTGGAACAGTTGGGGAAAAAATCTTTTTCAAACGCTTATCTTTGGAATATCGATCATTATAATTTGTTTTGTTGGGCAGGAACCCCCCGGTCTACGAACCTTGGGTGAAGTGGCACCTGAAAATGTCTACAGTGATCGAACTTTCAGCTACCTTAGCGAAGTAAGGAAAAAAGAAGCAGAGGAATGGATAAGGAGTAGTACCCCCCGAGAATTTACTCGGGATTTTGCCGGGGAGGAAAATTTTGCCAAGGCGATGATCCGGTTACGCGAGGGTATGATTGCGGTGATGGAAATGCCCGAGCAGACTACTGAAATTGCCCTTCTTTCTCTTGCCGAAGAATTGAAGGTGAAATTCCAAGTTGTTTTATCGGAAAGAGAAGCCCTTACCGTTTTGAATGTCTCGCGAATGGGCGGACATTCATTCTTTGATTTGGGTAACAAAATTCTTTCTCAGTTACACCTTACCGGGGTGGTTCAGTTTCCATCGATGGATCAAAAGTTTTTAGCTGAGTCCAATGCCTCTGCCCGTATTAATTCTCAAATGATTGCGTTTACCAACGAGTTGGTGGTTTTTGATCGAGCAAGGGACAATATTTCCGATTACGAACCAAGCGACCTGGTCATGGAGTATCCTGTTTTGCAAACCTTTCTTGAATCCCTGGACCCATCCAAGTCCGGGTCGGTTATTTTGGAGGAAAAAGAAGTTTTGTGCTTACGAGAAATTATTGAGTTTGCCGATGAAAATGCATCCTTTGCCGCCCAAGAGTTGCGCAATGACCTGGCGGCCGATCTCGGGGCCTTTTTGATTAAGGGATTAAATTTGCGATCGATTGACCGTTTGGCTACGACGACTGCTCAGGAACGGGCGATCAATGATATGGAACCAACACTGATTTCTGTTCGTGAGGGAGAAATTATACTTCGTAAAGGAGTAAAAGTAACGGCGATAGACTTAGAAAAGTATCAGGAGTACCTCGATTTGGCCTTGGAGGACAGCGTACTTTTACCAAAGCGTATTTTCGTTACCTTTGTCACTTTACTTTTTGGCGTAGTTTATGTCAGCCTAGTATTGCCAAGTTTTTGGACCGATGGTCCACGGTCTACGATTGTAGCCCTTAGCATTGTAGCAAATCTGGGAGTTTCCCGTTTTATCATGGAGCTCGGCGAAACCGAGTTGTTTGGGGCGAGTCCTCTACTTATTGGTTTACTCCCTTATCTATTGCCTATCGCTTTTGCTCCTATGGTGGTAATGATAACAGTTGGTCCCCGAATGGCTACGCTTACCGCAATCATGACTTGCGTCTTTCATGCGGCTATGCAGGAGATTGGGATTGAAATGCTTGTGGGATCATTGTGCACGGCTTTGGTTGGTGTGTATTTCTGTCGGGAGGTGCGTCTGCGGGGCAGTGTGCTTAAGGCAGGAACCATGGCAGGTTTGACAGGTGCGGTGGTTGCTCTGGGGATTGGTTTTGCATCGGGTAGTGGATGGATGGTTCCAGTAAACCATGCCCTTGCCTCCTTTGTTGTATCGGTTTTTACGGGGGCTCTTGTTCTTGGGGCTATGCCATTGATTGAAAATGCATTTAAAGTGGCTACAGATGCCACCCTTTTTGAATTAACCGATTACAACCATCCCTTGCTTCGCCGTATGCAAGTGGAAGCACCTGGCACTTATCACCATAGTTTGATGGTGGCAAACTTGGCCGAAGATGCTGCACTCGAAGTTAAAGCAAACCCAACTCTTTGCCGGGCATGTGCCTTATTTCATGACATCGGAAAAATGGTTCAGCCCAATTATTTTACCGAAAATCAAGGAGACTTTGGCAACCCTCACAATCGCCGAAATCCGGCGATGAGTGCCTTAATTATTAAAAGTCATGTCAAGGAAGGACTTGAAATTGCCCGTGAAAATCGCCTGCCCAAGGTAATTCGAGATGTGATTCGCCAACACCACGGCACAACTTTGGTTAAATACTTTTACTTTCAAGCGAAGCAAAAATCCAAGCAGGGAAGTTTGCCTTACGGGGAAACCGAACTTCAGGAACCCGATGAATCGACATACCGTTATGACGGTCCCCGCCCGCGTTTCAAGGAAAGTGCCATTATCTTTTTTGCCGATTCGGTTGAAGCTGCCGCCCGTTCCCTTTCCAAGGTAACCCATCACAGCGTGGAAGAGTTGCTTGATTCTATTTTTCAGGATCGGCTGGAAGACGGGCAACTTGACGAATGTCCGCTTACCTTCGAGGAGGTCGTTACCATAAAGAAAAGTTTTCTTAAAACCACCTTGAATATGTTGCATTCCCGCATTGAGTATCCCGAAGAGGAAAAGGATTCTCGTAATCCGTTCTCCCCAGATGCAACTTAAGACCACAGGTTTAGTGCCTCTCCAAGTTGAGGTGGCTAATCAATATCCGGAACTTCAATTCGAATCGTCTGAGCTGGAACACTTTTTTGAGATTGTTTTTTCGGTTCATCGTCATGATCTGTCAGGCGAATTATCCATTGTGTTTATGGACGGTTCATCGCATTGCGACCTGCATGGGAAATACCTAAATGATTATCGACCAACCGATGTTATTACCTTTCCTTCCGATCCGGAAAACGGACTGGCTGGAGAAATCTGTATTTCGATAGACCAAGCAAAGGAAGAGGCGCAAACCCGTAACCTTTCCTTGGCACATGAAATTGGACTTTATTTGATCCATGGCTGGTTGCACCTAGTTGGTTTTGATGATTTGGAAAAGGTCGACCGCGAAGTTATGCGACTAGAGGAACAAAGAGTAATCGATCGTGTGAAAAAACTTTCTGCTTGGCCAGATTTTCGGCTCGCGCCCAACCCCACGCAAGGGTAACACCAAAAATCGTGTCTTTACCTACTTCCACTCTGTCCCGGCGTTTCCGTAACGCTTTTCTTACCGGTCTTCTGGTCTTTCTTCCTTTGGGAACGACGATATTTGTTATCAACTTTTTACTCGATCTATTCAAGGAACCCGCATTACGACTGGCATATCAATTGGGTTTAAGAGAGCAGAATTCCTTTTTTGGTTTGGAAACTCTTCTAGCTGGGGCGGGATTGATTATAGGAGTGGTTTTGCTGACCGCTCTGGGTTATTTTTCCAAGTATTTACTGGGCAAGGTGTTTATCAACCTGACCGAGCGCATCCTCGACAAGGTACCTTTCATTAATGCAGTTTATCGTTCGGTCAAACAAATCGTAGAAACCTTTGGTAAGGAAAACCGTGCGGTATTTAAGGAAGTTTGTCTGGTAGAATATCCACGAAAGGGTTGTTACGCCTTGGGTTTTATTACTGCAGAATCCTCAACACATGTGACCGAGCAAATCGGGCATGATTTTACTTATGTTTTTGTACCTACAACCCCGAATCCTACGAGTGGATTCTTGCTACTCGTGAATAAAGAAGAAATTTTTCACCTTGATGTATCCGTTGGGGATGGGATGAAAATGTTGATTTCTGGCGGGGCAGTTGCACCGCCTACACCCTGAAGAGCAAAACGTGTCGGCTGGTCCAACCGAATTATCCGGCATCGCTTTGTCCCGTGATCCGGCGGGTGATCGTTTCCTGCGCGTACGCCTTTTCGATCAAGCCTTAGGCTTGCAATCTGCCCTTTTTCGTTTGCCCAGTAAACGGGGAATCAAATCCGTTCCTCCCGATTTGTTTGACGACCTTGAATGCCGTCTGAATCCTGCCCGTTCGGGATCTTCCATTCCTTTTGTAGCAGAGTATAGAAAGTTGCGTGCCTATCGAGAATTGGCACACAACCCAGCCCACTTTTTATCCGCTTCCGAAATTGCCCGTTTTTATCTAATTAATGGCGATCACCTGCTTGATCCTGGACCACGCCTGCAATTGCTCCGCTCGGCATTGGATTCCTTTTCGCGGGCACTTTTGCCCAAGGTTGTTCTTTTAAAATTATATTTTTGTTTTGCTCGTGACGAAGGTTTGCCCGTGCGCGAGTCATGGCTCGCATCTCTTCCCTCGCTTCTTGCCGAAGAGGCATCTAAGGTTCTTAGTCTTCCCGTGACTGAGTCGGGTGCAGAACCTATAAAAATTGATTTTTTAGTCGATGGTTTGAAACAATGGATGAATGCAGAGACCGAACTTCGGGTGGAATAATCCAGGCCACTTAGTTTCTCAACCCTTGCCAACCTATCTGGCTTTAGGGTAATAAGAGGGTACAAAGCATGGGAGTAAGTACAAAAATTTCCGAAGTCAAGACGATGGGCAAGGGAACCTATGAAATCACCGAGTTGGTGAATGACGGGTTAAGGGAGTCCGGCTTTTCCCATGGATTGGTCAGTGTTTTTCTGCAACATACCAGTTGTAGTTTGGTGATGATGGAAAATGCCGACCCTACTGCCCGTGTAGACCTCGAAAGATTTATGGAAGAACTTGTTCCAGAAGATTATCCTGATTTCGTACACACTCACGAAGGACCAGATGATATGCCATCACATGTCAAAATGGCACTCACCCGTACGAGTGAACAAATTCCCTTTACACAGGGGAGGTTACAGCTTGGGACTTGGCAGGG
Organism: Opitutales bacterium; assembly: GCA_028045305.1. Lineage (GTDB taxonomy): Bacteria > Verrucomicrobiota > Verrucomicrobiia > Opitutales > Seribacteraceae > Chordibacter. Next base: position 13,219 of record JAOFTV010000012.1, on the reverse strand, counting down.
CTTATTTTTGTGGGAACACCGGGCAGCTCCGCACACTCGTCGATTAATCCTTACTTATTTAGGCCAATGATTATCCGCAGGAAAACTTTGGCCTTTCTGGCAGGATGTTATCTTCTACAGTTTGCATGTGCACCGGTTGGAAGCGTTATTGAGGAGCTTGACGATCCTGCTTTCGAGCGCGGACGTTCCTATCTTAAGGTGGGTAGAGAAACCGATGCCTTGGATGAATTTCTTTCGGTTACCCGGCGGGTTACACAAGCACCGAAGTCTCACTTGGAAGCAGGGCGCTTATTTCTTACTCTGTCGGAGCGAAAAGACCCAGTAGCTGCAATTTATCATTTTCGGAGATATTTACTACTCCAGCCAAATGCGAGGGAATCTCCAATGGTTGAACAATTGATCGTTACCGCCGAGCGAGAAATTATACGGAAATTGCCAGGTGAACCTTATGATAATTATTTGGAAAGTTTGGATTTGAAGGAAGAAAATGATCGACTGCGCCGTGAAATTGCAGATCTGCAAGCCCGCCTAGGGTCTCCCCTTGCTCCTTCCCCTCCTTTGTTCTCCCCCCCACCTCTGGCAACTCAATCAGTTCAACAACCGACTCAGGGAACTCAAAAACCACCAATTCCTGAGTCCTACCAGGTTCAAAAAGGAGACAGCTTATATGCTATCAGTCAAAAAATTTACGGCGATGCATCGTATGTTAATGCCATCTATTCCGCTAACCGGGATACTTTAAAAAGTAAGAATAGTCTAAAGGTTGGCCAAACCTTGAGGCTCCCCCAATTGCCTTGATTGAATTTTTTAGCCGCCGTCTTTTTTATGGCGTATTTCGATAATAATTCCACCACCTGTCCGTTTCCCGAGGTTCTGGAGGCTGTGAACACGGCGATGGATTCGTGCTGGGCAAATCCATCCTCACCTCACCGCTCTGGTGGACAGGTTCGTGTGCTTATGGAAAAAGCCCGCGAAGAACTTTCCCAATCTTTTAATATCGATCCTCAAAAGTTGACCTTTACCTCAGGTGCAACCGAATCAAATAATGCCATCCTTTCATGGATTGCTCATCAGCCATCATTCCAAGGGAAAACCGTCTTAGTTTCTGCGATTGAGCATCCAAGCATTTTAGAAGCTTCCCGTTATATTTTCGACAATCATATTGAACTTATTCCAGTAAACCAGGAAGGAGTAGTTGAACTCGGTCAGGTAGAGGAACTATTAAAAATTAAAAAACCAGCTTTCTTATCCCTGCTAGCTGCTCATAATGAAACGGGTGTTCTTCAACCTTGGCGTGAAGTCGCACAAATTTGCCGGGAAAATGGGGTATGGTTTCACTGTGATGCCACCCAGTGGGTAGGGAAGTTAGAATTGGAAGGCTTGGAGCTTTGTTCAAGTTTTTCTTTTTCCGCTCATAAGTTTGGTGGTCCAAAGGGAGTTGGTGGGCTCTTCTCCCGTGAGCCAATTGCTTGGATGCACGGAGGTGGACAAGAGCATGAATCCAGGGGTGGTACGGAAAATTTTCCTTCGATTGAAGGGATGCGCGTAGCTTGGAGGCAAACCTGTCAGTCCATGCCAGAAAAAAGTGTGATCGACGGAGGGAAAAAGAAATTTGAGGGTGAAATTATACGGAATATCCCCGGAGTAAAAATTATTGGCGAGAGGGTTCCCAGGTTGTGGAACACTTCCTACCTGCTGCTTCCCAGGTTTGATAACTTAAACTGGGTGAGCAAACTTGATAAAATGAACTTTTCACTCTCCACAGGATCGGCCTGTTCGACTGCCCGTTTAGAACCTTCTGGCTTTGCTCATGCCATTGGGTTAACCCATGAAGAGGGGCGCAGGTTGGTCCGTGCAAGTTCGTGGATTGAGACCAGGGAGCAGGATTGGATTGGGTTGGCTGATGCCTTTGCCCATGCTCATGCTGAGTTGATCGAGGATCAAGACCGATCTGGGGTCATTTCCTTGTAAGCATAGATAAATGTTCAGTGCGCTTACTCGGTATAAATATTGAAAACTTTCGAAACCTGGGTTCCATAAGCCTAGAATTTGGGACTGACCGGATTTTTTTCCTCGGAGCAAATGGACAAGGAAAATCTAATCTTTTAGAAGCAGTTGGAATCTGTTCCACCCTTCGCTCTTTTCGTGGGGCATCCACGGAATCAATGGTTAAGGATGGAGAGTCTGAAGCCCGTCTGTTTGCAAAATTTTTAGATGACGATGGGGCCGAACGAGATGCGATGATTCGATTTGGAAAAAGGGGGGGGAAGCATGTGGAAGTGGATGGTGAACCAGTCAAAAAATTGGGAGACTTACTGGGCCAGTTTCCTTCGGTTTGTTTGTCTTCCAGAGATTTTCGTCTCGTCCGGGAAAGTCCTTCTGACCGAAGAAAATGGATGGACTTGGCCTTGTCATCTACTTCTTTAAAATATTTTACCGCCCTGCAAGGTTACTATCGATCGATGAAGGAACGAAATACCCTTCTAAAAAAACAGGCGGGAGATTCCGAAATTCAAGCATTCGAACATGCCCTTGCTTCCTCCGCCCAAGTTCTTCAAGAGGTAAGGGCGGAACTTTTTCCTTTGCTTGATCAAGCATTCGAGAAATCCTATGCAGGTCTTTCCCATAATCAGGAATCTGCGAAGTTGTCATACAAGCCTGATTGCCGAGCTGAAGGTTTCAATGAATGGTTGTCCATCTATGCTCAGGAACGGTCGCGGGATCGCCAGTTCGGTTCTACTCGGCGGGGGCCTCACCGGGATGATTTTTCGCTTCTATTGGATGGTCGAGATGCTCGCCATTATGCATCCGAAGGTCAGCAAAAGGGTATTGTACTAGCCTTACGTCTCGCAGAATTCTCTTTTTTAAGACAAAAACTGGGAACCTTACCCATTCTTCTGGCCGATGATGTTTTGGGAGAATTGGATCCTTCACGCAGAGCTAATTTTAGAAAATTATTACCTCCGAATGCTCAAACCTTTGCTACGGGCACGGCTTATCCCTCAGAGCGGGAGGAAGGAATTTGGGAAAGTTTCCAGGTACAATCCGGAGGTTTTGTTCCTGTACCATTGAGTATACCAGATGGATGAGCTTAGCGGAATTCACTGGGCCATACTCTTGTTTGGTTCTTTGATTATGGGACTTAGCAAAGGGGGGATTCCCGGTGCGGGTAACTTAACTGTGGCGATGTATGCCCTGGTTTTGGAAGATGCTTTAGGCCCTACAGGGGTGGCGATTTCGGTGGGTTTGCTTCTGCCAGTGCTCATTTCGGCAGATCTTGTATCGACCATGGTTTACCGAAAATATATCGAATGGAAACACCTTCGCCGCTTGCTGCCTTTTTTTGCCATTGGAGTTATCGCAGGATGGAGTGCTTTTGACTTTTTTCAGTCTGCCCAAAGGGCAAATTCGCTCAAAGTGTTAATTGGTGTAATTCTTTTGGGCGTAACTGGCTTACGAATTTTATCACAGGCTCAAACTGTTCGTGGCACCTTTGATTCTTCAAGGTTTACCTTAATTATGGGTCCGTTCTTTGGTCTTCTGGGGGGAATGGCCACAATGTTGGCGAATGCGGCCGGCCCTTTAGCACAATTTTACCTCTTGGCAATGAAACTTCCAAAGTATGCATTCATTGGCACCTCAGCCTGGCTGTTTCTTACCGTAAACATATCCAAGGTTCCATTGATGTGGGAATTGGGAATTCTAGACGCACAAGTATTCCGCACTGCAGTGTGGTTGTTTTTTCCCGCAGTCCTGGGAGCCCTGGTCGCTCCCCGTATGGTTCGCCATATCCGTCAGGACTGGTTTGAGCGAATGATTTGGTTCTTTATCGTAATCGCTGGGTTGCGCATGATCTTTTGAACAGGTTGTGAATAAATCGTCGCGTAAATTATGGGCCAAGCATTTGGCCGGACAATCAAACAAGGGTGGACCCACAGTGGATCCAAAGTTATTGCTTCGCAAAGAACCATTTAAGGGAAGGATCCTTGGAGTGGATCCTAGTTTGCGGGGTACTGGACTTGCGGTTTTGGAATGTGATGGAAATTCTTATCGATTGCTTCATTCCGAAACTCTCAAACTTGGTACCAAGGTTTCTTCCATTTGCTGTTTGGGGAAGATTCATGAACTGGTTGCTCATTTGATCGCCCTTTGGCAACCCCGGCATCTTGCTTGTGAAGAGACCATTTATGTTCAGAACTTCAAGACCGCACAGATCATGGGAGCTGCAAGAGGGGCTGCCCTCTCGGCAGCGGCCATCCGGGAGGTACCGGTCTTTGAATATGCACCCTTGCGGGTGAAACAAGCGGTGGTTGGATTTGGCCGGGCCAGTAAAGAGCAGATGTCTCATACCCTTACGCAAATCCTTGGCTTGCCCCAAGCCTTACCCTTTGACCAGTCAGACGCACTAGGAATTGCTCTATGCCACGCCTTTACCTGGTTACCCGAGTAATTTTTATTTAGGTTGCCTTGTGTGGAGTTTAGACGAATTGAATTGAGCCTGCCTGTGCCCAATGGCATAAGGGTTTGAACTTTAGTAATTAGATCTTTGTTTTGGCCCAAGCCGATCCCTTACGATTTTTAAAACCTTAACGAGTCATGCAAGACAGCCAGGAAAATCCGGAGATCATTCATCGTATCGATCCTGAGGCGAGTGGTGAATCAACCGCTCGGTTTGAAGAACTCGTGCGTTTACTCGAGACAGGCTCAGACGAATCACTCGTCGAACATCTTAAAGCCTTTCATCATTCCGACCTTGCAGATGCCTTTGGTCTATTGGACCGTTCCTTGCGGAAACGTTTGATAGATGCAGTCAAAACCGAGCTGGATCCTGATTTGCTCTTCGAGCTCGAAGATCATTTACGTAAGGAGGTAACCGATAGCCTGACTGCCAAAGAAGTAGCGGAAGTCATCACCGAGATGGATTCTGACGAAGCAGTCCAAGTGCTCGAGGATATGGATGAGGGGGAACGGGCTGAAGTTCTAAGCTCTGTTCCCCAAGAGGAGCGCGAAGATATTGAGGTTGGTCTTGCATTTCCTGAAGAAAGTGCGGGCCGAAGAATGCAGACCGATGTGGTGACCGTTGGCACAAACTGGACGGTTGGACAGACCATAGATTATTTGCGGGAAGAAAGTGATTTACCGGAGGAATTTCTCGATTTATTCGTTGTGGACGAAGAAGTTCATCCCATGGGAATTATTTCACTTTCTCAAATCTTGCGTTCTCCACGTAATACTTTGATGCGTGAAATTGCCGATGAAACCCAGGTTCTTATTCCAGCTGAGACCTTGCAGGAAGAAGTTGCTTTCCTTTTTGAAAAGTACGACCTTACAACCGCCGGAGTTATCGATAGCACAGGGAAACTGTTAGGCATGATCACGGTGGACGATGTCATGGAAGTCGCTCGGGAAGAATTTGAAGAAGACATTTTGCTTCTTGGTGGGGTGGGGGAAGAAACCATTGACGACGGAGTTCTCCAGTCTTCCGCCAAGCGATTTGCCTGGTTGTTGGTTAACCTGGTAACCGCAGGCCTCGCCTCTTGGGTGATTAGTATGTTCGATGCCACAATCGAACAAATGGTGGCCCTGGCCGTACTCATGCCTATCGTTGCATCGATGGGAGGTAACGCAGGTACACAGACGCTTACAATTACTGTACGAGCACTGGCCACCAAGGAATTAACTTCTTACAATACCGTGCGTGCGATTCGTAAAGAATTATTAGTTGGTGTTTTGAATGGCTTGCTTTTTGCCATTTTAGCTGGAGTGGCCACAGTTTTTATTTTTGGCGATTTGGGAGAAACTTCCATTCTTCTTGGAGGAATAATTGCAGGAGCCATGGTTATTAATATGATAGTCGCAGGTTTGTCAGGAGTTGTTCTACCGATCCTTTTGGATCGCTGGGGGGTTGACCCTGCCGTGGCATCCGGAGTTTTTGTGACCACGGTTACTGATGTGGTTGGCTTTTTTGCCTTTTTGGCCTTGGCCTCCTTGGTATTGCTCTAATTCTTGCAGGTGGGGCTCGTTACTTTTGAGTTTCTTTACTTGGAAGGTATCCATTGGGGAATACCCATTCTTTGCCATTCCAAGTCACGCCCAATTGTTCTTCCAGAAGATTAATACCTTCAATAGAATACAACATATAATCGTTGTTGAGATCGCTGCGAATACCTGTTTTTGGATTAAGGATTGTCCATTTCGAAAGGTTGTTATCCCAGATGAAATTGTTGGGATGCATTTCCAATAGGGGGAAAGCCTTCATGCTGATTTTAAAAAACCCCTCCTTATTCTTATTAATATTTTCGAGGTTCAAATCAAGCACCTGGTCGATTTTATCGGCATTGAACTGCAATAAATAATCCAAGGCGTAGGCACCCACCCCCAATCCCATGAAAAGCAGGAAGGCTGTTAGGATAATCATACGTCGGAGGGTGCGATCACTTGAGTTTCTCATTTCCCTCAATTGATTCATGGCCCGGTGAATTTTGGATACATCTTCTCCGTTCACGCGAAGAGAAGATATTTCATTTCTAAATTCCGTTTTCCAAGTTTCGGAAGGTGTTTCCACCTCCACAAGATTTGACGGAAGAGGAGTGCCTTGCTCCATATCTACGGAGGGTTGGCCTTCCTTGTCGGTTACTTGATGGATGTACTCGGCCACCGAGTTTGCAATCAGGGTAGACATGTTTAGGTCCAGAACTTTCGCCAAATATTGCATTTTGTCGTAAGTGGATTTGCTTACCCGCCCGTTGATCGCAACAAAAGTTTCTTTTCCATCAGTCGTCATATTTAAGGAGTGTTTTTTACAGGCAACGGAAAGTCAGCAGGGGCGGACCATTTGTTTTTGTGAAAACTAAATCCGAAATCACGAAGTTCGTAGTAGGCTGTTCTGGGTAATAAAAAATGGTCCATTAATGTCCTCTTTGCACCACTTGGTTTAATGACAAACCATCTTTCATATTTACGATCCCATACAATGGCGTGCATCAGAGAACTCTTTATATTAAGCTGAGCCATTGCCTCTAAAGGAACAAAGATCTTATTGGTTGTATCAAGACGATCAATCCCGGCGTCCACTAATTCGTCCAATTTGTCTACCTTGAATCTCATTAAGTGAGTTATTCGTAGATCAAAACCACTCCAGGTTCAGTAGCACTGATTTTTGCACCCTTTCGGATTCTCTTCCTGGTAATACAAATTCCGATTTACGGATAAATGAAGAGATCGTTTATCCATACCTAAAGTTTTTACCTTACCGGGAGTGCAACCGCTTCCTGTGTGCTTCTGGCAAGGAGTATATTATTCCCCAAAATGGGAGTGCTCCAACATTTCCCAGAAAGAATTTTCTTTCTTTCAAGTTCGATATATTTTTTTGGGTTTGCACCTGCTATTACCAGTTCGCCATCATCAGAAAGGACCAGCAATTTATTTCCGGAGCGAATTAAGTTTCCCGGGCCAAACCCCGGTTGGCTCCAACGAATTTTGCCACTAATTAAATCGACGCATTGCAGGGGTGCCTTTCCATACTCCTTAAATCCAAAAATCCCATAGAGATTTCCCTCGAAAAACAAGGGTGTGCTCCAATGAACCATCAATTCGTTACGTTTTCTCCATATTTGTTCGCTGCTAAATAACTGGTTTTTTTTCGATATTTTAAACAAGCCAGCCCCAACTCCATAACCTGCTGAGCAAAAAACATATTCACCGGCCACTACAGGGGATGCGGCACTTGAAACCTTATAGGAAAATTTTTGTCGCCATAATTCCTCTCCGTTTTTGGGGTTTAAGGAAACCAGTCCAGACCGGCAGAGAAAAATGACCTGTTTCTGACCGTGAATAGATGCATAGGCTGGTGTAGCATGCGTGGCAGTCTCGCTGCCAGTTTTCCAACGCAGTTTACCAGAAACCCTATCAAATCCGAGCATGCTCTCTTTCGGACCTCCTCCAATTACAATTACCAGGTCATTGACGACTAGGGGGGAGGATGCATTCTTCCAGGTAATGTTTTTACCGTTATATTCTTGAATTACATCGACCTGCCAAATCGTTTTTCCCGATTTAGCGGACAAGCAATACAAAATCATGCTGGAATCATAAACAAAAACCTGCCCCTTACTTATGGTTGGGGTGGAGCGTGGGCCATCCCCCCCAGAATTATCAGGGGTTCCCGCATTTCCCCCACTATGTCCGTAATTGGCTACGCCTAACCACGTTTCCCACAACCGCTCACCAGTCAGCAAGTCCAGGCAGATGCAAAGTTCACGCAATAAACCGTCTTCATCTTCTTCTGCAACCAAAGTAAAACCCGAATTTGCATTGGTTGAAAAGGAACTGAATCCAAGGGGAGTTGATGCGGTCCATGACAGCGGGGCGTTAAGTAAACCCGCGTAATTTGGGCTAATTAAATTTGTGGTCGATTTATCAAACAAGGGACCATGATATTGTGGCCAGTTTGCAAGGAGGGTCGAAAAAGGAATTAATATAAGGATGAGCACATTTTGCATGCCTTGTTTTTCTTTTTATTCTCTGGAACGAGCAAGCGTCAAATGGAGGATTTTCAAAGATCCTGCAGGTGGGAGGGGAAAATGCTTGAACGTTATGGGAACCGTGACAATCTGAAGACCTTTTATCCAGATGAATGTACACGAATACCAAGCAAAGCAACTTTTCGCAGATGCCGGGGTGACTGTGCCCAATGGGACTGTCGCTCAATCTGCGGATCAAATTGAACAAGCTCTCGCATCCTTTCCTCCCAACCAAGCGGTTGTGGTGAAGGCCCAAATCCATGCCGGTGGTCGAGGGAAAGGTACTTTTACCAATGGTTTTCAGGGTGGCGTGCATGTTGTGTCTTCTTCTGCAGAAGCACGGGAAAAAGCGGAGGCCATGCTCGGAAATATTTTGGTGACCAAGCAGACTGGAGATGAAGGAAAGGAAGTGGGGACGGTTTATTTCACTGAGGCTTCCGATATCGATAAAGAATTTTACCTAGCCATCTTGAGCGACCGTGCAACTTCAAAACCTGTAATTATTGCTTCGACGGAAGGTGGGGTTGATATTGAGGAAGTTGCCGAAAAGACCCCGGAAAAAATCACTAAGGTTTTGATTGATCCATCGCTGGGTATCCGTCCTTACCAAGCCCGCCAAGTTGCCTTTTCTCTGGGGTTAAGTGGAGATTCCTTCAAGCAGTGTGTAAAGTTGGTTACTAAATTGTACGACTTCTTCTGGTCCAAGGATTGTTCCCAAGTGGAAGTCAATCCATTGGTGCTTACCCCAACTGGAGATGTTCTAGCTTTGGACGCTAAAGTAAATTTTGATTCCAATGCCCTGTTTCGTCATCCAGATGTTGTAAACTTGCGCGATCTTAGCGAAGAAGACCCTAAAGAGGTTGAAGCTTCCAAATTCGATCTCAACTACATCGCTTTGGACGGAAATGTTGCCTGTATGGTTAATGGTGCCGGCCTGGCCATGGCAACGATGGATATTATTAAACATTATGGAGGATCACCCGCCAATTTTTTAGATGTTGGAGGAGGTGCCAATGAGGAACAGGTGGAGAATGCTTTTCGGATTTTGGTTTCGGACGATGCTGTAAAAGCGATCCTCGTTAATATTTTTGGAGGTATTATGAAGTGCGATGTCATTGCCACTGGAATTGTCAATGCCGCTCGCAAACTGGACATGAAAGTTCCCTTGGTTGTACGCCTGGAAGGAACCAATGTGGAACAGGGCAAAAAGATTCTTGCCGACAGCGGTCTGGCCCTCGAACCTGCTGATACTCTTGCTGAAGCTGCAGAAAAAATTGTCAAACTGGCAGCCCAATCTTAATCCCCCCACTTTTTACCCAGAGATTTTAAAATGAGTGTTCTCGTAAACAAAGACACCCGGCTAGTGGTTCAAGGAATCACCGGAAGTGCCGGTAGCTTTCACACAAATCAGTGCATCGAATATGGTACCAATGTCGTGGCCGGAGTCACACCGGGCAAAGGTGGTCAGAAATTTCAGGATGCCGTACCTGTATTCGATACAGTCCAGGAGGCTGTGGATAAAGAGGGAGCCAATGTGGCAGCCCTCTATGTGCCACCTCCCTTTGCCGCCGATTCCATCCTTGAGGCAATCGATGCGGAAATCCCCTTGGTTATCGCCATAACAGAAGGTATACCAGTTCGGGATATGTCTGAAGTTAAGGCTCGTCTGGCCACTTCCAATACCCGTCTGATTGGACCAAACTGTCCAGGTATTATCACTCCAGGAGAGTGTAAGATTGGTATTATGCCTGGATATATCCATAAACCGGGAAAAGTGGGTATTGTTTCCCGTTCTGGCACCTTAACTTATGAGGCTGTCTGGCAGATTACATCGGCTGGGCATGGCCAATCCACCTGTATTGGAATAGGAGGAGACCCGATCAATGGAACCAGTCATTTAGACGCAGTTAAATTATTTAATGAAGATCCCGATACTGAAGCAATTATTTTGATAGGAGAGATTGGTGGAACTGCTGAGGAAGAAGCCGCTGCCTTCATCAAAGAACATGTGGATAAACCTTGTGCCGCCTTTATCGCCGGGCGTACAGCTCCTCCCGGTCGCCGCATGGGGCATGCCGGTGCCATTGTGTCTGGTGGCAAGGGAACGGCCGAAGCCAAGGTGGAAGCCCTGCTTGATGCGGGTATTTCAGTGGCCGAGACCCCCTCACACATGGCTGATGCACTCTTCAGAGTTTGGAACCCCTAGGCCTTTAATTTTTAGATATTTACAAGAGCAATTAGGAAGTTCCTGTAAGCAATCCATTCTTCCGGGTAATTTTTTGTTTTCATCAAGGGGAGAAAAAAGTTTTCGTACCTTAATGAATGAAAACCCTCCTGATTTTCATGAGGTAACCTCAATGGAGGCCTTAACAACCAGTGCTGGGAATATCCCTCCCATAAATTATTTTTCAATGCTTGATCTGTAATTTCCTGAAGAACCTCTTTTGTACTCCATTGAAAATCTATAGATAGGGCTATAAAGTTGTACCACATGGCTACATGGTCCATTTTAACAGAAAGCAATTTTACTGCGATTTGTTTCAAGTTTTTAGGATCTAGGGATTCTGCAAGATCATTAGATCGCTTGGCCACAAGTTGTTTAATTGTTTCAAAGCCCAGGGAATTTAGTAGCTCGGGAAGAATGGCTAATGTATTTGAAAAAAACCGAAGATTGTCTTCCTCATCATTGAGGATGTTACCTAAAAATGCAGCACCAAGAAGTTGGATATCTTGTTTTTGGTGTTGTTGCCAAAGTAATTTTCCCAAAAGAAATTGGTCCTTAGGCAAGTTGATTTGCCTTTTCTTGGCTAACTGGTCTTCAATTTTCAGGAAATTCAACAATTCTTTCAACATGCCGTCGTAAGAATATTCTGATTTCATACGCTCTTGACCATTCAACGCTACTAAATTTCCTTTTTCTGGATTACTAAGAAAGTGAATTAATTTTTCTTCCAAGTTTTTAGAGTCAAACGAAATGAAATCCTTCTCTTCATCCAGCACACCGTCTAGCGAAAATTTTAAACCTTGCTCGACTGCATTAGCTTGAAAGAGCAGGGCTCCAGAATTTATGATTTCACAAGTGCGGTAATTGTATGGACCATTAATGGCCACAACATTAATGGAAATTTTACTGTTTTTAAGTAAGTTTACATACTCAGCTTTGGAAAGATTACTTTCAATTTTTACGACATACTGTTCGGACCATTTGGATTTGAAGTTTTCGACACATTGAATGACCTGATCCCGTAATCCATGGTATGCTGGATTATTGTTTTTAGAAAAGGTTACAGAGACATCGATTTGACGGGACTTCCAGTCACTTGGCTCACCCAATGACTGGTGAAAAGAAGCCCAGTTCAATCCAAATGGAAGGTTAAAAACTTTTGCTTTTTGATAAGAGCAGGCTGGGGAAAATACTTTCCCGACTGGTAAAACTACATCAAACATCTCGCAAATTGTTTTGGCTGCTGGTCCGTGTTGATGGTGGCAGATTCCAGCTACTGTGGGAAAAGGCATCTGCGAAAGACCATTCGGTTGCATGTGCCCGTGGGCAGCCTGCATGTCTAGGAAAAGATTTGGCCTAAACCCTTTGGGGAATCTTTTTCTTATGGTAGAGAAATCGTCTGTCGAAGGCAGATAATAGATTCGATCTATTGAAGAGTTTTCCTTTTCTACGGATGTAGTCAGCGAGACAATATCGGCAATTTTGAGAAGCTCAAGCGTATGAAAATTGGGAAAATGATGATCGTTCACATAACCGAGCAGTACAGCCGGACGTTTTCTTCTAAGAACTAAAAGGTTTCTTAGCCTAAACCGATTATATTCTTTAAGAACTTCGCGAAGATCGTCCCAATGCAGATTTGAAGAACTTAGCAGGACTTCCCATTTCTGTTCTATTTCGTGAAAGTGGCTTTTCGATCTCGCTTCATTTTCTTCGCCCTCTAAAACTTCAATTTTTTCCCCTATCATAGGATATTTATTTCTTGGTTATCAAGGAATGAGCCTTTTTACAGTTTAAAGTGGATCAGGTACTTATCTCCGAGTTCAGCCTCGGGCAACAATTCATCAAGCTTCCATATTTTTGACGGTGTCAAGTTGGAGGATTTTAACTCCTCTGTATAATCTCCCCCTTTTAAGTATAATATTCCATTAGCTGGAGAATGGTGCGAGCCTTTGGCCACTTTATCCCTCACCCAGCCAAAGAAAACGGGCAGGGAAGTGACTGCCCTGCCCAGTACAAAGTCATAAGATTTTTTTCCCGGCAATTCTTCCACTCTGCCTCGACGTACCTCAGTATTGGAAAGTTCCATGCGTTTCACCATATCTTCGACCACCATGATTTTTTTCCCGATTGAATCCATCAGGGTGAATCTTGCTTGCGGATAGCAAATGGCCATGGGGATGCCGGGCAATCCCCCGCCAGTTCCGACATCGAGCAGACGGGCTTTGGGCATGAGTCGGAGAAATTTGGTCAGGGTCAGGCAATGGGCGAGGTGTTTGGTCTCCAGGCGATCCATATCCTTGCGGGATACCAGGTTGATTTTGGCATTCCATTCCCTGAGTAATTTTGCGTAGAGCTTGAGCTTTTCCCAGGTTTCATCTGAGAGATCAGGGAACCACTCCTTTAAAATCATCCATGAATCCGCAGGCTTATTCATTACTCGCTTTGGGGAATTTTGTTAGACGGATAAAAGCGG
>JAOFTV010000011.1 GCA_028045305.1 Opitutales bacterium | reverse complement strand
CTCAGCATTTTCATTTGTTCTGAACTACGGCCAATAGATTTACTATTCTAGATAAGTTTTGGTTCATTTACACTTAAGTTGCTAGCAACTCGTAGTTCTTAGTATACTATACAAGTAAAGGAACATCTTGCATGACCAAGAAACTAGTTGAATGATTGATCCACCCGAAACAAAATCATAAATTTAACATAATAAAAACTCTTTTGTATAAATAATGGGGCTATTAGGAAAAGCATTAGTCTTTGCAGTCATAGCATTAAGTGCCTGGCTGTTAACAGCGCTTATCAATTTCGTATCTAAGGGGTGGGTTGCAAAAAAGCATAAATTCATCCAGTTCCTAATCTACATCTTGCTCGTGCTTACCCTCATGGCAGTGGTTTCATTTTAATGAGGCATGAAAATATTCATCTATAATAAATTGCTCAAATGGTCAGGGAAGCCTCTTAACCATAAGGTTGCGAAAAAGAACGGTACTGTTTGGATCATGCCCTTGTAATGCAAAGGTTCCTGAACTTAAGGTTCGTTCAAAACCTGTCCCTTTTTTCCACTTTGACGGCTGTGTCCAGTCGCTGATCACTGTATCATTTACTTTCGTTAAAATCCTGGATCCATCCACCTTGATATAGAGATTGAACCACTCATTGTCCTGAGCGGGAGCTACTAAACAATCGACCACTCCGTAGATGCTTGCCGTCTTTTTGGGGTCGCGCGAGGTATTATTTACCTGGCATTCAAACCCTGCGCGAGGCCATCCTTTTTCCTGAAAACGAGTGTGAAAATAAACCCCTGCATTGGAATGTGGCAGGGTCATAACTTCTGTTTGAAATTCAAAATTCTTGAATGGTTCTTTCGTTTCGTAAAAGAGATGACAGCGCTCAATTGCATTGGCCACAATGCTACCGTCCTTTACCGAAAACGAATCTTCATCCTCATTGGCTTTCCAACCGTTCAAAGTTTTACCATCGAACATAGATTCCCAACCAGTATCCAGTATATGTTCCTTTTGGTAGTGATTTGAAAGAAGGTCTCTCCCAAAATCACCATCGAAATCTCGCCATACCGCATGGGCATGATTGATTTCATTTTGGGTATTTGCATATTCAAAAAGAAAATCAGGTGTTTGTACCCGGTAATAATGTGCTTCTTTCAAATTCAAACTACCTGCCCAGGCAATGTAAGTTTCCTGTGGATGGACCAGGGGTTTTCGTTTTGAAATTTGCTTGATCACTTCTGGACGGTGCTTAACTGCATACAAATAAACAAGTTCGATTAACCAGTTTTTTTGCTTTGGATTTAACTTGGTAATCGGTAGCCCATTTGGTGGAAAAAACGATTTTCGGTTCACCTTGCTGTCTTGACCAGAGAGGATATCCCGAGGAGCTTTCTCTGAAAGGATAGCCAATTTTTTTTGCGTTTTTGAGAGTGAATGGAACAGTTTGTAGGCCTTCTCTGCCTCATCGGTTAAAACTTGTAAACCTGCATACTTACCCTGGAAAACTTTTGCCGGGCTAGCCCCAAAAAAACTTGGTGTATTCGAAAAAATTCTGCCATTTACGAGGGTAAAATTAAGGGATAAATGATGCCCTTCGAACCGCCACCCCCATGTTCCCAAAGTATCAGGAGTACCAAATATCGATACATGATACAGTTCGGGGTCACGAAATGCACGGTCTTCCCTCTCAAAAAGGATTTGTTCGAGTAGTATAATGTCGGTTGCTTCCAGTAGCCCCCTATGGCTAAGCGCAGAGCCAAGCAATCCATGAGCAAGAATTTTTTGAGCAGGTGTCATTTCTTTTAAAGACAAGCCTTTCCTCCCATTTGCCTGGATAAATTTTCCGGGGAAAAAATGCCAGTTTTCACGCTCTTTATCGATGAATTTAAAGTGTGCCTTTGCTTTTGTATTTGGATCAAGGGATTGGAGAAACCTTTTCGCGGCAATAGCCATATCTGTCGCTGGATCCTGAGCATAAGCATTTGATAACCATCCAAGTAGGGATAAAGAAATAAGAAGTAACAGTTTCATAGGAATATATATTTTAAATGTCTGCGTAAGGTGAATGAACTAAGGTAGATAGGAAATTCAAATCCATCCCATATCTTAATCTATTTTGGACATGAAAAAAATTTGGACATAGGGAATTTATATACCTACCAACTTCCAGAGCTTGGCGTCAGAACGAACAAAGATCGAGCCTCTCGACACTGCAGGTGTGCAAAGAATTGTATCATCCAAGTTGACGGAATGAATAACCCTGGGTGATTCATCCCTTAGATCGACAATTTGACCCAACCCAGTTTCGCTAAATACAAAAAGATAATGGCCTCCAAGTACTGATGAACTACTTATCGGTCCCTCCAGCCTAAGCCTCCAAATAATCTCACCAGTTTGAACTGAGGCACAGGTCAGTACATTTGCATTGTTGACCACATAGACTTTACCATCTTTTGAAGAGGGGCTTCCCGTTCCAGGTTTAAGTTTATTCTCCCGCCAAACATGCTCAAACTCGAGCATGTTTGAATTAAGTTTAATCGCAGTAAGTCCATTGGATGGAATGAGAAGAATGTTCTCCTTAGTCCAGGTACTTGAGGACATGGTGCTTGCCCCATCTTGATAAGCCCACAGATTTTCTCCAGTTTTTGGATCAATGGCGGTAAGTCCTTCCTTTGACTGGAGACCAACGATTTCCTGCCCCTTGTATTTTAATGAAATTGGAGATGTCCAATTTGCCGCTCGCGGTCTTTCTTTTTTCCAACTGGTGGTACCGTCAGTAAGGTTTAATCCGAAAGAAAAAGAATCCGCATCGTTTTCCACCTGGATGATTGCATTTTCCCCAACGATCAATGGGGAGGAGGACATACCCAGACCGTTGGCAATGTTAGGATGATCAAAAGTCAGTCCGCGCAACCATCTAAGATTCCCTAATAGATCCAGACAGAAGACATCGTTCGAAGAGAATTGAGCTATCAGCAACTGCCCATCACTGGCTAAGGTCGACGCCGCAACACAGGTTTTTTTATGACAAATCGTTCTACCGGTTGCCTTAAACTTTCTCTCCCAAAGTTTTTTCCCATCCTCGGTACCAAAGGCAAGAATGTGCAATGTTTCTTGATTCGGCCCACTTGATGCGGTCAGAAAAACGGTCTCATTTGCAATCACTGGACTGGACAATCCCCGTCCGGGCAATTGGGTTACCCAACTCCCCTCCCCCTTGAGCACGATCTTTCCAGGACCCGCAAATTCACTTGATCCGTTTCCAAGAGAACCTCGAAAAGCCAGCCATTCAGCATGGACTGGTATTAAGAAATAGAGAAAGCTAGTAAGGGAGATAAAATATTTCATTTTTAATTCGAAAAATAAAGGTTAGTTACGCGATCTTTGCTTAATCGCATTACCTGTTGGATCGGTTACCCGAAGACAAAATTCCCATTGCTTAGTCCAACTCTGGGTTTGTTCATTCTGGCAGACCTTAATTAGGATTTGGTTCTCACCCTTCTTTAATTCACCATCGAGTACAAACTGATCTACTCGGGTCCCCCCACGGTGATACTCGTCGCGGGCAAAGAGTAATTCTCCATTCACCCAGATTTTCCATGCATTCTTGGAACCAAGCCGGAATTGAGCCTTTTGTCCTTTATCCACATCAAAGGTGGTCCTGGCATAAGCAAGAACTTCCTTGATATAACCGAGCTCCTGATTGACATCAATCATTCCAAGAGAATGCGTAGTGGAAATAGAGTTCCATTCGACTTCCCCGTTTTTCCCCGAATAAACATCCACTGCTCCCTTTTCCTGTTCAGGTGGATAGATTGTTCCAAATCCCTTTCTTTGGGTATTATCAAAGGGGCCAATAATTTCCCAATTAATGATGAAGCCCATTAGTTCGACCAGGTCGATCTCTATACCCCGCTTCTTCAATTCCTTGGTTGCTTCTTTAATTTGGTCGATCTCGCAGGCATGGTTTAATGCATCCTGGTAGAGTTGGATGGATTGTTTATCGTCCTCAACCAAAGAAGCTTCGTCCAAAATTTTGGCAATGGCTTCCCTTCGCAGACTAGGCTCGGGATCATGAAGTAAACTAGGGATAATAGACTGTACCATCCCAGGGCGGTTATCCTGGAGAAGTTCAAATGCTGCCCGTCGGGAACTTCCGACATTTTTCTCATCCTTTAAAAATTTAAGGATTTTAGATTCAGGAAAGTTTTTGGAATTGGAAGACTGTAAAATTTTTATGATCGTTGCACGAATCCAGTTATCGCCTACTGGGCTAGCTTGATTCATTGCATATAAAAGTGGGAGAATGGAGGAGTGATTAAGCTTGGCAACCAAGGGCATCACTTGAGCCGCCTCTTCATTTCCTTCACCATGTGCTTCAACCCTGGACAGGTTGAAGATAACTCGCTCCTCTGTATCGGCTTGGGCCAGACAAAGTAGAAGCGGAAAGAGGGGGAAAATCGATTTCATTTTAAATGGAGATTTATAAGAGCAGAGACAATATTTGATAAAAAACTCAACGGTTAGGCTATTTTTTTTCAACCAATCAATTCAGTTATCATTCGCACGATGGAAAAGTCCTTATTTTTTCATATGCTTACCTTGAGGTCATACTAGTTAAAACAATTTATGATAAGTTTTTATCTCACAAGGATTTTATGGCATGTGGGGAAATATTTTATCCTTATAAGTCTTTTGAAATTGAAGTGATTGATCCTCAGGCAAATTACACCAGTACTTAAAGCAAATTTCATTTCAGAATTAACACGCTTGGCTGGTTTTGCATTCCTGCAAACCTGAATTAACCTAAACTGATCGCTATTTATTGAAAACCAGTGATGAATTTTTACTGTTTCACTATTTTACATAATAGAACATTATTTACTTATGAAATACCTGAATAGCCCGTTTTTTTATATAAGCATTTTTCTTTTTGCTGCCGTTTCCATTCAAGCAAAGGATCACAAACCCAAGCTTCACGAAATGGGTAACCGCATTAAACAGGAGGTAAAGTCGGGCAAGATATCCGAAGAAGAAGGTTGGGAAAAGTGGCGTGCCGTACAACGCCAACATGCACACCACAAGGAAGTTGAATACAAACACGATGCTGATGATTGGGATGACATCGATGAGTTGGAGCATGAAATCGAAATTCGAGCCATGGAATTTGAATTAGAACGAATGGAGCAGCAGCATGAGTTTGAAAGGCTCAAATGGGAGCAACAAATGGAAAGGATGCAACACGACTTCGATCGGGAGCGTAAAGAATGGACGATTCACGATATGCAATTGCACGCCCGAATGGAGCTTATGAAAAAGGAAATTGGAAACCATTTAAGAGCGGGAACCAAACCGCCACATGGAATCTCCCCCCGACATCCCCATAATCATGGCCCCAAGAATGAAATGCAAAGAGGATTGCCTCCACATTTACAACACAGCAATAAGCAAGCTCCACAGAAGAGTCAGTGCCAAATCAATTCTGAGGAGCAAGCCGGTCTGAAAAAGGGTTGTAAAAAAAATGATCCTGCATCGAGCAAAGGATCTCGTAAGGATAAGTGCAAAAAGGAATGCTCCTCCAAGAAAGGAAAGTAGCATTTCTTGGATTACTCTATTTTAAGTTTTGGGTAATTTATAAAGTTAAGTTCATCGCACAAATCATTCACTAAGCACATAGAATGGATAATCCTATCCAACTCATGAAAAAGCTTTAGGGTTAGTTGCCCCACAGGATTTGCCTAGAAAAATAGAAGTCAGAATATAATATATTATGAACCTTAGGTTATTTCTGGAAGGTTCTTTAGGTGGTGGAAAAATGAGGAACATGGCTTTCGGAGTATGATTCTTGCGATTGTAGAATCCAAACTTTTTACCAGTCCATAATTCCTTGCACTGCTTTTATTGAGTTGAGGTTGTGAATTATTTCATTTCTTTTCAACAAGCAGAAGAATGAATTTTAGGAGAAGTAAAATTTTGTATTTTTTTAAATATATATCCGAATGGAAACTGACCCACTCTTTCATAAGAATTCTTCTTTTTATTTTTTGTGGAATTAATGGTTCCTTACAGTCAAATGAGTTGGAGCAAAAAAAAGAAGCATTTCAGGATGTAACTGATTCATCTCCGCACTCTGATCAGGCAAAAACTGAAGCTAAGAATCTATCCAACACAGAGACGACAAGAGGCATCCGAGAAAAATCCCCACTGCACTTTACACAACGCCTAGAGGGATGGCCCATCGAGTGGAATAACCTTTTCAAAAAACCAGAGTATCATGACTTATTTGAAGCAGTTAAGAAGGCACTTGGTAATCACCTCCAACGAATCACCTATATTCTCCCCCAGGAAAAAGCCGCCCAGTTGCAGAAGTTATTCATTCGAGTAGATTTAAATTACAGGTTGAATAATATGCAATATCATCCCAGTAAACGGTGGCTTATAAACAATAGACATGATCCAACATTGGAAAAAAGAGTGCACATCCCCAAAGCGAGACAACTACTAAGCAAGCAACAGTGGGCCAAGCATCCATATGTTATTTTGCACGAACTTGCTCATTCTTTTCATGACCAAGTCCTTGGTTTCGATGATAAAGAAATTTTACAAGCTTATCAAAAATCTGAAGATGAAGGCCTTTATCAAAAAGTACTTTTATTTAACGGTAGGAAATCGGCACATTATGCCCGTACCAACCACAAGGAGTTCTTTGCCGAAATGACGGAGGCTTATTTGGGAGTGAACGATTTCTTCCCATTTGTTCGGGCCGAACTCCTTGAACACGATCCATATACTTTTGCCTTGATGGAAAAAATCTGGGGTAAGATTTAATTCTTACTTTTTACAATGTTAAGACGATTATTATTCCTACTGGGTCTTAAACTTTTTTTATTTGGTAACCTCTGGGCAGATTTTCAGGTATTTGCCCCATGTTCACAAACTTCTACCCTTTGGATTGTAAAAGCCCATACGGGCAAACAGAAATTCGAACTTAAAGTCATCAAGAAAGTAAACCTTGGGTTTAAGGGGCGTGTCATCACTAAGCACCCCCATAAACCACTGCTCTATGTAATCTCTACAAGGGGTGAAGAAGGAAGGGTGCCAGGAGCAGTTATTTTTTTAAATGAAGATGGTTCTTACAAAAGTCATAAAGGAATTCATTTTAAAGATGATGCCTGCTTTTTAAGCTTGGACAAAGAAGGTAAGCATCTGCTCGGAATAAGTTATGGAAGCGGACGCTTAAACGTCTACCCGTTGGATTCCGATGGCATTCCAGGTGATGCGATTTCAACCATTAATGAAGGGATGAATAAAGCCCATTGCGTGCTTCTGCCCCCGGATGGAAAGAACCTCTACATTCCGTATGTAAAAAACAACCTAGCTCTTTTACAATACAGCTATGACGGCGATTCTGGGAAAATTAGCCCACTGGAACCCAAAAACGCAAATCCTCCCGAGGGTACCGGCCCTCGCCATATGGCTTATCACCCCACCCTGCCCATGGTCTACTTTAGTAACGAGCAGGGCGTTGGATTGTCGGTGTATCACCGGCAGGCAAATGGGCAATTAAAGGTTAAGCAAGACATCAACATTCTCCCCCAAGGCATGTCGAAAATCGGGCTGAGTGCATCCGACCTTCTAATTACTCCAGACGGAAAATTTCTTTTTGCCGGATTGCGCGGTCATAAACAAAACTTTGACCACATTTCTCGATATCGAGTGCTCGAGGATGGGCGTGCTGAGTTTTTGGGCCTGACCAAGGCGGAAAAAATACCATGGGGTTTAACCTTATCTCCGAACGGGAAATATTTGATGGTTTCTGCCACCCTAGGCTCATCCTTAAATGCTTATCGCATATTACCTGGGGGCAATCTTCAAGAAGTCGATTCGCTTGCTTGGGATACAGGAATATCGGATCTAATTACTCGATAAAAAACCGAACGATGGATCAAATTCTTACCATCTTCACTTCCACAATTTTATTACTGTTTGCAAACTTACCAAGGCTAATTGCAGAACTTAAAAACCCGGACCCAGCAAGGTTTAATCAACCTTTTAAAGAATTTTCCAAACAGGACCAAGTTAAGGAGCCAAACCAAGACCAGCTCATTCTCTTTACTGGCAGTTCAAGTATACGCTTTTGGGGTATTGAAAAATCCTTTCCGAGCGATCACCGCGAAGGAATTTGCTGGTGACGGAGTGGACGCAAAGTGGATTGTATACGGCAAGGTTCTTGGTGATCAGAAGGTCTCGATTCTTCGACTTAGCTTAGCCCCAGGGGCTAAGACGACTTTTAGCCCGGAGTGCCCCGCATTATTTCATACCAATGGTGGTAGCGGTCGTATTGGAAAACTCGAGGTCAAATATCATCAGAATATGGTCCTCGGTGAGGTCTATCCTGAGATTGGATTCATTACACAATCCGCACTTGCGAATGGCGGGGTGGAAATTGAGAATACTGGAGCCGAGCCACTCGTGCTGACTTTCGATTTCCCGCAAAATGCACATTCAAAAATACCCGGTATTTCCTCTTAAAAGTACCTGAAGCTTTTATAAATGAAGGGTCGTTGGTTTTTGTAGTCATAGTTAGCTTAAACTTTCTAAGTTCAATCGATACCGATAAAGAGACTAGGTTATAAGACTTAAGCTTTTTTTGGTTAAGACATGGTCTGTAAGAAATTATTGCTTGGACGCGCTTTTTCGTACAGGCTCAAGTTTATGAAAATTCACCTTTTTTTTTGCCTCTTTCTTTCTGTTTTTACTGCTAAATTAACTTTTGCAGATAGGGGAATCTCATCTAATGTGGACTTTAAAATTGCCTTCGGTTCATGCGGGAAACAAGGCCACCCGCTTCCCATATTTGATGAAGTCATTAAGCAAGATCCCCACTTATTTATTTTCTTGGGGGATAATATTTACGGTGATACCAATGATATGGATATCCTCCATAAAAAATACCAACAATTAGGTACTAAGGAATCTTATCAGCACTTGATTAAAAATACCGAGGTCTTGGCGACCTGGGACGATCATGATTATGGCCAAAACGATGCCGGTAAGCATTATCCGCACAAAGTGGAATCCAAGGAAATCTTTTTGGAATTTTTTAAGGAACCTCAAAATTCAGAGAGGTATAAGCACAAGGGGATTTATCATTCAGTTTATAAGAAAGCAGGAAATAAGATCATTCAGATCATTCTCTTGGATAATCGTACCTTCAGGGATGACTTGGTACGATTTCCGAAAGGACAAAAGATCCCGGGTCGCTTTTTTTACCGACCCGATTATCTTCCCCATACGGATGACTCTAAAGCATTTCTTGGTGAAGAACAATGGACCTGGCTCGAAGGTGAGCTGAAGAAAAAAGCGGATCTTCGAGTCATTGCTTCAGGATCTCAATTTTCTCATGAATATAATGGATATGAATCCTGGACTAATTTTCCACATGAACAGGAGCGCCTCATTCAATTAATCAAGAAAACCAAAGCGAATCATTTACTTTTTATCAGTGGAGATGTTCACTATGCCGAAGTCTCCAAATTCGAGCACCCCGATTGCTATCCGATTTATGATGTCACCTCCAGTGGACTTTCCAGTACCTGGAGGTTTGCGACTCCCAATAAGAATCGAATGGAGGGCCCAATTATGGAAAACCATTTTGGATTATTGACTGTAAATTTTGAGCATGATGATCCCTCTGTATTAGCTGAGGTATGGGATATTCGGGGCAATCAGCGCGTGGAATTTTCTATTCCGTTGAGTGAGATAAGCTTTCAGTAAGAACGATTGCTGTTCTATAAAATATATTCATAGATGAAGAATTTTTGGTGGATCTTACCCAGAAAAACCTCCTCAACCGAGGGTTTGGAGGTGCTCATATCTCAGATATTCTATATTTTTATGATCAACTGTTTCCAAAGTACAGGCCAGTGCGCATCATTTTTTACTGTGGCGAGAATGATTTGTGGTCAGGTAAACCTGTAGATCAAGTAAAGGGTAATTTCTCTGCCCTATGGCTGAAAATTAAAGAAGATTTGCCCAAATCAGATTTGGTTTACCTATCCTGCAAGCCCTCACCCAAAAGGATTTCCAAATGGAACCTCTATCAATCCCTAAACCTAAAAATCAAGAAATTATCTCGCTCAGAAGAAAGGCTACATTTTGTAGATATTTCAAAAACATTGCTCAAGCCCGACATGACTTTTCATAAAGGTTTGTGGAGACCAGATAATCTCCACTTAAATGCAGCCGGCTATACAAAATGGTCACGGGTCGTAAGCCCATGGTTAAACATCATAACTCGACCGTAATGAGTTTTACCTTCAATACCTTTGCTCACAAAGAAATGGGATTCTTTGGATTTGAAATAGTAAGGAGCTGGACCGAAAAGAGCTACCCAAGAAACGGGGACCAGTCGTGATACTTAGAAAAGCTTCAAAAACTAATCAAAAAATTGACCACTATGTGAATGCCTGATTGGCTTCCCGGATGAAAGCTGCTCTAAACGCTTTTTTTCTTTTCCTCGCAATAACCCTGAACGCAAAGGAACCGATCCGTACATGGACAAGTGCAGACGGGAGAACCATGGAAGCTCGCTACCTCGAAATAGTTGGAACCAAAGTACGGATTGAAAATGCTTCGGGGCGAAAGTTTACCGTTCCCTTGACTGGGTTCTCATCCGCCGATCAGGAGTATGTGAAGAAGGCTTATGGGCGATCTTTGTTCGCGGAACCTCAGCCCTTTAAGGATGAGGGTCGAGGTGGGGTAATTGTTGCGGGGGCGAAGGGCAAGGTGGAAGTGCTTGTTGCAAAGACCGACCGGTACTCTGACCCCAGGTCACGAGCAGTAATTGTGGGCGAGTCCATCGCTTCGGGTGCAACCTTAACCACAGATAGCGGAGCTGAAGCAGACTTGCTCTTGACCAATGGAACTTTAGTTCACTTAGGTGAGAACACCAAGCTGGTTTTGTCAGCTTTGTATCAAAAAGCCTTTAAGGGTACGAAACAGAAGGCAAGTGAGCTTACCAAGGAGGTTAGCTCAAGCCGAACCGCACTTAAATTAGAAGAAGGTGACTTGGTTTTGGAGGTTCGCAAGTTAGGCAAAGAATCTTCGTTTTTGATCAGCACAGAGGTTGCACAAACGGGTATACGAGGAACTCAGTTCAAGGTATCCACCAGGGCGGAATCGGCTGAACTTTCGGTACTGGAAGGCAGGGTGGATTTTTTGGACAGTAAAAAAGAGCAAACTTCGGTGGGGACGGCTCAAAAGGCGGAATCTAAGAGTGGTGAACCTACAAAAGTGGGTGAAATGACTGCTTCTGAGCAAGATGAAGTGAAGCAGGGAGTTGAACAGAGTAAGCAGGCTTCTATGTCGATCGATTTAAAACGATTGGCGAACACCGTGGATGGGTATTCACCCAAGACAAATTACATAGTTAAATCAGCCCTAAATATGGAGCTGATTTGGTGTTCGCCGGGGAGCTTTATCATGGGACCAGATGAAAAAAGGAAAGACTCTTCTCCCGCAAATACCGTAATCTTAACCCAAGGGTTTTATCTCGGGAAATTCGAGGTTACGCAGGAACAGTATGAAAAGGTTATGGGTCGTAATCCCAGTGCATTCATAGGGCAAAATTTGCCCGTAGACACAGTGAGTTGGAACGATGCGGTGAAATTCTGTGACCTTCTGAAAACGAGAGAGAGGATAAAGGGGTGGAGATTCACTCTGCCCACGGAGGCTCAATGGGAGTATGCTTGTCGGGCTGGAACCAAAAGTCTTTTTCCATGGGGAAATTCAAAAATGCCAAAAATGGCCAATGATGGTGGTAGTGGCTTAAAGAAACCGATCAAGGTGGGGTCTTTCCCCCCTAATCCATGGGGCTTTTATGATATGCTTGGAAATGTCTGTGAATGGACAGCTGACCTATATTCACCCTATAACCGCGGTGTAAGTATGGATCCACAGGGGCCTAGTACAGGTTCCAAGTTGATCGACCGAGGCGGTTCCTGGAGGGGTGGTGCTCTAACGACGAACCGGGGAAACCCAAGTCCGCCCGATCTTAGAAAAAACAGTATCGGCTTTCGTGTGGCTCTCAGAAAGATGGACTGATTGATGAGAAGTCTTGCTGCCATTTGCCTGCTTTTCCTTGGGGTCACCCTCACCGCCAAGGAACCACTACGCACTTGGACAAGCTCAGACGGTCGAACCCTAGAGGCCCGCTTCTTGGAAATGGTTGGAACCAAAGTACGGATTGAAAATACCCAAGGTCGAAAGTTTACCGTTCCGCTGACAGGATTCTCATTTGCCGATCAGGAGTATGTGAAAAAGGCATACGGGCGGTCGTTGTTTGCTGAGCCTCAACCATTTGAGGATCAGGGAAGAGGTGGAGTGATTGTTGCATCGTCCAAGGGTAAGGTCGAGGTACTGATTGCAAAGACCGATCGGTACTCCGACCCCAAGTCACGAGCAGTAATTGTTGGTGAGTCAATCGCTTCGGGTGCAACCTTAACCACAGGTAGCGGAGCAGAAGCGGATTTGCTTGTTACAAACGGAACCTTGGTTCATTTGGGCGAGAAAACAAAATTGGTTTTAACCGCTCTTTATCAAAAAGCCTTTAAGGGTACGAAACAGAAAGCAAGTGAGTTAACCAAGGAGGTTAGTCCTAGTCGCACCGCACTTAAATTAGAAGAAGGTGACCTAGTCTTGGAGGTTCGTAAACTAGGCAAGGAATCCTCGTTTCTTGTCGAAACGAAGATTGCACAGGCAGGGATACGGGGAACCCAGTTCAAAGTATCGGCAAGTGCCGACTCGGCGGAATTGTCTGTACTGGAAGGCCGAGTTGACTTTTTAGATGCCGAACAGATGGCTACCACTGTGGAGACTGCGAAGAAGGCAGGTGCAGTCAAGGGCGCGCCTGCCAAGGTGGAAGACATGAGTGCCAACGAGCAGGCGGAGGTGAAGAAAGCAGTCGAACAAGCCAAGGATGCCTCTGCATCCATTGATTTAAAGCGATTGGCGAACACGGTGGATGGGTACGCACCGAAGCGGAATTATATCGTAAAGTCGGCTCTCAATATGGAACTAATTTGGTGCACGCCGGGGAGTTTTATTATGGGGCCTGGTGGGGAAGGCTCACCCGCTCATCCAGTAATTTTAACCAACGGATTTTACCTAGGTAAGTATGAGGTAACGCAGGAGCAGTACGAAAAAGTGATGGGCATTAACCCAAGTACCTATAAGGATAAAAATCATCCCGTTGATAGTGTTTCTTGGAATGATGCGGTCGAATTTTGTGAGGTATTAAAAAAGAAAGAACCGATTCCTCGCGGTTGGGAATTTTCTTTGCCTACCGAGGCACAGTGGGAGTATGCATGTCGGGCAGGTACGACAACTCGCTTTTCTTGGGGAGATTCTCTTGCCAATGGTCTAGCCAATTTTAAAGAATTTGGCCGAGGTAAGACGAATCAAGTCGGTTCTTATAAACCCAACCCTTGGGGTTTTTACGATATGCATGGAAACATCTTGGAATGGTGTAGCGATTTTTTTGGTCAATACTCTAAACTTTTGCAAATCAACCCAAATGGACCCGCAACTGGATTACAGCGGGTTCTTCGCGGTGGGTCTTTTTCCTCTGCTCTTATGTATTCTTTTTCTCGGGATTTTCAAAATCCTAAAGCAAGGTTTAGTAAAGGTCGCTATTTTGGCTTCCGCGTCACCCTTGTACAGATAGACTAACTCCTCTTCCCCCTCAAGGCCGACAATCTCTTGGTCCAGCCAATCGTCTATCGCAGTTAGTGCTACCTTGGCTAAGTCCTCGGCATCCATATCGCTCTCCTCCCACCAGCGGTAGAAGACTGAATATTCTCCTCAGAATCTCATTTTTGCCATTGTCTAAATTTTTTTCCTGAGGGCAAATCGATAGTAGGATATCGCCGGAGGATTTAAAAAGACACCCTCCCCCCTTATCGTTGTCAGTTTGTTGTCAGTTTTTTTGCTAAAGAGTACATATTGGTGCGTATCGATGAAAATCGATAAAAAAAGCAAATCGAGGTTCATGACGCATTAAGTCCTCTTATTTACTGACCTAGCACTCTTTTGCCACATGATGCAAAAGAGTGCCCGAGGTGGGACTTGAACCCACACTCACTAGGTGAAACGGATTTTAAGTCCGCAGCGTCTACCATTCCGCCACTCGGGCATTCAGATATAATGTTTAACAATCTTCTGATGAAGAATCGATAATAAATTCTATTCCTTGACCAGACTTTGATAATTTTTGCATTAGGAGATAATTTTTTTCAAAATGTAGTCCTTGCATTCGTAAATCTACTATGATTCAAAAGATGTATGAATGAAAGGGTTCTATTTGTAGATGATGAGGAGTCGATCCTCCGCGGAATCAAATTGAACCTAGGTAGAACCTTTGATGTCAATCTGGCAAGCGGGCCGGATGCCGCTCTAAACATCATCAATGATCAGGGACATTTTCCAGTGGTTGTTTCTGACATGCGTATGCCCAAAATGGATGGTGCAACCTTGTTAAGAAACATTAAAGAAAAGAATCCCGAAACCATGTGTATATTATTAACTGGCCATGCTGATTTCGAATTTGGAGGAGCTGAGGCTCTGCAATCGGGTATGCTTTTCAAAATTTTAAACAAACCCTGCTCGCCTGATAAATTAAAAGCCACAATACATGCGGCCCTGAAAGGTAAGAAAGATGATTCCGGTGAGGAGAAAGCCCCCGACTTTGTACTTTAGAGCAAAGAGATAAAGATTTCAGAGTGCACTATTTGTGCGACCGAACTTCCTTCCAGCAAACAATGGTAAGGTAGCAACCCAAAGTAAACATGGCTACGGATGTTCCTCCAATAAGTGAATCTAAGCCATTGGACCTTGCCATCCAGACCAAGGCAAGCATAGGCATAAAAATCATCAAAATTGCCGGCCATAACGCGAACCCAAAAGCACTTCCCCTCGCTCTAAGAAAGACCACAAAAGTAAGCAGGGCAAAAGCGGCGAGTAATTGATTTGTGGCCCCAAACAGAGGCCAAATTGCCTTCCAAACTGGAACTAGCGATCCATCCGGACCAGGGAATGACTGAAAGACCAAAAAAGCTGGAAGAACCAGAGCCCCAAATGTGCCGACATAGCGACTAGCTTGGTTTCTCCAAGAAAACAATTCCTCAATCAGAAAACGGGTCAAGCGTGTGCAAGTGTCTAATGTGGTCAGCAAAAAAGTACTAATTGC
Organism: Opitutales bacterium; assembly: GCA_028045305.1. Classification (GTDB taxonomy): domain Bacteria; phylum Verrucomicrobiota; class Verrucomicrobiia; order Opitutales; family Seribacteraceae; genus Chordibacter. The sequence goes on along the minus strand of JAOFTV010000011.1, from coordinate 53,205 downwards.
CAACATAGCAAATTCAACTCCAAGGTGGGAGGGCACTCCCACAGCAGCAAAAAATTTTGATGCACCCATGGCAAAAATCGATACGGGAGTTCCCCCACTCTCCCTTTCTCCAATGGATAAAACAGCCACGCAAGCGAGTGCAAAAACCGCAAGCACTCCTTCAAGCAACATCGCTCCATAGGTAACACGACGGGCATCGCTTTCCTTGAGGATTTGCTTGGAGGTTGTCCCACTGGCTACGATACTGTGAAAACCACTGCAGGCTCCACACGCAACCGTGATAAAAAGAAAGGGAACAAGCATGCCTAACTTGTCAGACTCCCAAGCAATAAAGGCGGGAAGTTGAAGTGATTCCCCAGAGATGAACATGCCAATCGCTCCAAGAGCCAAAATTGCATAGAGAAAGCCAGCACTTAAAAAATCTCTCGGCTGTAACAACAATCCAACAGGCAAAACAGCAGCACAAAAACAATAGGTCAGGGTAATGCCAATCCATATATCCTTGGAAAGAGATACCATGGGAAAATAATGACCGATCCCCAAACCCAAAAAGGTTAGAGGAAAAAAGATACATGCAAGTTGAAGGAGTGATAATTTCTGGGACCTCAACAATAAGCCAAAAACTATGGCCACAATTATAAACCATCCAGATGCCGTTGCCACAGCCGGTTGATTAGTAAATGTATTCGCGGTCAAATCGAGGAATACAATGATGACGTAAACTAATGCTAAGAGTACGAAAACGAGAAAAAGTTTGCCCGACCGTACCCCCACCAACCCTTTCATAACCTCAGCGATGGAACGTCCTTGATTTCTAAGTGACATAAAAGCACTGCCAAAATCATGCACTCCCCCAACAAAAATGGCTCCCACCAAAATCCATACCCATGTGGGTCCCCATCCGAAGTAAGTGGCGGCAAGAATAGGCCCGACAATGGGACCCGCCCCCGCAATGGATGAAAAATGATGCCCGAAAAGAACGGATGCACGGGTGGGAGAATAATCAACCCCGTCTTCCTGAGTCAGAGAAGGGGGTTCCAGAGAATCATCCACTCCGCAACTGTTACTAAGAAACTTACCATATAAACGGTAGGCAAAGAAAAAAATCAGGGCACTGGAAAGAAGAATGAATGGAAGCATAATTTCACCATGCAAGAATGGAGCACATTTGCAAGAATCGGCCCAAAAAAGAGATTTTAAATATTTTACTATAAAAAAACCCAAGGAATATAAATTCTTGGGTTTAATAAAAGTGAAATGATCTCGGCGGAATTGGAGGGTTTTATACAGGTCTCAAACACTCTCTTTTCCTTGCTGGCCTAAAACCAGTTGACCGAGGTTGCCCGACAAGCCTAGTTAAGTGAGGGGGGATGCCTCAAGTTTACAGGAATAAACTTCCGCCTTCGTTTCCATTCCTCCCATTCAATATCGCTTAGGCCAAAATACTGAAACTGTATTTCATGTTGAAAAGATTGACTTTGAGTATTCATGCTCTTCCCCCCATTCTCAAAAAGATGTCTTTTGTAAGAAAACTACAATTTTGAAGGTCTTCAATATTCGAAGACGACCTTCGCCAACTTGACAAACAAGTTTCCGAAGTAAGGGCAGTTTGATATTCCCATCTCATGGAATTGAACATAATTGAATTCCTTTCTTTGCGTTATTGGTTGAATGCTCCTCCCGCAGGAGCGTTTGTTAATTGGTATAGAGTAAAATATTGAGGCTTAAATGATTCCCGTAACTTTTTATCAAAATTAAAAAGATATCTCCCAACCATTCGAAAATTAATGATTTGCACGATTGGCTTACCGCATCTATCCACATCATAAAAGAACTCATACTCGCACAATATGCAAATTTTAGGCTATTTATTTTCTACCCTTTCGTACCCCAAGTGCTAGATTATAGAGATAATGATATCTTTTTTCGCGAAGCAATTTCCTATATATTCCTTGCTACTCTTGGTAGTGGGATGTGCTCCATCCGCTCATGATATTGTTGAAGAATGGAAAGCAAAGGGATGGACTATCGTTGATGTCCTAGGCACCGAGGGCTCAATCAAGAGACATGGTAAACTAATGAGCGATCAAGCCCAAGCTGTGGAGGCATCCTGGGTGGAAAAAGGCAGACGCAAAACTAAAGTCTATCCACAAAAAAGAGACCGTATCTTGGTCTTACGTTTTTTTAAAGACGACGACGATCAATTTGCTGTGGTTATGAAAAAAAGAAAATAAAAAAGGCGGTGAATTTCTCCACCGCCCTTTTTAAAATTAAAACCTGAAAACAATTAAGATAACGCTTCCTTAGTAGTTTTGATGATGGCCGAAGCAATACGGTAAGGATCTCCATTCGATGCGGGTCGGCGATCTTCCAAACGACCCTTCCAGCCATCTTGAATAGTACCCACTGGAATGCGGATGGAGGCACCTCGGTCGGAAACCCCGTAACTGAACTTGTCAATTGACTGAGTTTCATGCAACCCGGTGAGGCGTTGATTGTTTTCGGCTCCATATACCGAGACATGACGATCGATGTTCTTTCCAAACTCTTCGCAAATTTTCTTGAACAATTCTTCTCCGCCCTGCTCACGCATGGGAGCATTCGAAAAGTTTGCATGCATTCCGGAACCATTCCAATCGCCTTTGACTGGTTTAGGATGCAAATCAATCGCAATGTCGTAAGATTCAGCAGTCCGCTCAAGTAGATAACGCGCAAGCCAAATTTGATCGCCTGCACTCTTTGCACCTTTGGCGAAAATTTGATATTCCCACTGGCCCATCATGACTTCAGCATTTATACCCTCAACATTTAAGCCGGCTTCAAGGCAAAGATGTAAGTGTTCGTCAACTAATTCACGGCCTTTGGTATTACGTGCTCCAACAGAAGTGTAGTACGGACCCTGAGGGCCTGGGTAGCCTCCTTGTGGAAAACCAAGGGGGAGGTCAGTCTCCAAATCGATGAGGGTATACTCCTGTTCAAAACCAAACCAGAAATCCTCATCGTCATCGTCAATCGTGGCACGACCATTGGATTCATGAGGGGTCCCATCGGGATTAAGGACTTCGCACATGACCAACCATCCATTACCGCCAAAACGGTCAGGATCTTCGATCACGTGGACAGGTTCCAAAAGACAATCCGAAGAACCACCTTCGGCTTGTTCAGTCGAGGAACCGTCAAAAGACCATTGTTTGACATCTTCCAGCTTTCCGCTGAAGTCTTCAACGATCAACGTTTTACCGCGAAGGCTCTGTGTAGGCTTGTAGCCGTCGAGCCATATATATTCTAACTTATGCTTACTCATATGATTAAGGGTTAATTGTCTAGGTCAGACTGGGTGCTGGGTAGCGAGCCAGCGGAAAGATGTTAGCAAAACGAATGCCAAACATGATTACGAGCCACAAATGTAAAAGATTTTATCCCTGGATGTTCAAGAAATGGACAAATTGGTCGCGACCAACAACTAATTGCTGGGTTTGCTCTTAATTTATCTGGGGATTATCAGGTGCATTTGCCATAAGGAACATTTCATCACTTACGCCAGAAATCGCGGATTTCCAACACTCTGATTTGGCTTTAATTTGTTTAAAAATGTCAAGACTTAGGGATGAGAGTACCCAGGAATCAACCTTTAGTTCATCTTCCAATTGGCCGGGGGACCATCCGGAATGGCCGAGAAAGCAAGCAATTCGAATATTCTTATTTTCTTCGCACAAAGACTCGGCCTTGGAAATATCTACGCCAAAGTGAAGACGAAAGGATTCCGCAGAATCTTTCCAATCCCATGCTGCAATAATTAATTTCTCACGATCTACGGGGCCTCCCTCATAAACATGTGCGTCCCCAATTGAAAAGTGCTTAAACTGATCGTCAAGTTGACAGAGTTTTTTACCAATTGGACGGTTTAAGATAACCCCCATTGTCCCATCCTCTTCCGAATGATTAGACAAAAAAACAATAGATTTTGAAAAGTTTGGATCGTGCAGAGATGGATGCGACAAAAGAATGCTCCCTGACAAAAAGGAGGATTGCTTGAATCTGGAGGTAAGGTTCAAAGAATCCTACCCTAACCCAAAAGGAGTTAAAAAATCAAGTCTGAGGCAAAAAAATTTAAGCTCCTACTTCCGCCTTAGCAGATGATTCCTTTTTCGACTTTTTGGAAACCTCTTCCTTAGGTTCATTGGAATCCTCAACTACTTGCCCAGGTACTTCAGGCGGAGCGGTTGCTTCAGCGTCCCCCCACTGTTCCTCGTAAAGGGCTTTTAGATGAGTAAACACTTCAACGATGGAACTATCATTCTCAATCTCAAAGAGCTTGAGTATCAATTCCTTATTATTGCGTAACTGCAAACGTTTTCCCAGTGTTTCCATTCCACGATAACTATTAATGACATCGCGAGCTTCCTCCTGCTTGTCCAAAATTCTTTTTGCTTCTCTGTAAGTAATTCCCATTTTTATTTATTGTTCGAGTTTTCCACTGCACACCATTGTTGCAAACAAAGTTTTAAATTTGCTCCAACATCCCATCACTACACCTACTATTAAGAAGGATTTACACTAATTCGATGAAAAAATGCCCCAAAGGCAATTTTTTTATTCACAGGGCACAATGAACACAACAAGGGACGACCATTTAGGAGGTCGTCCCTTTAGATAAAATTTTGAAGTTTATATCTTAGGCAGAAACTACATCGACCATTGCTTTAAGAATAGTATTCCAAGTATTTGGGGTTTCCAGTGTGGCGTTAGAGAACATACATCCGTCCCAGCAGATATGCTTCATTCCACGGTCTTGAAAATCTTTGAGCCAGTAACTCGAACAACGGGTAATATCGAGCTTGCCATTAGGATCATCTGCTGGGCAATGCTTTCCAGTTTTGTCATGTGAACCGGCTCCGTGTACCTGTCCATCATTTTGAGCAACATGAAAATCGATGGTCCAAGGGCGTAACTTATCGGTCATTTTCTCATAAGCACTGTAGAATTCTTCCTCTGAATAACCATCGTGTAAAAGTGCATGCTCAGGAGCATTGTAGCCCATCAGGTATAAGTATGTGTGAGCGAGATCCGCTTGAAAGCCAAGAGTCTCAGGCATACCTACACCCTCCAAGAGATCGAGTACATCTTTCCAACTGTGCATACCAGCCCAGCAAATCTCACCCTCTACGGCTAAGCGTTCGCCGTGATCTGCAGCAATAGCGGCTGACTTTTTAAATGTATCAATAATACGGGCGGTACCCTCTCCAGGGTTAGCCTTCCATTGTTCGACTCCAAATTCTGCAGAGTCTATCCGGATTACTCCACCTTTACGTACTCCATGATCGTTGAACACCTTGGCGATACGGCAGGCCAATTTTACGGCGGCCAAAAACTTTTCCTGTTGCTCATCTGTACCCATGGCGGAATCACCGACCGTTCCTGGCCACACTGGAGCAACCAATGAACCCACATCAAAGCCATGCCCTGCGATGAGGTCAGCCGTTTTCTTTAAATCATCGTCACTCGCTTCAGGATCAGTGTGGGGATGAAAAAGAAAATAATCAACACCGTCAAATTTTCGACCGTTTACATCGGCACCTGCGGTAAGTTCGAGCATACGCTCTAAGCTGATGGGAGGTTCTTCGCCTTCGCCGTCGCCTTTGCCGACGAGACCGGGCCACATTGCATTGTGAAGTTTAAGAGATGATAGACTCATGAGCTTTGAAGTTTATTGGGTTAGGTTTGCAAAGAGTTTACTTGTTCAAGAAATCCCCCCCTGATTCAAGAAAAAAAGCCCCAATGCTTGAAGTGTTTCCCGGCAAACAACCGAATTCATTTGCGAATTTCAAAACCCTAAGTGAAATTACATCTAATGAAATTAAATAGCTTTTTTACTTTAACCCTTACTACTTCAATCGGATTTCTTTTATCATTGCATGGAGACGACCACCAAGAATCCTCAACTCAGGAATCTCTATTCCCTAAAAAATTATTGGATAGCAAGGGCAAAGAAGTTTCTGCAAATGTGTTGGGTGACAAAATTGTGGGAATTTATTTTTCTGCTGCATGGTGCCCACCCTGTCGTCACTTTACCCCCAGCCTTGTTGAATTTAGAAACAAGAACAAAAAAGATTTTGAAGTTATCTTTGTATCTTCTGACCGTTCATCAGAAGACCAGCTCAAGTACATGAAAAAATACGGGATGAAATGGTATACATTACCCCATGGATCGGAAGCTGCCAACAATTTGAAAAAGAAATTCCAAGTCAGGGGAATCCCCTCTCTTGTGATTGTTGATTCAAATGGGAATACCATTACCAAGAACGGCCGGGGGGATGTGTCTAAAGAACCCAAAACCGCCCTAGCAGGTTGGCAGGGGAAGTCCTGAAATAGTTGTTTCCGGGCTTTCTAGATTTTCTTCTGCCCATAGCCCTCGTTTTTTGCTATCGCTCTGGTGATGGTCAGGGCGGATATTTGCATAATAGGTGGAGGCATCGTTGGCTTGGCGACTGCTTATCGGCTTAGTCAGAAGTTTCCCAAAAACTCGATTGTTTTAATTGAAAAAGAAAATCGTTTGGCGGCTCACCAAACAGGAAGAAATTCTGGAGTATTGCACTCAGGGATTTACTATAAGCCAGGCTCTTTAAAAGCCAAAAATTGTCGATTAGGCAAAAAAGCCATGGAACAATTTTGTGGCGAACATGGAATTGATTACGAGCTCTGCGGAAAAGTAATCGTTGCCACAAATAAAGGTGAAACGGAACGCCTTGGAGCTATTTTTGAGCGCGGAAAAGCAAACGGAGTAAATTGCGAGATTATTTCAGGTGAACGATTGCGGGAGATCGAACCGCATGCCGCAGGTTTAGAAGCCATCCATGTGCCAGAATGTGGTATTGTAAACTACGAACAAGTTTGTCAAAAGCTTGGCGAATTACTTACGAAAGATTCTTCGCATCAAATTCATCTTGGTGAAGAAGTCCTTGAAATTAAAAGTTCGGGAAACGATTTGGTCGTTCAAACTAAAAACCAATCCATACATTGCCAAAGATTGGTCAATTGTGCTGGGCTTCATTCTGATCGGCTGACGAAACTGGGCGGGCAAACTCCCGAAGCCAAAATCATTCCCTTCAAAGGAGAATATTATTTCTTATCGAAAGATGCAGAGAAATTGTGCAACCACTTGATCTACCCCGTGCCCGACCCCAAGTTCCCCTTTCTCGGAGTACATTTTACCCGCATGATTGAGGGTGGGGTGGAATGCGGGCCCAATGCGGTACTGGCATTTGGTCGTGAAGCTTATGAGAAATGGAATGTTAGCCCGGGGGATTTATTTGAGTCTATAACCTATCCAGGTTTCCAAATCATGGCGATGAAGCATTGGAAGATGGGTTGGGGAGAAATGTGGCGTTCTTTTTCCAAGCAGGCCTTCGTCAAGGCCCTGCAAAAATTGGTTCCGGAAATTCAGGCCAAACACCTTACCTCCGCTCCTGCAGGCATACGGGCACAAGCAGTAAGCATATCTGGTGCCCTGGTGGATGATTTCCTCATTCAGAACAATGACCGCATCGTAAATGTTTGCAATGCCCCCTCCCCTGCCGCCACTGCATCCCTAAACATTGCCGAAGAAATTATACTGAATCTGGGACTCAATCGGTAATTTATAAGCCTGCTAATTAAATCAACGGAAAGAAAAGATTTTTCGTTGCCCAATGCGGACTCAAATTACATTTTCTAGATCAAACTTATGCAACGAAATAACTTTAGATTTTTTTCTCTGGCAACCCTGCTGATCTTGGCAAGTACTCACGCACTCGGAGGTGTTAATTCCCTGGATAGCTTGAAGGAAATTTCCGTCCGCGCTGCAAACGCTGAAGGCCTTGATCTTTCTCGGAGTTCCGTATTAGGCCAGCAAACATTGGAAGGTCGCCAAGTTCATTCGCTTAGCGATCTGAATGGCTTATCCCCCACCCTTCATCTTAGTGGCAACGGAATTATGTCATTTGGAGATGTCTTATCGATTCGTGGAATTGGAAACACTCAATTCTTTGGCTCACCCGGTGTGCAAATGTATATCGATGGAGTCCCTCAGGGGAATGTGTTCTCCTACCCTTCAAACCTCTCTGATTTTGAGTCCTTGGAAATAAACAAAGGTCCACAAGGCAACCGCTTTGGCAAACTTGCTCCCGGTGGATCAATCAACCTGATCACCCGGAAGCCTGGCGATGTCAGAGTGAGTAAATTCAAGGCATCGTATGCGACCTTCAATACACAAAAATACAACCTCGCCACTTCTGCTCCGGTCGATGATGAGTTTTCTTATTCTTTTGCCGGACAACGATCTAGAAGTGATGGCTTTCTTAACAACACATCGGGGCGTGATAATGATTCCAAAAGTTGGAATGGACGGCTTAACTTTTATTGGGACGGCGGGCATGGAACAAAAGCCGCCCTTGGTGCATCCTTAAGCAGTCATGAATTAGGTGCACAACCACTGGTTTTAAGGGATGGCGGAGATTTCTACAATCGCTCCGTAGATTTTGATGAGTCCACTAAGATTGATCAAGACCAGCAATATCTAAAAATTGAACATGCAACCGACTGGGGTAAGTTCCTTTCCACTACCAATAGGAATGATTGGAATATGAACCCGAACAGGTTAGATATCGATCTCTCAACCACTTCAGGTGCCACTTCAACTATTCGCCAGGAATTGAAAAGTTGGGGCCAAGAAATTCTTGCATTATCCAGTACAGATGGAAATTTCCAATGGAGATTAGGTTCAAATTTTCATTCCACTGACACTCAAGGCACTGCTACAAGGTGGTATATTTTTCCTTATCCCGTAAACACTCTTGTTCCTTCGCTTGGTCCAGGTGCGACATTAACCCCAAATGCAAATTTCAATAACACCACGGAGTCCACGACCTATTTAATTAAAGATGAGAATTTTGCTATCTTTACAGAATTTATAAAGGATATATCGGACGAGAACTCTTTGGAAATTGGATTAAGATACGATCGTTCCAAGAACAGTCTTACAAGAGATAAACTTTCTGATTATCCTGCATTCACCTTTGCAAGTGCAGTAAATCCAAACCTGGCATTTGATGTTCCATCTCCTGCAACCAGCATATCATCGAATCCATTAAGGTTGTCCAAGGACAGCTCTCTATTTTCTCCGTCTATTCAGCTCAATCACTTATTTTCCGAAGTAAGTTCTTCTTTTCTTAAAGTCTCGAATTCTGGAAAACCTGGAGGGTTTTCTGCATTTACCGATAGTGAAAGCAACGCTTCTTTTAATAAAGAACAGGTCTTTTCCTATGAGATCGGATTTGAATACTTTCCTTCAGAGAGCTGGTCGATTTCGTTAAATGGTTATCTCAACGATGTTAAGGATTACCAGATGGAAATGCCGGAACCTGGATCGACTAATTATAGCTTGGTCAATGTGGATGAGGTAACTATTTATGGCATTGAAATTAACTCGGCTATGAAACTAGATGGAGGTTGGAGGATCGCTTTGGGGTTTGGCCTGACAGATAGTGAAATTAGAGATATTACAGAACTTAGCATTAAGTCTTCAGCCCTCTCCAACCTCAAAAATCAACAGGTTTCTTTTGTCCCCCGATATACGCTCTCGACCATGATTGGCCATGAGTTAGACAACGGAGTCTACTACCAACTGGGAACGCGCACCGTGGGGGAGTCTTTTTATTGGGACCAGACTGGATTGAATAATACTGACAGGATTGCATCCTACACTCTACTGGATGCTAAGATAGGTACTACTTACGAGGATTGGCAAATTGATATATTTGGAAGTAATCTTACCAATGTAGAATATTACACTTCTTTGGTCAGCAGCCTCTCAAACTTAGGTGCAGCTCCCGGAGTCGTCGGTTCTCCACGCGTTATTGGACTGAGTATTTCCAAGCAATTTTAACTTCCAAAATATTCTTAATTCAGGAAAACCTAGGGTTTTTAACCAGGCAAGTTCCGCTTGCTCCTAGAAAATTCCATGCCTAGCTTAGAGTTTTCTTTGCAATGAATGCATTTATCAAGATTGGTCTGCCTTGGGCATTTTCCATAGGAACCGTTTTTTATTTAGGGCTCTACTTTGGCTCAAAAGCCACACATCTCAATAAGGTCTGGACAACTTCCAGTCCCGCCACGGTTACTCCTAAGCCAACAAAAATAATGGAGGAACGGGTCGAGGGGTATAGCACTACAACAAAGCTACCGCCCTCCGCACCCTCACCGGCGCAAGCAGCCCCGTCGATGCCTCCAAATCTACAGCGCATTTTGCAAGGAGGCGATATCGTTGAACGCTTGGGAGCCTACCTGGATGCAGTCCGTTCAATGGATCCCACAAATGTTAAGAATGTGGTCCAAGCCTTCGAAGAATTGCCCAGTGGATATGGAAGGCATTTGGAAATGAAATTATTGATGCGCAGTTGGGCGAACTTTGATCCAGAAGGTGCCCTGGCCTATGCATCCAACTCGCTGGATGCCAAAAGTGAGCGGAGGTTTGGAATCTCGGAAGCATTGGCCGGTTGGGCAGTGAAGGACGAAAAAGCTGCAATTTCATGGGCACAAGCAAATCATTCTGGAAATGAAAAAGGGGACAACCCCCTGCTAGTTGGAATAATCAAAGGGTTAATGGAGACTGACTTGGATGCCGCAAACCGCCTTTTTTTAAGCTTACCAGGAGGCACGGCACGATGGCAGGCATCGAGTCTACTGGCCGATAGGTTTACCCAAGAAGGCTCGGCTGCTGCCATTAAGTGGGTGCAACAATACCCAAGAGATGACTCGAGGATGAGGGAAACCTTACTTGGACAGATTGGTGCGAAACTTGCCCGGCAGGATTTAGAAGCCACCTCAAACTGGGCAAAGACCATGCAGACCGAACCTGGAGCCTACCGAGTTACTGAAAACCTGATCGCCCAGTGGACTCCCAAGGATCCACAAGCGGTTGCAACCTGGGTTAATGAATTGCAGGATGCCCAGAGAAGAAAACATGCCATGGCAGAACTTTCCGCAAAATGGTCGACAATTGATCCGGTAGCCACAGCACAGTGGCTGAATTCACAACCTCTCTCTCCCGACCTCGACCCTGCCATTGCCACCTTTGTTAGTCTTATCCAAGGAAGAGACCCGGAAGGAGCTACTGGCTGGGCCCACTCTATAACAGACCCAGCCCAACGTAAAAGATCCCTACAAAGTGCTTTAAATGCTTGGAAACAAACTGATCCCGATAAAGCGAACGCTTGGCTCAAGGAAAATAAATAAGAAAATGATATTTATTATCAGACAAAGAATTCTGCTTAGCCGATATTCTCAATAATCGCAACTATGGGTAAAAACAAAGCGATGACGATAAAACCAACCACAACAGCCAGAAACACGATCATTACAGGCTCAATCAGTGAAGTAACTCCAGCCACCGCGTTGTCAACATCTTCATCATAGTTGTCGGCAATACGCGTGAGCATATTGGGGAGCTCACCTGTTTCCTCACCAATTTCGACCATACTTGTAACCATACTCGGAAACACCGGCTCTCGGTCCATTTGTACGGCCATCGATTCACCATCCCTCACCGCGTTATGAATATTACTCATTGCCTTGACGAAAAACACATTGGTCAAAGTATCCCCAGTAATTTGTAAAGCTTGCAAGATCGGAACTCCACTACTTAGTAGAGTGCCAAAGGTGCGGGTAATTCTAGAGACATTTGATTTGCTCACAACTTCCCTGACCACCGGAACCTTCAAGCCCAACCAGTCAAACGCTTTTGCCCCCTGTTTAGTCTTTTTAAGTAGCAGTACTCCTCCGACTAAACCTCCCATTCCTCCGAGAACAAGAATGGGATGCGAAGCAAACAAATCACTTATGCCAACGACAATTTGAGTTGGTCCAGGAAGAGGGGCACCGCGGAGCATTTGCTCAAAAATAGTTTGAAATTGAGGAACAACAACCATCATTAGTAGGGTCACGATACCCACTGCCACGAACATAATCACGCTTGGGTAGATCATGGCAGATTTTACTTTTTTAATCGTACGAATGGATTTTTCCTGAAATTGAGCAAGCCTATCCAGCACAAGATCAAGCACACCGCCTGCCTCTCCAGCCCTTACCATATTAACAAACAGTTTATCAAATGTCTTGGGGTACATGGCGAGACCGTCGGATAAAGTACCTCCCGAGGAAACCTTTTCGGCAACCGCTTCCAGCATTGCTTTGAATTTGGGTTTTTTCTCCTGCTGCTTGATCATGACTTCCAAACTCCTGATCAATGGTAAACCGGCTTGAATTAAAGTAGACATTTGCCTCGTAAATATGGAGATATCCTCATTGGTCGGTCCCCCCCCGATTTCAATTGCTAGCAAACCACCTTTATTCTTTTTCTTTTTTGGTTTAGTCGCCTTTTTTTTCTTTTTGCTATCTTCTGACACTGCCTGCTCGGTAACCCTGGAATCCATGATGGGGGTTGTTGGGGTGGCCACCGGTACTGCCCCTTGCATCGATAAAGTTGTGGGAGTCAAATTGTACTGAGCAAGGATATTGCGGGCATCGTTCTCATCCGATGCTTCAAAAGTTCCATCAACAGAGTTTCCCTGCTGGTCAGTTGCGACATATTCAAAAATTGCCATTATAGTACTTCAGTAATCTTGATTCGAAATCAGGTATATTTCAAGACTTCATCAACCGTGGTCTCACCGTCAAGAATTGAGCGAAGTCCATCCTCCCGTAAAGTCCTCATTCCCTGCTCAATCGCCTTTTGCTTAAGAACGAGAGTAGCTGCTCCGGAGTTGATCATTTCACGGAATGTATCGTTTACCTTGATCATTTCAAAAAGGCCGGTCCTTCCACGATATCCTCCTTCATTGCAGTCTGCACACCCTCCCCCGAAGTAAAACTTTCGATCGCCCAAGTCTTTCCTTGCGATGGCCAGGCTTTGTAGGATTTCATTTTTAGGTTCGTACTCCTGCTTACAGCTAGAACAAATTTTTCGCACCAATCGCTGAGCAAGTATGAATTCTAGGGAAGCGGAAAGCAGAAATGGTTGCAAGCCCATGTCGATCAACCGTGTAACCGCTCCCGGGGCATCGTTGGTATGCAGAGTACTAAGCACGACATGACCGGTAAGAGATGCTTGAACGGCGATTCGGGCAGTCTCGATATCTCGGATTTCCCCAACCATTATCTTGTCTGGGTCCTGTCGTAAAAAAGCCCGGAGTGCCCGTGCAAAATCTAGGCCAACCTGGTGATTGACTGGGACCTGCATAATGCCCTCGATTTCATATTCTACAGGATCTTCAGCAGTTAGTATTTTGGTCTCAATTTCATTTACCTCCCGCAATGCACTGTAAAGTGTGGTCGTCTTACCCGAACCAGTGGGGCCAGTGACAATGAAGATTCCGTTTGGTCGTCGGACAGCCCCGCGAATACCCGTTTTAACATTTTCGGGCAGACCGAGGTTATCAAGGTCCAAGTTGACCGCAGACTTGTCCAATACACGCAAAACCACACTTTCTCCAAATTGGGTGGGCAAAGTGGATACACGCAAATCCACCGCCCTGCCCTCAATGGTCATTTTAATTCTGCCATCCTGAGGAATGCGGTGCTCCGCGATATTAAGTTCAGAAATTACTTTAACCCGGGAAATAACAGGTAGTGCAAGACTCTTAGGGGGAGGAGACATTTCATACAGAGCACCGTCCACACGATATCTAATACGAAATTCATCTTCAAAGGGTTCAAAATGAATATCAGAAGCTTGAGCACGCACCGCTTGCTGAAGTACCAAGTTTACAAAGCGAATGATAGGAGTTTCGTTGGCGGCATCTGTCAGGTCACCCTCCTTGGAATCATCGAGGTTATCAAACTGATCCAAGCCGGATTCCTCGAAAAGTTCGTTTACAGAAGGCTGGTTTTGACCGTAATACTTTTCCAGTAAGGCGGAAACTGCATCTGGGTCACAGACCACAATGAAAATTTCTAGGTTCAATGCAAAAGTAAGATCGTCGATAATAGAAGCATTGAAGGGATTTGCAGCGAGCAGATGAATGCCTCCTTCGGAAAGGTAAAGAGGCACAACTCCGTACTGGCGCGCGGTGTCTGCGGGTATCGCGGCCAACACTTCCTGCTCAATCTCTCCGGCTTCCCCGACTTGCAATTCATATCCGAGGTATTGGGAAATCAGACCAAGCAAATCTTCCCGCCCAACCATACCTGCCTGAATAACAGCTTCGGCAAACGATCGTTTTCCTTCGACCACATCCTGATCGAAAAGTTCGTCCAGACCATGTTGCGATACTCCATCAACTTCTCGAAAAAGATCACGCAACTCGGCATTGTTATCTAAAAACAGCATGATTTTTCTACTCTTCCTCCGTGGTTACCATCAAAACCTCGTCCAAAGTGGTGACGCCCGCCAAGACCTTTCGAAATCCATCGCTTCTCATGGAGCGCATGCCCATCTCTCTGGCTTTGCTACGCAGTTCAACAATGCTGACATTGTTGTATATCATTTCTTCCAGCTCCGAATTTACCACAAAAATCTCAAACACACCCTTTCTGCCACGGTAGCCCTTATCTCCGCACTTCGAGCACCCCGCACCTTTCATAAATGAAGCACCAGCTGCTTGTTCCTGATTGATACCCAGAACAGCAAGTTCAGCACCTGATGGCTCGTAAGGGGACTTACAGTTTTGACAAATCGACCTTACGAGACGCTGAGCGAGTGCAGCCCGGAGGGAGGCGGAAACCAAAAAGGGCTTCACCCCCATATCCACCAGTCGGGAAACCGCACTGGGTGCATCGTTGGTGTGAAGAGTGCTAAACACCATATGCCCGGTTAAGGAGGCGTTAATTGCAATCTCCGCGGTTTCCAAGTCTCGAATCTCACCCACCATGACTATATTTGGTGCCTGCCTAAGCATCGCCCGCAAGGCTGCCGAAAAGGTCATGCCTACCTCAGTGCGTACTTGAACCTGATTAATTCCAGGAACTTCATATTCCACAGGGTCCTCCACTGTAATAATTTTCCTGTCCGGCTGGTTGATTACATTAAGGGCGGAATAAAGTGTGGTTGATTTACCCGACCCGGTAGGTCCGGTAACCAGAAAGATGCCATCGGGCATGTTAATTACTTTTTCAAACACAGATTGGTCATCTGAAAAGAATCCAAGCTGGGGTAATCCCAGGCTTAGACTCTCCTTGTCCAAGATCCGCATAACTATGCTTTCACCATGAACTGTGGGCAATGTGGAAACCCGTAAGTCGATAACCTTTTGGCCAACCTTCACATTAATACGCCCGTCCAAAGGCACACGCTTTTCAGCCAAACTTACATCGGCCATCAATTTTGTGCGTGAAATAATCGAGGGTTGCAGTCTCTTAGGAGGGTCTTGTTGCTCGATTAATTTACCGTCTATACGAAAGCGAATTCGGAATTTTTTCTCCAACGGTTCCATATGAATATCAGATGCCCGCATCTCCAATGCATCCTTGATCACGGAGTGAACGAACTTTATGATGGGTGCATCATCCTCGCTGACATCTTCCGGGCGAACATTATCTTCAATTTTAATTTCACCACCTTCCAGTCCTTCAAAAAAGTCTTTCTCTTTTTCCGCTTGGTCAAATCCGTAAGTCCTTCCGATGGCTTGCAAAATGTCACCCCGGTAGGCAAGTCGTGGATTGACCGCTTTACCAAGGATGTGGGAAAGATTATCAATTGCATCCTGATCTATGGGGTCACCCAAGGCTAAATCTACGGAAACGCCATCCGTGCCCAGTGGAAGGGCTTCATACTGACGAGCGGTTTCTGCAGAAAGTAACCCGACAATTTCTTCAGAAGGGTTGACCTCGGATACATCAACTGGATCAATCTTCAGTTCAGCAGCCAAATAACCAACAACTTCTTCCGTGGAAAGTTCCAGCCTTTCCAAAAGCAAGTTCATAAAATCCAAGCTCTCCTGCCCAGTCGATTCATCCGGGCCGATTGATTTTGCCTCCGATAATATTTCGGTAATCTGTTCGTCAGAGACAAGGCCCTGCTCTTTGAATGCTTCGGTTAAAAATTCTTCCGTTGCGTTCATCAAGAGCTATTACAGGGCAGCTAAAAAACTGGGCCTATCGGCCTAAGCCCATAAGAAATTCCGGGTTATTCTTAGTTTTCTTAACCCTTTGTATGAACATTTCCATCGCTTCTGCAGGAGGAACGCCTTTCATTGACCGACGAAGGGAATATATCTTACTAAGTTCGTCTGGATGGTACAGCAACTCCTCCTTACGGGTGCCGCTTTTCTCAAAGTCCAAAGCCGGAAAAATTCTCTTATTTGAAAGTTCACGATCCAAGTGCAATTCCATATTTCCCGTGCCCTTGAACTCCTCAAAGATCACCTCGTCCATTTTACTTCCAGTTTCTACCAAGGCAGTTCCAAGAATAGTCAAACTACCACCCCCTTCGATATTCCTTGCGGAGCCAAAGAAACGCTTGGGCCGCTGAAGTGCTGTTGCCTCCACCCCTCCGCTTAAGATTTTACCACTATTTGGCATGGTCGCATTGTAAGCCCGGGCCAACCGCGTTATCGAGTCCAATAATATAACCACATGCTGCTCCCGTTCAACCATGCGACGTGCTTTCTCAATAACGATTTCTGCAGCATGTACATGGCTCTCTGCACTCTCGTCAAAAGTTGATGCGATTACTTCGGCGTCAGGAACTTGGCGGCGAAAATCAGTCACTTCTTCCGGACGCTCGTCAACTAATAAAACAATCAAATGAGCATCCGGGTTATTTACACGCAACGCTCGGGCAATGCCTTGCTGAAGAATGGTTTTACCGGTTCGAGGAGGGGCAACGATCAACCCCCTTTGCCCAAATCCAACTGGGGATACTAAATCCACAACTCGCATAGCCACATTATCCCACTCAACTTCGTGGTGTGTTTCCAAGTACATTCTTTGCAATGGATAGTACGGGGTAAGCTCAGTAAAGGGAGTAACCCGGGTGGCTTCTTCGGGAGAAACGCCCATAACTTCATCCACTCGTAACATTATAGGACAGGTGGATTGATCCATCTTAGCTCTTATCAATCCCTTTACTAAATGCCCGGTTTTCAGCCCACAATTCCTGACGAGGAGAGCGGGCAGAAAGGTAGATTGAGATTTTATGCGATAATCCTCTTTTTGCTGAAGAAGAAATCCATGACCATCCTCCATCACTTGAACGATTCCAGAAACGCAAACGGGAATTTCATTCTTGAGGGCATCTGCAAGCAAGGCATCGATTAATTCCTCCCTTATTGGAGCGGCTGGCAAATCTTCAGCCAGCTGTAGCTCACGAACTTTGGCTGTTAAATCAAGAAGGTTAAGCGAAAGAAAATCATCTAATTCGTAAGGTTGCTTGCCCGACTCAATCATGGGTTGAAGAAGTCCAACAATGGCTTCTTCGGTTTTAAGAACTTCACAATCCAATAAATCCCCGATCTCCAAAGGCTTGGTTTCGGTCTCCTCATATGGGAGCCTTTGGGGTTTCTTAAATTTCTGCCTCTTGTTGCGTTGCTTCTTTTTTTCCTGCCAGGTCATTTTCTTGTGACCATGCTGGGGGTTTCTCCCTTGGTTGGAATGCCGCTGGTTTCCCCCTGGCTTTCCGTCGGCAGGTGGATTAACCCCGTCACCCTTGGAACTTACTCTCCCAGAAGATTCAGCTTTGCCCCCATTATCCTTGGGTTTATTCTCATCTTCCTGCGGGCGCGGGCGCTCGGATTCTTCTTCACTTCCGTCGGTGCTAAAAAAAAGTTGTTTATCCTCTGGGGCATTGGACTCTGCAGGAGCAGGAGTCTCTTCCTTAGGCGGCTCAGCAGATTCTGTAGAAGAAGTCTTGGTCGATGCAGGAGTTATTTGATCCGTGTCTTCCTTAGCGGCTTTATCTTTGGGGGTGCGAGTGCTTTTTTTAACTGGCATTGCAAGTGATTGTATTGTGAAAAATTAAAGTAAGCAGGGGTCCAATTGCTTTATTTGTTGGTCTAAGAAATCGTTTTCTCCACCACCAAAAAGTACAAAGTCTGCCAGCCCAGCCTTTTGGAGCACAGGCATTTGAGCGGATATACGGCATTGGGCATCGTCTGGGTCGGAGCCTCTGGCAAATAATCGATCAAGGCTCGTTTGGTGAGGTGCAAACATGGAAATCGTACAAGTAAAGTATTTCTGCAGGTTGTTTTCGAACAGGAGAGGAAGTTCAATCATGCACTTATTGTCAGGGCGTGAGTGAACAAAGGAAATCCACTTAGAACGAACCATGGGGTGAAGCAGTGATTCAAGCCATTGCCGTTCGGAATTGTTCTCAAATACTATTCGACCAACTGCCCCTTTGTCAATTCTTCCACAAATTTCCTTTACATCCTCCCCCCATCGACCGGTTAATTTTTTTTGGATATTCACATCGGTCGCCAAAATTTTCTCCACGATCGAATCAGCAGACAGCACGGACCAACCAAGTTCCATAAATTTTTGTAAGGCAGTTGACTTTCCAGTGGCAATTCCACCGGTTAGCCCAACCACAGATTTTGATGAAAAATCGCTCATAAATCGAGAATCCATTAAATCTTGGCATCGAGAACGAAGCTAGCAAGTACTTAAATATAATCTCTACATTACTATCGTCTTGCCAGTTCCTTCCCCTCTAGCATAATGATGCGATCTTTTGCTGGTAGGGTATCCAAGTGGCTAAAGGATGCGGACTGTAAATCCGCCCGCTTCGTGCGTTCGTCGGTTCGAATCCGACCCCTACCACCATTCTACCCGCCACATTACGCGAAAATAATGAGTAAAGAAAATAAGCAAACAAAGCGCTGGGGGCTTATTCTTATTGGTGGTATCCTCTTGTTCCTTTACAAAACTTGCACCGGACAGTTACCCCCTTTGCCTTTCCAGTAATGGGAAAATCCTGGACAGCGAAACTTGCTTACGGAGGAATCCTGGCCCTCTTGCTTTCTTACCTAACTGCCCATTATTTCAGCACCTCATTATTTGCTTTTTATCACGATTGGACTGGTTGGAGATATTTCACCGGGCACTCCCCAAATACATTTACCGGTCCCATTACCCAAATATCATGGGCACTAATTTTCTGCACCTGCTGGTGGATGTTGTGGCGGCTTGATCATTTCATCTCCAATCCAAGCGGTTTGCATGAGGCAAAAGAAGAGAAGCAAACTAATGAGCACAAAAATGAGCGTACGGAAGGTCAAAAATATCAGCACCGTGAGGATCCTCAAAAAACTGAAAACTTTGTACCTGAGCAAGATGACTTAAATCCCGAGGGGCAATCTCAAAAAAGCAAACAGCCCGACGAGAAAGAGGAATCGAAACAAGTCAGAAAATTTGTCTTTCCACAAGCAATAGATTTGGAGATGGCGGAGGTTCTTGGATTAGACAAGGAAAACCTTGAGGATTTTCCCAAAATCAAAGAAACCTACCGATCGGCAATTGCCCAGTATCATCCAGACAAGGTTTCGGCATTGGGCTCTGAAATTCGGGATGTGGCTGAAAAAAAAGCAAAGGAAATTAACCAGGCATACGAGCATTTTAGGAAAAAATTCAAAAAACCCTGAACGAAACTGTCCATTCAGCACGCTTATTTCGTAATTTCTTGATGATCTCTAGTAAATTGTTAATAAACGACACCTTTTTATCATGACACAAGCCACCACTCACGAATTCCAAGCCGAGACCAAACAGGTTCTCGATATCGTCGTTAATTCCCTCTACAAAGATAAAGAAATCTTTGTCCGCGAATTAATTTCCAACGCATCCGACGCCCTCGAAAAATTGCGCCGTACCCAGCTTACCGAAAAAAAGATCTTTGATGATAATTTAGAACTGGAAATCAACCTGAGCACAGATGACTCCACCAAACAGCTAATCATTCAGGACTTTGGTATCGGAATGACAGAAGATGAATTGGTTAAAAACCTGGGTACTATTGCACATTCAGGATCCAAAGAATTTTTGGAAGCCTTGCAAGGAGACGGTGAAAAAAACGAATCTTTGATTGGTAGGTTTGGCGTTGGGTTTTACAGCGTCTTCATGGTGTCTGACTCCGTAAAGGTTTACACCCGTTCTTGGAAAGAAGATGAAGAAGGTCTGTGCTGGGAAAGTGATGGCGGCGGAAGCTATGCTATCGAAAAAGCGGACGGACAACGCAGGGGATCAAAAATCGTTATCCAACTAAAGGATGATTTCGAAGAATTTGCCAAAGAGGATAGAATTAAAGATATTGTTAAGAAATACTCCGCCTTTGTACAGTTTCCAGTTTCTGTAAATGGTGAAAAAGTAAACACAGTTGATGCCATTTGGTTACGCTCAAAATCAGAGATTAAGGACGAGGAATACGAAGAATTTTATAAGTTTCAAGCGAATGAATATGAAGCACCACTCATGCGCTTGCACTTCAGTGCTGATGCTCCTCTGGAAATAAACTCCCTCCTCTTTGTCCCCAAAAGAAATATGGAAAAAATGGGGATGTTCCGCAGCGAAAATAAAGTGGCTCTGCACTGTCGAAAAGTCTTAATTGATGCAGAACCAAAGAACCTTTTCCCGGAATGGTTGAGGTTTTTACGTGGTGTTGTAGACAGTTCCGACATCCCCTTAAATGTTTCCCGGGAGACGATGCAGGACAGTGAACTGCTTAAGAAGCTTGGCCAGGTGCTGACCAAAAGATTTATCCGCTTTCTTAACGAACAGTCCAAAAAAGAAGAAGCCACTTATTTAGAATTCTGGCAAGAGTTTGGTGCGTTAATCAAAGAAGGCGTGGCTACCGATTTTACTTATAAAGATGATTTGGCCAAGTTACTTCGCTTTGAATCCACCGCTTACGACGATGGTAAACTTACTGGCTTGGAAAGTTACATTGAGCGCATGCCCTCCGATCAAAAGGACATCTTATTCCTCTTTGGGAAAAACCGTAAAGCGATTGAGTCTGGTCCTTACCTCGAGGCTCTACAAGCTCGTGGATTCGAGGTTCTTCTTCTTACCGAACCTGTTGATGAATATGTCATGCAATCCCTTAGGGAATTTAAGGAAAAGAAAATTATTTCCGCAGATTCTGATGAATTAAAACTTGATAAGCTAGAACAAGACAATCCTGGAGAATCCTTAGACAAGAAATCGATTAAGAAATTGTCGAAATGGCTCAAGGAATCCCTAGAAGATCGTGTATCCGAAGTGGAAACAGGAGAGCGCTTAATAAAAAGTCCCGTATGCATTGTGGGGGATGATGGCATGGGGGGTGCATCGGCTCGTCGCATCATGAAAATGATGCAAGGTGCAGATGGAGAAATGCCAGCGAGCAAGGTGAAATTTCAAATTAATCCAAACCATGCCCTCATCCATGGATTACATCGTTTGATGGAAAAAGACGAACCTACTGCTAAGCTTGTGGCAAATCAGTTGCTCGACAACGCCCTTGCCTCTGCCAACCTGTTAGATGATCCACGCGAGATGATTTCACGAAGTTACCAAACTCTCGAAAAAATCACCTCGACAGCCTGATTAAAATTTAACTGGCTTAATCTAAACTATCTTAGCTTGTACAAATTGGTATTGCACATGCCCAATAGCATAGGATAAAAAGAAACAGCATGAAACTTAATCATTTGTTTTCAACCGTGCCCACAAAGCTTTTCCTTTATCTTATCCTGTTTTCTTTGACGGGCTGCTTTAGCGGCAAAGGCTCAAACCCATATTCCGAAGTGGATGAAAAGGTCGATGACAACACCAAAAACCTTATGAGTCTAGCGGTTGGCATGACTAAAGGTCAAGTTTTTGACCTAATTGGTATTGCCAATGTTGTTGAGGGATACGACTGGGGATCAGTCTGGAAATACAAAACGCGCAAAGGGGGTAGCCAAGGTACTCTAGCGGACAAGTCTATTAGCCAAACCTACACACCTATTGTTTTTGACAATACGGATCGTGTAATCGGTTATGGTGACAAATTTTACGCTCAAACCTTGAGCGACCTAGGTGCTGGTCAATTCTAGCTCACTCTCCTCCAACTCCCCCATTGTGAAGTTGACGAAACTTAATTTTTCGTCATTTTAAATCTTTTAATAAATATTTTGATGAAGACTACCCTAGCCAAAAAAGAAACCGTTCAACGCGATTGGAAAATCGTAGACGCCTCTGGGAAAATCCTAGGCAGGTTAGCCGTGGACATTGCTAACGCCCTTCGCGGTCGCACCAAACCCACCTATACCCCCCATGTGGACACCGGGGATTATGTTGTGGTTATTAATGCGGAGAAAGTCAAACTCACCGGCGCCAAAGAAGAACAGAAGAAATATATGTTCTATTCCGGTTATATGGGGAGTGAAAAATACAGAACGGTTGCAGATTTTCGTGAAAACCGTCCTGAGTTTATCATTTCCAACGCAGTCAAGGGCATGTTGCCCAGAAACAAACTTTCAAGTGGTATGCTCACCCGCCTCCGCGTATTTCGAGGAGAAGAGCATGGACATGAAGCCCAGCAACCCACTCCTCTCCTTCCCTAACTGATTATCATGAGCGCTAAAGCAAAGACAGAAGAATTTATCGCCACCGGGCGTAGAAAAACAAGCACTGCACGGGTACGAATCCGTCCAGGCAACGGTAATTTTACTATCAACGATCGTGAGATGGAAGTCTATTGTTCCACCGAACAGCAAAGAAAGGCCGTCCTTGGGCCCTTAGCTTGTGTCGAAAAAAATGGACAACTAGATATCTCAGTCAATGTTCGTGGAGGTGGAGGAACCGGTCAATCAGGAGCAATTCGCCATGGCCTTTCTCGGGCCCTTGAAAAAATGGACGGTGAACTTCGCTCTCCTTTAAAGAAAGCGGGACATCTCCGACGAGACCCCCGAAAAATCGAAAGAAAGAAAGCCGGCCGCCCAGGGGCCCGTAAAAGGTTTCAATTTTCCAAAAGATAATAATAATTTTTTAACTACCTTTTTCACAACCCCTCGGAACTCCAACCGAGGGGTTTGTTTTTTATAATTTTCATCATTTAAATTTCGGCACATGAAGACAGGCATTATCGGAGCATCCGGTTACACGGGACAAGAGCTTGTTTCCCTTTTAACTAAGCACCCTAAAATCACATTGCAGAAAATCACATCGCGGGCCCATTCGGGTAAAGCGATAACTGAGGTCATTCCTCGTATCGGAAGAACCGGCAGTTCTTTGCTCTTTAGCAATCCGTCCCTCGATGAACTGATTAATTGTGAAACTGAACTTTTTTTTCTCGCCCTGCCCCATGGAACAGCTTCGGAATACGCAATTCCTTTAATTGAAGCAGGCAAGAAAGTGATCGATCTTTCGGCCGACTTCCGGCTTAACTCACAATCCCTATATCAAGAATTTTATGATATGGAACATCCTGCACCAAGTTGGTTGGACAAGGCTCAGTATGGACTTCCTGAGCTCCACGAACTATCGTGGGAAAAATCTCCGCTAATTGCATCTCCAGGTTGTTACCCTACTAGTATCATTGTTCCTATTGCTCCCTTGCTTGCGAATGGGCTCATCGAAACCAATGATATTATCATCAATTCAATCAGTGGTATAAGTGGTGCTGGGAAAAATGCTTCCGAACAACTATTATTCTGCGAACGGAACGAAAACGCTGGAGTTTATGGTCTACCCAAGCACAGACACCTATCCGAAATCGAAGAGCAATTGAGTCAATTTACTGAAGAACCAATCGTTCTTTCTTTCCAACCCCATCTCGGCCCGATGAATCGGGGGATTTGTTCCACAATTTCGGTTAAAGCAAAAGGAGGGCTAAGACCGGATCTTGTCAAAGAATGTTGGAAAAACTCTTATTCGGGCAGGCCATTCGTACAAATACTCAATGAAGGCAACCTTCCCCAAACCGGCAGAGTAGTAGGAACCAATCGCGTTGATCTAGGCATTCAGGAAGACCCCAGGACAAACCGTTATGTACTCTGCTCTGCTGAGGACAACTTACTTAAAGGAGCGGGTGGACAAGCCGTCCAGTCTATGAATATCTGTAACGGTTATGAGGAAGGCTGCGGTTTACCATGAAGTTTTTTGAAGACTGCGAGGGTATAACAGAGCCACAAGGATTTTTTGCTTCCGGTGTTCCCTGCAATGTCATGGGGAAAAATAATGGCAAATTAGATCTTGGCCTACTTTATTCACCACGGGCATGCACGGCCGCTGGTACTTTTACTACCAATGATGTCAAAGCGTCACCAGTCTTGTATTGCATGGATTTACTGAACGACCCCAAACAAAACTTTCATGGTGTTTTGGCCAACAGTGGAAATGCCAATGCCTGCACCGGCAAACAGGGAGATTTAGATTGCGTCAAAATGGCATCGGAAACAGCCAGGCATTTAAAGGTGCATTCCAAAGAAATTTTAGTTTGCTCGACTGGTCGAATTGGCGTGCATTTACCCATGAGTCGGATAACTGCTGGCATTGCCGATGCCTGCCAGGACACCCTCGAGGAATTGGATGGAGGCAAAGCCTTCCAGGAAGCCATTCTTACTTCAGATACACGCACGAAATCTTGTTCTGCCCAAGTTGAAACATCCTCGGGAAAAGTAACCATTGGAGGAACGGTGAAGGGTGCGGGAATGATCCAGCCAAACATGGCCACCATGCTCGCCTTTTTAAGTACAGATGCGGCTGTATCTCAAACTTTTCTCCAGCAATGCCTAAGCGGAGCAGTTGAGCAATCTTTCAACCGTATGACCATAGACGGCGATATGAGCACTAACGACACCGTGCTCTTCCTTGCTAATGGATTTTCTCGGGTAAATATTGAGAAAGAATCGAAAGATATAATTTCCGAATTTAAAACTGCGGTTTCTCGGATATGTGCCTGCCTGGCCCGAAAATGTGTTACAGACGGAGAAAAGGTTACCAAATTTGTGGAAATTCAGTTGCACGGGGCAAGTTCTGATAGAGATGCCGATAAGGTGGCCAGGTGCATTGCCAATTCTCTGCTCGTTAAATCTTCTTGGTATGGATCTGACCCAAACTGGGGAAGAATTGTAGATGCCGCTGGCTATGCCAAAGTTGGGCTTGATTTCGAAAGGTTTGATCTGTGGTACGACGACATACCCGCAGTAGAAAGAGGTCAACCCCTGCCTGCAAACAAACCAAAATGGAAGGAAATTGTTTCCCGTAAATCCTTTGTTATTAAAATCCACCTAAATTCAGGAAGTGGATCTGCGGTATTATGGTCGAACGATCTCAGCGAAGAATACGTCAACTATAACAAAAGCGAATAAGGCTAATGGTTGCATACGAGGAAAGTCAGGCAAAAGCGCGAATTTTAATGGAAGCGCTCCCCTATGTCAGACGGTTCAGGGGCTCAATATTTGTGGTCAAATATGGGGGAAGTTTCATGGATTCCCCTGATCCAGAAATACGTGCTGGAGTTGCCAAAGACCTGGTCTTTTTAAATTTTGTTGGAATCAAAGTGGTGGTAGTCCACGGAGGAGGAAAGGCAATTACCCGCGAATTAAATAAAAGAGGGATACAGGCCCAATTTGTCGATGGACTCAGGGTGACTGACGAACAAACCATCGATGCAGTAGATTCGGTGCTCAATGAGAAAGTCAATCAAGAGGTCGCAGATTTTGTATCCTCTCATGATTGCGAAGTTCAAAGGTTTCCCGGTAAGAAAGTGTTATCCTGTAAAAAACTTCAGTCCAAGAATGATCTAGGTTTTGTGGGTCAAGTAACCCGGGTTGAGACCAACCCTATCCTACAAGCATTGGATGAAGGTAAAATGCCTATTCTATCTTCTACCGCCTCGGATAGTCAGGGCGTTTGCTACAATGTAAATGCAGACAATGTGGCTTCCCAGGTAGCCATGGCTCTGGGAGCTCGTAGACTGGTTTACTTATCCGATGTGCCCGGATTACTCAGAAATCCTGAGGATCCATCAACCCTTCTTTCAAGCTTGGCGATCAGCGAGGTTCAACCTCTTGAGGAGTCTGGAGTAATTTCCGCTGGTATGCTCCCCAAGGTAACCAGTGCGGTCGAGGCTCTGAAAGCGGGCGTCAACCGCGTCCACTTTATTGATGGACGGATGCCGCACAGTATATTGCTTGAAATATTTACCGATCATGGAATAGGTACGGAAATCGTTCACAGTTAAAAAATGGATCTTTCCAAACATCAAAAATTTCTCATCGGTAATTATGCCCAACCCGCTCTAGAAATTGTTCGGGGAGAGGGCTCTTGGTTGTGGGATTCAAGCGGGAAAAAATATTTGGACTTTGCTTCTGGGATTGCCGTCACCAACCTTGGGCATAGTCATTCGCATTGGGTCGAAAATGTTCAACATCAGGCAGCTGAACTCGTTCATTGCTCGAACTTGTTCTCCATTCCCCAACAAGTTTCCCTCGCTGAAAGGCTTGTAAAAAAAATGGGGCCCGGAAAAGTTCTTTTCTGCAACAGCGGAGCTGAGGCTAATGAAGCTCTAATCAAGCTATCCCGCTTGTATGGCAACCAAGCTAGTCGCAAACGCTCAAAAGTACTGGTTGCCACTAATGGATTCCATGGGCGCACCTTGGGGGCTTTATCCGCAACTGAATCGCTCAAATACCGGCAGGGCTTTGAACCCCTCCTTCCAGGCTTTGTTTTTTGTCATTATAATAATTTGTCAGATTTTGAACAATCCATTGACGAAGACACCGTAGCAATATTGGTCGAATCGATTCAGGGAGAAGGCGGTTTACAAGTAGCCACCAATGAATTTCTTACAGGTTTGCAAATACTTTGTGCCAAACATGATCTCCTCTTTCTGATGGACGAAGTACAAGCGGGTATTGCCCGGACTGGAGAATTTTTGGGATATCAAAAGTCAGGGGCTCAACCCCATGCGGTTGCCATGGCCAAAGGATTGGGTGGGGGCTTCCCCATCGGGGCCATTTGGGTCAACGAGCAGCACGCGGAACTCTTTACCCCGGGCAGTCATGGCACGACCTATGGCGGTTCTCCACTTGCTTGTACCGCGGCACATGCCGTGCTCGATGTGATCGAGGCTGAGAATTTAATCGAGCAAGCCAGGACAACCGGAAAAAATTTCAAAATTGAATTACAGGAATTAGCCGCTCAATTCCCCCAAAAGGTCAAGGAGGTTAAGGGCAGAGGATTGATGCTTGGATTAGGGCTATCCTTTGAACCTCCTTCCTTGGTTTCCCATCTTCGGGAAAACGGATTGATCACAGTTGGTGCAGCAGGTAATACCCTGCGCCTCCTTCCTCCCCTTACCGTAAAAAACAATGAAATTGCAGAGGCTTTAGAGATTATAAAATCTGGACTCGCCCATTTCAAATAAGCTTAAACTTTTTACTATGAGGCACTTTCTACAGGAGAATGACTTTCAAAACGAAGAGATAAAACAGATCTTTTCCACTGCATTTGATTTGAAAAAAAACCGCCTTCTACGCCCCACCAAAGATTTAGCAGGGCAAAGCTGGGGGATGCTGTTTTACAAGCAAAGTACCCGAACGCGGGTCTCGTTTGAAGTCGGCATTCGAGAACTCGGAGGAAACCCTCTGATTCTCGATCAATCGAGCACTCAGATTGGCCGTGGTGAAAGTATCGAGGATACTGCAAAAGTGCTTTCGCGCTTTCTTGATGGGCTGATCATCCGTACTCATGGGCATGAATTAATTGAAGAATTTGCCAGCCATTCCTCAATTCCAGTGGTCAATGCTCTGACCGACTTTTTACACCCCTGCCAAATTTATGCAGATTGCATGACCTTATTGGAAAGATGGTCAGGCGGAATCAATCCCTGCGATGGATTAAAGGATAGAAAACTGGCTTTCTTTGGAGACACTTCCTGCAACATGGCCAATTCTTGGATTTTGGCAGGAGCTCTGTTTGGAATGGAAATTTCTCTTTGCGGACCACAATCCTTTCAGCCTGATGAGCCAATTCTAAAATTGCTCAAAGACAACAACCTTTCGCCAACTTGGACTTTTACATCCGACCCCGATGCGGGAGCAGTTGGCGCGGATGCAGTCTATACAGATGTATGGGTGAGCATGGGTTGCGAAGAGGAGAGTCAGGCTCGATTGCAAGCCATGCAACCCTACCAGGTAAAAGACTCCACCTTCAACTCAACCAACGAGAATTGTCTTTTCATGCATTGTATGCCCGCCCATCCTGAAGAGGAAGTCTCCCAGTCTGTCCTCGATTCCCAGCGGGCGATTCTTTTTGACCAGGCGGAAAATCGTCTCCATATGCAAAAGGCAATTCTATCCGCGTTATCCCCGCATAATTCCTGAAAAGATGAAATTGATACTCGCATATTCAGGAGGTCTTGACACCTCCGTACTTGTTCATTGGTTTGCCCATCATCATGGTGCTGAAGTCATCACCTACTGTGCCGATGTCGGACAAGAGGAAGAACTCGATGGTCTCGAAGAAAAGGCCATGGCCACAGGAGCACAAGCCCACCGCACACTCGATTTGGTGGATGAATTCGCTCAGGACTTTATTTATCCTATGGCTCGTGGAAACGCCGTTTATGAAAGCCAATACCTCTTGGGCACATCCATTGCCCGTCCGCTCATTGCCAAGGCCCAAATTGAAATGGCTCGAGAATTCCATGCTGATACAGTGGCACATGGAGCAACCGGCAAAGGAAATGACCAGTGCCGTTTCGAGCTTACTTTTTCCGCGCTCGCACCCGATCTAAAAATCCTTGCACCCTGGCGTGATGCCTCCTTTCGCGAACGCTTCCCCGGGCGTACTGAAATGATTGAATACTGTAAGGAGCACGGCATCGATGTGGAAGCAAGTGCATCAAAACCTTACTCTATGGACCGTAACCTCTGGCATATTTCTTACGAAGCCGGAATTCTGGAAGATCCATGGTTTGATCCGACCACGCCTGAAAATCGTTCGATGTACAAGCTCACGACTGATCCAATACTTGCCCCGGATGAAGCCCAGTATATCGACCTAGAATTCGATCAGGGAAATTGTATAGCCATTGATGGAGTATCTGCAAATCCAGCGGATATTATTAGGGCCCTCAATTCCATTGCTGGAAAGCACGGGATTGGACGGGTCGATTTAGTGGAAAATCGATTCGTTGGAATGAAAAGCCGTGGGGTTTACGAAACCCCGGGTGGCACCATTCTTTTACACGGTCACAGGCAATTAGAAACTTTGACCATGGATCGTGATTTGATGCACCTGCGCGATTCCTTAATCCCCCGTTACGCCGAGTTGATTTACTATGGATTTTGGTATGCACCCGAACGTGAAGCCCTCCAGGCATTGATCGATCAAAGCCAACAGAAGGTAAGCGGGTGTGTGCGTTTAAAACTATATAAAGGAAATGTCACTACCGTGGGAAGAAAATCCGCATACTCACTCTACGATACCGCCGTGGCTTCCATGGAAGGAGACGAGTCAGACTACCAACCTGAAGATGCCGGAGGTTTTATCCGTCTGAACGGTCTACGCCTTAAAGAACGAGCACGCAAGCAGGGTTACAAAGGCACCTGAATTCCCCCAGTCAGCATCCCGCATAGTTAGCCAACCGTGAACTTGCTTGTCATTGATAATTATGATTCTTTCACCTATAACTTGGTGCAGTATTTTGGCGAGTCTGGTGCAACTTGTAAGGTCATTCGTAACGATGAAGCTACCTTGGATGAGATAGATATCAAACCCTTTGACGGACTTGTTCTTTCTCCCGGCCCATGTGCCCCCGAACAAGCAGGCATCAGCTTAGAGGCTGTCAATCATTGGGCAGGGAAAAAGCCCCTTCTTGGAGTATGCTTGGGCCACCAATGCATCGGACAGGCTTATGGAGGAAAGATAGTCCGTGCCGACCGATTAATGCATGGAAAAACCTCCCCGGTCCGGCACCACGGAATAGAAATTTTCGAGAATTTACCCAACCCCTTTTCGGCTACCCGGTACCATTCCCTTATTATCGATCCTAAGACCATGCCCGATGAACTAGAAATGACCGCTTGGACCGATGAGAATGAAATCATGGCGATCCGGCATCGGGAACTTCCACTATGGGGCGTACAGTTCCATCCAGAGTCTTTGGCTACAGATAGCGGAATTATGGTCTTGAATAATTTCCTAAAATATTGTTAGAACCTATCTTGTGTGTGTGGTAAGTGGAATTCTCGATAGCGAATAATGCTGTGTCCAAAGTGTTCATCCCTTGATCTCAAGGTTTTGGAAACGCGGGCCGGCAAGGTTGCGTCGACGCGAAGAAGAAGAGAGTGTCAAACTTGCGGACATCGTTTCAGCACCATAGAAGAAGTCCTCCACGAGGATTTGACTGTGGTCAAAAAAGATGACCGTAGGGAATGCTTTGATCGTACGAAACTGGCAATGAGCCTGCGTCGTGCGATTGCCAAGCGGCCCATTGATGCGGAGCAAATCAACGCTCTGCTCTCTGATACCCTGCGAAGAATCGAAAGTGAGTTCGATGACGAACTACCAAGTCGGGCGATTGCCGATGCAGTGATGCATGGATTGCGCACCGTCGATTCCATCGCTTGGTTGCGTTACGCCAGTTTCTATGAGGATTTCACACAGTTCTCCCAGTTTGCGGAGGAAATTTTATACTTGGGTGGGGAAAGGAAGGGTGAAAACAGCGGCGGGTAAAAAGGACGATTATACAAGACTGCAAAATTTAAATTCTCTGTTCATGGTGATGGGGAGTGTTTCTTCGCCCGAAGAAACAATGCAGTTGCAAAGTACCCTTTCCTTTATGCGTGAAAATGATGGAAAGGATAGAATGACCGTGCAATCTTTCGAACATTGTATCGATCAAGTGGTTCGCTTCCATTTCCCCAATAAGCGCAACCTGTGCCATGTGCATTGGAACGCCCGTCATCATTTAATCGATCCCCTGTGGGTGCATGCATCCGTGCTCGATTTCGTTCGCTCCACCCGTGAGTCTATGACGGGATTACTCCTGGTATCCGGATTACGTGAATCTTTAAAAGGTGGAAGAAAGAGATGGACCTCTAAGTGCGAACAAGAATATTTGGAAAACCGGCAATTCATTGAGAGCCTGGTCGTACGGAATGCACGTAAGGGCCAAGATCTTTCCGTGTTATTCTTTTAGGATTCTGATTCCGGATAACTACCCAAAAGGCGTGAAAAAGCACAGGCTTTTCCCAATTCGCTAAGAGCCTGAGCAACGCCGTCTTCTTCTGGATGCCCGAGAAAGTCGACAAAGAAGAAATAATCCCAGGATTTACGCTTGCTTGGCCTTGATTCGATTTTGCAAAGATTTATACCTCTCTCGGAAAATGGTTTTAGAGCATTCTGCAGGGCACCCACCTCATCGTTTAGTGACAAGACCAAACTTGTTCGATAGGAAACCCCCTCCCGCATAGGCAAGGTTTGTTTCGCAACCACTAGAAAGCGTGTGACATTATCCGATCGGTCTTGGATACCCGTTTCGATCGTGGGAACTTCGTAAATTTGCCCAGCCAATTCCCCGGCAATCGCGGCCACACCCTCTTTTGTTCGACACTCCCTGACTGCTTCTGCTGTACTACTTACAGGAACAAGGCGAGCCTTGGGAAGTTTGGTACGCAACCAGTCTGCACACTGAGCAAGAGCCTGATCCTTGGAACGGACTTCGGAAATATCCTCAAGAGTAGATTGACTAAAGAGGCAGTGACGAACGCGTAAAAAGACTTGAGCAATGATGGTAAGCTCGGAATCGACCAATAAATCAAGGGAGCGATTGACCGCACCTTCGCTTGAATTTTCAATCGGCACCACTCCGTAATCACAATGCCCAGCCTCTACTGAACTGAAGACATCGGGAATATCGGGCATTGCCCGGTATTCCAATCCTGATCCAAAATTTTTGACCGCGGCTTGATGAGTATAGGTGGCTTCGGGACCGAGATAGCCAATGACCATATCTTTCTCCAAGGCAATCGATGCGGAGATGATTTCCCGGTAAACAGTGCGCAAAGATGCTTCCCTTAATGGGCCATCGCTGTAGCCGGCTAGCTTTTCAAATACTTGTTCCTCCCTGGCAGGATCATAGGGATCGACCCCAGAGAGTTGTTTAATTTTGCCAATTTTGCACGCTTTACCAACCCGCAAGTTTAGTAACTTTACGATTTCGGAGTCGATTTGATCGATCTCTTCCCTTAGGGATTCTAATTCGCTTTTATTCAAAACCTATATCCAAAAATACAATTCGGAAACAATGGCAACGCCCAATGGCAAGATGCAACCGCATATCCTGCGTTTTCACAACGAAAATAAACGAAAACAAAAAGTATGAGCTGTAATCGAAATTTTTCTTCCATCGTGGTAGATGGAGACGACCGTGCCCCCAATCGCTCGATGCTCCGAGCCGTTGGCTTTGAAGACGAGGACTTTAAAAAACCCCAAGTTGCTGTTTGCTCAGCATGGAGTATGGTTACGCCCTGCAACGCTCATTTGGACGAGCTTGGAAAGATGTCTGTCGAAGGAGTGGATAACAATGGAGGCAAAGCCCTACCCTTTGGAACCATTACTGTATCTGACGGCATAAGTATGGGCACACCAGGAATGAGGTATTCTTTGGTTTCCCGGGAGGTAATTGCTGATTCTATCGAAACGGTGGTAGGGGCGGAGGGTATGGACGGTGTCGTCGCCATTGGCGGATGTGATAAAAACATGCCTGCCTGCGTAATGGCTCTTGCCCGCCTAAATCGCCCCGGCATTTTTGTCTACGGGGGCACCATTCTCCCTGGCATCCATAAGGAAAAAAACCTCGATATCGTATCGGTCTTCGAAGCGGTGGGAGCCCATGCATCCGGCAATATTTCGCACAATGAATTAACTGAGATTGAAAAGAAGGCCATTCCAGGCCCTGGATCCTGCGGTGGTATGTACACCGCAAACACCATGTCCTCCGCGATTGAAGCTTTGGGAATGAGCTTGCCCGACAGTTCAGCCCAACTTGCCGTGTCTGAAGATAAACTCGCAGATGCCAAGGCGGCTGGAGCAGCGGTTGTTAAGTTGGTGGAGAAAAATATTCGTCCCCGCGACATCATGACCCGGCAGGCTTTTGAAAATGCCATCACCGTAGTCATTGCCCTGGGCGGTTCAACCAATGCGGTTTTGCACCTGCTCGCCATGGCTCATGAAGCAGAGGTACCACTAGAACTCAATGACTTCACTGAGATTGGCAAGCGGGTTCCTGTCCTTTGCGACCTTAAACCAAGCGGGAAGTACAACATGTCACACTTTGTTCGAATCGGTGGCTTGCGTCCCTTGCTCAAAACCTTGCTCGAACATGGATTGCTCCATGGGGAATGCATGACGGTTACCGGAAAAACCCTCGCTGAAAATGTTTCCGATGCCACTCCCTATGCGCCCTACCCCAAGGGGCAGGACCTGGTACGCCCTATAAATGACCCCATCAAAAAGGATAGTCACCTTCGCATTCTTTATGGCAACCTTGCCTCCGACGGAGCCGTTGCTAAGATCACTGGAAAGGAAGGACTGAAATTTTCCGGCACCGCTCAGGTATACGAATCGGAAGAACAAGCCCTGCGTGGTATCCTTGATGGTGAAGTACAGGCAGGAAATGTTGTGGTTATCCGTAACGAGGGACCAGTCGGAGGTCCAGGTATGCGCGAAATGCTCTCACCGACTTCCGCCATTATGGGCAAGGGGTTGGGCAAAGAGGTCGCCCTGATCACCGATGGTCGATTTTCCGGTGGCAGCCATGGTTTTGTCGTGGGACATATTACTCCCGAAGCTGCGGTGGGTGGGTTGATCGGCATGCTTGTTAATGGAGATCCCATCACCATTGATGCTGAAAATAACCTCCTTACATTAGATTTGCCGGATGAGGAAATTGATCGGCGTAAACAAACCTGGCAAAATCCTGAACCTAAGGAAAAGCGGGGCGTTCTTGCCAAATACGCCAAGCTTGTAACCTCGGCATCCCTGGGAGCCGTAACCCACTAATTCTCTGATTCTAAACCCACTAACTATTTTCAACTATGTACTCCACACTTTATCAAAGATTTCCCGAACTAGGTTTCGCATCGGATTTCCGCCTCGCCGGATTTCCTCAAGATTATTTCTCCCAAACTAAAGACATTCTAGAAAGTGCCTATTCCTCGATGAAGGAACTAGAATGTGGTGCCATTGCTAACCCTGATGAAGGACGGATGGTTGGTCATTACTGGCTACGCAAACCCGAGCTTGCTCCTTCTGAAGAAATGGCTGAGGACATCCGGAGCACCCTAGGCAAAGTAAAAGAGTGTGCCCGGCGGGTAAAATCTGGGGAATTGGCCAGCCCAAAAGGTCCTTTCACCGACCTATTGGTGATTGGAATTGGGGGCTCCGCTTTAGGCCCCCAGTTTGTGGGCAAGGCCTTAGCCAAGTCAACGGGGGATGATCTGATCGCTCACTTTTTCGACAACACCGACCCGGACGGAATGGACTTCACCCTCTCTAGAATTGGTCAGAAACTGGAAACCACTCTAATACTTGTAATATCGAAGTCTGGCGGGACACCCGAAACCCGAAACGGGATGATTGAAGCTCAGAGTGCTTTTCAAAAAGCAGGGCTTGATTTCAGTAAACAAGCAATAGCTGTGACTGGCAAAGGTAGCAAACTTCATCAAATTGCGGAGAAAGAAAACTGGTTGGACTTTTTTCCGATGTGGGACTGGGTGGGTGGTCGGACAAGTGAAACTGCTGCTGTTGGCTTATTACCAGCAGCCCTGCAGGGCTTTGATATCGATCAACTGCTTGAAGGTGCAGCCAATATGGATGAACTTACAAGACTTGAGGATACCCCACGCAACCCTGCCGCTATGCTTGCACTGAGTTGGTACTGGCTGTCTGCAGGAACCGGTGCTAAGGACATGGTAATCCTGCCCTACAAAGACCGACTAGAATTGTTCGCCAAGTATTTACAACAGTTGATCATGGAATCATTGGGTAAAGAAATGGATCTCAATGGAAATAAAGTAAACCAGGGAATTGCAGTCTATGGAAATAAAGGCTCCACCGATCAGCATGCATATGTTCAGCAACTGCGCGAAGGGATACCCAATTTCTTTGCCACCTTTATCGAGGTGTTAAAGCACCGTGATGGTGAATCCGTGGAAGTCGATAATTCAGGAATGAATTCCGGCGACTATTTGCACGGTTTTTTCCTGGGTACACGCGATGCTCTATTAGAGAAGGAAAGGAATTCCATAACCCTTACCATTGATCAAGTAGATGCCAAGTCCGTTGGTATGCTGATCGCTCTCTACGAACGAGCTGTTGGATATTATGCCTCCATGATCGGAATTAATGCCTATCACCAACCCGGTGTGGAGGCAGGAAAAAAAGCGGCTGCACAGATATTGGCGGTTCGTAAGCAAGTGGAGGACTGGATGTCATCAAATCCTGGAAACCCCGTTCAGGCAGAGAAACTTGCCGATAATTTAGGCATCAAAGAGCAAACTGATTGGGTGTACAAAATTCTTGAAAGCTTAGCCGCCAATCAACCGGAAAAGTTTAGCCGAGAATCAGGCGAATCTCCTCTTACAGATACATTTTCGTACAAAAATTAACCTGTTTTCAAAAGTTTGATGATAAAGATGGGTTGATTTCTCACCGAAGAACGCGTTCTATTATTTAAAGATTTCTTTTAAATTATGGTAGATACCCTGAACAAAGACGGAACCCCGAGAAAAATTGGCAGTGGAAAAACTAAGGGCGCTGGTTGCTTTGCTAAGATTAAGTGGGAGCAACTCCGGGAGTTCATTCAGGCCGATGATAATATTCTGGTCAGTCGTGTATGGTTGCGAGAAGTGGGTGCTTTGAATCAAAAAAAGGGGTCAAAGAAAAAACTGCTTACCTCTTTGCCTTTACCCAAATCGGAAAAGAAAACTTATCAAAGTCCCGCAAAACCAAAATCCTCACACCCAAAAACTTCAAGCCCTTCAAGGAAATTATTAGATAATGAACAAACTGAAGAAGATGATTATTCCCCCCCTGTATTTGCAAATATCGGAAACCTGAAAAATTATTAGGTAAGTATTAGACCTGCAAAATAAAGAGTTTTACTCTTAGGGGTCAAATGGAGAGAAAGTATTAAAGGAAGAATCCACGGGGACTTCATCTGCTGAAGGTGCCTGAGGTGAGGCTTCAACGGGAAAATCTCCTTCCTGTACTTCCTCTGACAAATCACCAGCTTCTTTCTCGACTGCGTCTTCTAATCTTACCTGCGTCAAGTTTCCATCCTCGTCAATAAATGTAGTAATCTCAATAGATGGGGTTGGAGATAACTTCTCTCTTTGCAAATCTCGAACCCACCAATCCTGGTATTCTAGGCTACCATCTTCTTTGTATTGCTGGACAGCCCCCCAACGAGATCCAGCATATTTAGGAACAAGCAACCTTCTCTCGGTATCATAATCATACCTGGCATTCCACGCCTTTTGAATGTAAGCCGGTGGCTTATTTGAACTTACCTTAATTTCCTCGTTCTCCAAGGTTTGATCCCTGTGTGTACAAGCAATTGCCAGAAAAGAGACTAAAGGAAAAAGCAACAACTTGCCTAACTGATGGGGAAAAGAATTCAACTTAAATAAAAATACAGCCTCTATTGTACGAAAAATCAACCATATCTTCAATCTTTTGGTCGCTCATACCAAAAACGGCATGCCTTACGGCTTTTTAAAAGCCAAGGTAATCCGATCAAAGGAAGAATTCTCAAAATAATCGACCAATCATTATGCCAAGTAAGTTTGCGAGCCGATGAACAAACCGGTGAATCGGTCAAAATACATAACTTCATCCCTTCCGCTCTGCATACCTTTTTCAATCTTCTATTGAATACAATTTCCTCGCCCGCAAAATGACTCTCAGGAAACCCTTTGGATTTAATAAACAATTCAGTCCGGCAAAAAATAAAACTACCAGCAAAAAGACAGAAGGCTCGTGATAATGAATTCCACAAACCGGGCAGAACTTTACCCGCCCAGAACCTGCCATGATCATTATCAAACTTTAAGATGGAACCGCCACCCCCTGCACCCTCTTCTTCCATTTTGTGGAGAGCTTCACAAAAAGTGGATTCAGGAACTATTGTATCTGCATCGATAAAAAACAATAGGTTACCACGGGCAACGGAAGCACCCTTATTCCGAGCCTTAGCAATTTGGCGAAAGGGCTCATGTACAACCCTGCAGTTTTTTTCTTTTGCCAGTTTTGCCGTGGAATCGGTTGAGTCATTATCAACCACGATTATTTCACCCATACGATTCTTGTCATTAAGAATAAGAGCTTGGAGATAGTCAATAGTGCCGGGAAGTAACTCTTCCTCATTGAAGGCAGGTATGATAATCGAGTAATCGATGGAGGGGAGCAAAGCGGAAATGATTCCAGTCGCTTAGCGGGGAAATTTCTTTGCCCGCCTTCCGATACCAAAAGACAATCCAGCGATCCAACCTTGCAGTCTGGCCAAAGGGCGCTTGGAGTAAAGGTCTTCGTCTCCGATAGGTTGCAACTGAGAATCTCCACGAATATCAGATGCAATCTTACCTAAGTTTGGCAAAGGTTTCCCTTCCTCCTTCATGTGTTTGTAAAGCAGAGTAAGGCGGTCAATTTCTAGTTGTCTTGAGAGTGCGGAAAGCGTCTTTCTGAATTCAGCTACCTCGCCAACCTCAGCACCACCTTCATCAGCAGTGGAATTCTCACTGGTGAATACAGAGGGAGCGGCAGAAGTATCTGCATCCTTTACAGCAGCCGGTTCGGTTACATCATCATTACTTTTCACAGCAATATCTTGCTCCACATCCTCCTCGAAATCATCAGTCAAGAAAGGTTCTTCCTGCAATGCAGGATCGCTCTCTCCTTCAATCATAGACGCATTACCATGTATCCCAGTTTCTAATATGCCATCATCTTCAGAAGTTGTAGAATCTTGAGAGAGTATTCCATCCTCCGATATTTTGGAGGCCAAGTCCTCGTCGCTGAGTTGTTCTTGCGGTATGGTCATTTTGGGGTGAGTAGCGAGTCAAAATGAATCTACTTCAAGGGCGACATCCACTTCGAACTCGGTTGACTTATCATTAGCGGAATCACCCGTTCGGATCAAGAAAAGTTTTTGTCCGGAATTGAGAAAATCATGAAAATTCAGGCTGTCATCCTCTAATTCTAAAAAAGAGTAGGCATCTTCTACGAGGGTCGCCTTTACAAAAAAAGGTTTTTCCTCACCTAGTTCCCCCAAGCTAGCCAAAAAGAAAAAGCCAGTCCTGATTCCGTCATTTGCCCCCTGCTTTGCGAAAAACCCTTGCCCGGATGGTGAAATGCTTTCAGCCAACACCTCAATCCGATCTCCCCAGAAAAGAAACTCAGGTAAGACATACTCCTCCATCATCGATCGAGATGATGATTCATAATTGTTAGAGGCTGTTTTTCGAATAAGTTTCATCTTGCTGACTTTAACATTTACATCTTCAAACTCCTTTCTTTTTTGTTCATTCACGCTTAACACTCCTTCGAGCTCCTGCATCAATTCATCTTTTTGTGTGAGCAATGGTTCCTGTTTTTTCTCTTCTTCCTTAACCTGTGCATTCAAAGTTTCCAGAACTGCGTTCTTATTATCGAGATCCTCCTGAACATTTTTTAAATCCTCGCTCGCTTTGACAATTTTTCTTTCTAAAGCATTCATTTCCTCACGGTCTCCGATAGAATTATCCTCCAATTCCTCTTTATCTTGACGATAGGTACTTCGAGCTCGCAAAAGAGTAGAAATTTCTGCGGAAGTGGCATTTTTTTCCGTCTCAATAACAATGCTTAGATCCACCAGTTCGGATTGCAAATTCTTCGATTTTTCAGCCAAAGAATCAAAGGAATCTAAATTTGCTAGAAAGTAGGCAAATCCAGAAACAACCAAAACGATTGTTAAAATTCTACAAGACCACCAGATCAAATTCTTCAAATTTTTTGAGACCGAGAGGACGCCCGATCATAGGAATAATTTCAGCCAAAGAATGATATCGGTTTGCCCGCTTAATTCGTATCTTACACAGTTCACTGCCCTCATTGAGAACTGCAAAAACCATCTTCCCTTTTACTCCAATTTCCGTACCAATGGGAATCGTCACCAAGCCCGTGTTAAAGTCTATAGAACTAAACTTTAGTGCCAGCACCTCTCCACTTTCTAACCAAGGTCTTTCAAGACCATACTTCGTCATTTCCTTGAGAACCCGTTTGTAATGCCTGCGAATGATCTCGGTAATCTCTGGGTAATCCTTCAATTCGTACTCACGATCTGTTTTCTGTCTCGTAAAATCTTCGCCATCCCCAAGTGCTTGCGAAATCTTATCATTAATACGAGGTAGCTCGGCTTTTAATTGCTGAACAGTCTCCCGGAGTGAATTAAGTTGCTGCTCTGCAAGTTTGATATCCGCCTGCGTTTCCTCCATGTCTAAACTGGCATCCTCAACCGACTTGTATATGCTCTCTAAATTAGACTTTACCCCATCAAGGTTTTGAGAAACCTGTAAACATTCTTCCTTAATTTGGGCGACTTCATTCTCCAAATCCTGGTTTCGATTTCTCTCACGAGAAAGTTTAGAGGCATTAACCGCTTGTTCCTCTTTCCTTTCATCTTTGAGTTGAGCAATCTTCTCTAGAGATTCGGAAATCAAATTTTTATCCTCTTCATGGGAAGCAACGGTTAGAGAAGTAACCACAAGGGCCATGATGCCAGTTAGAGAGGAAAGCCCAAGAAGAACTGGTGATAAAAACTTTTTCATCCACTCATTGTGGTAAAGGCGCGAATGGCAAACCCATAGGAGCCGGTGTAATACTGTCAAGTCCTGGAGTAGCACCGCCAACAGAATCGCTTCCCATATCAATGCCTACAGGAATAAAGGATGGAGCAGGAATAAACTCTTCCTCCTCATCTTCCAATACGATCTCAATTAAAGAATCATCTTCTTCCGCTTCAATATCGGCAAACATCTCCCTGACCCGTTCAGCCCTAGCTTCCTTGGCATTTTCCCATTGTCGATTTCTTTGCTTGTCCAGTTTTTTTTGGTGGAGAGCAAAAAGGTCTTCGTCATTCTCCAATGATGTACCCAAATACTTGGCTTCGTCCAAACGGCCTTGTGAATCTCTCCCCCAAGTGCGACCCACTTCTC
Organism: Opitutales bacterium; assembly: GCA_028045305.1. Classification (GTDB taxonomy): domain Bacteria; phylum Verrucomicrobiota; class Verrucomicrobiia; order Opitutales; family Seribacteraceae; genus Chordibacter. The sequence continues at coordinate 13,012 of JAOFTV010000011.1, read as the reverse complement.
TACCCTTATAAATCGGTACCATCTTTCGATCTTCCATTTGATAAGAATAACGAGCCTCCCAGGCATCATAAATCGCAGGTCTGCCCAACTCCACGCTGCGCTTCCTTGTACAAGAGGAGCAGATTAAAATAAATGCCAGGCATGCAAAGATTCCCTGTTTCAACATTTCTCTAGCTTATTTCATTAGTTGGTCATTTGAAAACCAAAAACGATAGGGCTTTTGACTCCACTCAAAACCCGCATAATCCACGCCTATTCGCGGACCTGTAAGAATTCTTTCACGACTGGTAGATGATTCAATCCAAAGAGAAGACGCTTTTCCTTGTGTCTTGCCATTTAGTGAACCGTTAACACCTAAGCCTTTGGTCAATCTTCCGGGCCCGTAAAAACCCGATACACCGCGAATCAAAACTGCTGCTGGATAGCCCTCCTTCCCGGTCACTATATTTAGCATCCAATGCATGCCGTAACAAAGATAAACATACCATCGCCCACCTTGTTCGTACATAACCGAAGTGCGGACCGTTTTTCCTTTGCTGGCATGACAAGCAAGGTCTTGTTCTCCATCATAAGCTTCCGTTTCCCTAATCATTGAACGCACAACTTTCCCTTGTTTATCATAACTGCAAAGGAAGAAGCCAAGAAGTTCACGGGCAACAACTTTGACATCGCGAACATAAAAATCCTTGTCTGTTTCCACGATCTTTTAAGAGTGCTAATATTTAGTGTTTTTTGAATCAATCCAAATGGTGACCGGACCATCATCTGTTGCAGAAATTTTCATATCTGCCCCGAATGAACCCTCCGCCACATGTCCGGGGAACTGGTTCCTAAGAACTTCAAGGCCATGTTGATACAGAATTTTACCCATCTCAGAATCAGCTGCTTCATTGAAGGATGGACGAAAGCCCTTCCTCATATTTCCAAAGAGGGTAAATTGACTGACTAGAAGAATCCCACTATCAGGAGTAATCGCCTCATTCATCCTGCCATTCACATCTTCAAAAATACGTAACCCCAATATTTTCCGAACTATCCACTTTAAATCATTCGCATCGTCTTCACGAGCGATTCCAAGATAAATTAACAAGCCTCTATTAATGGAACCTGTTGTTTTACCTGCTACTTTGACCTCAGCATTAAGAACCCGACGAACCAATGCCCTCATGCCAAAAAAAAGAGGGTCTCCGAAAAGGAAAATGATCCGCGTACCCCGGTAAGAAATGCCCGCAACATGACAGGCCTATTAATCCGGGTTAAGCCTCTTCGGCGACTGCATCCATAACTTCTTCGACCGCTTTGGCGGCCAAAGGAGTTGTAAGGTAGCGTTCACCGCAACTTGCACCGATTACGACTATGTTCTTTCCAGACATTTCTGGTCGACTGGCAATTCTTAATGCTGCGGCGACGGTTGCTCCCGTTGAAATTCCGGCAAGCACACCTTCTTGCAAACTTACTTTACGAGCCATTTCGAAAGCTTCATCACTACTAACCAACTCAACCTCGTCCACGATATCCAAGTTTAAGTTCTTAGGGACGAAACCTGCCCCAATACCTTGAATTTTGTGTGGTCCGGGCTTCACTTCTTCTCCGTTTTTAGTTTGGGTAATAACGGGACTTTCGCTAGGTTCGACAGCAACAGTGAGCATCTCTGGGTTTCTTTGCTTAATCACCTCAGACACTCCAGTAATCGTTCCACCTGTGCCAACACCGGCAACTAAACAATCAACTTTTCCTTCAAGTCCTGACCATATTTCCTCTGCCGTGGTCTTACGATGAATCGCGGGGTTAGCCGGATTATTAAATTGCTGAGGCATAAAACCTTTTTCTCCGTGTTCCTCAAGCAATTGATTTGCTTTAGCTATGGCCCCGCCCATTCCCTTGGGACCGGGAGTTAACACGATATCTGAACCAAGGAGTCTCAACAAAATTCTTCGCTCCTTGGACATTGTTTCTGGCATAGTTAATATGCATTTATACCCTTTCGCGGCACAGACAAAAGCAAGGGCAATTCCTGTGTTTCCTGAAGTTGGCTCAATGACAACACTGTCAGGCTTGAGTGATCCGTCGGCCTCCGCCGCCTCAATCATGGCTGCTCCTATGCGATCCTTGACACTCGCAAGTGGGTTGAAAAATTCGGATTTCAGAAACAACTTTGCCCCCAGGCCTGCACCTGTTTTTTCCAGTTCTACAAGAGGCGTGCGTCCAATTGATTCAATAATATTCATAACAACTTTATTTCAGGTTTATCTCCTCCCCCTATTCCGTGGTCCAAAACTACGTATCGGAGCGTTACGGTTGACTTCGGCATTTTTTAGCCGGTAAACGATTCTCGCTTTTTGAAGATCTTTGGGACTCATTTCCATCTTCACGATGTCCCCCACAGTGATCTTGATAAAATGCTTACGCAATTTACCGGAAATATGGGCCAATACTTGGTGTCCGTTTTCTAACTCAGCACGAAACATCGTGCTGGGCAGAACGGCAGTTATTTTCCCTTCGACTTCGACTACATCTTTATTAGGCATAAAGCGGTACACTAAAACAACTAGACACTTGTTATACAAGCTTAGAACTCTTCCACAATACATGTCATGACTCCATCTCCCTACGAAAAACTTCATCCATCATCACTCGAAAGAAATGCTGAGTATTTCATGAGTTATGCATTCAATATGGCAATCGATGCATGGAATACCGATGAAGTTCCGATCGGAGCCGTTCTCGTTCATGAAGAAGAAATTATTTCTTCTGCACACAATCAGACAAGGATGCAAACGGACCCTACCGCACATGCCGAAATGATTGCGATTACCATGGGAGCAAAAAAACTTGGGGACTGGCGACTAAATAACTGCCAACTCTATGTCACCAAAGAACCCTGCCCCATGTGCTCGGGGGCAACCATTACCGCCCGTATTGGAAAAGTATTTTATGGATTGGAAGACCCAAAAATGGGATGCCTAGGCGGAGCATCATCTTTGCATAAATTGGAAAAATCTAATCACAAGCCGGTCGTAACTGGAGGCATTCTGCGCTCTGCCTGTGCATCAATCATTGGAGATTTCTTCAAACTACACCGGCAGGCGGAATAGGAAGTTAGCTAAAATACCTAATAATTTCTTGAACCCAGATGCTCTAATCCATTAACTGAATCCCTAACATAAACTTATAAACATGCCACACTCACTCCCCCCCCTTCCTTACTCACCAGGCTCTCTTGAACCTCATATCGATGCACGCACCATGGAAATCCACCACGGCAAGCATCATCAAACTTATATCGATAAGCTAAATGCAGCAATTTCTGGTCATTCAGATTTAGAATCTAAAAGTTTGCATGACCTTATCTCAAAGCCATCGGATATTCCTGAGGGAATCCGTACAGCCGTTCGAAATAATGGGGGTGGCCATGCCAATCATTGTTTTTTTTGGGAAACTCTTTCTCCCCAAGGTGGCGGAACTCCAAGCGGTAAATTAGCAGAGGAAATTGACCGGTCATTTGGAAGCCTTGATTCCTTCAAAGAATCTTTCACCCTTGCTGCCTTAAATCGCTTCGGGTCAGGATGGGCATGGCTCGTTCAAACGAACGATGGCACACTCACTATTACCTCTACCCCCAATCAGGATAGCCCGTGGATGCAAGGAGTGGCCGACCAGTTGGGAGAGCCACTTATTGGTCTTGATGTATGGGAGCATGCTTACTACCTAAACTACCAAAACCGACGTCCTGATTATGTATCTGCCTTTTGGAATGTAGTCGATTGGAACAAGGCATCCGACCGCCTTCGTGGGTGAAGATTAGTTTACCTTACCGTCGATTCCCTGCCTCCCTTCATCTTACCTCTCTCCTTTAGGAGAGAACCTTTTTTCTGTGTGGTAAGGAACATAGCTCGAATTTCTAATTTTCGCTGCATAAGTAGATGGGGCTAAAAGCATTCATATTTGATTGGGATGGGGTAATTGTTGATTCATCGGAGTTGCACCGTTCAAGTTGGGAGGCATTGGCCAATGAGCTGAAAAAAGAATTACCAGAGGACCACTTCGAAAAAGGATTCGGGAAAAGGAATGAAACCATAATTCCTGAAATCCTTCGTTGGACGACTCATCTGAAATCCATTAAACAATGGGGGGAGAGAAAAGAGGAAATATACCGCGAATTTGGAAAATCAGGAGGGATCAACTTACAAACGGGTGCATTAAGGTTTCTCAAACAGGCAAGGAAATTCTCCATTCCATGCTGTATCGGCACATCAACTGAAAGGAAAAATGTTTTACTTGCCATGAAACAACATCAGCTTGAAGAATTTTTCCTAGGCATCGTATCCTCTGAAGATGTGTCTTCGGGAAAGCCTAATCCGGAAGTTTTTCTCAAAGCTTCCAAACTTTTAGGCAACCATCCTTCGGAATGCATAGTTTTTGAGGACAGCCCGCACGGCATAAAAGCAGCGAAACTGGGCGGCATGAAAGCCGTTGCCTTGACGACCAGTCATCCAAGGGAAGCATTTCATTCCTTGTACCCTGATCTTCTTGTTCCTAACTTAAATGATCTAAAGATGGACAACCTACAGGCCATTTTCCAATAATCTCATTATGTCCTTTCACAAAAAAGTTCTCATCTCCCTAACCCTTGCCTTCGTGGTCGGTTTATGGGCCAATCAGTTTAATCAAGGAATCGGGGAAAGTGTGCCCTGGGTCAATGCTCTTAATCAAATATGTGAATTCGTAGGCAAATTATTTTTGAATGGCCTAAAAATGGTGGTCATTCCACTGGTTCTCACCTCGGTGATTTGCGGAGTTTCTCAGATCTCAAGCGATCGGGACTTCGGCAGACTGGGAATGAAAACCTTGATGATTTATTCCCTTACAGGACTGCTTGCAGTTTGCACAGGGCTTCTCTGCGTAAATCTGATCAAGCCGGGGATTGTCGACCCAGCTACAAAGGAAGCTATCCTCTCGAGTCAGGAAAGTAATCATGCACCATCCATGGACCAGGCAATGAGTGCAGCCAATGATGGATGGCAAAACCTTGCTCAGATCTTCCACAGGATGGTTCCTCCAAACCTGTTTTCTGCAGCAGTTGAAGGACAACTACTTGGCTTGATTTGTTTTGGATTATTATTCGGATTCTTTCTCGGACGGATCAAACCTTCATATGCCAAAGCACAGCAGGACTTTTGGTTGGGTTTACAGGAAATCATTCTCAAACTCACCCATTTCATTCTCGGTTTTGCTCCGGTTGGAATATTCGGTTTAGTCACCCCTACCCTTGCCAAGAGTGGACTGGATGCCTTTTGGCTGATGGGCGGCTTCGCCTTGACGGTATTACTCGCACTCAGCATCCATGCCCTGATTGCTCTCCCTCTGGTCATGAAATTACTGGGTGGAATTCGCTTCACGGAACATTACCGAGCCATGACCCCTGCTCTGCTTACGGCATTTTCTACCGCCTCTTCTTCGGCAACTCTTCCAGTTACAATGGACTGTGTTACTCGAAGGGTTGGGGTATCATCCAAGATCAGCAGTTTTACACTTCCTCTGGGGGCAACCTTAAACATGGATGGAACTGCACTTTTCGAATGTGTAGTGGTAATCTTTCTCGCTCAATTCTTTGGTATAGAAATGGGTTGGGTTACCCAGTTCTCAGTGGTTCTACTCGCCTTGCTTACTTCCGTTGGAGTTGCGGGCATACCATCCGCAAGTCTAGTTGCGATATTGGTTATCCTTCAATCGGTTGGCTTTGATGATGCTGCCATTGCTACCGGAGTCGGTATGGTCTATGTTGTGGACCGAATTCTGGATATGTGCCGCACGATGATTAATGTGCTGGGAGACAGTTGTGCTGCCGCAGTCATTGGGAAGACGGAGGGGGAAAAGGATTACTATCCGACAGCCCCTTAACTTTTACAGGGGTGCAATTCCAGTTAAAGTCAGACTACAAGCCTCAGGGAGATCAACCTAAGGCAATTTCTGAAATTCTAAAATCAATCGAAGCAGGAAACCGCAGGCAAACTTTGCTTGGAGTAACCGGTTCAGGCAAGACTTTCACCATGGCCAACCTGATTGAAAAGTTACAAAGGCCAGCACTTATCGTTTCACATAACAAAACACTAGCCGCTCAACTGTATTCTGAATTCAAGAGTTTTTTTCCGGAAAATGCGGTGGAATATTTTGTCAGTTATTATGATTATTATCAACCGGAAGCATATGTGCCAAGTACGGACACCTTTATTGAGAAAGACTCATCGATCAATGAAGAGATCGAACGGTTAAGACTGGCAGCAACTGGATCGCTCGTCAGTAGGAACGATGTCATCGTTGTTGCTAGTGTATCATGCATATACGGCTTAGGTTCTCCCGATGATTTCAAGAAACTTTCCATCGAACTGGAGGTGGGGAAAGTCATTGCTAGGGATGAGTTTTTGGAAATGCTTGTACTCGCCCTCTATCAACGAAACGATATGGACCTTAGAGCTGGTAGATTTCGGGTTCGCGGAGATGTGGTTGATGTCTTTCCCGCCTACTCGCAGCAGGTCCTTAGGGTGGAATTTTTTGGTGACGAAATCGAAAGTCTTCGGGAAATCGACCATACCACCGGAGAAACTATTCAATCTTTGGACAATTTCCGAATTTATCCGGCTAACCAATATGTAACCACTAGGGATAAAATTGAGGTTGCCAGCAAGTCCATCGAAAAGGAACTGGAGGAACGGGTGGCTTGGTTCGAAAGTCAAAATTTGTTATTGGAAGCCCAACGAATACGCATGCGTACAGAGTATGACCTGGAAATGCTCAGGGAAATCGGTTTCTGTAATGGCATTGAAAATTATTCTCGTCATCTTTCTAGGCGTAAACCCGGACAGCGTCCCTGGTGCTTAATCGATTTCTTCCCTGAAGATTTTCTACTTTTCGTGGACGAAAGTCATGTCTCACTTCCACAGATTGGTGGAATGTTTCACGGGGATCTTTCACGAAAGCAAAAACTTGTCGAATATGGATTCCGCCTTCCTTCTGCACTCGACAACCGCCCGCTCAAACCCGAAGAGTTTGAGGAGGTAACTGGCCAAACTATTTATGTTTCAGCAACCCCGGCGAAATTCGAGATTTCGGAAAGTTCAGTCGTGGCTGAACAATTAATCCGACCGACCGGATTACTGGATCCCGAAATGGAAGTCCGTCCGATTAGTGGACAGGTGGAGGATTGTATAGAAGCAATTAAAGAAGTCGTTGCCAATGGCGACCGTGCCCTCGTCACCACCTTGACTAAGCGGATGTCCGAAGACTTAACAGAATATCTCCGGGAGCGGTCGATCAAAACTGAGTACCTGCACTCTGATGTCGATGCGATTGAAAGAGTCGAAATTCTGCGGAATTTAAGGTCTGGATCATTTGATGCATTAATCGGGGTTAATTTACTGCGTGAAGGACTGGATTTACCTGAAGTCGCCCTTGTCGCCATTCTTGATGCAGACAAAGAAGGCTTTCTCAGAAGCGAAACGAGCCTTATTCAAACTGCGGGACGGGCAGCAAGGCATGTTCATGGCAAGGTACTTTTCTATGCAGATGTCATGACCAAGTCTCTTCAGGCGGCATGGGATGTATGCCAGTATCGCAGGGAAGCACAAAAATCCTACAATGATGCCAACGGTATTATCCCCAAAAGCGTAACCCGCCCGATTCAGGAAAGCTTACGAACCACCAAGGAAGATGAAGATGACCTTTTGATGGTCTCAGAAAAAAGCTCGGATAAAGAAGTTAAAAACCTGATCAAACAATTGGAAAAAGAAATGCTCGATGCGGTCAAACATTTGGAGTTTGAAAAAGCGGCTTTGCTCAGGGATCAGGTTTCTTTTTTACAAGGCAATCATTCAAACTTGCATAAAAAAACAATATCCAGCAAGGCACGCAAAAAGCGTTATGGTACAAAGCGCAAAAATAACTGAGCCAACCAAACTCTCTACAAGGCTGATGGTTGCCTTGGTTGCGACCATCTTATCCAACACTTTTTTACTTGGAGCCATCGAGTCGAAACGAAAACTGATGCTTCATTTCGATAAGATAGAAGTAAAAGGCGCCCTTCAGGTTTTTATTGAACCCGGGAATAGAAACCGTGAAATTGAATATTTCGCGAGTTCGGAAATCATTGATTCAATCGAAGCGAGGGTACTAGGGAGGACCCTCTATCTTGAAGCTAACAACAGCTTTGACCTGTCACGAAGAATTCCCCTGATTCGGGTATCTGCCCAACGCATCTTTCCAGTCGAAATCATGGTCAAAATAGATTTCTTAAAAGAAGTAAGGTTGCACGATCAAAGCAATGTCGTGGTCAAAGGTGTAAAATCGGATAAAATCCTCCTTTTTTCAAACAGTTCAGGCACCCTCCTTGTGGATTCCCTTAAATGTCCAGCACTTGAATTAAGACAAGAAGGAAGCGGTTCCGTGATTCTTCGGGGACGAGAGACTCATTTCCTTAAGGCTACGGTATTTAACGAAGGAGAACTTCGTGGGGAGGAACTATTTCTCGATCGTGCAGAAGTTACTCACCATGGGTCAGGCAACTTGTTTCTCGCACCCGATAAGTGGTTGGACTTAAAATTAAACGGGACGGGAAACCTGACACTTTTGGAAAAACCCGATGGAAGGGTTGTTAAAAAGTCAAAAGGTAGCGGAAGCGTGATTGAAGCATACAAATAAGCTTCTTTTGTATGGTACTTCCTAGATCCTTGAGTGGGTAATCGGAAGTGATCTACAACTTTATTACTTCACCCTCAACTGCTGGGCGGACGGAGGAACGAACTTCTGCAGCCGCTTTAGCGATCTCATCCATACGGTCGTCATCGTGTGATGGATCGTGATGAAAAAGAAAGGTCTGGGATACATTTGCTGCTTCGGCAACTTTAATAGCTTCCTGCCAAGTAGAGTGCCCCCATCCCTTGAAGTTAGGGTATTCATCATCGGTGTATGCAGCATCATAAACCATGACATCTGCATCCTTGGCTAATTCAACCACATTGTCATCAATTCTTCCTTCAAAATGCTCGGTATCCGTACAGATTGCCACAACTTTTCCAGCAAATTCAATTCGATAACCACAGGCACCATTGGGATGGTTAAGAGGAGCAGTCTTAATAACTGATCCACCATCCAACTCAAAAACTTTCCCACAATCATAATCATTAAACTCACAAGCTTTTTCAATCAGGGCACTGGGTACGGGGAAGACAGGGTCTTTCATCAACATCGTTCCGATGATGCCCTGCAGGTCGTAGTTATCCTCAACCAAATGTCCGGCATTCATACGAACATTACTGTTTGGATTGTAGAGCGGAGCAAAGAAAGGAAGGCCCTGAATATGATCCATGTGGGTATGAGTGAAAAATAAATCTGCATCAAGCAGGTTTCCCTCTTCCAACATAATTTTCTTACCGAGTAGACGAATACCTGTACCCGCGTCAATAATGATACGCTTACCTCCACAGGTAAATTCGAAACAAGTAGTGTTGCCACCGTACTTTACGGTGGATGGACCTGGGCATGGAATACTTCCACGGGTACCCCAGAACTTGAGCGTAAATTCCTTAGAATCAGACATAATTGATCAATTCTCTATTTTCCGTAATAATTCATCCTTGGCAACACTCAATACTCTTGCCTCAAAGACCTGTTAATCCTCGAAATCAAGCCAGTTTCCATCCTCATCCTGATAGGAGTTTGTAACTGTGCCATCTCCCCAATCATACTGACCATCAAAAGCCAGTCCATTGGCAAACTCACCGGAAAAAAATGTTCCGTCTCCAAAATCAAGCACCCCCATACCATGTTTAGCCCCCTCATTCCAAGACCCAGAATACCTTACTCCTGAGGGGTCTTCCTGTACCCCGTTGCCATGGGGCATACCTTCGCTAAATTCACCTTTATAAATAGTACCATCCATTTCTTTAACCATTCCCCAACCCTCTTTTTTTCCCAGATTGAATTGCCCGGTATAAACGGAACCATCCATTCCTTCAAAGACTCCATTTCCATGAAACTTACCGTCTTCAAATGATCCATGAAAAAAGCCCTTCTCAGCTTGTTCGAGGGTGCCTGAAAGATAATTCCCTGAATCATCAAATTGACCGGTAAATCGATCACCACTATTGGAAATGAATACGCCTTCACTTAAGAAATTCCCCTGCCATCTCCCAAAATACTTCGACCCGTCAACGGAAGAAAACTCACCATGTGAAAGGCCATCCTTTTCCCAGTGACCCACAAATTTTGAACCATCCGACATAACCAAAGTACCAAACCCTTTTCGCATACCATTAGACCAGTTTCCAAAATAACGGTCCATTTCTGTAATTGATTTATATCTCATGATTCCATGACCATGAGATAATCCCTTAACGAATTGTCCCTGGTAAACATTGCCGTTCAAAAAGGTCTTAGTACCAAAGCCATTGGGCACACCCAATGCAAGTTCCCCCTCATAAGTAGAACCGTCCTCAAATTGACGAGTTTCTTTTTCCGCCTCCCGAGATAATTGGCTCGATTGATTGAGAGAATCGACTGGTATTTTTGCTCTCTCCTCCCCACAGCCGAGGATGAGAAATACGCCTAAAAGGGTAATCGTACAGAAATTGAAACTTTTGCTTACCATTTACTCTTCAATCCTTAGTAACTAATACTTTTACTGACCTGAAAAATACTGGTCACGATGGAAACTGCAACCAGTGCAACCAAGGAAAAAGCAAACCCCAGGGCCAAACCAGAGATTAGGCTTGTCATAACTTTAATTCGCTTGGTCAATTCATCACGAAAGGTTTTCGCGGTATCATTGAAACTATTACCCAAGTTTCCCGTTTTTTCTCCAACTTCCAGAACATCTAACTGCATCAAGGGCATAAGTTCAAATTTGCGCAAAGAATCAGGCAGGGATTTCCCTTCGTTCACTAAAGCTCGAGCAGCCCGAAAACGGGAGCGTAAAAAACGGTTTTTTATGGTTCGTTCACAAAGACGTAAGTTCTCCGTCAAACCTATGCCGCTCCAAATTAAGGTTGCCAGCAAACTGGACAATTGAAAGAGCTCGGAAAGGAAAAGTACTTTTCCAAAAAGAGGAACCTTTAAAAGTGTGCGGTCTATCCTCATTCCCCCAACTTCAGTTTTATTCAATTGCCGAAGAAGGCCTAATGCAATGATTAGTCCCAATAGGATGAATGGACCGACCGCTAAGACCACATTCGAACCATTGATCAAAATCTTTGCCATCAAGTTAAGTTCCCCGCCAAGCGATGCGAGCATTTCCTGAATTTGTGGGAGCAGGAAAAAGAGAAAAAATAATACCACCCCCAAAGCAATCAAACCCACGAATATTGGATAAGCCATTCCACTGATCACCCGGGAGCGGATCTCACGCTTTTCTTCCAAATGAGTGATGATTTTCTCAAGTATGGGAGACAGGTTCCCAGTTGCTTCCCCAGCCTCAATTACATAAGAAGAAGATTCTGAAAAATATCCCGGTAGCAACCGCATTGCTCGTGATAACGTTCGTCCCTCTGCCAACTCTCTCCAAATCGAACCGGCAAGGTAGCGCTGGGAGGGATCGGACAATCTTTGGTTAAGAAGTTTGACTGCATCAGCAACTGGCATCCCGCTAGAATGAAGTTCCAACAACCTTTTTAAAAAGGCCAGTCCGGCCTTTTCGGCTTTGCCTCCGCTGTTCTTTCCCTCAAAAATTCCCTTGGTTTTCTTTTTTACGGACTTTCCGGAAGGTTGGCTCGCTACATTTTTTTGTTCTTTTTCACCCCCTTTAATCTTCAAGACTGTTAGGGACTGAGCGGATAACTTTTTTCGTGCGTCTCTACTATTATCGGCAACAATCTTACCATTCTTGGTTTTACCCTTGGAGTCAATAGCCTGAAAAGTAAAGTCAGTCATTGGGGGGGGAGTCAGTTTGTTTGACGTTCATTGCTCAGTCAGAATCTGTTCTTCTTCAACAAAAATATCTGCATATCGAACCACCTCTTCGAGACTGGTTAACCCGCGCTTAACTTGCGACCAACTGGAACTCTGCAATGTGGTCATTCCTTCGGACAGGGCAACCTCACGAATCTCGGGAGAAGAGGCACTTTTAATAATTAGTCCATGCAAATTATCGCTCATCCTCATAAGTTCGAAAATCCCCACCCTTCCACGATAGCCAAGGTTTTGACATTCTGAACACCCCTGAGCAGAAAAAACTTTTTCACGATGAATAATTTCAGTAGGGTCTACTTCTAGTAAGGATAGAGTGGCCCGAAGTTCTTCCTCAGAAATTATACTCTGCTCAGCACAATTTCCACACAACCGCCTGACCAACCTTTGGGCCATGACCATTTCCACGGAAGATGCGATGAGAAATGGTTCGATCTCCATATCAATCAAACGGGTAATCGCTCCAGGAGCGTCATTAGTATGAAGCGTGCTCAATACAAGGTGACCAGTAAGGGATGCACGAATGGCAATATCAGCGGTTTCACGATCTCGAATCTCCCCAACCATAATGACATCAGGATCCTGCCTTAGGATCTCTCTAAGGGCACTTGCAAAAGTAAAACCGATCTCCGAGTTTACCTGTGTTTGATTAATTCCGGAAACTTCATATTCAACAGGATCCTCAACCGTCATGATACGACGTTCTGGTTTATGAATTCTCCGAATAAAAGCAGTAAGAGAGGTAGACTTCCCGGAACCTGTCGGCCCGGTAACTAAAACAATCCCATGAGGCTTTTCCAGTATGGCCACCAGCTTTTTCTCTTCGCTGGAAACAAGGCCAAGTTCCTGCATCGACAAGGGCTGTGATTTCTCGTTAAGCAAGCGCAAACTAATACTCTCGCCATAAAGAGTTGGCAGTGTGGATACACGAATATCCAAGTCGCTTTGCCCATGAGTAAAGGTGATCCTACCTCCCTGAGGTCTTCTCTTTTCCGAAATATTTATCCCGGCCATGATTTTAATTCGGGAAATGATCGCATCCTGAAAACTGCGCAAA
>JAOFTV010000010.1 GCA_028045305.1 Opitutales bacterium | reverse complement strand
CAGAAGCTTAATGCCTTGCTTGGCCTGTGCGAGGCCGCGATTTGCCGGAGGCAGGTATTGCTGGAATATTTTGACGACACGGGCGAGCCCTGCGGGAATTGCGACACCTGTGATACCAAACCCCAGACCTTTGATGGCACCACCCCAGCCCAGATGGCGTTGTCTGCAGTGTACCGCACGGGCCAGAGGTTCGGGATGGTGTATGTGGTCGATGTGCTACTGGGCAAGGAGGATGACCGAATTATCCAGTTTGGACATGACCAGCAAAGTACATTTGGGATAGGTAAGGAATTGAGCCGTGCGGAGTGGCAAAATATTTTCCGCCAATTGGTTTCCCGAAACCTGTTGATGGTGGATGTGCAGGAACACAATGGAATCAAAATTACCGAGAAGGGCTTTGCCTTTTTAAAGCAGAAAGAATCGATCGATTTCCGTAAGGTAACGATCAGCAAAAAGACGAAGGCCGACAAACCAAGCAGAAGAAAAAAGCCTGCATTGGAGGACGAGGACGACCAGGAACTTTTCGAAAAGTTAAAGGATGCACGCCAATTGATGGCGAAGAAGAGACGGGTACCCGCCTACGTAATCTTTCACGATAAAACCCTGATCGAACTGGCAGATAAAAGACCGCAAAGTTTTGAGGAAATGCTCGAGATCAATGGGATTGGAGAATCAAAGCTCAAGAAATTTGGCCAAACCTTATTGGATGTAATCCTCAAGGGCTGAGATGGATGAAAAAAAGGCTAAAGTGGATTTAAGTTAGGCTTTCTTAATAGAGTTTTTCATCCATTGAAGCAGGTGCTCATAATCACAAGTACCACTTTCAAGTATGCCTGGGTCTCTTACGCCGTGGGTACCACCAAAGCAATCAATAAGACGCTCTTGCATGGCAAACACTTCATCTGTGGATAGAAATTTAACTTTCACTTACTGAGCCAATTTATGACCGAGTGATTGATGAGCTTTCATAGAGTCTTCAAGATGGCTCAATACTTCAGGACGAACACGGTGGCGACGTAGATAATCTTCGATCGCTTCCGTCAAGACGCCAGAAATACTCTGCTTTGATTCCTTGGCCAGTTCCCTGAGGTTATTCCAAGAAGACTCTTCAACTTTTGAACTAATCTTGATTGTACTCATAACCCAATAAAACATGCATGTCATGACATATCAAGATATGTCATCCAGGGCATGATTTCGTATACTTTTAGGGAAGCTAAGTTTTTAATAGCAAAAGAATAAATAAGAATAATTGGCTCAACTAAGACTATTTTAGGTACCCTGACCTACTTTTATTCGGCCGTCTGTGTAAAGTGGTGCTGCTTTAAAACGGAATCGAAAAGGTGGTATGATATAACAGGACTATGAGAAATAAATTCCCAATAATTTCTCGGTAATCTCCAATGACCACATGGGTGACTACAGCACCAAGCATGATCAGCATCAGGAGGCAGCCAGAATAAACCATGAATGGAAAGTTTGCATCCGAAAGTAGGAAGGGAAGAATCAGCCCGATTCCGCAGGCTACCTCGAACAAAGCGATCGAGCGTACAATACGGGGGTGAAAACAACTGACCCAACGCATGCGCTTGGCTAGTGCATCCATGGGCTGAAAGAAACGATAAGTTCCACCTCCTGCAAAGATCAAAAAAAGCAAGACTTGGAGAGATACTTGCAAAGTGGGCATGGATAGAAAGTTGATGAGAGAAGGAGGAAGGTAGGAAGCTTAGCTAGTGGCAGGCAGTAATAATTGGGTAGCCATGTAGGCTATTCCAAGGCAGGCACAGAGCAGGAAAAAGGAGGGAAGCATACGGTGTAACTCACTCTTCAATCGAATGTGGGTAAAAAGTGCCGCGATCATTAAAACCGCAATGCCCAGGGCACCAAGGCGGACAATGGTTAGTTCGTCATTGAGCAGCATGATCGCAAAGGAGAATTTTAAAATGCCTACAAGATCACGTAACCATTTGGGCAGGTTGAAGTGTTTAAACTCATCCTTGATGTTGTGGTAGCGGACACCCCATACAAAAATAATGGAACCGAACACCAAAATACAGAGCAGCTCCAGTAGAACGGGCGTGGATTGAAAAAGGTTTGAAAGGTTGTGAATGCCTAGGTTTTGAATCATCCAATTAATCTTTCATTAAATGGACACTCCCGCAAATCGCAAAATTAGATAGGGAAGATAAGGAAGAGTGAATTAAGATGAGTGAAATATTTTGAATCAGGAAAAGGACGGACGGAGGAGGGAAATGGGCAAGGGATATTTGATGCACAAATTAAGTTTATATTAGATACGAAGTTGTAAAATTTACAGGAATCAATTTAGCTACTTCTCTACCACTCACTTTAAAGAATCATGAACTACCAAGAATATTTAGCAGAGATCGAAGAGCGTAAAGCACAAGGGCTAAGCCCTAAGCCAATAGATGGCAGTGACTTGCTGGCGGAAATTATTTGCCAGATCAAGGACGCGAATAATCCGAATCGCAAGGAGTCGGTTGATTTCTTTATCTATAATACCATTCCCGGTACCACCACCGCGGCCGAGGAAAAGGCAGTATTCTTAAAACAAATTATTTTGGGTGAGGAAGTTGTGGAGAAGATTTCCCAGGCCTTTGCTTTTGAACTGCTCTCGCACATGAAAGGGGGTCCATCGGTACGGGTATTGATTGACCTTACCTTTGGAGACGATGCTGACATCGCCAGCCAGGCAGCCGAGGTGCTCAAAACCCAGGTCTTTTTATACGAGGCAGATACCGACCGACTCGAGGAGGCATACAATCAGGGAAACGCGATTGCCAAAGATATTTTGGAAAGCTATGCCCAGGCAGAATTCTTTACCAAACTGCCCGACATTGATGAAGAGATTCAGGTGGTTACCTACATCGCAGCGGAGGGAGATATTTCCACCGACCTTCTTTCCCCGGGTAACCAGGCACACTCCCGCTCGGACCGGGAATTACATGGAAAGTGCCTGATCTCCGAAAAGGCACAGGGAGAAATCACCGCTTTGAAGAACCAGCACCCAGACAAGCGGGTGATGTTAATTGCAGAAAAAGGAACCATGGGTGTAGGTTCCTCCCGGATGTCTGGCGTCAACAATGTGGCCTTGTGGACGGGTAAGCAGGCAAGTCCCTATGTACCATTCGTAAACTTCGCCCCAATTGTGGCAGGTACAAATGGAATATCTCCCATCTTTTTAACCACGGTCAGTGTAACCGGTGGAATCGGGATAGATTTGGACAACTGGGTAAAGAAGTTGGACGAGGAAGGAAAACCTGTGCTCGACGCCAATGGCGATGCCGTACTCGAACAAACTTACTCCGTGGAAACGGGCAAGGTATTTACCATCAATACAACCACGAAAAAATTATACGAAGGAGATCGTGAACTGACCGATATTTCCGCAGCCCTGACCCCTCAAAAGAAGGAGTTCATACGGGCAGGTGGATCCTACGCGATTGTATTTGGTAAGAAATTGCAAAGTTTTGCAGCAGGTGCTTTGGGCATTGATATTCCAAGTGTTTATGCACCCGCCAGTGAAGTATCTGAACCCGGACAGGGCCTGACCGCGGTCGAGAAAATATTTAACAAAAATATGGTAGGTGTAAAAGCAGGCACCGTACTGCACGCAGGTTCCGATGTTCGGGTGAAGGTAAATATTGTGGGTTCGCAGGACACCACCGGATTGATGACCTCGCAGGAACTGGAAGCCATGGCGGCCACGATTATTTCCCCCACAGTAGACGGTGCCTACCAATCGGGCTGTCACACTGCATCGGTATGGGACAAAAAGGCCCAGGCCAATATTCCCAAGCTGATGAATTTCATGCACAATTTCGGCCTGATTACCGCACGGGATCCGAAGGGCGAATACCATGCGATGACCGATGTAATCCACAAGGTATTGAACGATTTAACGGTGGATGACTGGTCGATCATTATCGGGGGAGATTCCCACACTAGAATGTCCAAGGGTGTGGCCTTTGGAGCGGATTCCGGGACCGTGGCTTTGGCCCTGGCTACCGGAGAGGCAACCATGCCCATACCGGAATCGGTAAAGGTTACTTTCAAGGGAGATTTAAAAGAACATATGGATTTCCGGGATGTGGTTCATGCCACCCAAGCCCAGATGCTCAAGGAATTTGGAGACAATGTATTTCAGGGAAGAATCATCGAGGTGCACTTAGGCACCCTACCCGCTGACCAAGCCTTTACCTTTACGGATTGGACGGCAGAAATGAAGGCCAAGGCATCGATCTGCATCTCACAAAACGATACGCTCATAGAATCTTTGGAGATTGCTAAGAGTCGCATCCAAGTGATGATCGACAAGGGAATGGATAACGCGACCCGCGTACTCCAAGGTTTGATCGATATTGCAAACCGTAGGATTAACGAGATTGGTTCGGGTGAAAAGCCTGCCCTTACACCGGACAGCAATGCCAAGTACTACCGCGAATTCGTAGTCGATTTGGATGTAATCAATGAGCCAATGATCGCCGATCCGGATGTAAATAATGATGATGTTTCCAAGAGATATACCCATGATACCATCCGTTCAGTATCTTACTATGGTGGAGACAAGAAGGTAGACCTTGGTTTTGTCGGTTCCTGCATGGTGCACAAAGGGGATTTAAAAATTGTTTCCCAAATGCTCAAAAATTTGGAGGAGGAAACAGGCAAGGTGGAATTTCATGCCCCCTTGGTGGTGGCCGCCCCGACTTACAACATCATCGATGAACTCAAGGAAGAGGGAGACTGGGACATGCTCCAAAAATATTCCGGTTTTGTATTTAACGACGATGCTCCCAAAAATACGGCCCGTGAAGAATATGAGAATATGATGTATTTGGAACGCCCCGGTTGTAACCTCTGTATGGGCAATCAGGAAAAAGCGGCACGGGGAGATACCGTAATGGCCACATCCACCCGACTTTTTCAGGGACGTGTGGTGGAAGATTCCGAGCGTAAAAAAGGAGAGTCTTTACTCGCCTCCACTCCAGTAGTTGTACTTTCTGCAATCCTTGGTCGTATTCCAACGATGGAAGAATACCAAAAAGCAGTGAAGGGAATTCCTCTGACTAAGTTTGCTCCGCCCCTCAAGGCGATGAGCAACTAATTTTAAAATCGCTAAGTTTTCTCTCCAGCAGATTGCTGTTTGGAGATGTGGGCTTTAGAATATGTCCATAATGACTAAGGACCTGCCCAAAGTATTGTTTGTGGATGACCAAGCCGAAGTACTCGATGACCTCAAGGTGATTGTTACCGAAGTATGCCAACCTTACTCCGCTACCAATGCTGAGGAGGGGTTGAAGATTTTTGAGAACGATGGACCGTTTACCATTGTAGCATCGGACCAAATTCTGCCGGGAATAAACGGGGCTGAATTTCTTGCAAAAGTTAGCCGGAGGGACCCCTACTGCTCGACCATGTTGGTCACCGGGCATGCCGATTATCACGATGCGATGCGGGCGGTAAACGATGGTCATGTCTTCCGTCTGTTGGACAAACCCTATGCAGAACAGGACCTGATCGATGCGATACAGGCAGGTGCCAGACAGCGCCAGTTACTGGAGTCTGAACAAGTATTACTGCAGGAAACATTGGTCGGTGCAGTCAATGCCCTGACTGATACGCTGGCCACAGTTAAACCATTATTTTTTGGGCGAGCCCAACGGGTAAAAAGATTGGCTGGAGAAATTGCCCGGTATTTAAATTTTGCTCATGTCTGGCAGGTCGAAACCGCAGCGGTGTTCTCACAGATGGCATCCATAACCCTACCAGAGGAAGAGGCAGAAAATGTTTTTCTACGCAAGAGGCTGCGTCCACAGATTGTGGAATTGGTAAAGAAGTTCCCCGAAGTGATTGATCATTTACTTGGCCATATTCCACGCCTCGAAGAGGTTCGTAAAATTATTGATTGTTTAATGGGCAACCCACTGCCTTACCAAAACAAGTCAACGGAGGAAGTGTACCAAGCATACCGAATCATCGACGCCGCCCTCGAATATGATTACCTCGAGGTGGATGGGCATGACTCAGAGGTTATCCTTGGAACCCTCAAAGGTGGAGAGAAGCAATTCGATAAGGATGTGATCGAGGCCATGTCCAAGTTATTGCACAAGTCCAAGACACGCTACCTAGTGAACGAGGTACCTTTTGAGGAATTGCGAGTGGGAATGCGCCTGGCTGAAGACTTGAGCCTGGAAACTGCCATGTTGGTAGCCCCCAAGGGTACAGATATTACCAAGCATTTCCTCCAGGTTTTGCACAACTACGATTCATGCTACGACCGCACGCCCTTCCCCAAGCTAATTAAAGTGTTTGTTGCAGAAAAGGTAACAAGCTAAGAAATTGATTGTCGTGTGGCTTCCATTGATTTCCTGTCTTTTCCTAATCGGACAGGTTACCCTTTTTGCGAGCAATCCAGAATTGAAAAGCGTGCAAAGGTTTCATGCACCACAAGCCAACCAGGCTGCAGCAGCGGATAAGGAATTCTTTTATGCCATCGGGAGCAGGGGAATAACCAAGCATGATCGAAACACTGGCGAAGTAGTGGCCAAATCTTCAGGCAAAGCAAAGCATTTAAACAGCGGATATTTTCACCAAGGCAAACTGCTCTGTGCCCACTCCAATTTCCCCACCCTTCCCGAGCAAAGTGAAGTTCTATCTCTTGATCCAAAAACGATGAGACTCACCGTATATCGTGATCTGGGAAATCCAGGAGGTTCTCTTACATGGGTGGTGCAAAAAAAGGGGAACTGGTGGTGTAACTTTGCAAAATATGGAAAGAAGAACGCTGAGACATTTGTAATAAAATATGACAATCATTGGAAAGAAATCGCTCGTTACACTTACCCTCAGAAGTTAATTAATCAACTGGGCAAGTACAGTATATCAGGTGGAATCTGGGTGGGCGAAGAGCTTTGGGTGACCGGGCATGACGATCCGTTTCTGTTTCGCCTCAATCTCCCGAAGAAAGGTTCTGAATTGTTTTATCTAGGAAAGATAAAGGTTCCGTTTACTGGGCAAGGAATTGCCGCAGATCCAGAAACGGGGGGATTAGTGGGAATCAACCGGGCAAATAAAGAAATAATCTTTTCCCTGAGTAACTAAAGGTATTATTTACCTGAGCTCCTGCGTTGACCAAAGTTGCGGCGCTGTTTACCCCCAGCGGATTTCCCGCCCTTTGCCGATTGGTTTGGGCGAAAAGATGAGCCCCCTCCTCCGCCTTTTTTGTGGCGTGAATTGGATGACCTTGACGAGTTGGATGACCGAGAGATATTAAAACCAGTTACTCTTTTGCGGTATATAGATTTGCGCATTTTACGCTCCACCAGGCGTAAGGTACCTTGATCCTCTGATGTGATAAAACTGATGGCTTCACCAGCACTATTGGCACGACCCGTACGACCGATTCGGTGTATATAGTCCTCTGCATTGGGCGGAAAATCAAAATTAATTACATGCGTAATCCCTTCCACATCGATCCCACGGGCCGCAATATCGGTAGCTACGAGCACCCGGGTTTTGCCATCTTTAAAATCCTGCAAGGCTCGGGCACGCTGGTTTTGGCTACGGTTCGAATGAATAGCAGCAGTGGGAATCTTGGACTTCGCCAACTGTCCAGCCACGCGGTCGGCCCCGTGTTTGGTACGGGTAAAGACGAGCACGGAGTAAAGATCGTTATCTTCCAGTAAGTGTTTGAGCAGTGAGACCTTTGAAGAATGGGGCACTTCGTGAATGCACTGCCGGACGGTGTCGGCCGGATTGCTCCGCTTACCGATCTCCACAGTTTTGGGACGGTAGAGAAATTCCTTCGTTAGCTTTTCAATATCACGGGAAAGAGTGGCGGAAAAAAGCAGAGTCTGTTTACCCTTCCTAGGTAAATCCTTAACGATCTTGCGGATATTGGGAAGAAAGCCCATGTCGAGCATACGGTCGGCCTCATCGAGCACGAAGAATTCAATACCTGAAAAATCAGTACACCCCTGCCCCATCAAATCCATTAAGCGACCAGGAGTGGCGATAACTAAATCAACTCCTGCCCGGAGAGCTTTTTTTTGGGGAGTTTCATTTACACCGCCATAAACAGTAGCGACTTTTAATGGGAGATGGCGTGCGTAGGCAGATACATTATCGTGAATCTGTACCACAAGTTCGCGGGTGGGAGAAAGCACCAGGGCACGGGTCTTGCCACGGCGGGAAGGATCGCTGGTCAAACGCTCAAGAGTCTCGAGCATGGGCAAAGTAAAGGCCGCGGTTTTCCCGGTACCGGTCTGGGCAATCCCGATAAGATCGTTACCCTCAATGATTAAAGGGATGGCAGCTTCCTGTATAGGTGTGGGATCGGAGTAACCAACTTCTCCGATGGAACGTAAAAGATTTGGCCCGAGCCCAAGGGTTTCAAAAGACATAATTACAATCTATTTTAAATAGACAAGATGGCGATGTTATTGACAACTTATTCACGGGTTTTCCCCATGATGCTCACAGTAGGCCGGAATCTTCGAGTTGTTTGAGCTTATGGAGCTTTTCACGAATTTTATTGCGGTAGCGACGGTCGCGCTCCCGGGCTTTTTGCCTTTTTTGCTCAGCACTTACTCTAGGACGACCACGCCGCAACCGGACCACAGCTTCGGGGATTGTAAAAATTCCGCGCTGCCGAAAGGATGCTGGGGTTGAAACCAAGAGCGAGGCCCGTGCGTTATCCGAAAACCAGGGGTCACTTAGGCATCTATCTTTCTGCCCAACCCAGCGAGGACGAGCAATGCCTGCCTGATCCGAAATCCACTCGGCATAAGCAGCTAGGTAGGCATCAGCCACCTCACCCTGGTGAAATCGTTTTCGTAAAATCGAGGGAGTCTCCCAGATCGCCTGAACCAGTGCCGGGCGGTTACTGACATCCCCTCGGACAACATGATGAACCCAGTCTCGCAAAAGGAGTCCAAACTCTTCCAGGCTGGAGCACTGGGCTGAAACCTCTTTTAGCGTAGTGGGTCGCTTGCTAAACTCTTTCATGGGCACTCCTCCCTGATGAGTTGTTCAAGAAATGCTTGATCCTGCTTACTAGGAACATCGTCCGGGTAGTATTTATCAATCCATTCCTGAATCTCCTGAAAACTAGATAGTTCAAGTTTCTTAATGAGAAACCGTAAATCTTCTTCATCGCCCTTGTACCCAGGTAAAGCCCTGCGACAAGCCAATGCTTTCATTGCCAGCAAATATCCGGCAGTAGGTATGGTTACCTGAATGCCCGGAACATCAATGGGTAGTTCCCGAATAGACTCACGAGTGCCCAAAAATTGACGGACATCATCGTTGATCCAATCTTCAGGGAGTCCCCGCTCTTTGGCCACCCTACGAATGAGAGGTTCGACCTTGGATAATGGATGGATAACCGCATCGATATCTCGGGTAATTCGCTTTCGGTCATAAGCCAGCATCATCGCACACCCACCATAAATGCAGAGGTTTAATTGGATGGATTTTTCTTCCGCGAGCTCACCTAGACGGGTAAGTGCAGAAATTACCTGATCTTTGGAAAAACTTTTCAACTAATAAAACATAGCGCGACGGTTTATTAATTTCAACTTTGTAATTCGCTTAGCGGCCGTCGGTGAAGACGGGCTGGGTCCAGGCATAGTATTCGCACAAAGAACCGTCCTCTTTTTTTACCCGGTGGGTGACCTTGGCCCGAAGGTAGTCACCCCTGGCTACACATTTCGCTGAAAGTCCCTGAACTGTTTTGACGATTTCTCCCTCCGGTCCGATAAATTCGATCGTGGTGCCGGGCTCTCCCTTTTTTACGGGTCGGCCGAAAAGGAATTTAGAAGCCAGTTCGCAAGCGGTCTCATCTTCATTGACCGAGAGCTCGATGGAATTGGTACCACGCACAAGTTCCTCAAGTATCACCCCAGAGGTGGAATAAAAATCACCACGCAACATCGCCTTGGTTATGGCATCAGAACTGAGTTCTTCTGAATTCACCATGACCCACCCGCGTCCAGGGTTATTTTCCTTCTCTCCCCACTTCTTCAATTTGTGAGCATCATCTGAGGATACCCCGTAGATGGTCATTCCTTTTTCGAGCAGGGCATCCCATAACTGTTCGGTGGATGGATGGTGTGCACCTTTGAAATTTTTCGCTTTGGGATGGGCATTGAAGAGCTCGAACATGTAGAGTCTTTTAACTGGTCTAATCTCGTGGGCATGAATGAACCTCCCTGAAAGCGGATGGTTAAGAATGTTAGTGCCACCTGCCTTCTCGGTTTCAGTGACATAGTTTTGCATAATCCTGGTACGGTTTTTATCCTTAAACTTCCAGGGAACGAGCCGGGAAATATTCATCGCCGTAAAATGAACTTTGCCGGTTATTTCCTCACCGGGAACCAACAGAAAGTCCTCCCTTACCTCACCCGTTAATTTTACCGTAGCTGGATCAATGAACTTGTTATGCTCACTGAGAACAAGGAAGTTGTATCCGCGGTCATGGTACCACTGGGCGACTACCTCGGGCGTGGAATCGGCATGACCACAGAGAACGGTATGTACATGCGTGTTCCCCTTGTACCACTTACCGGCAAAGGCTAGAGCTGGTAAAAAAAGAAAGATCAATGTTTGGACTATCATAGATTGAAGGAAACTTGAAATGGTCTTGATTGAAAGAGAAGTTAAGGGCTAGCGGCCGTCGGTAAAGACGGGCTGGGTCCAGGCATAGTACTCACGAAGGGAACCGTCCTCTTTTTTTACCCGGTGGGTGACCTTGGCCCGAAGGTAAGCACCCTTGGCTACACATTTCGCTGAAAGTCCCTGAACTGTTTTGACGATTTCTCCCTCCGGTCCGATAAATTCGATCGTGGTGCCGGGTTCTCCCTTTTTTACGGGTCGGCCGAAAAGGAATTCGGAAGCCAGTTCGCAAGTGGTCTCATCTTCATTGACTGAGAGTTCGATGGAATTGGTGGAACGCACAAGTTCCTCAAGCATCACACCGGAAGTGGAATAAAAATCACCACGCATCATCGCCTTGGTTATGGCATCGGAAGTGAGTTCTTCTGAATTCACCATGACCCAGCCACGCCCAGGGTTATTTTCCTTCTCTCCCCACTTTTGTAATTTGTGAGCATCATCTGAGGATACCCCGTAGATAGTCATTCCTTTTTCGAGCAGGGCATCCCATAACTGTTCGGTTGAGGGAAGATGAGCGGTCCCAAAGTTACGGACTCCGGGGTGGGCATTGTAGAGCTCAAACATGTAGAGTCTTTTGACCGGGGCAATTTCATGCACTTGTACAGTTCTGGAAAAAATGGGATGGTTCAGGATATTGGTTCCCCCTGCTTTCTCTGTCTCATCGACATATTTTTGCATGACCACAGAGCGATTCTTATCCCTAAAATCCCATGGAACCAGACGGGAGGTATTCATAGCGGTGAAGTGGATACTTCCGTTATTTCTGCCCCCAGTAATTTCCTCTCCGGGAACCAGAAGAAAATCATCCCTGATTTCCCCCGATAATTTTACGGTGGCTGGATCAATGAACTTGTTATGCTCACTGAGAACTAGGAAGTTGTATCCACGGTCATGGTACCACTGGGCAACTACCTCGGGTGTGGAGTCTGCATGCCCGCAAAGGACGGTATGCACATGGGTGTTTCCCTTGTACCACTTTGCGGCAAAACCACGAGTGGGCATGAAAGAGAGCAGGCAAAGTAGAGCAATTCGATTCATAGTTTATGGGATGAGACTTCAAAAGATGGTAACCCTTGGCAAACAAAATGAATTGGTGCACCATTAATCTTCTTGTTCAGCAAGGGGTGGGTAAACTAAGAATATTTCTCAGCCCAATTTTCAAATTATGATGCGTATCATTCTCATTTTAACCGTCCTATTTCACGCTGATTTCCTATTTTCCGAAGTGGGAACCAACCAAAAGCCCAATATCCTCTTCATTATGCTCGATGATCTGGGCAAGGAATGGATCAGTTGCTACGGTGCGGAGGATATCGAAACCCCCAACATCGATGCCCTCGCTGCCGGAGGTATGAAATTTAACAATGCTTATTCCATGCCCCAGTGTACTCCTTCCCGGGCAACTTTACTGACCGGAAAATATCCCTGGCGAAACGGCTATGTGAACCACTGGGATGTGCCACGCTGGGGGATTGGATACTTTGACTGGAAGCATAAGGAAAACACCACCTTTGCCAGGTTAATGAATGACCTGGGCTACAAAACCTGTGCTGCCGGAAAGTGGCAAATCAACGATTTTCGCATCGAACCACAGGCGATGAAAAAGCATGGCTTTGATGACTGGGCGATGTGGACGGGTTGGGAAAGTGGCAACCCACCAAGCGGAGAAAGGTACCAAGACCCCTACATCAACACTCCTGCGGACAGCAAAACCTATAAAGGTAAATTTGGGCCCGATATCTACACCGACCATATCATTCAGTTTATGAAAGAGCATAAAAAAGATCCGATGTGCCTGTATTTACCCATGACCCTGCCCCATACCCCTTTTGTGGTAACCCCGGATGAGCCCAAAGCTTCCAGCAAACTCGATAGGCACAAAGCCATGGTGAGGTATATTGATAAATTGATCGGGAAGTTGGTTAAAGCCCTTGAAGAGCTGGCCATCCGGGACAACACGATCCTTATTTTCACCACGGACAATGGATCAGTTGGATCAATCACGGGCACCTTGAACGGAACCAAGGTCCAGGGTGGGAAGTCGAAGGAGAAAGAATCGGGAATCTGTGCACCCTTTATCGTCAATTGCCCAGGGTTGGTTCCCGCAGGCAAAGTCACCGATGCACTGACGGACTTCAGTGACCTGCTCCCCACCTTCGTTGAATTGGGCGGAGGAAAAGTACCGGAAGACTTGGTGGTGGATGGACAATCCATTGCCCCACTGATTTTAGGAAAGGAAAACGATTCCACACGCAAATGGATCATGGCCTTGGGTTTTGGTAAGGGGAAACTGGACAAAAAAGGTGTACGGGGAAGAGACGATTTTATGTCCCGAGTGATCCGGGACAAACGATTCAAGGTATGGGTATCGAACAAGAAGGAGATCGTTCGGTTACATGACCTAACCGAAGATCCATCGGAAAAAACCAACCTTTTTCAAAGCAAGAAACCAGAGCATAAAAAAGCGATTCATAAATTTGAAAAAGTACTCGCTTCGCTTCCGGACAAGGATGCCCGCCCCCTCTACACCCCAAGGGCAAAAAACCCGTGGGATATTAAAAAGAAATCCAATAAATAATAATTCATAAGCATTACATCAATTTGGCAGGCTTTACTGATATTCAGGATAAGGGAATGACAAAATTTAAAGAAAAACAGCAGTTAAACCGTTGATTTTTGTACTTTTCGGTAGCGTTATAATTAACGATGAATTCTGCAGTTCAAAATACCAAAAACAATGTGGCTTCCCTGAAGTTTTTCCTTTCGCACGATAGATAAACGAAATAGCAATACTTTCGAAAAATGAAATTTACTACGGGAATAAAAATTATCATTAGCGTCCTGTTGGCTTGGCAAAGTTGCCTAGCTGAAAAAATTAAAACTTATCAGGCAGATGTCTGTGTCTATGGAGGTACGGCCAGTGGAGTAATGGCGGCATTGGCTGCAAAGAAAGAGGGGGCAAAAGTTATTTTGATTGAGCCAACCCGATATCTCGGAGGTATGACCGGTGGAGGGATTCACCACCTGGACTGGGGTAAAGGCAATACCGTGGGTGGATCGACTTACAAGATGTTAACCGAAAGTTTAAAGCAGGAAAAAAGATCTACTCATGGAACGATGTTATTGGGCATTGGAAACAAAGAGTATCGGGAGCGCTTCAGAAAGGAGATAGATACTGCAGGGATCAAGGTGATCTACGAACACCGTCTAGGAAAAGTTCAAGTTGGAGGAAAGACAATCGAACATCCAACGCGGAAGAAACCGATTGCTTTGGGAGAAGATTTTTCTTCAAAGAAACAAGGTAATTCTATCCGCTCAATCATGCTCGATTATGCACCAGTCGATGAAACCGGCTGCCCTCCCGCACAGCCCACCAAAAGCAATGTGATCAAGGTTTCCGCAAAGGTATTTATCGATTGTTCCTATGAAGGAGACTTACTTGCACTGAGCGGGGTGAGCTACACATGGGGTCGTGAATCACGGGAACATTACAATGAATCCCTTGCCGGGGTGCGGCCAAGTCTGTGGGTTCATGATATTGATCCTTACCTTAAACCGGGCAACCCAAAGAGTGGATTGATCCCATTCATTCAAGACAGGCAGACCGGCCCCTTGGGCAGTGCGGATGATTTAACTATGGGGTATTGCTTCCGCTATGAGTTCGACAAGAGTGGGAAAGGCATTCCCATCCCAGAACCAGTGGATTACGATCCGGCTGAATTTGAACTCTACCGCCGGGCATTAACTGATAGGGTTGATATTTTCTCCCGGCGGAAAATGCGGAATAGCCTTATTATGAAGACGTATAAGCAGGGGCCTTTTGTCGGCGGGGCGAATCTGAACCGTAACATCATGGCCTCCACTGCATACGGATGTAATATTGATTACCCGAACGGTGACTGGGCAACACGCTCACGGATATGGAAGTTCCACCAGGAGTTTCTCAGCAAAATTATCCACTTCGCTAAAACGGATCCCTCCAGCCCCAAAAGCTTACAAAACTATGCAAAGAGACTGTCTTTTAAGCGCGGCCCCTTTGATGAAACCGGAGGCTGGCCAAACCAACTCTATGTTCGCGAGGCGAGAAGGATGGTGTCCTCCTATGTGGTTTCGCAGAAGGATATTGCGGGAGAAACGAACCCGGCTCATCCAGTTGGTATGGCAGCGTATGGAGTGGATGATTGGCCCTATGCAGTAGTGGTGGAAGATGGCAAAATTGCGGTGCAGGGAGGTGGGTTCTCCATCGTTTATCTGGACGGAGGAAAATACAACGGTAGTTATAAAATTCCCTACGAATCGATTGTGCCCACTAGGGGAGAGTGTGATAACCTGATTGTCCCTGTATGTGTATCGGCCAGTCATATTGCCTTCACCTCTTTACGGATGGAACCCGTGTGGATGATCCTTGGGGAATCCGCTGGCGTGGCGGCTGCCCTAGCTATTGATGGTGGTATTCCCGTGCAAGATGTTTCCTATGAAACACTACGCCCCAAATTGGACGAACTTGGCCAGAAGCTAGTTCGTGGGGGAGATGGAAAATATAACGATCAACCCAGGGTATGGAACTCACGCAAGCAATGGAATGTGCATAAGAAGGGATATGAGTGGCTCTTTCCCCATATCGACAAAGACTCAAATGGAAAAATCTCTTCGGAGGAATATGTCAACTTCCAGAAATTCAAATCAAAAAATGAGAATTGGAAGGAAGTCCTAAAAAAAAACTGAGCATTAAGGCTGATCCCTCCAAGCAGAAACCCAACATTGTACTCGTATTTGCCGATGATTTAGGCATCGAAGCTCTCAACGCCTACGGTGGACATGGTATCAAGACTCCTCATCTTGACAGGCTCGCGAAAGAAGGAATGTTGTTCACCCATTGCTTTGCTAACCCTGCCTGTTCCCCTTCGCGGGCGGAACTACTTACTGGGACCTACCCCATTCATAATGGGATTCAACATGTTCTGGGAAAGTGGGAGGACAGAAACTATCTGGATCCCGAAAACTTTAACAGCTTTGCCAATCAGTTAAAAAAGGCGGGCTACGCGACTGCTATTGCCGGTAAATGGAACCTATCCTGGCTGGCACGAAATAATACAGCCAACGCCTTCGGATTCGATGAATATTGCCTATGGCAAATGTATGATCGGAAAGGAGTAAAGCGCTCCCGTTTTTATAAGCCCTATTTTAATATCAATGGATCGATTGAAGAGGAATCCATTACCGACCGGTTTGGCCCGGATGTACTCGCGGACTTCGTCATCGATTTCATGACAAGAAAGAAGGACGAACCTTTCCTCATCTACTACCCTACCCTATTAGTTCACACCCCATACATTCGTGTTCCAGCTAGTCCAAAAGCAAATGTACTCCCCGATGATCAGCAAAAAAACGGCACCGAATGCCTTCCGGAAATGGTTGAGTATCTGGACAAGAATGTGGGCAGATTAATGAACACGATTGATGAACTTGGCATAGCCAAAAATACAGTCTTTATTTTTTGTGCGGACAATGGCACGCATGGCCCAGTCACATCGGTATGGGGAGATAACCGAACTAAGATCAAAGGAGGTAAAATGACTATGACCGATCGTGGATCCCGGGTACCCTTACTCGTAAGCTGGCCGGGGAAGATCGAGCCCGGCTCGCAGTGTAATGATCTGGTTGAATTGGCTGATTTCCTGCCCACCTTTCTTGAACTTGCGACAGCCCCCGAGCCTAAACAATCGATGAACGGAACAAGTTTTTTACCCCAACTACTTGGAAAAAAAAGGCTCACCCAAAGAATGGGTTCATATCGAATATGTAAAGAACCGGCAGATCCGAAACAAGGAATGGACCTATACCAATAAAGGAGACCTCATTAAAGTAAACCAACTGGGAGAACCAGAAAGTCGCCCAGAGAGGACGATAGATCATCTCAAAATTCGCAAGGAGATGGAGCTAACTCTTGGCCTGATCGTTAAGTAAGTTTGTAAAATTTAACTCCCAAAAAAGTTCTTCAAAAAAACTTTTTATTAACTGGCAAATTGTTGCCCAGGTATTGCATCTCTCAAAAAATTTCTACCAAAACTTATTCTTTTATGCTCCACAAATAAGGTTTTAATATATAATCACTCAAAATTGTTTAAAAATATAAATTCATGAAATTATCATATACTCGATCACTCATCCTTACACTCACGCTTGCTGTATTTTCGTCCTTTGCTTTTGGAGCGAAAAAAATTGTCTTCTTGGCTGACGGCGGAAAAAACAACGAAAAACATAACCATGTCGATGGGAATGACATTTTGGCAAACGCACTGGAAGAAAGTAAACTGGGTTTTGAAACTGCCCAATACAAAGGCTGGCCAACTGACCCCAAAGCCTTTGATGGAGTGGACTCTGTGGTTATGTTCTGTAACGGAGGAAAGAAGCATCACTTGGTGATGAAGCACCTCGACCAATTTGAAAAGATGATCAACGAAGGAGTGGGGTTTGTATTCATGCACTATGGTGTGGAAGTGCCCAAGGGAAGAGCTGGTGATTTGATGCTCCGGGCAATGGGTGGATACTTTGAGGAACATTGGTCCGTAAACCCTCACTGGAAAGCCGATTTTAAATCCTTACCCAAGCATCCAATAACAAGTGGAGTGAAGCCCTTTGTTCAGGATGATGAGTGGTACTACCATATGCGCTTTCAACCAAACATGAAGGGTGTAACCCCCATTCTCTCCGCACATCCTCCTCAGTCCACCATGAACCGCCCGGACGGACCACACTCCAACAATCCACATGTTCGTAAATCTATGGCAGCCGGAGAAATCCAACATATTGGATGGGCCTATGAACGCCCCAACGGTAAGGGGCGTGGATTTGGTACCACAGGTGGACATTACCACAAGACATGGGCAAGAGATGACTGGCGTACCTTGATTTTAAATGCGATCGCATGGACCGCAGGAGTTGAGGTACCCAAAGACGGTGTGCCATCCATCCCCACGCTCAATATCGCATTCCCCAAATAATTGCGTTGGGTCGTTCCCTTTTAGGAATACGACTTTACTCCATATTCAGCTAAAGCGGACCATCGCCTGGTCGTAGCCGACTTGGCGGGTGTAAGAAGTTTCTTTCTCGATTCGAGGTACGCAGGAGTAAAGTTCGATTGCTTGCACCTTTTGGCAGAGCATCTTCAGCAAGGTGCGAATCACCAGACGGGCATGTGGTGCACCTAAACAATTGTGTGGGCCAAACCCAAATCCAATATGGGGGTTGGGTGAGCGGTCGAGCACGATCTGATCCGGGTTTTTGAACACGCTCCCATCCCGATTAGCAGAGGGCCAACACAGCCCCACCCGGGAGCCCGCGGGTACTACTTGCTCAGCCACCTTTGCAGCATGCGGACAGGTTCGGGTAATGGCAGTTAGCGGGCTGACATAGCGTACAAATTCCTCGCAGGCAGGTAGGATCAGTTTTTCATCAGTCCTCAAAAAATCGAGGGCTTCCGGATGCTCGCTCATATAAACCACAATACTGCTAACGACATTGATGACCGTGTCTTTTCCGCCGGCAAAAGTAACATTGGCAATGCCCTGCTTTTCCTCGTGAGTTAATTTTCGCCCACGAAATTCCGCCTGATTAAGAAAACTGAAAAAGTCTTCCCCCGGCTCGCGTTCGGCCCGGGCAAATTGTTTGGCGGTGTATTCCTCCAAGCCAGTTCCCTCGCTCAAGGCATGTAGTCCCCAAGCCTCCCAGACCTTTGCTTCCTGCTCTGGCATATTGAGTAGACGGGTTAGGACCCGGCACTGCAGAGGTAAAGCGAAGTTATGAACAGCATCGATTTCGCCAGATCCCAATACACTGGAAACCATCGAACCGATTAGGTCCTCCATGTTAGATATATACACTGGGTCGAGCGGACGCCTAAAGATCGGCTCGACAATCGCTCTAAAATCGGTGTGCTCCGGTGGGTCCATCTCGATGGGAATCTGCCGCATAGTGCGCATCTTTTCCTCAGTATGTGGAACCACCTTAAAGGGATGGTCGCTACTGAAAGTCTCCCAATCTTTCACCGTTTTACGAAGATCTTTCAGACGAAGAACAAAGGGGATTTTCTCCCCATTAAACTCAGTCATCAAAACACCGCTTGATCCACGAGCTTCATGAAAAGGATCTTGTGTAGAGGGCATAAAAAGAAGAAGGAAGTGCTGAGTATTTGAATAAAGAGTGGTTTTGGCAATCAAAGTACAATTTATAAATTATACAATTCACTGACCAAGGTTTGCCTTCTTTGTGAAGGAGTGACAAAAAGTTTCCCCATGTATTTATCTCAATCACGAGCAACTATTTTTTACTGCACTGCCCTATTGTGGGCCACTCTTCCTTGTTTGCTAGGCCAAGGATTAAACCTTGCTGACCCCACAAAGCACCCCTATGCAGACCCGGCCATAGGACGGAAAGGCTACCAACTTGCGAATGATACGGCGAACGAGTCAAGAGTGTATGACTTTTACCAAAGACAGGCGGACTATTATATGGAAAAACCTAATCTGATCCCAAAGGTCATTCCTGCTTATCCGGGACTGGATGCCGGACTGCACGGGCACTGGGGAAAGCATAACCAAAATGGGCATAATGATGGCAGGTGGAACGATGGGGATACCGGCGAGCACTTTGCTCATGTGGTCAAGGGGCCCAAGGGGTTGAATATTGAAAAGGGAGTGTGTGTGAAATTAGGCGAGGGTCACCTCCTCTCCGCCTGCTTTGATCCACAGAGCCTAAGCTACCGGGCGGTGTGGCAGAATGGGTGGGTCAAGTTTGGCCCGTTCCGCTGGGGATCCTCCCGTGGGGCCACCATTGACGGGAAAGTCTGGTTTCAAGCCGAGCGGCCCAAGATGCCGGAAGGCGGCGAGTACCTGGGTCTTCGTCGCTACGGGAAGCGGGTGGTTTTTGAGTACCGAATAGGAGAAACCAGAATCACCGATGAACCATGGGCAAATAAGGACACATTTTACCGTAGGATAGATCTGCAAGGAACAAAGGGCGAAGTCTCACTCCCCTGCCCAATTGAAGAACCGTACAGGTTGACCACCGTACAGGCAGATGGAGTAACCACAAGTTGGCAGAATGGCACTCTTACCCTCACTCCAACCCAGGCAAATGCGACCGTCATTCTCCGAATAGCCAAAATAGAAAACCCATCCGGAGAAAGGGATGCACTGGCTCATCTTTCTTCTGAAAGGAAGATAGAAAAGAGATGGAGGGAAGTACTTCCATCCCCGGGCTCCCTTGGGCAATCGAAGAAAGATGAAAACTATGTGATTGATACTTTTCATATGCCTTATGACAACCCCTACAAGACTGTCATGCAGTTGACCAGTATGGCGTTTCTACCCAACGGCGATGCCCTGGTCGCCTCCCTCCCGGGTGACATCTGGCTGGTTAAGGGAATTGATCAAGATCTAAGTAAGGTAACCTGGCAGAGGTACGCCACTGGTTTTAACCAACCGATTGGAATTCATGTGGATGAGGAAGGCATCTTTGTGCTCGATCGTTGCCAGATCTCCGTCCTGCACGATACCAACGGAGATGAAGAGGTGGATTATTACGAAAATTACGCCAATGATTTTGGCGGTTTCAATCGTAGTCATACCCATACCTTTGGTCTGCACCGCACCGGGGACGGGGCGTTTCATTTTGTACAATTGATCGATCTCTTCCGTACGGGCACAAACCGGAAAACAGAAAAGTATGCCTACGGGGTACGCAACTGTATGGGGATCGGTGGTTCTAAGGATTATTTTTGGGTGGCTCCCCAGGAAGGCACCTGGACACCCGCTTCGGCAATCATCGAGGTGAACAAGGCAGAGCACTACGGAAGCTCTGCCGAGAAGACAAAAATTGCAGCCCCCCTGTGCTATGTCCCACGCGGGGTCGATAATTCAACGGGGGGAATGGTCGAGATCACTAGTGACAAGTGGGGTCCTTTTCAAGGTTCTCACATTGGCCTGAGCTATGGAGCCAACTCACACTACCTGATCCTGCGCGATGGTACGGGAACAAGACCACAGGGAGCAGTGGTTCCCTTGGAGGGAGAATTTTTATCGGGTATTATGCGCGGAGCTTTTCACCCCAAAGACGGACAGCTCTACACAGTGGGGCTCGATGGCTGGGGAGATTATTCCACCAAGGATGGATGTTTCCAACGGGTTCGTTACACCGGAGGCAAAGTACGAAAACCAATAGGATTCAAGGCTCACGCCAATGGTATGAGAATTGATTTCGCCGTTGAATTGGATGCAAAGCACTTACAGGACTCCTCCAATTTCTTCGCCCAGCAATGGAATTATGAATACGGCAAACGCTACGGGTCACCGGAATTTTCCGTAAATTATCCTGATAGCCTAGGGCATGACCCAGTGGCAGTCCGATCGGTACAATTACTGGAAAATAAAAAATCAATCTTCGTGGAAATACCCGATTTAAAGCCGGTGATGCAATTATACCTACGGATGAAATTAAAGGATACGGATGGAGTTGATTTTGCCTCGGATTTATTTGCTTCGCCTATGTATCCCCACCCTCCCTACTCGGCGAAGGGTCTGGCGGTACCCCTTTCTTCAAAAGGAGATATCGGGCAGTTACGCACGGAAAATACCAAGCCCAAAAAACTGGCAGATTGGTCTGGTAAGATTACCGAAGGAGCACGAGAGATTGTGGTAAAAACCATCAGTGGATTGAAGTACGACAAAACCTTGATCGAAGCCAAGGCAGGCGAAGCCCTTGTTCTAAAAATGGTGAATGTGGATGCGATGCCTCATAACCTAGTCATTGTAAAGCCTGGTACTGTACAAACTGTGGGGAATGCATCCTTTAAAATGCTCAACGATCCCAAAGCGGGTGAAAAGAGTTATGTGCCCGACCTACCGGAGGTTTTGCACTTTATCCCGGTAATCGACCCGGAAAAGCAGCATTCTTTACATTTCACCGCACCCAAGCAGGCGGGTGATTACCCATACATCTGTACATTCCCTGGACACTGGATGGCGATGCAGGGAGTCCTAAGAGTCAAGTAAACCAATACCTCTAACAATTTTCTCCAAAATGAACGGAATGAAAATTTTAACTACACTTCTCATAGTAAGCACTGGATTTAACCTGTATGGGCAAAATTCAGTTCACCCAGGTCAGGACCGAAAAAAGGAACCCCCTACAGAGCAAAAATTATCAACTATAACCCCGGTTCCATCGAAGCTGAAAAAGTTCATGCCTTCCAGGCATAACCAGAAGTTGGAGGAAGCGAAATCGGGGGACTTCGACTTGGTAATGATTGGTGATTCCATCACCCATAGTTGGGATGCCCAAAAAGACTTTAAAAAAATCTTCCAAAATATCAGGGTGCTCAACCTAGGCTTTGCCGGCGACCGTACCCAGAATGTTCTTTGGCGCATCCAAAACGGAGCTTTGGAAAATGTATCGCCGAGAGTGGTTACTATGATGATTGGCACCAATCATTTGCATAATGAGAGAAAAAATCATCAACCAGATGAAACCGCTGATATTGTCCTGGGGATCCAGGAAGTGATTAAGGAGATCCAAAAAAGGTTACCTGATTCCAAGATCATTCTCTTTTCTGTTTTCCCGAGGAAAGACCCCGCCGAGTACGGGCGCGTGAAAGCATTAAATAAAAAGCTACCCAAGTTCGCAGATGACCGCCAAATTTTTCATGAGGATATAAACGATGTCTTTCTAAACCAGTCCGGACAGATCTCGAAAAATCTATATTTACGGGACGGATTACATTTAACCCAACAAGGCTATGCAACCTGGGGTAATGCCCTCCTCCCGATACTCAAAAAATATGGTCTGTAATTTCAATCAGTTAAGTTTTATCTAAATTACCCTGTAAATAAAATTTGCTTTTGTTGACAAAATAAATTTGCACTCTCCTTTTTTGGTATAAAGATGAAGGGCAAATGAGTTTAGTCACCCGTATCAAAAACGAAATAGGCTCGCGCCTGGAAAGAAGTGAGGATCTGCAAATCCCACTTACTGTTCAGGGGTTGAGTGAACATTATGGGGTAAGTTACACCCCTGTAAGGGAAGCAATTGGGGAATTAATCGGGGTCGGATTGATCCGCAAAAAAAGCAACGGCCGACTGGAAGCGATTCCTCCCAATAAACGCACAAAGAAATCAAACTTCCTGACCAAACAGGAATCTGAAAAGAAACCAGTCGAAAATATTACCAAAGAACTGGTGGAAATCAGTCTTGGTGGGGAAGAGTGTTTTGTTCGGGAAGAAGCCACAGCCAGCAAGCATGGCCTGACCCGATCGACCCTGCGTCAAATCTTGCAACGCCTCGCCGGGGAGGGCCTCCTCGAACATGTGCCAAGACGAGGATGGCGGGTAAAACCATTCCGTCAGGAAGATATGGATGCATTTATTGAAGTCCGAGAAGTAATGGAATTAAAGGCCCTGGATTTGGCTAAGGCCAAATTATGTTCCCAGGAGTCCCAAATGAAACTTCGGCAGATAAAAGAAAATAACCAGTTGGCTAAAGGGAAAAAAGATCAGGCAAAAATTGATAATTCAATACACGCTTATCTTATCGATCTGGCAGCCAATCCATATATTAACGATTTTTTCAACCGGCACGGTCGGTATTTTACCATTCTATTTAATTGGGAAGGGGAGAACGAGAAAGCAGCCGCTGAAGCAGTTTCCCAGCATCATGAAATTATTGATGCCTTGCTTGCCCAAAACTGGTCCTTGGCAAAGAAGCGACTTTCCCATCACCTCCATAGCAACCACCCAGTGCTCAAGAACCTCAAAGGAATTAAAAACAAGGGATGAATAATCCTTTAATTCAATTCATCGGTTTGCTGGTTACAGCGTCATTCGTCTTTGCCGAAGAAAAGTCGGACTTGATCATAAACGGATCCGACTGGTTCGATACAGAGGGCCGTAAAATATCCGCCCACGAAGGAGAACTGGCACGCTTCGGCGATTATTTTTACTGGTATGGCAGCAGTTACAAAAATAATCCACAAGGCAAGTTCGTCATGACTGCGGGCCCGGTATGGAATGGTGTGCAGGTATACCGCTCGATGGATTTGGTAAACTGGGAATACCGCGGAGTATGTCTACCCCGCCCCGAAAAAGGATTTGGTAAACTGGGAGCCACAGGAAGATCACATATACTCTATAATAAAAAGACCAAAAAGTATGTGATGTGGTATCGATGGTTCGTGGCGATGCCTGCATCTTTTTTAATGGTCGCCACCGCGGATCATCCAGAAGGTCCATTCACTCCCCTTGGTGCAAGGGAAGTGGGTACATCGACGGGTTTTGGTTCAGACATGAATGTATTTCAGGACGATGATGGAAAGGCATATTTAATTTACTGCGACCACAACAAGCCAGAAACCGGAGGAAACTGGAGATACGCCATCCGCATAGACAGCCTGACTGATGATTACCTCAATAGTAATCGTGAGGGAGCGATTGTTTTTGGTGGTGGTAATGAGGCACCTGCGATGACCAAGTACAAAGGTAAATACATTGCACTTGCCTCAGGTGTACATGGATGGGCCGGTTCCGAAACTGTGTGTGCCACTGCAGATTCGCCGCTTGGTAAATGGACACCCCAAGGACACATCACTGAACAACGAACATGGGGATCACAAGTTACAGATTTACTCTACATAGAGGAATCCGATCAGGTTTTGGCTTTGTGTGACCAGTGGTGGATACCGGACCGGGCGGATATTGACAAGTCACGCTATCTCTTTCTTCCTCTTCGCTACGACTCCATCTCGGGCAAGGCAAAGTTGGAATACCTGGAAAAATGGAACCCTCTAAACTGAGCAGTGGGGCAAAAGTATGGGTTTATTCCTTTTAGTTTTTACGACATTAATTGCCACAGCTCTTAACGGAGCCAAAGAGATTAGTTACGACCGGGACCATCACCCCCGATGCTTCACCACATGGATGGCGGAGCAGGGGTTCAATAAGGCTTAAGCTATGGAGAGACGGATGAGTAACTGTTATAATATTACCAAAGACCCTGTCCATGTAAGAGATCTCCATGCAACCATGCTCCATCAGTTGGGCATCAATCACCAGGAATTGACTTACCCCTTTCAGGGAATTGATCAAAAACTTACCGGGGTTGAACCAGCACGAGTGGTGCACGATTTACTGATTTAAAAAGTACGAAAGAAAAGAAATTCCTC
This sequence comes from Opitutales bacterium, assembly GCA_028045305.1. Taxonomy (GTDB): domain Bacteria; phylum Verrucomicrobiota; class Verrucomicrobiia; order Opitutales; family Seribacteraceae; genus Chordibacter. Next base: position 51,593 of record JAOFTV010000010.1, on the reverse strand, counting down.
TAACGATGCAACCGACCAAAATTGGATTCCTTCCCCTCTATTTAAAGTTGTACGATGAACTGTTTCCAGAAATGCGGGAGACCATGGAGAAGTTCTCCTCTGATATACAATCCGAACTACTGAGTAAGGGGATAGAAGTCATTCCCGCACCAATTTGCCGGACTGAAGAGGAATTCAAGGAAGCAGGAAAAACATTTACTGATTGCTCGGCGGTTGTGTGCTTGCACCTGGCATACTCACCCTCCTTGGAAAGCATAGATACACTGGTTTCCCTAAACAAGCCATTGATTATGCTGGATACGACCATGAACTCATCTTTTGGCAAAGATGCAACCGTGGATGATATGATGAACAATCATGGAATACACGGAGTTCAGGATTTGTGCAGTCTGCTGAAAAGAAAGGGGGTACAGTATTTTGTGGAAGCCGGTCACTGGAAGGAATCCGATGTTCTCGACAGGGTGGCGAACCTATGCAAGGCAACAAACGCAGCCAATTCCATGAAGGGTGGAAAAGTAGGATTGATTGGAAAGTCTTTTCACGGAATGGGGGATTTTGCCATAACCCCGGAAGATTTGGAAAATTGGATCGGTACAAAAGTTGAACCATTTAAAACCGGGCAAATCCTTGAGCTACTCAATTCCTTGACCGAGGAAGAAATCAAAAAAGAGATAAAACATGACCTCTCTGCATTTGACCTGGGAAAATATGATGAGGATGCACACCGGAGAACGGTACGGATGAGCCTGGTCGTACGGAAATGGGTAGAACAAAACAACCTACTTGGGTTTTCGATGAACTTTGCTGATTTTGATCGGTCAAAGGGATTTGAATGTGTGCCCTTCATGGGGGCAAGCAAGGCCATGGCAAGCGGTACCGGTTATGCCGGAGAAGGAGATGTATTGACCGCGGCTTTTTGCGGAGCTTTATTGCAAATCTTTCCTGCGAGTAGTTTTACGGAAATCTTTTGTCCGGATTGGAAAGGAAACACACTATTCCTCAGTCATATGGGTGAAATGAACCCCGCGATTTCGGATGGTAAGATGTTGATGACGGCGAAGGATTATATCTTCTCTGATATTGATTCGCCAATGATGGCATACGGCAGTTTCAGACCAGGGGTTGCAGTACTGGCCAACCTGGCCCAGACCGAGGAGGGTAAATTCACTCTAATCTTAAGCGAAATGGAAGTACTGGAAGGGAGGAGTGTGGAAAACTTAGAAGAAGCCATCCGAGGATGGATCCGTCCAAAAATTCCAGTCGATCGATTTCTTGAAAAATATAGTGAAATGGGCGGTACCCACCACCAAGTCCTGGTCTATGGTGATAGCTTACGCACCCTCACCGCTTTTGGTAAAATGATGAACTTCTCCATATCAATCATATGAACTTTGAAATAAAGCAGACGGACAAAGAATTTTATCAGGAGTACCTGCAGGATTTCCTCCCTGAAAATATCATCGATGTGCATACACATTGTTACGAAAAAGAAACAGTACATTCAGAAAAGGAACAAGATAGCAGACTGGCTGCCTGGCCGCTCTTGGTTGCGGATGAAAACCCCATAGAGGACCTTATGGAAACTTACCGCATGATGTTTCCGGGAAAGAAAGTAACTCCTTGTATCTTCCCCTGGATTGAACCGGAAAACAAAATTGTGGAACTAAACCGATATGTTTTGGACTGTGCGGAAAAACACAATATACCCGCATTACTCCTTGCCCTACCCCATTGGTCTGCCGAAGAACTCGAAGCCAGACTGATTGAACGGAAGTTCAACGGAATCAAGGTATACCTGAGCTTTGCTCCTTCCTACCTACCACGGGACGAAGTAAGGATTTATGATTTCCTACCACCTTCACAACTGGAGGTATTGGACAGGCTTGGGCTTGCTGTGATGTTGCACATTCCAAGATCCGGAAGATTAAAAGACCCGGTAAACCTTGGCCAAATCCTGGAAATTGAACAGAGCTATCCAAACCTAAAACTCATACTTGCTCATGTTGGCCGGGCTTATTGCGAAGAAGATGTAGGCGATGCATTTGAGATTTTAAAAAAGACTGAGCGACTGACTTTCGACTTCTCGGCCAATACCAATGCCAAGGTATTTGAATGGGCAATCAATGCGGTTGGACCGCAACGTATGATTTTTGGCAGTGATCTACCAATCACCCGGATGAGAATGCGACGAATCACCAAGAATGGAAAGTACCTAAACCTTGTACCCAAAGGATTGTATGGAGATGTATCCGATGATCCAAGCATGCGCGAGATTGAGGGAGAAGAAGCGGACCGCCTGTCCTTCTTTATTTACGAAGAAATCAAATCGATCAGGGAAGCGGCGATTAATACCCGATTAAACAAAGGAGAAATCGAAGATCTCTTTTTTAATAATGCTCACCGCATGTTGGGCCTAAGTTAAAATTTAGTGGCAGTGCCAAAAAAATATCTGATTGGGATGGACTTGGGAACAAGTTCGATCAAGGCCGTGCTCTGTAAAAGTGATGGAAAAATAATCGCTAAAGAAAGTGCCGAAACAACCATAATTAAACCATCTACCTGTGAAGCAGAGATTGATCCCGAGCAGTACTTTTTAGAATTCACCGGATTGGTAAAATCCTTGGTTTCGCAAATAAATGACCCTAAAGAAATCAAAGCCATCTGTTTAAGCGGTGCCACCGGAAATACCATTTTGCTCGATCATGCAAACAAACCATTGGCTCGTGCAATCAGTTGGTTGGACACAAGAACACTGATTGAGGGCGAGGATCCATGGACCGACCTGGACAGGAAACAACTCTATCAAAAAAACGGATGGCCCTACTTCGGAACCTTTCCTCTGGCCCATTTGGGATGGTTAAAAAAGAAAAAGCCAGAACTTTGGAAACAAGCCAGGCGATTTGCGATGTTGCATGACTTCATCTTTGAAAAACTCTGTGGCCTGTGGATCATTGACCATTCCAAAGCAACCACCTTTTATTTGCAGGATCAGGTGCAAAGAAAGTGGAACCTAGAGCTTTTGAGCACTCTGGGAATTAAGGAAACCCAACTCCCACAATTGTGCGAATCTGGCAAGGCATGTGGATCACTCACTCCCGAAATTTGTGAACTCACCGGTTTGTCTACTACAACAATGCCTGTAACCGGCAGTTTTGACCACCCCTCCGCTGCACGGGGAACCGGAGTTTGGGAAGAAGGTGATCTGCTTATTTCAGCCGGTACTTCCTGGGTCGTATTCACACCTGTAGAAAACAGAGAAATTGCCCTGAAAGAAAATATGCTTATCGACCCTTTTCTTTCAACCAATGGATGCTGGGGTGCCATTTTTGCCCTTACCGCAGTGGGTGAGAAATTGCATAAATTATTGGCCAAAGCATTTCCCTCGAAAAGCAACGAAGCAATGTACGAACACTTCAATAGTCTGGCCATGGAAGCAGAACCGGGAGCAGGTGGTACCGTTGTCAATTTGATCGATCATACCGAGGAGGAAAACTGGAAGATCGCCCAATCCTGTACTCCTCAACAGTTATGCCGTGCATTGATGGAAGGGATTGTTTTCCAGATCGCCCAACGCGTGGAGCAAGTCAATCTACTTACCGGAAGATCTTCTGGGAAATTGATTTTTACGGGCGGACCGACAAAGAGTGCAATCTGGACTTCGATCCTCGCAGATGTACTTAACCGACCAGTAAGCATCCCTAAAGATGGAGAATATGCCGGAGCTATGGGAGCAGTGATTCTTGGAGGAATGGGTTGTGGGATCTATTCAGATGAACGGGACGGTTTCAATCAGTTAGAACACCCATTCACAACTACCCAACCCGATCCCGCCTGCAGCGATGCATACATAGAAATCCAGCGACATTTTCATGAGGAAACCGCAATGGTATCCCAGTAATTTCAAAACAAATATTCAAAACCTTAAATGACAACCAACAAACCTATAAAAACCCTTCCAAAATCTCCATTCTTTGAAACCAGTGTAAAGAATTACATCTTTGGAGACGCAGTATTGGACTATGCAAAAGCGGTTGATGAGGCCGCCATCCGCTATGATGTGGATGCGATCTTCATCGCCCCCTACACTGAGATTCGCAGAATTGCCGAGAATACAAGTCGTATTCTTGTCTTTGCCCCTTACATGGATACTTTGCGACCCGGTCGGGGAATGGCAGATGTATTGCCCGAAGCCATACTCGATGCTGGTGCAAAGGGAGTATTACTTAACCATTGTGAACGTCCCATGACTCTTCCCCAGATCAAAGAAACAATCGACCGGGCAAATGAAATCGGTTTGATCACTTTTGCCTGTGCCGACTCTATTGCTGAAACCAAGGCGATTGCCCAATTCGAGCCGGACATTATCAACCCGGAACCCAGTGAACTGATTGGTACAGATCAAGCAAGTGACATGTCCTATGTGATCGAAACTTTGCAGGTGGTTAAGCAAATTAATCCGAACATTTTGGTCGAACAGGCAGCAGGTATAACCACCGGTGAGCAAATTTACGACTTCATCATGGCGGGAAATGATGCCGCTGGTTCGGCCTCAGGTATTCTTAAGTCCAAGGACCCAATGAAACTGCTCGATGAAATGGTCTTCAATGTCAGTCGGGCCAAAAAAATCTTCTATCCAAAACCAACTAAAACGTTAACCATGAAAATTGTCCGAGAAACTCTCGACCTCACATCCACTGGCCAGCGGCCCACCTTTCACACGATCACCGATGAGGTGAAGAAAATTGTTCATCAATCAGGTATCCAACTGGGATCGTGTCTGGTTTATTCACGACACACCACCTGTGCTGTAATGATAGACGAAGACTCCTTTGACAAGGCATACACCGGGCTGACTTACTTGCAGCAGGACCTTGCGGATGTTTTGGAGAACATCATTCCTACCTGCAGAAAAGAAGGCCAGTATATGCACCCCGGTCCGGAACTTACCGTATTTGCAGCCAAGCACGGGGAGGACAAACCGGGAACATTAAATACCGATGCCCATTTACGATCATCCATCATGGGCAGAAGTGAAACCATACCCATTTTTGAGGGAAATCTCGAACTCGGAGAGTTTGGACATGTTTACTTTGTGGACTTTGACCACACCCGTTCGCGCAACCGTCAGGTCATCATACAGGTATCCGGAGAATAAACCTTTAGAAAAATATTTAACATTCAAACTATGAAAATTGTCACCGAAAAAATCGACCTTCAATCAAAAGGATTAAACCCGACCTTTCACGATGTTACCGAACAGGTAAAAGAGATCGTCAAGAACACAGGCGTACAACACGGCAATATCGTCGTATACTCGCACCATACTACCTGCTCGGTAATGACGCAGGAGTGCTCGCACGATAAAACCTACTTCGGATTGGAATTCCTCCAACAGGATCTGTGCAATGTCATGGAAAAACTCATACCCACTTGCAGGCATGAGGGACAGTATATGCATCCGGGTAAGGAACACATTGATTTTGCCATGAGTTTGGGCACGGAAGAGGGAGAATGGACCAGCCTTAACACCGAGGCACATCTTCGTTCGACCTTCTTTGGTCGTTCGGAAACGATTTTACTGGTGGATGGCGAGCTCCAACTTGGGGAGTTCGGATATATTTACTTCATCGACTGGGATCAGGTACGAGCTCGCAAACGGGTCTGTCAGGTTCAAGTATTGGGAGAATAACCAAGTGACAAAATCGCCCTGGGAAGCCGCCCGGGATTCGTTCAAGATCGAATCCTCCGCTCTGGCCAATGCATTGAGTTCAATTGAGCAAAAATCATTCGAAAAGGCAGTAAAACTTCTTGCCGGTGCGGAACGCATTGGTGCAAGCGGATGTGGTCATTCTGGCATTGCCTGTATGCACTTCGCACATTTGATGTGCTGCATCGAACTTTCAGGCAGATTTATTTCTCCAGCCGAAGCAGTTCATGGAGCAAGTGGCTTCCTCAAGGAGGGAGATGTCATAGTGCTTGCCTCCCGGGGGGGGGCAAACCAGTGAACTGCTTCCCATCATGGAAATATGCAAAGCTAAGAAAGTCCATATCATCGCCATTACCGAAAATATGGAATCCTCCTTGGCTAGAGGTTCTCAGGTGGTTTTAAAAATGCGAGTCGATCGAGAGGCTGACAAATTCGACAGCCAGGGAACCACAAGTTTCGTGGTACTATCTGCAATTTTTGATGCCTTACAAGCAGCCCTAATTGAAGAGACGGATTTCCGAAATGAACAATTTGCTAAAATCCATCCGGCCGGAGCGGTGGGAAAAAAATTAAATTCATAAAAGTATGAGCATCTGGGACGCAGTTATCTTCTTTAGCTATTTCATTGGGGTAGTCCTCTTTGCGGTAATAATTTCCGCACGAAGTAAGACTAAATCTTCATCCGACTACTTTCTGGCGTCCAAAAAATTGCCATGGTATGCGATCGGTGCATCATTTATCGCATCCAATATCTCCACCGAACATTTCATTGGTACAATTGGAATTGGTTTTCTCTATGGGATGGCGGTGGCAAATTGGGAATGGGGAAATGCATTCACCTTTACAGCCCTTATCTGGATCTTTTTGCCTTTTTATATGCGTGGAAATGTATCCACCATGCCGGAATTCCTTGAAAAAAGGTTCAACAAGACATGCAGGTATGCATACGCAATCGTGATGATCATCGGACTAGTCATTGCCATGCTCGGTGGTGTGCTCTTTGCGGGTGCCAAGGCAATGAATGTATTCTTCCCCCAGATTGATATTTGGATGGGCATTCTTATTCTAGCCATAGCCGCTGGCACCTACACGATTTATGGTGGTTTACTTGCAGCTGTCTGGGCCGATGTCCTTCAATTTTGCCTACTAATGATTGGGGGAATCGTCGTCAGTGTTTTTGGTATTCATTATGCCGGAGGACTGGATAATTTGATGGAGAGCATGCCTGAGAAATTCATCATGTTCTATTCATCAGAGCATGAAACTATACCATGGAGCGGTGTATTATCGGGACTGGTGGCTGTAGGACTGTGGTATAATTGTGCCAATCAATTTATGGTGCAAAGATGCTTAGGAGCCCGCTCCGAATGGGATGCAAGGATGGGAGTCATCATGGCTGGATTCAGTAAGGCGATTCTTCCATTCATAGTAGTCATCCCAGGGATCGTTGCCTTTTATTTGTTCCAGTCCCGAATTAGTGATGGCGACCAGGCATGGCCATACATGGTACAACAATTTCTACCCACCGGACTGATTGGCCTGGTCTTGGCCGGTCTGGCAAGTGCGGTAATGTCCACCCTAAGTGCAATCACCAATTCCTCATCCACCATCTTTACCCTGGATTTGTACAGAGAATTAATCCGCCCAAAAGCAACTGATGAGGAGTTGCACAAAGTCGGTCGGATAAGCGCCCTGGTTATCATTGTTATTGGTATCACCATTGCCTTAATTATTTCTGCTTTTCCAGGGGTTACCATATTTGTACTCATACAAACTGTTTTCTTCTATGTCGCTCCCCCCATTGCCGCCTGTTTCCTACTTGGAATTATGTGGAAGAAAATCACCCCTATGGCGGCAACCATTACCTTACTTATGGGATATGTGGTGTTTTTACCGCTGACCAAATTTGGGCTGTTTCCCAATCTGCCAATTTTGCAACCGTACGACACCTTTACACATCATACCTTTTTAATTTTTGTGATGTCCTGTATCACCCTTGTTGTCGTTTCTTTTTTCACTAAGCCCAAGTCTGAAGAAGAACTTGAAGGAGTAATCTGGACTAAGAGTGCTCTGAGTGTGGGCGAAGATGCAACTGGACAATATGGTGGATGGAAAAGCATTAAACTGTGGTGGTTCCTAATGGTGGCGACCATTGCTGGACTTTATCTTTGGATGAACTCGAAAAGCAATGCATCCACATGGTACGAAGCCGAAGATTTAGAATTTTCTGCTACTCCGGACTGTGAAATCAAGATTCAAACGCGTAAAGAAATTGCACCCGAGGAAAAATTCAATCTTTGGACAGGTACTGGGCAGGTATTGATCCAACCCAAAGCTAATGGACAAGAGATGACCTTCACCATCCCGGTCAATGAACCTGGAAACTACAGGATTGATGCGCTGGTCACAATTGCCCCTGGATACGGTAGTTTTAGTACAACTGTAGATCAAAAAGAGGCGGATATATCTTATCATGAGATCACTCTTACTGAAGGGAGAGACTATCTATCCAAACCCAAGACGAGCATGATTTTTGATGCACAAAAAGTTTACAAGGACAGAGAGAATAACGGGATCGAAAATAATATCGCTGGTTCGTACACTGTACAGCGGATCACTTTGGGTACTTTTGAAACAGAAACTGATCATTTTAAAGTTTCGCTCACTTCTGGGGATTACACACCTGAACATTCTCTTCTCGGAATTGATCAATTTATCGTCACCAAAAAATAATAATCTTCAACAAGTTTTAACTCTAAATACTGAAAGAAAATTAACATGAAAAACGAAAAAGATGGCACACTAGAAGTGGAAGGCTCAAAGAAAATGACTAGTCTATCCAGGCGAGGGTTCATTCAAGGGATTGGTGGTGCAGGTGCCTTGCTTGGATTAGCTGGCAAGTCAATGGGTGCAGAAGCACCCCGCGATGCCGATGGAAACATTATCCCAGGTTTTGAAAAAATAAAGGAAGACCCAAACGCTTCAAAAGGCTGGAAAGATCTACCTAACCGTAAAGTAAAGGTGGGCATCGCAGGGTATGGGCTTTGCCGGTTCGGTGGTGCATTCTTTTATCAAAATCATCCCAATGTGGAAGTGGTGGCCGCGACCGATCTTGATCCAGACAGGTGTGCCGGTCTCGCCCGGGCAGTTGGAGCCAAGAAGACTTATCCATCCTGTGAGGAAATGATTCAGCAGGATAAAGAGATCGAAGCGGTTTATATCGCCACGGATGCCCCCACCCATGCAAAGCTCGCGGTCATGGGATTAAACCATGGAAAACATGTATGCTCTGCGGTACCTGCGGTTTTTGGGTTTCAGGCAGAAGAAGAAGCCGAGGAACTCTTTGAGGCGGTCAAGAAGAGTGGTTTAAAATATGCCATGAACGAGACCTCCACCTTCCATTCTGACCTCTGGGATAAGCGAACTCAGTACCAAGCAGGTGCACTCGGAAAAATTATTTATTCCGAAGGAGAATATTATCATGATTTTGGACCAAACGGACTCTCAGGTTATAACCCTAAAAATGGTAAGATTGATGTGAATGGTTGGCGTCGTGGCCTTCCCCCCATGTGGTATCCGACCCACTCCAATGCCTATTATGTATCCATCACTGGTGAACGGTTTACTGAAGTATCATGCCTGGGCACACCTGGTTTGTACAATGAGCACAAGGAAAACCAATGGAAGAATCCATTTGGCACTGAGGTGGGTATGTTCAAAACAAGCGAGGGCGGTATCTCACGCATGGCGGTGAGTTGGGACATGAAGAATGCTCACGGTGAAAAGGGCCGGGTCTACGGGCAAAAACCCCACAACCCCAGTATAAATGGTGCACGCCCTGCCCTCCCTCCCGGAGTTGGAGCTGGCGGGCACGGAGGATCGCATGGACAATTAACCAATGACTTCATTACCTCCATCCTGCTCGACCGAGAACCAACCGTAAATATTGGGGATGCACTGAATATGACCATGGCAGGTGTGATTGCTCATAAGTCCGCGCTGAAGGATGGGGAGTGGATGAAGATTCCACAGTACGACCTTTCATAGCAAACAGGTTGGGCAGCTTACAAAGTTGCTCATCTTATCGTTTCGAATTGAATAAGCCTTTCCATGATCCACTTCTTTTCGAAATAGTAATGCTTCGTTTTATTTTTTTATTTGGTATGGTTGGTTCGTTCGCGTGCCCGCTTTTTGCATCTAAATCAAATGGAAATGAGCCTACCGAGAAAGCCTTGTACAAAGCGAGTGGATGTATTGCCTGCCATCGTATGACCCTGGATCACATTGGCCCTTCCATGCTGGCCGTTTCTGAAAAATACGCTTATGACCCGAACGGTGTATTAACGGTTCTACATAGCTTAAAGGATGGGGCTAAAGGAAAGTGGGGAAACAATGTGATGCCCCCACAAAGCCATGTGAGTGAACAGAATCTGCAATTACTAACGAATTGGGCACTTACTATTAAAGATTCTCCCCATCTGGAAAGTTGGCAGAAAGAGGAACTTGTAACTCAGGAGTCAAATACGGTTCTATCTACGGATCCGCCGTTGAAGGCAAAGTATTCACTGCCGGAGAATCGTAGGGGCACGGTGGTGGAAGTGCAGGATGAACCGATCGTCTATCGCACCTATCTACCCGGAGCATCTTCACGGGCAATCGCGGTGGGTTTGCCCGGGGATATATCCTACGCCTTTGATGCAAAACTTTGTAAACTTCTCTATTTTTGGAAAGGTGGGTTTCTTGATTTTGAGAAGTCTTGGACTGGGCATGGTGGTTGGTATTCGAAATTGATGGGGACCAAAATCTTTGAGGCACCTGCGAGCTTCCCCCTTCGAATCGGGAGTAAGCAAAACCCTGAGGTAAAATTTCTTGGATATCGTACGGAGGGAGAACTCCCTAGCTTTCTTTACCAAATCAATGGCAAAAACGTGGAAGAAACGATTGGATTTGATGCAGATAACCGAACGATCGTGCTGTCCTTTAAGATTTCCGATGCAGAAGAACCTATCTATTTTCACCCAGGAAAAAGCTCGTCCATTTGGTCCTCCGATGAAGCGCAAGAGAGAGATGGCATTTGGGCTGTAAAAGCGGATAACCTGAAAAGTTTTTCCTTCCGGGCACAAGTGAAGCAATGAGGAACGGGTCCCTGCTGTTGATCATCAAGATCATTTCATCCGGCTTTTGCCTATGGGCGGATCCCTCTTACTCGGTTCAACCCTATCCCACTCCTCCAGGCGTAGTGTGTGAAGTTACGGGGTTGGATTATTCGGATGATGGCACTCTTTACATCTGTACCCGACGGGGGGATGTATGGGCCCAAAAGAACGGAGACTGGCAAAGGTTTGCCCATGGATTGCACGAACCGATGGGTCTGCTTGCCGGACCTGGTTTCGCCGTAGTCAGTCAACGCCCGGAAGTAACCCGGTTGGTGGATGAAGATGGAGATGGCACGGCGGATCGTTACGAAACGATCTGCGATCAGATTGCGATGGAAGCAAATTTTCATCAATACAACTACGGACTGGTAGAAGGAAAGATTGCGGGCAGTCTCCATGGCATTCTGTCCTGCTCGGGACTGAGTAAGCCCGATGGCTCACCCGCAAGTGCCAATGGATTTTCTCCCATCCCCTACCGTATGTGGTCCTACCGAATTACCCCAAGCGGAGAGTTCAGGCCATGGTCGAGCGGGTTGCGCACCGCCAATGGGATTGGGAAAAGTCCACAGGGTGAACTCTTTGCGGCGGATAACCAAGGGGACTGGGTAGCCACCTCCATGCTCCACCACTTGGAGGAGGGCTATTTCTATGGGCATCCCGCTGCCCTGCGATGGGATCAGAATTTTCCGTATTCCCAAGATCCCAAATCCGCTCCCATCGATCTGCTCGAAAAAATGAGAAAGCCCCCCGCGGTTCATTTCCCCCATGGTGAACTGGCCAATTCACCAGGCTCTCCAGCCTGGGATACCACGGGCGGAAAGTTCGGCCCGTTTGCAGGGCAGATGTTTATTGGGGATATCGTGCATCCCAGAATCATCCGTGTGGCCTTGGAAAAGGTGAACGGGCAGTATCAGGGGGCCTGCTTTTCCTTTTACCATGCCGAAGGATTGAAGGCTGGGATTTGTCGGCTTGCCTTTTCCCCGGCGGACGAATTGATCATCGGACGGGTGGGTAAAGGAAACTGGGCAAGGGGGAAGCCAGGTTCCGGCCTCCAGAAGATCGCCTACTCAGGAATACCCCCTTTTGAAATCCACCGGATCGAGTTGCAAACCGATGGGTTTCTTTTTCACCTCACCCAACCGATTAACCAATCCATCAAACTCGATCCCAAAAACTTTGGTGTCCAAAGCTACCATTACCCTTACGGACCGAATTACGGATACCCCAAAACTGATATCCAAAAAATCGTACCGACGAGGGTGGAGCAATCATTGGACGGAAGCACCATTCGGGTAATGATTCCGAACTTGGAAGAAAGCAAGATTTACCAGTTTAACCTTCCTCAAATACAAGATGTAGATGGAAGAACTTTACGAAACCCTGTCGCCTACTACACACTCAACGAGCTGGTAAAAGATTAATTTTTGGGATTCTCGAACCATACGACCTTTTCGCTGTATTGTCCGGCTACAAGAATGTCGTTATTACCATCTCCATCCAAATCGGTGATCAAAGGGTCATAGGACATTTGATCTCGGCTGAGACTGGTGGTTTAGGATTTGTTCAAATTATTTAATTTGATCCATCCTCATGGGCTTTCCCGAGGATCATATCTTCAAGGACTCCGGCCTGTTCACCCAGCATACAGATGACTGCTTTGAGTTGTGACACAGTTGACAAATCATTATCGGATAAGCGACCCGTCGAATGAAGGGGTTGGACCAATAAATCATCAATCAAACTACAAGAGATATCTGCCATTGAACGGGCATCACCTTCTGGCTTTTTAATATCTACGGATCGGGCTTGGGGAGTTTGGATAATTTTCATAGGTCCTCATATAATAAGGATTAAAGTGGACGTATGGTGTCCATATAGAATTTAATCCTTTGCATGGATACCGAAGAAACCACTTACAAAGCGCTACACCGGATGTTAGGAATTCACGAATTTCTAAACAAGGAACGGGCGCCCGGACTCCCCTCCTTATCCAAAAGGTTTGGTGTATCCACCAAGACGATTCAACGCGATATCGCCTTTATGAAGAAGGATATGAACCTGCCTATTGAATACTCAAGAGAGTATAAGGGATACCGCTATACCGAAGCGGTTATCGATATGCCGGCGATGAAGCTAAGTAGGCAGGAGGTCTTCGCACTTCTCGTCGCCCGTTCTTCAATCGAACAATATCAGGGGAGTGCATTCGAAGATCCTCTCGTTAGTTTTTTCAAAAAATTACTCGCTCACCTCGCACCTCTCGATCTTAGCAATATGGAAAATATGCACCGCTATGTTTCCTACCTGTCCAATGGAGTAAGCACGGCAACTTATGAAACTCTGGAGTTATTGGGAAAGGCTTGTCGCGATAGCCGGGAAATCGAAGTTCAATACCGGGCAGCCAGCTCGGGCCAACAAGGAAAACGAACTTTACGCCCCCGACATTTATTCAACCATGGAGGAAACTGGTACCTACTCGCATCCTCTGCAAAATCGGATAATGTGGGGTGTTACCACTTGGCACGCATGGGAAGTAAGATCAAAGTGGGAAAGGAGTATCCAGCCTTTAAACCATTTGATCTAACTGCGGCAAGAGAGCATGCCTTTGGGGCATTCTTCGGGAAACAACAGTTTAAGGTAAAAGTGGTTTTTGACCAAGTGGCTGCACCCTTTATTCGTGAAAAAATATGGAATAAAAGTCAGGTTGTAAAAGAGCGGGGTGACGGAGGAGTGGATTTTGAAATTACGGTGTGTGACCTAGTGGAGATTAAATCATGGATATTGTCATGGGGGATCCACGCGAAGGCCATAAGTCCTAAAAAACTTGTTACTGAAATAGGCAAGGACCTTGCTCAGGCGAGCAGGCAGTATAAGTAAGGCTTACTTCTTTTTAACCTTTTTACTCATTGGTTGATTTTTCCACCATTCGATTGGTCCCTCTTCTTCAATCTGTTTATGCACGGAAAGCAGCAGTGCACTCATTTCTTCAAGCTTTTGTGGTTTCGACTGGGCTAGGTCGTTCCTTTCCTGCCAGTCCTCATCGATCTTATATAATTGGAATTTGTCCAATTGAACATTGGCTAGAACCTTCCAATCTCCCTTTCTAAGAGCCACATGTACTTGGGGATCAGCAAGGTGATTCCTCCAGTACATCGGAACCTTTCTATCTATCTTCCCGCCAGAAAAGAGAGGCATGAAATCAGCACCATCTATTGTACGATCCGTGGGTAATGGAATATCGACGATTCCAAGGATAGTAGAGAACAGATCAGAACCGATAATCGGAGCCTTATTTTCTCCGACCGGAATCCTGCCCGGCCAACGAGCAATTCCTGGAACGCGAATACCACCCTCGTGAGAAGATCGTTTACGTTCTCGCAGCCCACCAGTTGAACCTCGGGTTCTTCCTTTGTTACCACTGCCCTCGGGTCCATTATCTGAGGTAAAAAACACAAAGGTGTCATCCACTAAGTCCATCTTGTCCAGTGCGTCCATCAACTTGCCAAAGGCATAATCGATTTGAGTAATATTCCCGTGATGCTGTCGAAGTCCTTCGTCTTTGAGGTGTAGGTAGGGCTTCATGAACTCTGGAGAGGACTCGATAGGTAAGTGAGGTTCATGAGTCCAGACATTGAGAAAGAATGGCTTTCCTGGCTCCTTAATATCTTTGAGCCAGCGAATTCCCTCTTCGACCACCAGAGGGGCGGAGTATCCATTCAACCTGCCCATATCTTTTCCATTTAAAACAAAATTTGTGGGGTTTTTGTGATTAGGATGAGCGTTATTCTGGGTGGCCATCCAATGATCAAACCCATGATCATCGGGCTGGGGATGTTTTGCATGATTAAAATAACCATTTAGATGCCATTTACCCACATGACAGGTAGCGTATCCCTTTTTCTTAAGGAGTTCAGGAAGGGTAATTTCGGACTCTCGAAGATGAATCGGACTTTGGGAAGGAACCCAGCGCCATACCCCATTCCTGAATGGCGTGCGACCAGTCAGGATTGCGGCACGCGAAGGAGAACAGACGGCACATGCGGAATAAGCCTCAGTAAACTTTGTACCCTGAGATGCAAACTTATCCAAGTTGGGGGTCTTGATTTCCGGGTGTCCATAGCAACCCAAGTCCCCCCAGCCCATATCATCAGTCAAAAAGATAACGAAGTTGGGAGCATCTTTTTTTGCAAAGAGAGAAAAACTAATCAGGGTCAGCGATAGATAAAATAATATTTTCATATAGGAAATGCTTTGTGTGAACTTAAGGATTCCGAAAGTGGGGTGCTTGAGGCACATAAGATTCTAATTGTTTTGAGAGCAAGGCAGTGATCTCTGAAAATGTTGAATTGCCTGCAAGGTTGGTTACCTCTTCGGGGTCCATTGAATGATCGTAGAGTTCCTTTCCTTCTTTTCCTTCCATCCACTCGATGTAGCGGTAACGCTCGTTACGAAGGGTGTATCCCCATGCACTTTCACCATACCAAACCAAGGTAACGGCCGGCTTTTTCCATTTGTTCTTCTGTGGACTTTCAAGAACCGGGCGTAGAGATTTGCCAGACAATGTAGAGGGGATAGAAATCCCGCAAAGATCCATCAGTGTGGGATAAAGATCAAGTAACTCAACTGGTTTGGAAAATCTTTCACCCATGGACATTCCCGGAACTGAAATAATGAGAGGTACCCGGACAGAATGTTCGAATGCTTTGCGCTTGTACCACAATCCCTTCTCCCCAAGGAAGTAACCATGATCAGACCAAAAGACGATAATGGTACTGTCTGAAAGGTCGTTTTCTTCGAGGGCATCAAGTAAACGACCAACCTGAGCATCCACAAAGGACTGAGTCGCAAAGTAGGCCTGTTTACACTTCCGGGCTTGTTCAACCGAAATATCGGCAAAGTAATAAGGCCAATGATTTAGGTCGCGATTCAAAGCAATTTTGGGAACATCTTCGAGGTCTCGCTTAGCTTCGTCGAGGTCTTGCATTTCAATATCTTCAAGCGGATACAAATCGAAATATTTTTTTGGAGCTACATAGGGGCAATGCGGATTAAAAAATCCAGCAGCTAAAAAGAATGGTTCATCTTTTTTTTGTTCGATTAAATCGATAATTTTTGAGGCCACTTTTCCATCCGTATGATCCTCATCTTTGCTGACGGGATCCCACCATGCCATACTGATCCCAAGGTTTTTATCTTTTTCCCGCCCGCGTCCATACCTTGTAATATTTTCCTGCTGAGAGCGGTCGATCCCAATTGGATTGTATCTTTCGTCCCAGGTTTGGGGATCATCATGTCCATCACTACCAATCATGGACGGGTTGCCATAATGATAGATCTTTCCAGCACGTGCGGAAAAATATCCATTCTGACGATATGCCTGTCCCAAAGTGACAACATTGGGGTTTTTTACACGCAAGTCATTCTTGTTACTCAAAATTCCAATCTCTTCAGGTCGCATACCAGTCATTACACTTGCCCGACTGGGACCACACAAAGACTGTTGGCAGTAGGCTCGTTCGAAAACTACACCCCGCTTGGCCAGACGGTCGAGGTTAGGAGTTTTCACCTGCGGGTGTCCGTAAACACCCAGATCGCAATTCATATCGTCAGCGGAGATAAATAAAATGTTGATTTTTTGGGGTGCAGCAAAAACCAGGCTTCCCACAAAAATGGATAACAAGAGAAATTTAATTTTCATGATTATTGTTTGGAAAAAGCAGTAATCAGGGCGGTGCACACTTGATTCAACATCCCACCCATTCCTTTATTGTGTGACGTAATAACGGCAACCACCTCAATATCGGGTAGGATAATAATAAATTGTCCACCCGCTCCCCTTCCCTGTTTGCTCAAATATGTCTTCCCGGAAACTTCGTAGCTTTCATACCACCAAAAATAACCATAATGGGCATTACCTTTCGTTTTAACTAATGGACTGGTTGCACGGTCGATAAAATCAGCTGGTATGAATTGTTCGCCCTTCCATCTACCTTGGTTAAGTACAAGCTGTCCAACCTTGAGCATATCTCTGGAACGTAGGCTCGAACCCGCGGCTGCTTTAGGTAATCCACTTAGGCCTTCTTGCCAGACATAAAAATCGATACCCAGGGGAGCAAACAATTCTTCACGAATAAATTTCTCTGCTCCACCAGGCACAACAGATTCGATCACCTGCATAACCAGGGCTGTATCTGCTGACTGATATTTATACTGCCCCTTGGTCGAATCCACGGCTTCAGTAATTTCGAAAATCGCCTGGGCATGGCCTTGTCCTTTTAATGCATTTTTTATGATGTACCGAGCATTCGCTCTATCTTTGGGAATCCGAATTCCGGAAGTCATGCAAAGTGCATCATGAAGGGTAATCGAGCTCGCACCTGTGGCAAATTGATCAACCTCTACATCTTTGAGGAATTGATGAATCGGTTTGTTCAATTCTTTCATACTCAAATAACCAAGTTGCATCGCCCGTCCCAACGCCAAGGTTGTGTAGGACTTAGTGATAGACATTTGGTAGTGCGGATAATTTATCCTGCCCTTTCTAAAGTATGATTCGAGCAACAACTTGCCCCCTTTCGCCACGAGAAAACTATCAGTCTTTCCAGCCTTAATCCCTTTCTGGGTGGCAACAAAAGAATCAACAATTTTGAGGATCGCTTCAGGCTTTGAGGATTCCTGCATTAAATCCCCAAGTTTTATCCCATCCTCATGCTTTACTGGTTTTGTAGATAAGTAGTGCTTGGAAAGATAGGGAAGGTTTTTTTCCGACTGAAATGAAACTTCAGAAATTTCTAAGGACTCTATTTCAGGTATAACTGGGGAAGAATAAATAAAGCAGACAAAACCAAAAAATGCACAGAGTGCACTAAACAGAGTGTAATAAGATCGATTTATCATAACTAGGTAGTGTTTTATTTTAAATTAGTTCCTGGCAAACTGAGTGGCGATGTAAGGAAACTGCCGCTCGATTGCTTCCTTGCAGAACTGCCAATTGTGTACGCCCTCATGCTCCTCGTAAATATGACTGATGCCATCCTTAAGTAGTTGCATGTGCAAAGCCCGGTTTACCTGAAGAAAGAAGTCACCCCGCCCACAATCCAGTACGATCTTGATCTCTTCGTCCTTTAATTTTTTAGCCTGGTTGATCACGGTGTGCTCTTCCCAGTTCTCTCGGTTGGTACTAATATCACCCAAGCGTTTCTTGATTTCCCAGTTATTAGGAAAGGGACGGATATCCACCCCGCCCATTAGACATACCGAGGTACCGAAAGTTTCTGGGTGACGAATCGCAAGGTACATCGCACCATGCCCGCCCATACTCATTCCGGAGATTGCCCGGGAACCACGACTTGCTAGGGTACGGTAATTCTTGTCCATGTATTCCACACACTCTTTGGCAACATGGGTTTCGTACTGGTAGGTCGGATCGATTGGGCTGTCGTAGTACCAACTGGTCGATCCACCATCGGGGCATAATATGATGAATTCATATTTGTCCGCCAGTTGGGCACACTGAGTGGACTGATTCCATGAAGCATGATACCCCCCTGCACCATGAAGAAGATACAAAACGGGAAACCTTTGTTTTTCGCTTATACTGTAGGCGTTGGGTAAAATAAGGGTGGCGGGTACTTCCTTATCCATCTTGCCACTGGGCACCTGAACAACTTCGACTTTGGCCGCGTGAACAGAACATACGCTGATTAGAAATGATGCGAAGAAAAGGGCTGAAATTCTCATTTCCTTAAACATTTTCAAAACCCAAGGAATTGATCAAACGAAGAAATCACTTTTTCCCAAATTCAAACCTTTAGGCACAGTGCTCAAGGTGCTAAAAGAAGTGTTATGGATGAAGGGTGCAACAAGGTGGTTATTATTGGCGGTGGAGCGGCCGGTTATTTTGCAGCCATTACCGCGGCTGAAAAAAAACCCAATGCCCAGGTTTTATTGTTTGAAGCGGGTGACCGGGTATTACGTAAGGTCAAAATATCGGGAGGTGGCAGATGTAACCTCACCCACCATTGTTATGAACCCAAAGAATTGAGTTCTCATTACCCCCGTGGATCAAAAGAGTTACGCGGTGCCTTCCATCATTGGCAACCCAGGGATACAATCGAATGGTTTGAGACCAGAGGAGTAAAAACAAAAGTGGAAACAGATGGCCGTATCTTTCCCGCCAGTGATAATTCACAAAGCGTGATCGATTGCTTGCGGACAGAAGCGAAAAATCTTGGTGTAAGCGAACATTTACGAACCCGGGTTACTGATCTCAAACAAACCAACAACCAGTGGGAACTGGAAATTAACCAGAGCGAAAAAATCATAGCGGACCAAGTATGCCTGGCTCTTGGTTCCCTGCGTGGAACTGGCATGGAAAAAACCCTTACCGCTCTTGGACATATAATTTCTCCCCTCATTCCTTCCCTCTTCGCTTTCAACCTACCCGAGCACCCCATGGTGGAATTAGCTGGCATTTCCGTACCCCACGCTCAGGCGAAAACTTTACCAAATGGAAAGCCCCAACACGGACCACTCCTCATTACTCACCGGGGATTGAGTGGCCCCTGTATTTTACGCCTGTCCGCCTGGGACGCCCAGGAGCTGGCCACTTGCAAATATAAGTTCGAGGTCGAGATCAATTGGTTGGGTGATCATTCACTCGAAAAAATCAAAGAAGTAGTCAGTCAATACAGAAAAAAATTTGCGGTTGCAAAAGTAAGCACAAACCCAAGCAAAGAATTGCCCAAACGATTATGGGCTCATCTGGTTGATCATGCAAAAATCTCAAAGGATACAACCTGGGCACACCTATCCAAAAAAGAGGAGCAAAAACTGGTTAAAGCTCTCGGAACATATCGCTGTAAAGTAAGTGGTAAAACCACCAATAAGGAAGAATTTGTGACCTGTGGGGGCGTATCCCTCAAACAAGTGGACTTCCGAACGATGGAAAGCAAACTTGCCCCCGGACTCCACTTCGCGGGGGAGTGTATCGACTACGACGGCATCACCGGGGGCTTTAATTTCCAGGGAGCCTGGACCACTGGACGAATTGCGGGGCTAGCTATAGCGACTGATCCAAGTTAAGCTTGAAGCTCCCGTGAACCCAATTGAAAATATTTTGAGGGTTTCCGGGAGCAACAACGTTAAAGGTGTTATGAAAGAAAATGAGTTCGACAGTTTGATTCAACGAATGAGGGATACCCCGCTTCCGGACTGCTCCGGCGCGCTAGAAAATAATGTTCTGCGGCGCATTCGAGTCGCAGCGGATGAGGCAAGCATCTCCCTATTTGATTGGGCGCTTGCTTTGATTCCTCGCCCTGGATTTGTAGCGACAGCATTTATCCTGACAATCGCTGTGAGTTCCAGTATTACCATTTATTCGAACAAGTCGCGACCGGACATGGGGCAAAGTGAAATGGTGGCCTCCAGAGCACTTGGATTCGATGTATTTCAGAGCAACGATTTCTTCGACCTCAATAATAAGTAATTCATGAGTGCATCCAGTAATAGAAAAACCAAGGTTTGGATGATCTCCGGACTCATCTTTGGGCTCATCATACTTTGCGTCGCGGTTTCGTCGATTACCTCAAAGTTCCTCTTAGGTCAGGCCGACTGGCAGCAGCACGACAATGCAAATGGACACCAGTGGTTACACGAAGAACTCAATTTGACCGCCGAGGAAGCGGCAGCAGTGGACGAGTTCGAACCGGAATACCGCCAACAACGGGCGGAGCTTCAAGCGCAATTCCAAACGAAGGTTGAGCAACTCCGAAAGGAAATCACCACATCGGACGAGTTTTCCGATCGAGCGAAGCAAATGATCCATGAGCTCCACATCATTCACGGGAAACTCCAGGAGCTTTCGATTCACCATTACTATCAGATGATGCATGTCCTGCCTGCGGAGAAACAAGCACACCTGCGTGACATTGCCGCAAAGGCACTGAGTGTCCCCCAGTAATGATGGCATGGATCCGGACGACCCCACAGATGACACACTGATTGAACGCATCGGCCGTGGCGACGAACATGCGTTGGTCTTGCTGATGGAACGCCATAAGCAAGCACTCTTTCGTTTCGTCTATCGCTACTTAAATAACGAGGCAGATAGCGCAGAAATCACTGAAGCGACCTTTTTCAAGGTCTATCAGAATGCAGCGGGGTTTAAGCCGAAAGCCAGTCCGAAAACATGGATCTATACCATCGCTCTCAACCTAGCTCGCGACCGTCTGCGCAAAGATAAAAAACGTTTAGGACAGCTATCACTGGATGCTCCAGTCAATACAAGGGGTTCTGAGCAACCGCTCGCCGACCGGATGGGCTCCGACGAACCTTCACCATCACGCAGCCTACAGACTGATGACGACCTTCAGCGAATTCAGAAGCAAGTTGCCCAACTGCCTGAGAAGCTGAAGTTCCCATTTGTTTTCTGCATTCTGGAGAAACATAGCTACGATGAGTGTGCCGCGATTCTCAAGACGAGTCGAAAGACAGTCGAAACAAGAATCTACCGTGCTCGGCAAACTCTTAAAAAACAGCTCACGGATTTTTTTGAAAAAATCTGAGGGTCAGAGAGGTTTTCTTCGTTAAAGCCAGCATGGCATGGTTTTTGAAGCCTATTCATGTGACTTCCTCACACCATTCTAATGAGGCATCTTGCAAGGAAATGTGAACCGCATTCGTGCATTCCGCCTGCTGAAACCCAGACACTAACAGATTTATGAAAAAGAAAGCAGATATTTATCGCATGGTGACACCGGATCACCTCTGTCCTTGGGGCATCAAAGCGCTCGACTTGCTCAAACGCAACGGTTTCGAGGTAAACGACCACCATCTCGAAACAATGGACGCGAACCAGCAATACAAAGAAGACAACGACGTCGATGAAACGCCGCAGATCTTCATCGAAGGCGAACGGCTTGGCGGATACGACGACCTGAGGGAGCACCTCGGCCTGAGTCCTGATCCACGGGAAGGCGAAACATACAGGCCAGTCGTTGCCATTTTCGCCGTCACCTTCCTCATGGCGCTGACAGCATGTTGGGGCATACTCGAGAGTCTTTCCCTAATCCGGGTGGCGGAGTTATTTATAGCCTTCAGCATGTGCGCACTTGGCATTCAGAAACTACAGGACTTGAAGAGCTACGCCACTGGTTTTGTCCAATACGACCTACTAGCGCAACGCTAGGTGCCTTACGCCTACGTTTATGCCTTCATAGAGGCCGGCGGTGGAATTTTAATGATCGCAGGGCTCTTAACTTGGATCATAGCGCCGATTGTTCTAATCGCCAGTTGCATTGGTGCGGTCTCGATCTTCAAGGCGGTCTACATCGAAAAACGCGATTTGAAGTGTGCCTGCGTAGGCGGCGACAGCAGTGTACCGCTAGGCTTCATCTCATTGACGGAGAATCTAATGATGATGGCTATGGCGGTTTGGATGCTGATGAAGATGGTCTAATCCAATTGACATGGAATAATATCCATCTGTATTCATTCCTACCTGTTCATGTTTCAAAAATACACAGCTTATTGCCTCATCTTGATGATGGCAATGAACGGCCTACTAGCTACTGCTGGTGGGGCCGTGCTATGCCTGCATGATCATAATTTTGGTCATGTGCTCGCCGGGCAACATGCTGATGAATGCGATGCATGCCATGGGGATGAGGCTGAATCACACGATCAAGATTCCCATCATGGTGAAGCAGATGGTGCCCTTTTTGCAGTTAGTGACCAACACTGTATTGATATTTACATCAGCTCATCGGATGAGCCGATTCAGCGAGTCGCTGATTTAATTTCGATTAAGAAACCAGTAGCCGCAAACCATCAGTATGTGTTACTTGCACCAGTCGTAAGAGCAAACGCGACTCCTCAGATACGTTTAGCAGCAAGAGCTCCACCAGTTTTTGGCGGCACGCTGGAGCAGTGTGTGCGCAAGACTGTGCTCCGAATTTAAAACCTGATTAGTGAAATAAACGTAGGAATTCCTACGTGCGTTCCAGAAGCCTTCAACGGTGGCTATTGGCGATTTCAACTAAACAGGTTTTTTCATGCACATTTATAAATATTTACTCACAACTTTACTCATTTTCCCCGCTTCACTGGCACTTACTGCGCCAGATAGCTCTCTCAAAATTACCAGCCGAGACGCGGTGGCACTGGCTTTACAGAAAAACCAGTCACTACAAGCGGCCCGCGCAACAATTGATAAAGCAGGTGCTCTATCTCAATACGCCGGAAGGCTCGATAATCCCGAACTTAAATTGGGATATTCCTCCGACCACGCGTTTAACGATGAGGGTGAAAAGTCTTACACTATTGGCTTTGAGCAGCGCTTTCCTGTAACTAACCGACTCAAGCTGCTAAGGAACGTCTCTGCGATTGAGGTGAAGCTCGCCGAAGCTGAACTTCGTAACCAAGAGCGCTTGCTTATCCGGGATGTCGAAAGCGCGACTGAACTTATTTCTAGCTTAAATCAGCGCCGATCTCACTTGGATGGCATGGTTCGTCTGCAGGAGGACTTTGCGGTCTTCTTGAAAAATCGGATCGAAAAAGGCGAGGCATCAACGCTCCACTTAAACCAAGTCCAAGTATCCTTGTTTTCAGTAAAGCAAGAAATTCAAAATCTCACAAAAAAGCGCAACAGAGCGCTTGGTTCCTTACGCAGCCTACTTGGTCTCGAACCCGGCATTGAAGTGGAAATCCTTGCTGAACAAGCTCAGTTGACAAGCTTGCCTGAGATGATGGCACTCGACGGTGAGGACCTGCGATCACACCCGGAATACCAACTCAAAGCATCACTCGCTGAAATCGCTCGCGGCCAAACTGCGCTGTCCAAGGCAAAGCACTGGGCGGATATAGCAGTTGAAATTTTCTTCGAAGAAGAACGAGGCGTTGATGAGCCCAGTGGCTTAGGCCGAGACCGTTTTTTTGGAATCGGAGTATCCATCCCTCTTCCACTACATGACAAGAATCGGGGCGAAATCGAAGCGAGCCGATTCCGCGAGCAGCAAGTCCGCTATGAATTGAATGCCGTGAGCCTACGTTTGAAAAACGAAGCCGAAGCACTTCGCCGCAATGCAGAGGCCACTTATAGGCAGGCCGCCAAATACAAAGAAAGTGCGGTTACTCTAGTGGAACAAAACCTCAAAGACATCAATAACGCATACGCAGCCGGACAGGTTGACTTAGGGGAAGTCTTTAGAGTGCAAGAACAACACCTGAATATTCAAACCGCACAACTGGAGCTCTGGCACGAACTCAAACAGATCCTCATCGAATGGCGCGCCGCGACAGCCAACAACCTTCCCACTTTAACCAAAGAAGACCTTTCCCATGAAACTCTATAAACAACTACTTTGCATTGCCTTGCTTACCGCAACCAGCGCACACGCCGCCGAAGAAGCACGCGAACAAAACACCATTATTCTGGACGAAATCGCCGTCAAAAACCTCCGTATTCAAACTGGAGAGGCCGAGGAGCGTGACTTCGAAAGCACGGTTTTTGCGATCGGACGGATCGAAGAAATTCCAGCCAGTCGTTCAGTTTTGTCGTCACGTATCGCTGGACGAATCAGCGAGTTAAAAGCCTTCGAAGGTGATATCGTCAAAGCGGGCGATGTGCTGGCGACCGTCGAAAGCCGCCAACTGGGCGACCCTCCCCCCAGCGTTCAGCTCAAGGCCCCACAAAGTGGATTAATCGTCGCTTCACATGTGCGCCTCGGGCAACCGGTCGAGCCTTCAGCCGAACTACTCGACATCTCCGACCGCTCAAAGCTTTGGGCAGTCGCCAAGATCCCTGAGCAGGAAGCGGCCATGACCAAGATTGGAACGCGTGCCCGCATCCATGTCCCCGCTTTAGGCGATGAAGTCATAGAGGCTACGTTGACACGTTTTGGTGTCGAGGCCGACCGGCAAGCAGGCACGGTCGAAGGCATCTTCGAGTTGGATAATTCCGAAGGCAAACTGCGCCCTGGTATGCGGGCAGAGTTCTCGATTGTTTTGGAGACGAAGCCGTTTGTCCTTTCGATTCCGCGCTCTGCGATACAAGGTGATCCAGCAAGTCGGGTCATCTTCATAAAAGATTTTGAATTGCCAAATGCCTTCATTCGTTCGCCTGTCGTGCTCGGCGACGAGAACGATCAATACATTGAAGTGATCAGTGGTGTTTTCCCGGGTGACGAGGTCGTCACCCGGGGTTCCTATGTCCTCAGCTTTGTCGGTGGTGGCTCAGCGATGTCTTTGAAAGACGCTCTAGATGCAGCGCATGGACATGAGCATGCCGAAGATGGATCGGAGCTTGGCGAAGGAGAAGATTCCGCTGAGCACGATGACGAACACGATGGACACGGCCATAATGAAGAGGACGCGCACGCCGACCACGACAGCCACTTGAGCCTCCCGCTAATGATTTATGCAGGCGTGATGACTCTGATTTCTCTCATTGCCATTCAGATGCTCATGAAGCGACGTCAGAAAGAAAGTGAGGCTGAAATTGCTTAATAGACTCATCCAGTTTTCGCTCTCCCAGAGGCCCCTGATATTGGCCTTTGCCTTGGTCGTTTTAATTCTAGGTATCAAAACAGCCAGTGAGCTCCCGGTTGAAGTTTTACCAGATTTGACCAAACCGACCGTCACCATTTTGACGGAGTCGCCTGGTTTCTCACCCGAAGAAGTTGAAACCTTGGTGACTGTTCCTTTGGAGAATTCCCTGATGGGTGTGACTGGGGTCACTCGATTGAGATCAATCAATGACATTAGCCTCTCGTTGGTATTTATCGAATTCGAATGGGGCACCGATATCTATCAAGCGCGCCAGTTTGTGCAGGAGCGGTTAACCGGCGCAACTGAGGTTTTACCGGAAGGCATCACTCCTTACATGACACCAGTGGCTTCATTGATGGGAAATATCATGCTGGTTGGTTTAGTCGATCCTTCGGGTCAAACTAAGCCACGGGATTTGCGAACACTCGCAGATTGGACTGTATCCAGGCGACTGCAGTCGATTCCCGGTGTGGCTGAAGTGCTCGCTATGGGAGGCGGTGTCAAACAACTCCAAATCCAGCCCAACCCCGACAAAATGCTGGCCATGGGCATACGCTATGAGGAACTCCATCAGGCAGCTTCCAACGCAGTCAGTAACAGCACGGGTGGCTTTTTAACGGAATCATCCCAGGAAATCATGGTGCGGAATCTGGCCATGACCACGGATCTAGACGCGATTGGCAATACAGTCGTGACTCATCTCAACGACCGTCCAATTCGGATCAAAGATGTCGCGACCGTTGCGTGGGATATTGAACCCATGCGGGGCGATGCAGGCATGGGCAGTAAACTCTTAGGGGACGGAGAGGATGCCAAAGGTTACCCCGGCGTCATTCTGAGCGTCACCAAATCACCTGGATTCGATACACTCAGCTTAACCGATGAAGTCGAGACCGCATTGGAGGATTTGAAAACCTCGATGCCCGAGGGGGTCGAAATCGTGTCTCTTTACCGCCAGTCTGATTTCATCGACTTAGCAGTCGGCAATTTGGAGGAAGCCCTCCGCGATGGTGCGATCATGGTCGCCGTCATCTTGTTCCTCTTCCTCCTCAACCTGAGGATCACGCTGATTACTTTGACAGCTATCCCCTTATCATTGGGCATGACGGTATTAGTTTTCGGTTTCCTCGATTTGAGCGTCAATTCGATGACACTTGGCGGCCTCGCCGTTGCTATTGGTATGGTCGTGGATGATGCGATTGTCGATGTTGAGAATGTCTTCCGGCGACTCAGAGAAAATGCACTTTTGGCAGAACCTCGCAATAAGCTGGAAGTCATTGCCCAAGCATCTCGGGAAGTGCGCTCGTCGATTCTCTATGCGACCGTGCTGATCATTTTAGTCTTCCTGCCATTGATGGCTCTGAGTGGCGTCGAAGGCCGACTCTTCACGCCCATCGCGATTGCCACAATCGTCAGCATGGCGGCGTCATTCCTTGTATCCTTAACTGTGATACCTGTTCTCAGCTCTTACTTGCTAAAACCAAAGGCCGATCAGAAACATGCGGATGGTATAGTCGAACGCGGGTTCAAAAAACTCTTCAATGCGACCTGGCTAAGACTTTCCCTCTCTCAACCATTCATCGTCCTGTTCGCGACTGGGGTGCTGGTGGTGCTGGCCGCACTCTCATTCACAAAAATGGGCGGCAATTTCCTCCCTGCCTTCCGTGAACCGACTGTCTTAGTCGCCATGACGACTGCACCGGGCACATCGCTCAAGCAAACACGTGAGTTAGCTGATACAGCGCAGGATCTGCTGCTGAAAATTCCGGAAGTAGAGACGGTTGGTTATCGCTTGGGCCGTGCCGAACGAGGCGATCACGTGGTGCCCGTTTCAACTGTCGAATTTGATATAGAATTCACTAGAGAAACCGAGCGAGAACGCAGCGAAGTCGTGAAAGACATTCGGTCAACGATGCAGACGATCCCTGGGACCTTCAGCGCACTTAGTGGGCCATTGGCAGACCGCATCGGTCACATGCTCAGCGGTGTCTCAGCAAAAGTTGCGGTCAAAGTCTTTGGTCCTGAACTGGATGAACTCAGACGTATTGGCACTGGCATTGCCGAAATCGCTCGCGAAATTCCCGGTATGGAAGAAGCCCGCATCGAGCAGCAAGCACCCATTCCGCAGCTTCGGATCGAAATAGATCGTAAGCGTGCCATGGCCTATGGCGTCACTCCGGGTGCTCTGAATACGGAACTATCTGCATTAATGGGAGGCGAGGCAGTTAGTGAGATTTACGAGGGCCAGCGTGTCTATGACTTAGTCATCCGGCTTCCGCAGGAATGGCGCGAATCACCTCAAAAGCTCTCCCAGCTTTATATCGACACATTGAGTGGTCAGCGCATCCCGCTTAACTACGTCGCAGATATTCGCCACGCAACTGGCCCAAATAACATACTTCGCGAGAACACTGTGCGTCGCTTCGTGGTATCCATCAATCCAACGGTCGACGATTTGAACGCTGCCGTGGAGACACTGCAGCGTGAAGTAGCCGAACAGATTCAATTACCCGAAGGCTATACGCTTTCTTACGAAGGCGAATACGAAGCGCAGGCCAAAGCGAAACGCACGATCCTGATCACGTCCGCAATCGTGCTCTTGATCATCTCGTTCCTGCTCTACAGCTACTTTAGGAATTTTGCATTTGTGCTACTGGTCTTCACCATCGTGCCGATTTCATTGGTTGGTAGTATATTCCTTACCGAAATGACGCTGAATAATATTAGCATCGCCACCCTTGTTGGCTTCATTGCGGTGAGCGGGATCTCTGCGCGGAACAACATCATGTTGATTTCGCACTACCTCCACCTCATGCGCCATGAGGGCGAAAGCTTTACTCGCAAGATGGTGGAACGAGGCACACAGGAGCGCCTCATCCCGATTCTGATGACAGCGATCTCTGCCGGTCTTGCGTTGGTGCCATTACTCTTAGCGACCGATGAACCGGGCAAGGAAATCCTCAACCCGATTGCAGTCGTCATCGTCGGCGGACTCGTCAGCTCCACCCTGCTCGGCCTTGGTGTGACACCTGCAATCTTTTACAGCTTCTGCCGAAAGTCGGCAGAAACATCAGTCAAACGTAAGTCCGCAGCGTCGGAATAACCAAACAAACTCCAAATACACATGAAAAATAAAACATACTTATTAACCGCATTCATCACCTGCACACTATTAGCGTGGCACCCTAGCTACGCGGGGCCAAATCATCATGAAACACACGATCACGTTGCTCACAAAGATGCGAAGTCCAAAGACGACCACTCAGAGCATAGAGAAAAAAAAGCTGAAGCAGGCCCCAATGGTGGGCGCATCATTACATCCGTTGAACCACATCTTGAATTTTACCTCACAAAAGAGCGTAAGATTCAAATCACATTTCTGAATGACCATGGTGAGGTAATCGCTCCGGAGGAACAAGTCGTCTCCTTAATCGGCGGTGACCGTCAAAATCCGATTCGCCTTCGCTTTGCCAGTAAAGGCTCTGTTTTACTGTCCGACAAAGCACTGCCAGAGGGTAACAACTTACCGATCATCCTCTCGATCAAAACCGACGCAAAATCGAAAACTGTCCGTGAGAGATTCAACCTCGACCTCAGCTCATGCCCAACTTGCAAATACAAAGAGTATGCCTGCATCTGCGGTCACGGCGAAGAGGATCACGAAGGACACGATCACTGATCTGAGCGAAACATTTGCAGTCTATGGAGCCAGCCAATCACAGCCACAGTGAAGAAGATTAAATATGGGACACGACCACTCTCACGGCACTGAAAATGTCAGCGACGGCGTTCTGCTGTGGACGGTCATTGTTAATTTAGGGCTCTCGGTTTTCGAGTTCGTCGCAGGGGCGATCTCGGGGAGCGTGGCCTTGATGGCCGATGCGCTACATAATACCAATGATGCTGCGGCACTACTCATCGCCTACATCGCCCGTAGAATTTCCCGCAAGGGTGCCGACGAGCACTACACGTTCGGCTACCGGCGGGCTGAGCTGATCGGCGCGATGATCCAGTTGACCGCACTCATCCTCGTGGGGCTCTATCTCGTCTACGAGGCGGTGCGCAGGATATTCGAGCCGGAGCCACTGCTTGGAGGTTGGATCATGGCTGCGGCTGGCGTCGCACTCATCGTCGATGTGATCACAGCTTGGCTCCTTTGGTCGATGTCCAAGGGAAGCCTTAATGTTAAGGCGGCATTTCTACATAACCTGACCGACGCCGGCGCTTCGGTTGCTGTCTTGCTCGGCGGCGCGGCCATCTACTGGCTGGACTGGACTTGGGTCGATCCCGTGCTCACGCTCGTCATCGCCGGTTACATCCTCTTCATGTCGTTCGGTCTACTTAGGAAGACCTCGCGCATTCTCATGGAAGGCACACCTCCCGGTCTCTCATTGGACGCCGTTAAGGAGACCATCGAAAATCTGGATGGGGTCGATAACGTTCACCACTTACACGTCTGGGAACTGGATGAGCATCACAAAGCGCTCGAAGCTCACGTGCGAATCGTAGAAAATAGGCAAAGCCACTCCATTCTTCGGAAGCAGATCAAAGACCTACTGGAAAACAAATTTAGCATCAGCCATAGCACCTTGGAACTGGAGGACAGCTCCGATGCTCATCGCTGTGGGGATGAGGGAATGATTCGTCCGGAGGATTAAATATCTCTGGGACCAGCGAGAATCTTTGAGAATAATATTTGAGGGTTTTAGATCTTCTTTGCGTTTAAGGAGGATACATGACTTTTAAGTATTCGATCAGCACATTCGCCCGACGAACGGGGGCTTCCCTTCTCTGTTTGCTTTTGTCGAGTTCCATCTATGCGGAGAATCCCGATTCAGCCCCAAAAGCTTCCTTGGAAGATTTGCAGAGCTACCTTTCGCGAGCGCTCGCGAAAAACCCTCAGCTGGAGGCGTTCGAGCAGCGTTATGAAGCGGCCATGCAGCGAATACCGCAGGCAGCGGCCTTGCCGGATCCTATGTTGCAGGTGACTAGCTTCGTGGAGTCCGTCCAGACCCGCACCGGTCCACAGGAGAATGTATTTATGCTCAGCCAGAAGCTGCCCTGGTTTGGCAAATTAGGTAGCCGAAAAGAAGTCGCTTCAAGCGAGGCTGAAGCTCTTTGGTATGCCTACCAGAATCAACAACTGTCGCTCGTCCGCGAGGTATCGTTGGCCTATTACGAGTATGGATACGCGCAGGAAGCCATTCGTCTAACGGAGGAAAACCGCAACCTGCTGGAGAAGCTGGAGCCCATCGTTGAAGAGAAGGTCAAAGGTGGGGCTGATTTGAATGCCTTGCTCCGTTTGAAAGTAGAAATTGGCAAAGTCGACGACCGCCTCCAAACCCTAAAGCAAAAGCGGGTCGCTCAGTCTGCAAAGCTTGGAGAGCTACTGGCCTTGTCAGATCCATCCGTATTACCATGGCCTAAATGGGACGCTCCAGAACCAGTTGCGCTCGATGGCCCACTTCTCGCCAGAGCGATTCGCGCCAACAATCCCGAGCTACAGATGCTGGAACGGAAAGTTGCCAGTGCCGAAGCACGTCGTGAAATCGCTCGCTTGGAGAGCTACCCCGATATCACGCTCGACCTGAATTACATTCAGATCGGTTCCCCCGAAGTGAACCCGGGCACGCCGGACGCCGGGCGCGACGCATGGGGTGTGACCGTGGCGGTGAACATTCCTATTTGGTTCGACAAATATGATGCCGCAAAAGCCGAGGCACTCGCCACAAAACGCTCGTTCGAGTACGAATACGAGAACCGCTACAACGCACTACGTGCTGAACTGTCCGCGAGTTTGTCCACTCTGGAAGACGCAAACCGCCGCCTGAAACTTTACGGCGAGGAGCTGCTGAGCCTTGCCGAGCAAGCAGTCGAGAATAGCCGGACAAGCTATGAGAGCGGACGCACTGGTATTCTGGAAGTGATCGACAGCGAGCGTTCCCAACTCGACCTGCAACTACTTTACTGGAGGGCGGCGGCAGACGCTTGGAAACAACGAATCCTCATCCAAACCTTGGCCAACCAGCCAGTCCTCGGAACTTTTCAAGTCACTCAGTCCTATGAATAAGAAAATCGTTTTCATTCTCACTGGCGCAGTCATCGCAGCCCTGCTCGTAGGCATCGGCCTCGGGCGTGTCATCTTTCCGCCCAGTGACGGCCATGCACATGCCCCTGCC
Organism: Opitutales bacterium; assembly: GCA_028045305.1. Lineage (GTDB taxonomy): Bacteria > Verrucomicrobiota > Verrucomicrobiia > Opitutales > Seribacteraceae > Chordibacter. The sequence goes on along the minus strand of JAOFTV010000010.1, from coordinate 20,007 downwards.
GACACATCCGCAGCAATGGCCGATTCCAACGAGCCGTCGATCTGGACCTGCTCGATGCATCCGCAGATTCAGCAACCGGAACCCGGTGACTGCCCGATCTGCGGTATGGATTTGATTCCACTGGAAAGTGATTCGGGTGCCGACCTCGGCCCACGAGAAATGAGCATGAGCAAAGCATCGCGAGCGTTAGCAGACATTCAGACGAGTGAAGTCATTCGTGAATACCCCGAAGCTGAGATACGCTTAGTCGGCAAACTCGAATATGACGAGACACGGGAAAAGTCTCTGACAGCCCGCTTCCCCGCACGTATCGACGAATTGTTCGTCAATTTCACAGGGATACGTGTAAAAAAAGGCGAGCATCTCGCCAAAGTTTACAGCCCTGATCTACAGACCGCGCAGCGAGAGCTGCTCACATCCTACCGAGCAGACCCGAATAGCTCGATCACACGAGCAGCCAAAGAGAAACTACGACTGTGGGATCTCATGCCAGAACAAATAGAAGCAATAATAGAAAGCGGCGAAGCCAAGGATCACTTCGTCCTAAAGGCGCCTTTAGGCGGAGTGGTCGTCGCAAAGCATGTCAAAGAAGGAGATTACCTCAAGACTGGCGAACCGCTCTTTAAAATCGTCGATCTCTCTGAGCTGTGGGCGTATCTGGATGCCTACGAATCCGATCTGCCTTGGCTCAGATTCGGGCAGGATGTCGCCTTCACTGTAGAGTCCTTTCCGGGTGAGACCTTTCACGGTCAGATCAGCTTTATCGAACCGGAGGTAGATCGCAAAACCCGCACGATTCCTATTCGTGTCAACGTCCCCAATACAGACGGCAAGTTGAAGCCGGGTATGTTCGTTCGCGGCGTTGTTCAATCACGCATTGCAGAGGACGGACAGGTCTACGCACCTGAATTTGCAGGGAAATGGATTAGCCCCATGCACCCGGAAGTCGTCAAAGACGGCCCCGGCCAATGCGACGTCTGCGGCATGGACCTCGTCCCTGCAGAGGAGTTGGGCTATGTCGCAAGCGAAAAGGAATCGGCCCCTTTGGTCGTGCCCACTTCCGCGGTTCTCCGAACAGGTAAACGTGCCGTCGTCTATGTAGAAAAGCCTGATGCCGAACGCCCCACCTACGAAGGCCGCGAGATCGTTCTCGGCCCACTGGCGGGCGACTATTTTCTCGTCACTTCGGGGCTGGATGCAGGGGAGCGCGTGGTCACGAATGGAGCCTTCAAAATCGACAGTGCTCTACAAATACAAGCGAAGCCGAGCATGATGAATCCAGACGGAGGAGGCTCTGCTCCCGGACATGATCACGGAACGAAATCAGGTGCAACAGATCCGCATGCGGGACACGACATGGCCGCTGCCATCGAACTGAGCGCTGAGCAGGTTACGCAACTGTTAGAGCCGTATCTTGCCATGCAGTCCGCACTTGCGGCGGACAATTTGGACGGAGCCAAGGCGCAAGCAAAAGCCATGATGAAAAGCACCGGACACAGCGGGCCCATGCCCGAACTGATTCACGACATCATAGCAGCCGAGTCTTTGGATACGATACGACGTCCTCATTTCGAAACACTGTCGAATGCGATGATCGCAGCGGTCAAAAAACACACCAATGCTTTCTCCGGAGAACTACTGCTCATGCATTGCCCAATGGTCTACTCAGACCGTGGTGCTGACTGGCTTCAAAATTCCGAGCCACTGCAGAATCCTTATTTTGGAGCCATGATGCTAAAGTGCGGCGAGGTAAAAGAAACTCTCGGAATGGAACCAACAGATCACAGCGAGCATGCCCACTAAATCGAACAATCCCATAAACGGCCTGATTCGCTTCTGTCTCGAAAACAAGCTGGTCGTCATTCTTTTTACCGTCGTCTTGATCGTATGGGGAATCGCAGTCGCCCCCTTCGACTGGGAGTCGGAAATAATCCCACGTGACCCAGTGCCAGTCGATGCCATCCCGGACATCGGAGAAAACCAGCAAATCGTTTTCACCGAATGGATGGGCCGCTCACCGCAGGATATCGAAGACCAGATTACGTATCCGCTGACGACGGCCCTGCTCGGGCTCCCCGAGGTCAAGACGATCCGGAGCTACTCCATGTTCGGCTTCTCGTCGATCTACATCATTTTCAAGGACGATGCGGAGTTCTATTGGACGCGCTCTCGAATCCTCGAAAAGCTCAATAGCCTACCATCAGGCACCTTGCCTCAAGGCGCCTCTCCTCAGCTCGGCCCCGATGCAACCGCGCTCGGCCAAGTGTTCTGGTATACACTCGAAGGCATAAGTACTGAGGGTGAGCCCACCGGTGGCTGGGATCTGGACGAACTTCGGAGCACGCAGGACTGGTATGTGCGCTACGCACTACAGGGAGTCGATGGCGTAGCCGAAGTGGCATCCATCGGCGGCTACGTCAAAGAGTATCAAGTCGATGTGGATCCTGATGCATTACGAACCTATGGCATCGCACTCCACGAGGTATTTGACGCAGTGCGTGGCAGCAATCTGGACGTCGGGGCACGCACCATAGAAATCAATGCGGTCGAATATGTCGTTCGAGGCCTCGGCTTTATTGAGGATCTCGACGACCTACGCAAAACCGTCATCACCCAGCGGGACAATGTGCCCATCACGCTCGATGAAATTGCTGAAATCGAATTTGGACCTGCACTTCGTCGCGGTGCACTGGACAAAGCTGGAGCGGAAGCCGTCGGGGGTGTCGTCGTCACACGCTACGGCGAAAATCCCTTGGCAGTCATCAAGCGGGTCAAAGAAAAGATAAAGGATATTTCACCCGGCCTCCCAAAGAAGACGCTCGCGGATGGAACAGTCAGCCAAGTCGAGATCGTGCCGTTCTATGATCGCACTGGTCTGATATACGAGACACTTGGCACGCTGGAAGATGCCGTGCGCCAACAGATTCTGGTCACGATCATCGTGGTCGTGCTGATGTTGCTCCACCTGCGCAGCGCAGCGCTAGTCTCCGGCGTATTACCGCTCGCGGTGCTCTTTTCATTCATCGGCATGAAGCTCTTCGGGGTCGATGCCAACGTCGTCGCCCTCTCAGGTATCGCAATCGCCATTGGCACCATCGTCGATATGGGCGTGGTGCTCATAGAGAATATACTCAAGCATCTGGATGACGCAGCGCCCGAGGAGAGCCGACTTGAAGTGGTTTACCGAGCTTGCACAGAAGTTGCCAGCGCAGTGGTCACTGCAGTCCTCACGACCGTGATCAGCTTCCTGCCCGTGTTCACAATGGAAGCAGCAGAAGGAAAACTCTTTCGTCCCTTGGCCTACACCAAGACCTTTGCCCTGATCGGCTCCATTATAGTGGCGCTCACGATCATCCCGCCTCTGGCACACTGGTTCATCGCAGGCCGCTACAAATCTCACTTAGCCAAGTTTGGCCTTTGGGGAGGCATCGGGATTATCGGCTTACTAGGGGCATTGCTCATCTCGTGGTTTCCCTGGTGGCTTGGGGCATTGATGCTCATCGCGGCAGCTTTCCACATCGCGAGCCCGAAAATTCCTGAGAAGGCACAACGGGGTGTCTTGTTTAGTTTCAACTTCGTCGTCGCAGTGTTCGTCGCTATTTGGCTGGCAGCTGATTGGAAGCCTCTTGGTCCAGAAGCGCAATGGCACAACATTGCCTTCGTCCTTCTGACAGTCGGAGGGCTCCTCGGCTTCTTTTATCTCTTCATCCGGTTCTATGCCAAAATGCTCGCGTTTATATTACGCATTAAAACCGCCTTCATCGCATTCAGTTGCCTGATTGTCGTCTTTGGTTTCACGACTTGGCTGGGATGGGGTAAGGTCTTCGGATGGATGCCGGATTCTATCCAATCCAGCAAACCTTTCGTGAGCATGGCGCATGCGGTCCCCGGCTTGGGTAAAGAATTTATGCCAGACCTCGACGAGGGCTCCTACCTACTCATGCCCACCACCATGCCACACGCTTCTATAGGTGAAGTCATGGATGTGCTGCGCAAACAGGACATGGCGATCAACGCGATTCCTGAGGTTGAGAGTGCCGTGGGTAAACTCGGGCGCGTGGAGAGTCCGCTTGACCCAGCTCCCATCTCAATGATCGAAACCATCATCTCCTACAAATCTGAGTTTATTACCGACGAAGACGGTCGCATTCTGACCTTCGCCTACGACAAATCAAAAGACAGGTTTGAGCGCGATGGAGCCGATGAGTTGATACCAGATGATAACGGACGCCCTTTTCGCCAGTGGCGGGATCATATCGAAAGTCCAGATGACATCTGGGATGAAATTGTAAAAGCCGCCACCATCCCCGGAACAACCTCCGCTCCAAAGCTTCAACCAATCGCCGCCCGGATCGTCATGTTACAAAGCGGGATGCGGGCACCGATGGGACTCAAGGTTTACGGTCCTGATCTGGAAACACTCGAAAAGGTGGCACTCGATATCGAGGCGAACTTAAAACAGGTTCCTTCGATCAAAGCAGAAGCGGTTCTAGCCGACCGGATCGTGGGCAAGCCCTACCTGGAAATCGACATCGACCGCGATGCCATCGCTCGCTACGGCGTAAAGATCAAGATGGTGCAGGATGTCATCGAAGTTGCCATCGGAGGGAAGCCCATCACGCAGACTGTTGAAGGGCGCGAACGGTATCCCGTCCGAGTGCGCTACATGCGTGAGCTGCGTGATACAATTGAATCTATCGAGGAGATACTGGTTGCAGCTCCCGATGGCACCCAGATCCCACTGCGTGAACTTGCTGCCATCAACTATCTACGTGGCCCACAAGTCATCAAAAGCGAAGATACTTTTCTGGTCGGCTATGTCATCTTCGACAAGCGCGACGGCTACGCCGAAGTCGAGGTCGTCGAGCAGGCCCAGGACTTTCTCCAACAGAAAATTGAAAGCGGTGAACTCAATATCCCCGCCGGAGTCAGCTACAAGTTTACCGGCAGTTACGAGAACCAAGTGCGTGCCGAAAAGAAACTCCGAGTCGTCATGCCAATCGCTCTCTTTGCGATCTGGCTGATTCTCTATTTTCAGTTCAAGCGTGTTTCGACAACACTTCTTGTCTTCTCCGGCATCCTCTTCGCTTGGTCCGGCGGCTTCATCCTTATCTGGCTCTACGGGCAGCCCTGGTTCATGGACTTTAGTCTATTCGGACACAACCTGCGCGAGCTCTTCCAGATGAGCACGATCAACCTTAGTGTAGCCGTCTGGGTGGGGTTTCTCGCACTGTTTGGTATTGCGACAGACAACGGCGTCATCGTTTGCACCTATCTACAGCAGATCTTCACCGAGAAGAACCCGAAAACTTTAGAAGAAATCCGAGCCGCCACAGTGGAAGCCGGCAACCGCCGCGTCCGCCCCGCAATGATGACCAGCGCCACCACCATACTCGCACTGCTGCCCGTGCTTACCTCAGTCGGGCGTGGATCCGATATCATGGTGCCCATGGCCATCCCATCGTTCGGCGGCATGTTGCTTGCCATCCTCACAATCTTTGTCGTGCCCGTCCTCTATTGCGGACTGGCAGAAATCACCCACCGATTCAAATCCATCACAACCCGATAGAAATATGAAAAAACTACCAGCACTCACCCTCAGTCTTCTCCTTAGTGCCGCAGGCGCATTCGCGCATAGCGACGCGTTCAAACCAGAGTTAGTCGACACCCTAATTGCTCCTTACCTAGCGATTCAGAAAGGCTTGGCAGACGATGATCTGAAAGCCGCTCAAACAGGTGCGAAACAATACCTCGAAGCCATGAACAAAGCCCCCCACGAGGCTGAGGCTCACAAAGAGACAGCCAAACTGACAGAACCAGCAAAGATGATCACAGCAGCCTTAGATATAAAAGCAGCCCGAACGGCATTCCTCAGCCTGTCACAAGAGGTGACTACACTGGTCGAGCACATCGGGACAACTCAAGACACACCCCTCTACATTGCCCACTGCCCCATGGCTTTTAATAATGAAGGCGGCAGCTGGCTTCAAGCCGACAAAACAGTATCCAATCCATACTACGGGTCCATGATGCTACGCTGCGGCAGTATTCAAAAACTGATTAGCGGAAGATAAAAAAAGAAGTAAACGCCCGCAACAAGGAAGAGTTCGTAACCTGTGGTGGAGTAAGCCTGAAAGAAGTGGACTTTCGAACGATGGAAAGCAAGCTCGCCACCGGTTTGCACTTTGCCGGAGAGTGCCTCGACTTCGACGGTATCACCGGCGGATTTAATTTTCAGGCCGCCTGGACGACCGGATATTTGGCAGGTCAGTCCATTGCCATGCAAACAGGGAGCTAACTTGCCTTGGCACAAACCGAAACCGTTTTTTCCAGAGCCTCCTCCAAAAAACCACGGGGTTCCCGGGCCCTCAGTTCCGGGTTATAAAGTTCCAAGGATACTGGTCCTGTGTAATTAATCTCTCTTAAATTATTAAGGGTATCCACCAAGGGTAAAACACCGTCCCCCGGAAGCACTCTTTTTGCATCATCCATACGGTTGTGAGGCTCGATACCTGATGGACAGTCAGAGAATTGAAAAATGGTTATAAAATCTCCCGCCATATTTTTAAAATCTGAGATTTTAGACCCTCCCAAATACATATGATAAATATCAGGAATTATCTGTGCATTTTTTCGTTTTGATCCAAGAGCCACCTTTTTGGCTTCTTCAATGGTGGAAAGTCCAGGAAAGAAATTAAGAAAGACCACGCCTGCCCCGATGCCATAATCATTATTAGCCATGTCCAGAACCTGACCATAGCACCAGGATGCAACTTCTGAATCAAACAACTTCTTTTTCTTAAAGTTTGGAATTACCTGTACATTCTGGCTGCCAATTTCAGTAACCATGCGCAAACGGTCTCGATGCTCATCCATACGTTTTTTGAAAGCCTCCTTGCTTACATCCAAGGCGTTCCACAACCCGATAACACTGGGTACATAAAGCCCGAGATCGGTAATATGTTTGCCCAGATCTGAAAGGTTCCCTCCCTTTTTCTCAAAATCAGCAAGTTCTCGATCCCAAGGTTCAATGCAGTCAAAACCTGCCTCCGCAGCAAGTTCGACTTTTTTTTCAATTCCAAGCTTTTTGTCCAAGGTTGCGGTATCCAGGCAGATTGGCCAGAAACTGCGTCCGTTCTGCCAAGTATTTTTACTTTTTGATTTAGCCAAAGCGATACCGTCAGGTACAAGCAACGAAAAGCTGCTTAAAGCAAGAGATGACTGAAGAAATGATCTTCTATTCATAACTCAATCAATAGAATGTGCTAAGATATACATTCAAGATAATTGTAATTTTTTTCTAAAACAAAGGCTTCAAGTTGCCAACTGCCTGAAATCTTAATAGTCAATCAAGACATGAACCTTAGCACCTTTTTTGAACATCTCGATGAAGTGGATGAACTGACCTTCGTTCTCCCCAATGGCACCCATGTTCCTCCGCACTTTCACCTGACCGAGGTCGCATTGGTCACTAAAAAATATGTGGACTGCGGAGGCACGCAGCGTGATGAGCAGGTCATCAGCTTTCAACTATGGAGCGCGGATGACTATGATCACCGCCTTGCACCCTGCAGGGCTTACGGCATCGTGGAGCGGGCCCAGGAAGCACTTGGATTTGGCAACTTGGAGGTGGAAGTCGAATACCAGTCCGACACCATCGGCCGGTACGGATTGGACTTTGCCCAAGGTCGCTTCCAGCTCACCGCAAAGCAGACGGACTGCCTGGCTAAAGATAAGTGTGGTATTCCTGGTGCCGAACCCGCAAAGATTGATCTAGTTGAATCATCCGCTCCCTCTTGCTCTCCGGAGTCGGGTTGTTGCTAAGAAGATTTCATAGATACCTACGACTTTATAAATTAATTCTCTGAAAAACAATTGAGACCACGCGCCATTCTACTGACCATAAAGTTCCTCAAACTCAAATAGATTTTACGGTCAAGTCCCCACTCCCCAAAGAATCGTTGTACATATTAAAAAGTTCGATTTTTCGAAATCCCCATCTAGCAGCTAATAGTTTTCAAGCTCTCCTCAGGTTTTTCCCCACAAAGCAGGTTCTCGAATAAGAGTTGAGGTACAATAGCCTGATTCCTTGATCACCCGTAATAAATTAGAGGTATGTCCCAAAGGAGCGAGCTGTTTTCGTTAAGAAATAGGGACTCTATCAGCAGATTCTCAATGTTGGAAAATGAAGCTAATTAAAATTAACTAAAATGACTGAGCAAACGATTGAATCGCTCGCCTGCGATCTGGATTCTTTGCAAGGTCGCATTATCAATATTACTCTCTAGCATTTTCATTTCCTTGGCATCTTTTTGCTCGGCCTTGCCATAGGAAAGCTTTCCAGCGACTCCACGAAGACGAGAAGAAAGAAACAAGCTAATCGCTTTGTAAAAACGGGCTTCAAAACTTGGAGTTTCTCTAAAGCGTTCGTGCATAAAATCATAGTCCAGTGCAACTACGGAAGAATCCTCCGCCGCCTTAACATTTACACTAGGCATCTCCTCTTCGATAAAGGACATTTCACCAAGGATCTCCCCACTTTTTATCTTGGCAATTAGAGTACCATCAGGAAGTTCGATTTGGAAACGTCCGTTCAAAACGAAATAAATCGAGCTCAATTGTACGCTTGTTTGAATGAGGAACTCATTCGCGGAGATGCTCTTCTTTCGGCCAAACTGAGTCATCCAAGCGATGTCCTCATCATTAAAATATCCTAATATGTGTAATACCTTTCTCATGAACTCCTCCTTCTTTTTGTTACTTTTTATTCAATTAAATCGAGCAAATACTTATGTTTAATAGTTTTGATCCTTGCATGCTCCCGGGATAATTCCCTTCTTAAAAGCTCCTCCTCTTCCAACAGAGCGCTGGATTTATCAAACAATCCACGTCCAGAGACAAAATTCATATCTTCTAAACGATCTTTTTGCAGGCTATACAATTCTTTCTGCAACAAAAAATTCTTTTCTGCCAATTCTAGTTTCAGCAACTCGGACTGGTATTGGTTTTGTTGCTGGCGCAAAAGATTATACTCCTTTGCCTCCGCCTGTTTGATTTCCTCCCGTGCCTTCAACAACTTACTTTTGGTCAGGTAATAGTCGGTAATAGGTAAAGTTAGGCTAACACCAAAAGAAAACTCCTGACCCTGTGAATCAATCCCTATGTTGTTCTTCCCTTGATATCCAGCTTTGGAAGTAAGCTCAACAACTGGGGACAAGCCACTTTTAATTTCATCGTATTTACTTTCAGCCACTTTCACCCCTGATTTCCCAAGAGCAGCTTGGGCAGATGAGTCAGGATCGAATTGATAATCCATAAAAAATTCAGGTGGAGAAAGGAAACGGCTTGGATTGTTCCAAAAATCGTCATCCGCATTGATGAGAAATGAAATTTCCGATTTGGATGCCTCTACAGAATGCTCCGCAGTTAGACGCTGTGATCGTAAATTTTCCAACTCTCTCATTGTCTTATTGAGTAGCATGCGATCCTGGATGCCAGAAGCTACCTGTTTTTCGTACACTCTTAACCTCTCCCGAATTAATCGGTCTATGCCTCCGAGAAAGTAAACCTCCACCTGTGCGTTCAAGGCATTGAAAAAATGATCTATCAATTGGCGAAGAACTTTCTGCTCTTCCACAACCAAGGACCATTCTGCCTCCTTAGTTTCCAACTCTGCTGTCTTAATTTGCTTTCGCGTCTTATGCCCATCATAGAGCACCCAACTGCCTTCCAACCCATAGGAAAAAATACCATATGGCTCGGAGTCCCAGGTTTGAAAAGAGGCAATCTTAGTATAATCATTGTAGGACACTTTGCCTTTAACTGTTGGATAACGCCCAAATTCTAGGGCTGGTTTGGATTTCTTACTCGTGGATACCTGAGCCTTTTTTATCAATAGTTCAGGAGAATGTTGCAAAGTCAACTCCCGCAAAACCAATAGATTCCATCCTTCCTGGCTTTTGGGCTTTGCCTTGAGTGACTCCGCCATTTTCCTGAACTCGGAAGATTTTCTCTCCTTTGCCCGAGATAAGACTGCGAGGGTTTGTTTTAAAACAGGTTCTTTTCGGGGACTCGAATCAAAACCATTTTGTCTTTTGGGCAATGCGTGATCTTTGAACTGTTTGTTGGATTTAGTAGCTTGGTATTTATGCCCAGCTTCACTCTTTTTCATGGATTCTAACTTCTTAAGCCTGTGAAGCAATGTATCTACCCGGTCTCCCACATCAAAAGAAGATGGATGCGGCATGTTTATTTCAGCATTTTCTTCCCCCGGCATACCTTCAGAAAGTTGATTAAGCCCGACTGCTTGACTTGAAACATTCTCATCTGGGGAAATAACAGGTGGTAATTCTGGAGAGGGTTCTATTTCATCGACTGCCAACTCTTTTATGGGCAAAGGTGTGGGCTCTTCTAGTGAGCCGCGTTTCAAGTTTCTGGCAGGATCCAAACCATCTTCTCGAATATCTTCCATTTCAAGGTTCCAAGAACTCTCGAGACCGTCCAACCTCTGCAATAATTCATCTACGCGCCCTCCGACATCCTTCTCACTTTTTTGCTCATTATCAATGGGACGAAAAGCGGGACCTTTTTTGGCTAGCTTAGATGGAGGCAGATCAGCAGAGAACGATTTAGGAAATAAAGGTGCTCTTTCCGATTCTTCACTTTCTATGTGCTCAATTGGAGGGGGTGTAGGGATGGAATCATTAAGAGAGTCATCCCCAACTGAATCAGTTTGATTACTTTGCAAAGTCAAAGGCTTCTCACCCTCCTTTTCTAAAACATTCAAGCGCTCAAGCAATTCATCTATGCGTAAATCCATATCTTCACTATCAAATGTGTTAAGAACTTGTGGTTCGGCTGACTCAAGCTGAAGAGAGGTTTGCAGGTTATTTCCATGATCGGGAGGAACATCCCGAATTTGCCCCTCGGATAATTCATTTTGGCTCTGCTTACCAACAGCATCAGAGTCCCCAAGAACAGGCAGGGGAGATTCGATAGTCATAACTGGTTGCTCGCCTTTAGTACTCTCAGGAGAGGGCTCGGTTGTAGGTTCCCTACCTTCTAATTGCTCTAACCGCAGAAGTAATTCATCTATTTTTTCTTCCGTAGAAAATTGGGGAACAGTACTATCTTCCTTGTAGGAAGTACTCCTGTGCTGTTCCAAATCCCTAACATCTTCAATACTTTCAGAAACTGCACCCCCACGGCCTTCTAGTTCATTGATACGGTCAAGTAATTGATCAACACGAAGATCCAGGTTATCCTGTGCAACTGAAAGGTTAGACGACAACAAAAAGCCTAACGCAAGCCAGGAGACACAAATCAATTTCTCTTTTCTCATGACATAGCCTGCCACATCTTGGCATAAAATTTCCCATAACCGAGAAGTTCATCATGCGTTCCCCTCTCCACACACTGCCCGCTATCCAAAACAAAAATCTGATCGGCTTCACGGGCTATCTTCAGGCGATGAGCGATAAATATAACCGTACAATTCATCGATTTGACATTGGTGATAATTTGCTCCTGTAATTTGTTATCCAATGCACTTGTAGCCTCGTCCATAATCAAAATTCTAGGCTTTCTTATTAAAGCACGAGCAATGGCAATTCTTTGGATTTGTCCTCCGGAAAAGGCTCCAAACTGGGTACCAGTAAGGGTGTGAAGTTTCATGGGCAAGGCATCGATCTCATCCCATATACACGCAGCCTTGGCTGCAGAAATGACATCATCCAAAGTAGCACTACTTGATCCTTTAATATTTTCATGCAAGGTGCCATTGATCAACCGGAACTCCTGGGGAACGACGGCAATATTTCCCCTGAGCACCTTGGGGTCGAGCGTATGAAGTTCATAATCGTCGAGAAATACATGACCCCCATGAGGCTTCTCTAACCCACTAAGCAATCGACCAAGGGTACTTTTGCCTGAACCAGAACCACCGGCCACTACGACGAAGGCTCCTTGCTTAACCAGAAAGGTGACCTCCTTAACGGCAGCGGTGTTCTGACCGGGATAATGATAGCTCACTCGGTCTACACGTAGATGACCGCTTATTTTATCAGGCGTCATCAAGTCAGCTTTGCACTCGGGTGAATTATCAATCAAAGGCTTGATGAATTTGAACATGGGAACCTGGATACCCGATTGTATGATTATGGTACATAAACCACTCAAGTTCCCACTAAAGATGGCAAATGCACCTAAAAAGGCGATAAACATCGCAGGTTCCAAGTCCACACCACTCAACCGCACGATCATCCAGTACACCAATGCGGTGGTAAGGGTGACCCAACCAGTTTGAAAAGATCCATGCAGAATCCTCACCCGTTGACTGGAGATTAACTTTTGCCGTAACCGGCTATATCTCTCTGCCCATTGCTGAATACATTCCGATTCCGCACCGGCAGCTTTAATTTTGTGAATACCCGAGTAAAGTTCGAGGACATAACTATTTACAATCCCTAATGATTTTTCACCCGCCATAAACGCTCGTATTTGCCAGTAGGTAAATGCGAAAGCAGCAAGCAATGCAATCAAGCCAAAGGCCAACACCCCCATCCCCAGTTCGAAACTGACCCAAATAACAACTCCCAAACTACTGGCTAATTGAAAAATCATTACAATTAACCGCTGTCCAATTGTCCGAAAGAATTCCTGCATACCCAGGCAGGTTGTCATCCGCATAGCAATATCTCCGGATGCGTGTTGCCTGAGCACCTTGGAGGGAAAGTGAAGAACCCTGTGCCAAAGAGCGGCATTAGAAGCTAGGGTCAACCGATAATTAATCCGTGTCATCAACATGGTATCAAACCAGGTAAAAACCGTTTGAAATAGGCCAACTAAGACCAAACCTCCGCAAACCACTGCGAGCAAGCCAGTAAGTGCACTGGGAAGCAAAATATTGACCACATAAGCGGATAATACCGGTAGCAGGGCGACCAACCCACTCATAATCATAGCCAACACTAAGACCATGAAAATCTCGAACCTTACGGACTGAACTTCAAAAAAGACCAAATCAAAAAGAGTCAACGGTTGGGCGGGCAGTTGCTTAAAATAATATACCGCAATATTGGAAAGATTTTTTCGAACTTCTTTACTTAGATGAACCGTTTTACCATCTACCGGATTCCATACCCGATAAGAGCCTCGCTTGTAATAAAGAACAAGGGGCATTCCCTCCTTGTTTAAAGCAACAAAGGACCCGGCGTCACGCTTCCACCAATCTCCCCGAAGCCTTGACTCTCGCATAATCAAACCTGAACTCGCCGCAATCTTCTCCATCAATTCAAGAGGACTTTCGAATTCCGTATTTCGAGGTATATTGGGCAACCATCCAAGCTTGTTGATTAGATAAAAACTTGCACGTAAAGTATGGTTTGAGGTGACAGGAAGGTAAGATTTCTTCCCTGAAAGCAGATTCAGTAGCCTGCCACGAATTGATTGGGAGTAGATATCGTTTCTCGAACTATGCTCCTCTTCCTGACGCTTAATTTTTTGAAAATGATCGGACCATCGATCAATCAATTCCTTCCATTGAAAGGCTAATTGTTCATTCAAATGAATCTGAGCATCCTCTTGCCCAAAAAAAGTGGCATTTGATAGAGTGGATACACTCTCCACATCCTCATGTTCGTTTATAAAAGCTCCATTAGGGTGGACAAACCAATATTGGGGCAAATGGTCGGGCTGGGTTGAAGGCCTGGGCTGCAGTGTCATCCCACCACTCCTCATCCAAAATGAATGAGCCCCACATAGCCCCATACAACCGTTGGGTATCTTAACTTCTTGATCAGGTTGCAAAACAATGGGACGGTTTAAACTGGGTTTAAGCAATTCTTTTTCGAACTCAGTAAGAACAAAAAGGAAGTGGGCTAATTTGTGACCGATAACATTTAAAACTTCTGTTCGATCAATGGATGCCAGTAAATTTTCAAGGGTTGAATAGCTACATGTGCCAGCCTGGTCGGTACGGGCAAAAATTCGCAAACGGGTGGAGACCTTTACAGGAATAATGAAAAAATCGCCCGGCTTAAACTCTGCCATGACCTTGCGTTGAAGATAAAGGTTTTGCTCATCGTAGAGCTCACCCTCGATGTACCACTCTGCATCGAGGCTCCAAACAACTAGGGGACTTTCCAATGCTGCAAACTCAAAATATTTTGACTGGTTATCAATCGGTCCCAGGGAGGAACGATCCAAGCATTGCTTAAATGCTTCCAGCAGAGCCTCTCTTGAACCTTGCTCGCTCATTTTGATTCCAAGCGAAAAAGGGTCTCGTAGACCCCGTTTTGCTGCGCAATCAACTCTGGATGAGACCCGCGCTGAACAACCCTTCCGTTCTTGAAGACAATAATTTCATCACATATCCGTATAGGTTCAATCTTGTGACTAATAATAATTCCGCCGGCACAATTCTGTCGGATTTGTCGAAGAACATTATTTTCCGTCTCTGGATCAAGTCCAGCAGTTGCTTCATCCATTACAAGAAATGCAGGTGAAGTAGCCAATGCACGGGCAATTTCCAAACGGGCTTTTTCGCCACCACTAATATTTGATCCATCTTCTGAAATCTTATGGTCATAGCCCATTGGACGGTTGAGAATCCAATCATGAATACAGGCAATCTTGGCCGCCTTGGTCAACTCCTCAAAATTAAGACTGCTGTTCCACATCGATAGGTTCTCCGCAATCGTGGCATTGAACAAAACGATTCGTTGATCAATAAAGGTAATCACCTTAGAGAAATCTTGAGCTGGAATTTGCTCGATGGAAACACCACCCAACTTAATGCTTCCAGACCAAGGCTTATAAAGTTTGGAGAGTAATCGAGTAACAGTTGATTTACCAGATCCGGAAGAACCAACAAATGCTACCCATTTACCCGGTTCGACAGTAAGGTTAAAATCTTCCAAAAGTGGACGATCCAGTTTTTGATAACCAAAGGTAACCCCTTTCAATTCAAGCAATGGGTAGGAGATTTTCTGGCTTTTCTTGGCCTCTTCCCCACGAGCGTCGTCATAGGCATCAGGTTGAGAAAATACATCATCGATCCGATCAATACTTCCTTGGGTTTCCTGAATATCCGCAAAATTACCAAGCATCTGTTGGATGGGACCGAGAAATTGCATCATTAAACCCTGAAAGGCAACAAGCACACCAAAGGTCATTTTTCCTTCTATAACTTGGTGACCTGCAAAAAAGAGGATAATCGCATAGGAACCAGAATTAAGAAAAGTAGGAAGCGACTCAATGATTGCACGCTTTACCGTCAAACGATTGGTTTCATTTAACCACTTTGTCTTCCTTCCCACCAATTGCTTAAGCAGATTATTTTCCAGCCCACTAACCTTGACTTCAGGCAACAATTGTAAGGCTTGCAATTGCTCACCAGTGAACAGACTGGCTTCGCGAGTGATCGACTGATTAAGTTCCCGAACTCTTCCGACTTGCCAGGAAAAATAAAGTAAGTTTACTGCGGCGATTCCCAGAACAATCCATGAAAGAGTACTCTGGAAATAAAACATCACAAACCAGTAGACCACGGCAGTCAATAAACCTATAAACGACTTGCCCAGCGGACCCGCAATCAGGGCGGACAACTGATCGACCAGTTGTGAGCGTCCAGCAATTTCGCTTGCAGAACGTTGGGAGAAAAAAGCAAGGGACAACTTCATGGACTTGCTTAAAAGCTTGCTGTTCAATGCGATCGATAACCTGGTCTGAAAAACCATCGTAATGGTCTGTTGCAGATAGCTGAGCAGAAACTGTAAAACCGCCAACACACCTATGCTGCCAAGCAGAATGGGCAACCAGTCCTTAAAGCCCTGCACGAGCACATAATCTATAAAAACGATCGATAGAATGGGCAACAAAGCACCGGGAATAACCAAAGCAAGCCCAAGGGTAGCCGCGAGAAATAATCCCATTTTAATTTCTCCGGCATAGCCGAGTAATGAACGAGCCCAACTTGGCGAGCGTCCCGAGGGCGAAAAGTCCTGATTTGGCTCGAAAGTCAGAACAACTCCGGTGAAACATTCATCCACCTCCTTCTCATCAAGAATCACCCGACCGGCAGCCGGATCATTAATCCAATACCGTTTACCCTTGATGCGTTCAAGTACGACAAAATGATTAAATTTCCAATGAATGACCATGGGAAAGGAATTTAATTCCTTTAATTCTTCAAGCTCCAAGCTGTAGCCATTTGCATCAAAACCTTGATCCCGTGCAAATTTTATAAGGTTCATCGCATTGCTACCATCGCGGGATACCCCGCAAGCATCCCGTAGGAATTCAATGGAAAACCATTTTTTATAGTACCCACAAACAATTGCCAACGATACCACTCCACATTCCGTGTGCTCGACTTGGAGGATCGAAGGCGTGCGAATCCCGGACAAACGTTTGTTCAGGAAGGAAAACATCTCACTCAGTTTGTGGCAAAAGCAACCAAATCAACCTCTCATATCGAGTAATAATGCTCCCCTCCCCGACCATGCCCACTTGCAACCTTCTTTTTTGTGCCGATGCGGAGCTCCAAAGAAAGTCTCCTGTGCCTTCATCCCTCAGAATATCAACATTTACCATAAACGGACTGCCCGCCTGAGTAATCCGGGCAACCAGTTGATCGTTACGTAATTCTTTCATCAGTCCTGAAGAGGACATCGGCATAGGTGAAACGCCACTGACTTCAGCAACTAATTTTCCATATTTTGTTGGTGGAAAGGCAGAAACTTCAAGTTCCGTACGCATTCCAAGGCTGACTGGCTTAACTTGTTCACTTGAAATAAAGACCACGAAATTCATTTTATCTTCATCCGGGTCTGGTTGAACAAGAATTACTGGGGATCCAGGGGTTAAATAATCTCCCACCGAGGTGGTAATCTCGACCACGCTTCCACTGATTAGTGTTTTTAACTTCCCCTGATCGGCAAGCTGACTTTCGAGCAGGGTTACTTCGGTAAAAAGTTGATCCGCTTCCAATTGTTTTTGAAGTAATTCCCGAGCATCGGTAGAATATTTTAAATTTTCCTCTTTAAAATCGTTCACCGTCACTCTTTGCTCGGCAATAATTTTGCCCTCCGCTTCCTCAATTCGATCAATGAAGGAATGGTACTGATCAAACTGAATTAATTCATCTTCATACAATTTTTTTAATTCGTTCTTTCTAAGGTTGAGGCGGAGAAGACGATTTTTATTCAGTGCTTCTGAACTTTTCTGCAAATCATCCACAGTATTCTTTAAATTTTGGCGTTTCCTTTGATCCGAACGTTGCAACAATTGAATATCAGAAATGTATTTGTTCAAAACTTCTAATTTGCTCTGAACTGCAAGTAATTGGTCTCTAACACGCGACTGGTCGAGCACAGCAATTACTTGGCCGGACTCAATCCGGTCTCCCACTTTTACACTTATGGATGTAACACTTCCTGGGTCCTTGGCTGCTACCTGTAAAACTCCAACATCCGACCAAATAACGGCTGGCCCCGAGACCTTGATTGGAACCTTGATCCACACGGAACAGGCAATCGCAATTAGGATTAAAAGAGCAAAGGCAGCGAGAAAAAGAAAGGACCTGAATTTAATCAGAGAAGATGCCTGATCGAGATCGTCCGTTGATACCAAACTGTCGGTTGAATCTGATCGAAAGGGTGGTGACACAAAAGAAAATTTTCGGATGTATAATAAAGCTTATAATTTTCGTAGGGACAAAATCCTCAATCAGCAATGCCAAAACATAAAATTATGTCCACAACCGAGCAAATTCGGATAAAACAAAATGATGGGACATCAAGCAGTGCGATTCTGCAAAACGAAATGGGCCCCCAAAGGTTGTCCCCATAATAGGGAACAATTTAAAAATTAGAATAAATCAAGCAGTACGAACGACGGACACACTATCAATGAGTCCACCATGACCGTCTGCTGTACCTACTGATTTAAATTCTAATCTCGTAGAATCGTCTCCTTCAGCACTAGCTGGTAGTTCAAAGTCGTATGTTTCCCATCCTTTTTGATCTGCAGTGATTGTAGCAATTTTCTCACCACCCCAATAAACTTCAGTCAGATTATTGGCTGCAACATCAGAGCCACCGGCACCGCCTTCACGAGCAGAGAATGAGAAAGATAGTTTAAATGTACCCTCTGAACCTGTTTTAATATCTTGGTATACTGATGAGTTTCCATGTGCGTCCAATTCAAGGAAAGCTTTTCCTTCATCAGCACCTACTGTACCACCATGTTGCTTTGCTTGTATCTCTATCGATCCAGAGCTTGCCTGCCAACCATCAATGCTTTGGAAAGTTCCCCACGAACCTCTATTCAATTTATCGTGATCTTCAAAGCTTGAATTTACGACTAGGTTTTCTCCAAGTGGAGCTTCAAAGGCTTCAAAGGATATGGTTTCCAAGGATCGGAAATCGATCTCACTACCATCAGGCCCAGTAATTGAACCAGCTCCTTTTAAAGATGAAAGGTCGAGTTTACCGTCTGAGATTAATGCTTTGGCATCAATGGAATTGCCCTTTCGGTCTTCCAATTCCCAATTTTCAACAAATTCGGTGGCACTAATATCAGCAAGTTTTAAAACATCCTGCCCTTTTCCACCAACTATGGTGTCATTGCCATCTCCAGTGTTATAAATAATGGTATCATCGCCTTTACCTCCCTTGATAACATCGTCACCTGTGCCGCCTTCAAGAATATCATCTCCTTTACCGCCGCGGAGGGTGTCGTCGCCTTCTCCACCTTTTAGGACATCATCACCTTTACCGCCGCGCAAGTCGTCGTCTCCAGCACCGCCCTCAAGTAGATCATCTCCCTTACCACCACGGAGGGTGTCGTCGCCTTCTCCACCTTTAAGAATGTCGTCGCCTTTACCACCGCGCAAGTCGTCGTCACCTGTGCCACCTAATAAGGTGTCGTCACCAGAACCGCCCCGTAAAGTATCATCTCCTGAACCCCCGGCAAGAAAATCATCTCCCTTACCACCACGCAGGTCATCATCTCCTGAGCCTCCATAAAGTTTATCGTCCCCTTGACCACCACGTAAAGTATCGTCACCAGAACCACCAAAGAGGGAATCATTTCCCTTACCTCCCTCGAGAACATCGTCGCCATGCCAGCCGAATAATTTGTTGTCTCCTGAATCTCCTTTAATCACGTCATCATTGGCAGATCCGATCACGTTTTCTATGCTAGAAAGTCTATCCCCCTCAGCATCACCTCCACTACCGGTGCCCTTAGAGAGATCAACATTAACACCCTCTTCAGAGTAAGCGTAGGCAGCAGTGTCTTCACCCTTACCTCCCTTGATTACATCGGCTCCAGCTCCGCCTTCCAGGTAGTCGTTACCCTGACCTCCTTTGAGAACATCGTTACCTTCACCTCCAAACAACTGATCATTTCCTTGACCACCAGTAAGAACATCATCGCCCTCACCTGCATAGATATAATCATCTCCCTTTCCTCCATGCAATTTGTCATCGCCTTCTCCACCAAGAATGAGATCGTCGCCTTCTCCACCACGAACCATGTCATTACCCTTTCCGGTATCGACTAAATCATCGCCGGCTTCAGCCACTATCCAATTATCTGCATCAGAGCCCCTAATCACATCGTCATGGGTAGAACCCCGAACCCCTTCAATATCTTTGAGCACATCACCTTCAGCCCAGCCTCCTTTGCCCGTACCTTTTTCCAAATCAATTTCCACGCCTTCGTCTGACCATAAGTATGCAGCTACATCCTTACCTTCTCCACCTTCAAGGACATCCGCTCCGTCTCCTCCGTTCAGCCAGTCATCTCCTTTACCTCCTTTGAGAACATCCTCGCCTTGACCACCAAAAATGATATCACGACCGTCGCCTCCAGACATAACATCGTTACCCTGACCACCAATTAGTGTGTCGTTTCCGTCACCTCCAGACATAACATCATCACCCTGACCACCAAATAACTTATCGTTTCCTTCACCTCCGGTCATTACATCGTCGCCCTGAC
>JAOFTV010000001.1 GCA_028045305.1 Opitutales bacterium | reverse complement strand
AGCTGCCTCCAAAGTTCCTTCCCTACAGACAATCCTTCCCAGCTCAGACCATCAATTGTTTTATGGGTTCTTGGCACATCATCCATGAAAGCTCTCTGGAATCCAAATACCCAGTGGGCATTATTCGAGATTTTGCGGGCCAAACGGGCCTGAGTTCCACTCATATCGTACCCTGTATTAGGCTGCCTACCGATATCGCTTCCTCCCTCAAGATCTCCAAATGAACGCTCCGTATGCGAAACTTCGACAAACCAATCACCTGAAGTAACCTCACCTAATATACCCACAGTCCATGAACGCTCAGCAGAGGAAAGTCGGCCAAAAAATTCTCCAGTTGAATACTTCCTACCATAGCCAAAGGATGGTTTACCGGATAAAACATTAACCACACCACCCACTGCATCGGCCCCATAGAGTGTGCCGTAAGAACCTCGTAAAGCTTCGATATGGTTTGTGCCATAAAGCTCGACCGTGCTCCAATATTGATTGGGGCCCGATCTCATCGCAGAATGATTAAGCCTTATGCCATCCACCAGCAAAACATTGTGATAACCAGTCAGTCCACGAATGTAAGGAGATGATTGCCCGAGGGCGGTTTTTTGAACCATTACAGAGGGCATCCCCGTCATCGCCTCTGGCATCGACCGGGACAATACTAGAAGGTCATCTGTCTTTAATTGAGTTAAAGACCAGACCGATTTACCCAGCGGCTCAGGAAACCCACCCTGTGCGGTAACCACAAGGGGAGAAAGAACATCTTTGGATAATTCAGTAGGCTCTTGTGCCCAAAGCAAAAGGGGGCACAAGAGCCAAGTAATGGATCGATTTACCATAGGTATTCATTTCTGAATAATCTAAAGGCATCGATCAAGTCTTAGAATGTAAAACTTTACCAAGCGTATTGCCAACCAACCGTCCAGGTAGAGTCAAGCTCGAGCTGAACGCCATTTACTTTTTGATCCAATGGGGTTTCCCACTCCGCGGCAATGCGATGACCTTTCAGGGCACCTGATTGGAAGTAGTAATTTAATCCCAAACCAAGCGAGGTAAGATCGCGCCCCTGATGATCAGGGTTCTTTGCCGGTGTCATCATTTTTTGCATATTGGAAATGCCCTTATGAGAACCATCTACTTCTTCCTGCGATGAGTAATCAAGTTTCAATGAAGCACTCAATGAGTCGGTTAATTTACGGGCTCCCCACAAAGTTGCCTCAACACGGTTACCCAGGGTATACCCCTGATCATTATCACCAATTCGTAGAATTCCTCCCAACTGAGCACCATAGGAATAATTTTCGGTCTGACCTAAGTAAGTGATGGCTGGATGAAAGTCCCAGGTACCCGAACCTAATTGCATGCCATACCCAACAGTATTTCCTCCAGACTTCTCATCGATGGATCCAGTGGGTGCACTGAGCCCAAAACTTAAGTGAGCTCGCCTGCCATCTTCCCAACGGGCAAGATCATAGAGCCCGGCTAGCTTTAGATCACTAATTCCTGAAGTCTCCATCTTGGAAGTTACATCCATACGATTAATCATCGTCATTTCATTATCCAAATAATTGAGCATGCACATCAAGGTCCATTGATCTGAAATCGCATGCATAGCACCAAACATATGCATGTCCATAGTCATCTCTGTTGGCACCATCATGTAATCACCTGGTGCCATCATGGTTCCTGTTTGTGATTTGGTAGTTACATTATCCGACCCCTTTAACAAGCCCTTCATATCCATGGTCATGTAGCGGTAGGAAACCATCCATTCCCCCATCGCGTGCATATGATCCCCCATCACGGATATAGGTGCATGACCATCCGGGCGGGCAGCAGTCCATGGACCTTCGTGGGCGAAAAGAAAAGAGGATGAAAGAAAGAGACTAAGAAAAAGAGATTTAAAGAATTTCATAATAAGTACTAAATTTGGAATAAAACAAAAGAATACACCGCCATTATAAAGACGGATAAATAAAAAGTAGTTTGGCTTTTAAAAAGGAAGCCAAACTTACAAAGGCTTTTTAAACCAAATTTTTGGGAGGAGGTGAAGCTACCTCCTGCACCCAGGATTCCACGGGGAATTGCCCACTAACAAGAAAAACATTTTCGGGAAGCCCATAAATGTTCGATCTTTTTACATCACAAGGAATTGCTTTGGTCTCCTCTACAAGCGAGAGAGTGCATGCCATAACTTCACTTTTCTTGCCATTCAGGGAACTCACCAGTTCACACCCATCACATCGGTTTTCACCATCAAAAGTCCATTCCATAGATTCAACAATAGAACCGGTTTCACCATAAAATTCACCAAACATATTAGCCCAAACGCCAACCTGCAAAACAGCCAAAGGCAGACTCGCCGAAGAAAATACGGCTACTAAACTAAGGGCTGTGAGGGCTTTACGAATCATTTAAATAACATCCTTTTATCTAAAATCATTTCTGAAAGACGAGTCCAAAAAGAAATAAAACCACAATTTCTAAATTGAGACCGAACCAGTGTCCTCGATAAACCACCGCCTGAGAATGGGTAAGGAAAGTTCGCTAAGATCCGTTACCAATCGTTCTGCCCCCACCCCCAGTAAATCCGCTTCTTGGTTTGTTCCCAAGACCCCGATCACCCGTAAGCCTGCGGCCTTTGCAGAGGTAATCCCGTTGGGTGAATCCTCAATCGCCCAGCATTCCATCGGCTGAACCTTAAGTTGCTTTACTACTTCCATATAAGTCTGCGGGTGAGGCTTGGGTGCCTCCACTTCACTGGAGGTAACAATCGAAGAAAACACGCCATTTAATAGTCCGCCAGAGAGTACAGGCAGAGCAGACTCAACATCATGGCGTCTTGATCCGGTGGCAAGCCCCACGGGCAATTCCTTGGCCACCGAAAGGACA
This sequence comes from Opitutales bacterium, assembly GCA_028045305.1. GTDB lineage: Bacteria > Verrucomicrobiota > Verrucomicrobiia > Opitutales > Seribacteraceae > Chordibacter. Next base: position 245,468 of record JAOFTV010000001.1, on the reverse strand, counting down.
AGTTCCACCGAACCAGGAATGGGGCGTGCTTGCTCCCCCACCAGTCTTGCATAGGCCTTGCCTTTGCGAACACCCCACTTCGGCAAGTCACCCGGCACAAAGCTCATACCAGAAAGTTCGGCCATCCGGGTCATCGCATAGACTTCATCCCGTCCGGTACAATGCTCAAGAAACTGTTCGAAGCTCGCGGTGGCTCCTTTCCCCATCGCTTCACAAATTGCAGAGTAATGAGTAAACTCACTATCTATTACCACGCCGTCCATATCAAAAACGACTGCCTTAAGTTGGCTGTTCATACTTTACTTATCTGCTTTGTGAAAGATAACTTCTTTCCGTTACTATTGGATCAGAATCTCCAAGGGAATGGAGTTTTTTTTCAAGAGTACGCTTAAGTTTTTTGAACATTGATTGATACGCATTCTTTTCGGCTAAGTTAAACAATTCATGAGGATCTTCCTCTAAATCGTACAATTCATATTCAGTTCGGTGGTGCAATTTGTGGACCAGGGCACTAAACCGGTCATCTCGGTCTCGTCGATCGACCCAAGACCCGGCAAGGCCTTGATTCGAAGGACGAAAGTTATCATCCTCCACCATACGAAGAGCTTTTGATAGAGTTATGTTTGAAGTAATGCCACTCTTAAAATTTGGATTGTAAATCAAAGAGTATCGCTCGTCTCGAATGGAGCGGATTGGAAAAATTCGTTCCCTATTGTCGTTAATTCGGCAGTTTGTAAAAGCACCATAAAGATAAGAATGAATGGGTTCAGAACCTTCCTTCAACAAAGATAAAAAGCTTTTCCCATCGCAGTCGCCAGGGAACAACTCACCCCCTAGAAACAAGATCAAACTGGGTACGATATCCTGAATGGAAACCAGTGGCTCCACAATCGATCCAGCCCGGGAAAGTCCAGGCCAATGCATCACCAATCCAGTACGGAGTCCATTATCGTAGCAAGTCCACTTGGCAAAGGGAAGTTGGGTGCCCTGTTCACTGCAGACGATGAAAATGGTGTTCTCCCAGAGTTTTCGTTTTTCCAGTTCGGTACGGATCATTCCTACGAGCCGGTCAAAATTGGTAACCTCTGCGTAGTACTTCACCATTTCCTGCCGAAGTTCAGGAGTGTCTATCCAGTAGGGAGGAACGGATATTTTTTGAGCATCGTATGCAGTCGGGTCTCCGGTGGTGAACGGTGCATGGGAATCATGGGAAGCAATGAAGAGACAGAACGGTTGCCCCTTTTTCTCGCAGTTATCAAAGAATTTTTTCGAGCGTTTCAAAAGTTCAGGATTGGCGTCGACTGCTTTGCTAACATCCCCCAATCCTTTAAACGGGTAACATTCTTTCGGTCCGATGTGAGACTTACCCAGCAAGGCAACCTCATAACCCAAGGGCTTGAGATAATGGGCAATGCTTTTTGTACCCGGCACAGATTTGGAATGATTGGGTAATGTACCCGTACGCCACGGAGAACGCCCACTGTAAAGCTCTTGGCGAAAAGGGGCGCACATAGCCACTGAGCAGTAGGCCCGTTCGAAACGGACGCCTCCATTGGCTAACCGGTCGACATGCGGGGTCTTGCAGTCTTTATTCCCATAAGTTCCCCAACTGTCCCGGTTCATATCATCCCCAAGAATGAAGACTACATTGAGATTGGCCTCTGCAAAAGTAAGCAACCTGCAAAAGAGGACTAAAATCAGATAGGGTCTCATCGGATAGATTGTATCATGACATCTAAACTAGCGGATCGCACTCATCCAACACAAGAGGAACCATCGACTCGAAAAGAGATAGCTCCAGCCTCCCTGATCTAGCCTCCCGTAAGGAAAGGGTTGACTAACTATCGATAAACCAACTGAGCGGTTACCCGGGTATCCTGACTTGAACGGAAGCGTATCCAGTGGGCAGCAAAGCCTTTGGGAAATTGATACGTTAGCTTTTCCCCCGCTTTAAGATTAAAAGTTTTACAGGGATGAAAGCCAGTCCAATGGTCCACATCAATCTCCGCGGTGATCTTACAATCCTTGTCGGCTTGAAGCACTAAGGTCTTTTGATCATACCCAGTCATCAGATAAGGGTCGGAGGGTTCCCCTGCCTTAACCTTGGAATTTTTCCATGGTCCTCCAATTCCGACTGGCTTACCCAGTTTCCAAAGATCATCAATCCCACCAAGCCAAAGAGAGGCTCCTCCATCCTTTGATAAATATACATGCTCCGAGGATTGTGCTCCTGGCTTTAGACCGCCCATCACCAAGAGTCCATTCCATGTGGTGAAGTCGGAGATTTGTTTCTTATGACTGCTAACGGGTCGCATCTTGGTGTAGAGCGGAGCTTGTCCAACTATCCAGAAGGGTACCTCGTAAAAAGTGCCATGTACATTTGCTATCATTCGTTCTGACTCCAACTCGCGGTGCATACGCGGGTGCCCAAATGCAAAGGGTTGGTCGAACGCTGGATGTCCTTTAGGCAAACGAAGAATGGTGTAGTTTCCTTTCTTGCCGACGATCGACCGGTTTTCCCTGCTTACCAAAATGACGGATGCATCATCCACCGAGAACTCCGCTTTCGGAGTGAGGAATTGCCGCAGGGTTTTCTCCCCCAGGTTTTGTTTGGATACTTTGGCTCCCTGACTCGCAAGGTTTGCTGCTGTCATACAATCCACCGCCCGTGCGTTCTTGATCAATTTCTTGAAGGAAAATTTCAGATGATCCAACTCATAGCTCGATCCATTGGATGAGCAGACGGAAAGTTCACGATTCGAAGCATTCGGGAATAACAGCGAAGCCTGGACCCTGGTTTCTCCCACTTCAACTAGCCCCTTAAACAATTCAGCCCCTTCTTCTTTAGATCGATATTCACTCTCAGAAAACTGAAAGGATACTGAGGCACGACAATCCTCATCAACTATCACCCGAATCCACTGAGCCTCGAACCCATGGTCAAAAATATGTGAAGCATACCGATCTACCGATATTTGTTCATATGTTTTAAACTCTCCTGTACCCTTACGATCGACCTGCATTGTCATAGTGACTGGCCGATCGGTCGCAAAATGAACCATGCGATGAGGGAATCCATTAATTAAAAAAGGAGAAGAAGGCACTCCCGCTTTTACTTCATCATCCATATAAATCGACCCTGCTGCATTGCGTGGCCCCCACTCGCTTAGGTCTTCAAAACTACCAAACCACAAATTTGACTGTGGTTGGCCGGTAAGTGGGTTACCCTGAATACTCGCTTCATCAGTCGCGAGCACTAGTTGGCCGTTCCATTCACAAAAGTCGGGAATGTAACGTAGATGGGAACCAATGGGTTCGATGCCTGCTGAATTTTTCGGTCCAAAATTTCGTGGAAAGCGAAAGAACATGCCATGCATATCCATGAGTAAATCCTTTTGACCTACATCCCGTATCCTTGGCCATTCAGTAAACCATCCATGACTGGCATCATTATTGAGGCAGCCTTTGGGGAGAAGGAAAATCGTAAACTCTCCGTCCTTGAGCACCTGCAACCGTAAGGACCTCTTGTCCCAACCGATCGCCCATAATGGATCCCTTAATCCAGCACTCGTTGGACGAATCCCTTCGGCCCCGGTGACTTCCGTGTATTGCCTGCGCTCGATTACTTTCCACTTTTCGCCGTCATAAGTGGCAAGACAACCCCGATCCTCGATTCCGCGCTTTTTGAAATCTTTGGAAACCTGCCAATGATCCGACTGGTCAAGGTGTTCTGCACTTGTCTCACCATTATTGGATACGACCACCACACCCTGAGAAGTATATCCTCCTTTGCCATGATATCCTGGAATTGGGTCATGGAAAAGTTTTGTGAAAGCAAGTGTATGTACATTGATTTCGTAAAACATATTTTCCATATCGTAGAGATAAACAAAGTTTTCTGGATCCTTGAGGTGTCGCATAATTGCGGTTACCCGGGCGGGCATTTTTTTCGGACTAATCACCCGGATAGTTCCTGCTTTATTTATTACATAGTGGCCAAGAAAGAGTTGTTCGGACTCGTGATGAATCATGCGGGCAGCTGGGGTACCTCCCACACTTTCCCGATGAAGAGTCATGGTTAAGTTTTCATCAATGGAGTATAACTTATGATCTGAACCACGAGGCATATGCGGTGCATAAGTGATCATCCACAACTTGTTTGCCCATGGCACAACCGCACCTATTCCACATTCCTGATGACCCTGTTTGAAAAAGTACCCATCTTTTCGACTTTGAGAATAGGTGGTTAGATGAGGATACACCCCACTGATCTTACGAGTACCTGAAATCTCGAGCATTTGCTCTACCCCATTCACTCCTCCAAATTTTGCCACCGAGGGAGACTCTGCCAAAAGAATAGTTCCCAGACAGGTTATGAGAATAAAGTGAAGAGTTAAAATTCGGCTCATATTAAGTAGCTCCCGCAACTAAGAAAATTAAACGAAAAAATTAAAAGCTAACCCCTGCTCGGATGGACTTACGGAAGGATGAAGGAGGTTTTCCAAGCACCCGATTAAAGACAACAGTCATGCGCTCAGCATCATTAAAACCACACAGTTCCGATACACCAGCGATAGAGTGATTGGTTTCGGCAAGTAATTGCTTGGCATGGTTTACTCGAAGACGACAGAGCATTTCCCACGGAGTTATTTTGAAATAACCCTTAAAACGTCTTTCCAGTGTACGCCTGGCAATTCGTAAGTCATGGCACATTACTCCTATAGATACAGGCTCTTGAATTCGTTCAGTAAGGTATGACATTGCCCGGCGAAGGATAGGGTCTTCTACCGCAAGATGATTGGCGGAATGCCTCAAGGATACTCCTGTTGGTGGGATACAAATGGGTACATATTTTCTTTTCGGACTTCTGAGTAACTCGTCCATTGACCGTGCAATCCTCTCCCCTAAAGCATCCCAAGGAATGGTCACACTGGAAAGTGTGGGATAGGTGAGATTGCAGACCAAAGGGTCATCATTTGCACCAATCACTGCTACTTCGTGGGGTACTTCAATACCCAACTGCGAACAAGCACCGCACAGGTAACGACCAAGCGGATCATGTACCGCAAACACTCCGGCTGGCTTAGGTAATTCCTGAAGCCAACTTTGAAGCTTTTTACTCGGTGGACGAAATGATTCACTATACCTGGCATCATTAAATCCAGATTCTGTAAAAACCGAAAATGGCATCCCTTGAGCTAGCATAGCTTTTTGAAAACCTTCAATTCTTTGCGCGGAGTACGGTGTGTCATTACCGAGGCAAGCCAAGCTTTGTAAACCGGCATAGGAGAACGCCTCGGCAGCTTCACGTCCGACTGCCCAGTCGTCTACATCGAGAGAGACACACCCCGGAATTGAATCATCGGTTGCAAGTAGAACCGTTGGGGTTTTTCTGCATAACTTGATCAGTTCATCTGCACGGTTGGGCAGCCGTTCGAGGATAATCCCGCGAGGTTTTATCTGATCGATTAGTGCCTCAAGTTCCTCTACCTTTCGATGAATACTGAGAATACGATAATCCTGTACCCGTCCAGCAAATGATGCAAGCGAAGGGGTTAGTCGACGAAGAAAGACTTCTGTCATTATAATAGCAATCGGTTGACTCATGAAAAAGATCACAGACCGATAAATGACGAAATTCAACAGAAATTATACGCAATTTGCGGATTTACCCGACAAAGGAAAGAATTATTGTAACCATTTTCCATACATTAACAAAACCCAGAAACCGATAGATATCATGGCTCATTTCCCCTGCGAAAAAATTCAGTACGAGGGACCATCCTCAAAAAACCCTTTTGCTTTCAAACACTACAACCCGGAAGAAATGGTTGCCGGAAAGTCCATGAAAGAACATCTGAGATTTGCGGCACCATACTGGCATGTAATGCGCAATGTCCTTGCCGACCCGTTTGGTGGAGGAACCGCCCAGATGCCCTGGGATGATGGAAGCGATTCAGTGGAAAACGCACTCGCTCGAGTGGATGTCTTTTTTGAGTTCCTTGATAAAATGGGCATCGAATATTATTGCTGGCACGATCGGGACATTGCCCCAGAACTCAATGACTTATCCGCCTCCAATGCCGCCCTTGATCAGGTGGTGGCCAAGCTCAAACAAAAGCAGTCTGAAACCGGAGTAAAATTGTTATGGGGAACGGCCTGTCTGTTTGCTCATCCCCGTTATTCTCAGGGAGCAGCGACATCGCCAGACGCCAATATCTATGCTTATGCAGGTGCTCAGGTGAAAAAGGCCCTGGAATCAACCAAAGAACTCGACGGACTGGGCTATACTTTTTGGGGAGGCAGAGAAGGATATTCCACGCTGCTTAATACCAATATGAAAAGGGAACTCGATCATCTTGCTGCCTTTCTGCACATGGCGGTCGCCCATGCGGACAAAATCGGTTTTGACGGGCCCTTCTACATCGAGCCCAAGCCCCGCGAACCATCGACTCATCAATACGACAGTGATTCTGCGGCCTGCCTGAATTTCCTTCGTGAATATGGATTGATGGACCGCTTCACTCTGAATATCGAGACCAACCATGCCACTCTTGCAGGTCATACTATGGAGCATGAACTTACCGTGGCAGCCAATGCTGGAAAACTTGGAAGTATAGATGCCAATCGTGGAGATACCTTGATTGGTTGGGACACCGATCAATTCCCCACTGATTTGTATCTCACCACCCAAGTCATGCTCGTTGTATTAAATACAGGGGGCTTTACTACCGGGGGTCTTAACTTCGATGCCAAGCGTCGTCGGGAATCCCATGAACCCATCGACTTGATTCATGCCCATGTCGGTGGAATGGACACCTTTGCCCGTGGGCTAAAGATCGCCCAGGCCATACGCGAAGACGGTCGCCTGGCTGATTTTGTGCAAGAGCGCTACTCCAGCTTTGATTCCAATGTAGGAGCCAAAGTTGAATCTGGATCCTGCACCTTTGAGGAATTGGAAGCCCATGCATTGGCCCATGGCGAACCTAGCCTGGCTAGCGGGCGCCAGGAAATGCTTGAGAATTTGATAAACGAATTCATCTAAAGTTTTTTGACTCAGGAAGTTGAACGATCGGTAACCTTCTATAAAAACTAATTTTGATAATATCTAGACGGGCGAGATTGAACTCGCCCGTCCCTCCGCTTTTCTTTTGAAATAGATTCGTGGAGTATGAACTGTCTGATTTTGGTAAACGCTTTGCTGGCAAGATAGGAATTGCGGAGTTAATGGACGACTTAGGGTCCGCACTTTCCGCAGATCCCGCCCCCCTCATGCTTGGGGGAGGAAACCCCGCCCATGTTTCCAAGATACAGGAAATTGTCCGCCAACGCATGGTGCGAATTCTTGATCAACCGGGCGAATTTGAAAGATTGATCGGAAACTATGATACTCCTCAGGGATCCGCACCTTTTCTTGATGCCTTAACCAATTTGTTTAACCGGGAGTATGGGTGGGGAATTAGTCCAGAAAACATAGCTCTGACCAATGGCAGCCAGAACGCTTTTCTTTCTTTGTTTAATTTGTTTGCCGGCCGATTTGAAGGTTCCCAAAAAAAACAAATTATGCTCCCCCTTACTCCAGAATATATTGGATACAACGAAGTCGGGATGGAGTCGGACTTTTTTCAATCCAGCAAGCCCCACATCGAACACCTTGATAATTCCTTTTTCAAATACAGAATCGACTTTGATACTTTATCAATTGGAAAGGAAGTTGGAGCTCTTTGCCTATCCCGACCCACCAACCCCACAGGAAATGTAGTTACCGACGAAGAGGTGGAAAGGCTTAGGACACTCACTCGTAGTGCAGGAGTCCCGCTCATCCTTGATAATGCATACGGAGCCCCTTTCCCCAATATCATTCAGGCCGAGATCACTCCGGTCTGGGATGAAAATATCGTCCTGTGCCTGAGCCTATCGAAATTTGGACTACCCACTTTGCGCACCGGAATCGTCATCGCCCGTAAGGAAATCATCCGTTTGGTCTCACGAATGACATCCGTCTTCAGTTTAGCTCCGGGTAGCCTTGGTCCCGCCCTTGCTCTCGAACTTGTGAGAAGCGGAGATATTATGCAGGTAAGCCGTGAAGTAATAAAACCCCACTACGGAAAAAAGTCTCAACAAGCTGTTGGCCAACTCCAGGCAGAACTCGATGGCTTACCCTACGCCATTCATAAGCCCGAAGGAGCCTTATTCCTTTGGCTGTGGTTAAAGAATTTACCGATCACCACCGAAGAGCTCTACCAAAGATTGAAAACCAAGGGAGTATTAGTTGTTCCCGGGCATTATTTCTTTCCAGGACTGAATGAACCATGGAAACATAAGGAGGAATGCATACGGGTGACCTTTGCTCAGGATGAAGAAGTTGTTTCTCGTGGACTGTCCATTATCGCCGAAGAAATTCGGTCGCTCCATTAAGAATAAATTCCCGCGTTCCGGGAACCTTTGCGGGTGACAATTCACGGTGTATGCGCAAAAGCATACTTCTTATGATTCAAACCATTCATTTCCTTAGGATCTTTATCCTTGGCTTGATCCTCCCGTTTTTTCTTCAAGCTTCCGAGACCTTCACGCCATATTCCAGTAGCAAAGATGTGCCCGTAAATGTTGTTGAATTATGGGATTCCTATAATCCATCCTCAGAAGAACTTGATACCAAGGTGATTAATGAAACCAAGGAGGATGGAGTGATCAGTCGCTATGTTACCTACAGAGTTGGAACCTTTAAGGGGGTAGAAGCCCGCGTAGCCGCCTACTACACCTTTCCCGATAAACCTGGCAAACATCCAGCATTCGTATGGACACATGGTGGTGGGCAGAGAGCTGAAAAAGATCGGGGGATCTACTTCGCTAAGCAGGGATACGCCGTGATCGATATCAATTGGCTCGGCCGATCGATGGAGAACGGCGTAAAAGAAAATACCGACTGGGGAAAAGTTGACCCCACCCAGGGTCCAAGGTTTTACAAGAATGCACTGCGTAAACAATGGAAAAGAACCTTGGTGCCAGATGAGTATTCGATTGATCCGGTTCCCAGCCCCAGAAATTCAAACTGGTTTCTTCTGGCCGTGGCTGGAAAGCGGGGGATCACCTTTTTGGAGCAACAAAAGGAAGTGGATAGGAACCGGATCGGATTTGCCGGATTTTCCATGGGTGGAGTGATCACGGCAATGAATGCGATCGACCCACGATTGAAAGCAGTTGCACCCTTTGTCGGTGGCACTGGATTTCGTCATATCGATCTCACTGGAATTCCCAGAAGTAGCACAAAGGCACATTTCCAGCATCTTGAGCTTTATAAAAATACCATCGATTGCAGTTCAACCTGGCCACTCGTCCAATGCCCCGTTGCCTTCATTACCTCATCGAACGATTTCCACTCCACCTATGAACGCATCCAGCAGGCAATGGATTTATTGCCCCATAATAACTGGCGGGTTTCCGCTAATATCCACAAAAACCATGGACCAGGCCCAGAACAGTGGACTCTTCTTAATCTATGGTTTGCCCGGCACTTGAAAGGTGAAAACATTTACATTCCACGGACTCCAAAATCTACCATGGAAATTAAGGATGGAGAAGCTTTGTTCACCGTAGTTCCCGAGGATTTAAAAAATCTGCAAGAGGTAGAAATCTACTACAGTTACGACCCAAATTCCCGGACCCGGTTTTGGAAGAGTCAACCTGCAGATTTGCATCTCTCCAACCACCTAAGGCACTACACCACAAGGATCCCCGTATTTCCTCAACTGCCCATTTATGCTTTTGCTTTATGTCGCTACAAACTTGACGAGGCCATCACTTTGCAAAATGGATCCACAGAAACAATCACTGTTAATTCGGTTGAGCAGATTTATGAACCCAAAGATCTCAACCTGAATGCCTTTAGCAATATCCCTAAGACACGCTTAATTGATGATTTTTCTCAGGGCACTCAAAACTGGGCGACACAAAATGGAAGTAATCTGAAAGGATATATTTTCCAGAACCCTGAACTGGACCGTTGGGATAACCTTGCCCTTTGCCTGACCATTAACCCACAGGGCAGGGACTTGGTGCTAAGGTTAAATACTTCGAGCCGTTTTCTTGGCCATGGAAAAAATATTGGCGATTTTCATGCGACCCGCAAAATATCTGGTAAGGGAAAACAAAAGATTGTTTTTACCATCGACCAATTTAATGGGAAAAAGGACGAGCCCCTCTCATGGTCTGCCATCGTGAATTTCTCTATTTCAATAACCGACCTTGAATCCAAGCAAAAACTTGATCTTTCTGGCATCGATGAACCTCGATACCTTCAACGCATAGAGATGATTCCCTCTCCCTGACTTCCATTTTCCAGGCATCGAGAAATCGAAACCTTGCTCCACCCGATATCTCCTGTCCTAATTAAAAACCTCCTTATCATCCCCTTTACCTAAGCCATTTATGAATCGACGATCTTTTCTTACTACTTCTGCGTCCGGAAGCCTTCTTCTTCCTCATTTACTCCTAGGCAAAAAGTCGGGCAACAGCCCCTTGGTCATCGGTGAAGGTGTTCATCAATATGAAGTGACTCACGACTGGGCAAAACTTCCGTCACAATACAGCTGGCAGACCACCCACAATTTAGCCGTGGATCAAGCAGGTTTTGTCTATGTCATTCATGAGGGAAGAAAGCACCTAAAAGAACATCCCTCCATCTTCGTATTTGATCCAAATGGAAAATTCGTTCGGGCATTTGGTAGTCAATTTCAAGGAGGTGGTCATGGCATCGAGGTTCGAAAAGAAGGGAACGAGGAATTCCTCTATGTTTGTGCCTACCAGAACATTAAGGCTTTTGCCAAACTCACCTTAACTGGTGAAACAGTTTGGGAAAAATATGCACCTATGGATAGCGGAGTTTACAGGAAGGGAGAAGACAGCAAGGAGTCGGTACGCTTTGAGGGAAAAGGAAGACCACGCTGGGGGAAGGACGCATTTCTGCCGACCAATTTTGCCTTCCTCAATGATGGTGGGTTTTTGCTCGCAGATGGATATGGATCCTTCTGGATTCATAGGTATGACAAGGATGGGAATTGGGTTTCCAAGTTCGGCGGACCCGGCAATGGAAAGGGTAGCTTTAGAACTCCACACGGCATTTGGACAGATCGTAGAAATGGAGAAGAAACCGTGGTGGTTTGCGACCGGGCACATCACACCGTACAATTTTTAAGCCTCGATGGAAAACATCTTCAAACCATAGATGGGTTTGGTTTGCCAGCCAATGCAGATGTTTGGAATGATTTATTAATGATTCCGGAATTGCACGCCCGTATATCTCTGCTCGATAAAAACAACAAGGTGGTCGCCCGACTAGGAGACGATGTCGAAAATGTGGTCACCCAAAAGAAAGTAAAGCGGGGAAATGCCAAGACCTGGAAAAACGGGAAATTCGTTCATCCGCACGATGCCTGCTTCTCTTCCAATGGAGATATCTTTGTGGCCGAGTGGGTACAAACTGGTCGGATAACTAAATTAAGGCGCGTCTCCTAGCCCACCAATCGAACCGATGCGCCACTCCCTAATCGATCCACAATTGTTTGCAACCAACCGCAAACATTTGCTCGAGCGGATGCCGGCAAACACTTTGTCTGTGCTAAATGCCAACGATCTGATGCCCAGCAATGCGGATGGCACCCTACCCTACCATCCAAACTCCGATCTTTTCTACCTCTCTGGTATCGAGCAGGAAGAATCCATCCTCGTTCTACAGCCCAGTGCCCAAAAACCCAGCGAACAGGCCCACCTCTTCATCCGCAAACCCAACCCCACCCTACAACTTTGGGAAGGATATAAACTAAACAAAACAGATGCCCGTAAAATCTCTGCCATATCCAAGATTCATTGGTTAGAAGATTTCACTGAAGTCTTTGGAAAATTAGCCAAAAATAATAATGGCCCTTTTTACCTCAACGACAACGAGCATCAACGAGCTGACAATCCTGTGGAAACTAGGGATCAACGATTCAGCAACACTCTGCGCCAACGCTTTTCCAAACGTCGCTTTCTTCGTCTCGCGCCGCACCTGCACGCCCTTAGGTTTAGGAAAGATTTATGTGAGGTCGATCTAATCAAGCAAGCGGTGGAAGTTACCACAGATGCCTTCAACGAGGTATTGCCGGAAATTAAACCAGGTGTAATGGAATATGAGATTGAGGCAGAGTGGGCTCGTTCATTCATCCGTAAAAGGTGTAAGTTTGCTTACGGCCCAATTATTGCCTCCGGCAAGAATGCATGCGTGCTACATTATCTACAAAACGACCAGGCCTGTAAAAAGGGAGACCTCCTACTTATGGATGTCGGTGCCTGCTATGCGAACTACAACGCCGACCTCACCCGTACTGTGCCGGTAAGCGGTAAATTTTCCCGTAGACAAAAACAGGTGTATCAAGCGGTGCTTCGAGTTCTGCAAAAATCCATCTCAGGTGCCAAAGCAGGTAAAGAGATCAAGCAATGGAGGAGCGAGGCTCATGAGATGATGAATGAGGAACTGGTTCGACTAAAACTTCTTTCGCTAAAAGAAGTTAAAAATCAAAAACCTAATCACCCTGCTTGCCGAAAGTATTTTATGCACGGACTAGGACATTCCCTTGGCCTCGATGTGCACGATGTTTCAAATGGACAAAAAAAACTTGTCGATGGAGCCGTCTTTACGGTGGAGCCAGGTATTTACATACCAAATGAAGGAATCGGTATTCGCTTGGAGGACAATATCGTAATTTCTGGAAACCAACCGATCAATTTAATGAAAGACACACCTCTCGAACCAAATGAGATTGAAGAGCGGATGAACACTTGAATTTCTTTTAATCCTGCCATACAAACACGACATGTACCTAAAACATTACCTTCCCATTTTTTGTACCGCCTTTCTTGGCTCGACTTGTCTCTTTGCCAGCAAACCCAATGTCATTGTGATTATGGCTGACGATATGGGATACGGGGATGTCGGTTGCTACGGAGCCAAGCCAAAAAACCTAAAAACCCCACACATTGATCGTTTGGCTAAAGAAGGATTGCGTTTTACCAGTGGTTACTGCTCTGCATCCACCTGTACCCCCACCCGTTATTCTTTTCTTACTGGAAACTATGCCTTTCGTAGAAAAGGTACTGGGATCGCTCCACCCAACGGGCCATCGATTATCCAGCCTGGCGAAACCACGATTGGAGATCTGCTTAAAAAAGCAGGATACAAAACAGCGGTCATTGGGAAGTGGCACCTCGGGCTTGGAGCTCCTGGTAAAGGACCAGACTGGAATGGACAACTCAAGCCTGGCCCGAGGGAGATCGGGTTTGACTACAATTTTCTTTTACCCACAACCAATGACCGAGTTCCACAAGTCTATGTAGAGAATGATCGTGTACTAAATTTAGATCCCAAAGACCCGCTTTGGGTGGGATCCCGAAAACCCAGCCCAGACCATCCAACAGGCATTACTCATCGGGATACGCTGAAGATGGACTGGTCGCACGGCCACAACTCTACCATTCATAATGGCATAAGTCGGATTGGTTTTTATACAGGCGGGCATGCTGCCCGTTTTCGGGATGAAGATCTGGCAGACAAATGGGTGGAAAAATCTGAAGAATGGATCAAGCAGAACAAGAAGGATCCTTTCTTTCTCTTCTTTGCTTCTCATGACCTACATGTTCCACGCATCCCCCACGAACGATTTCGCGGAACATCTGCTCTTAGCTACCGCGGAGATGTAATCGTGCAACTGGATTGGTGCGTTGGGGAAATCGTTCGTATTCTCAAAGAGCAAAACCTGGATGATAATACCATGATTATTTTCTGCTCGGACAATGGGCCTGTTGGCGATGATGGATACAAAGATGGTGCCTTGGAACATATGGGAGACCACAAACCAGCTGGGCCCTATAAAGGTGGAAAGTACAGTATTTTTGAGGGTGGTACCCGCACACCTTTTATTACTTGGTGGCCAGGAAAAATTAGGCCGGGAGTATCAGATGAAATTGTTTGCACTATCGACCTAGCCACCAGCCTTGTCTCTCAGGCTGGCGTTTCTATTCCTGAACAAGCCCTAGTGGATAGCCAAAATATTATAGGGGCTCTACTGGGAGAGGAAGGAGCTAAGGGTCGCGAACACCTAATCCAGCAGGACAATGGAGGAAGAGGTAACTTTGGGTTCCGAAAGGGAAAATGGAAACTTCTTCGGCACGCCAAAAAAATGGCCAGGAATGTAAAAGTCGAAGAAACTTTGGCCAATACAAATGTGGAAAGACTCACTTTAATTAATTTAGAAGAAGATCCTGGCGAAACCAAGAATCTGGCTAAATCCAACTCCGACCTAGTCGAAAAGTTAAATGCCGAACTTCAGATAATTCTTGATGCGGGGCGCAGTCGAGAAACCGACTCTGTTTCCCAGTAGCCTTAATGCGCCTCACTGTTTTTTCTTTCTTCTCCCTGTGTTCATTTATCTGGGCCAGAGACGAGCAGCCTAACATTCTCTACATTTTCACCGATGATCAATCGGTTCGTTCCGTATCCGCCTATGAGAAGGCACGCTCCTGGGTAAGCACTCCTCATATCGACCGATTGGCAAAATCAGGCGTTCGCTTCACCCAGTGCTACTCCGGCACATGGTGCCAACCTTCCCGTGCCTCCGCACTGACAGGACTTTTACAGCATCGACTGGACTCGATCAAGGTCACCAAATACCCGATGGCATCGTACGACCCCAAAAAACTGCCATTCTTCCCGTCTGTACTTAGAAAGAACGGATATGAAACCGCCTGTATTGGAAAGTGGCACCTCGGTGAAGATGTGGGGCATGGCAGAGACTGGGATTATTCGGTTATCTGGGACCGTGGAGGGGGAAGAAGGAATGCCATGGCTTACTACCATGGCACCCAAGTCCGAACAAATGGTGGCCCAAGAGAAGCTCTGGGAGGATACAGTAATGACCGATTCACCGAAATCGCCGAAGAGTATATCCTAAAACAAGCCGCTATCTCAAAGCCGTGGTTCCTTTGGCTGTGCTACCCTGGAGTCCACGGCCCCTACACCCCATCCGATCGACATATGAAGGACTACTCTGGAACACCTGACGCCAAAGTTCCCGTTGATATATTTGGCCCCCGCCCGACCAAGCCCGAACACCTCAAAGACTTGACGCGCTGGAAAAAGGACAGCAACGGAGACCCTCTTAAGTATGACAATCTTGTAAAAAAATATCATCGGTCGGTCAGGTCTTTGGACGATGGTGTGGGTACTATGCTCGCTGCCTTGAAAAAAACCGACCAATTGAAAAACACCGTAGTCATCTTTACCTCCGACCAGGGCTTTGCCTGGGGAGAGCATGGCATGCAAGAAAAATGGGCAGCCTATGACGCAAACCTTTTAGCCCCATTAATTTTTTCTTCACAAGGGAAAATAGAAGCAAATACAATCTGTAAGGAACCTGTAAACGGAGTCGATATTACCCGAACCATTCATTCATTGAGCCGAACAGTTCCTGCTTGGCAAATGCATGGAAGAGACCTTTCAGGTTTACTTGAAAAACCCTCATCTTCTTTGACTGAGCCCATGCTTCTCATCAATACAACCTATGAGTATGGAAATACCGTCACCGAACGCCTAAAAAACAAGAATTACGATATCTTCCAAAGAAGAGGCCTTACCGCCTGGATGATGATGCGAGATGGACCATACAAATACATCCGTCATTTCGATGAAGATACCATCGAGGAGCTCTATGATTTAAACAAAGACCCCGAGGAGCTTAATAATTTGGCGGTTGATTCAAAATGGCATGATCTTCTCATAAAATTACGGACTAAAACGTCTAAGGAGATACAAAAAAAGGATGGTGATTTTGTTCAATACCTACCGGAGCCCAAAGAGCGGTATTAATTTCTATCTGCCAGGGTGGATCGGCTCAATTTTATCGTTCTTATGCTTGGCATCATGTCTATGGCTTGGCGGGTGCACCCAGCAAGATGCAACGAAAGTCCCCACCCTCACCAAGCTCTCCGGGAATGCCTTGGGTACAACCTGGATGGTCCAGGTGTTAAAGGATCAAACTTTCGAGAAAGTAAAACTACAAAAAGATATCGTCCAAAATCTCGAGGCTGCGGATAAAATCTTTTCTCATTGGCGGCCAGACTCCGAACTTTTCCAATTCAACGCCAACAAGTCCTCGAACGATATGGTCATTCACCCCCAACTGCATGGTCTCTTAAAGCATGCCCAATGGATGCACCGTGAGACCGCAGGTCTGCTTGATCCGACCCTAGGCCCCCTGGTAAACCTTTGGGGATTTGGCCCTCAGGGTAATTCACGGTCCACCATCCCTACTGAGCAACAAATTACTAAGATGCGAAAAATTACCGGAATGGAAAACCTTGAAATGTTACCAAAAGGAAGGGTTCGTAAAAAAATCCCAGCCCTGCAACTTGATCTTTCTGCCTCAGCTAAAGGAGAAATTATTGATCAAATATGCGACCTCTTAGAACGCTTGAATTTTGAAAATTATCTCGTCGAAATTGGCGGAGAAGTTAGAGCCAATGGAAAAGGCAGAGGTGGAAAGGGATGGATTGTCGGACTGGAAAATGGTGGATCCAGAAAAGATATCATAGTGTCCGTCCCCCTTCGTAACTATGCAGTGGCCACTTCTGGCACCTACCGAATCAAAAAAACAAACCCGAAATCCCATCGAAGTGCTTCTCATTTATTGAGTCCCAAAACAGGAAGTCCAATTGAGCATAATTTAATTGCAGTCAATGCATTTGCCCCCACTGCCAGGGATGCGGATGCCTGGGCCACAGCCTTGATGGTCATGGGACTGCAGGAGGGCATGAAAAAAGCCGAAGAAATGAATCTGGTCGCTCGCTTTTGCAAAGAAGTAGACGATAAAATAGAATTCCAATACAGTACGGCCTACCAACGCCTTTTTTCTGCCAAAAATAATTTATAATTCCATCTGATTTCTTCTTGTTATCAGCCATTACACAATTCTTACTGAATTTTTAGTATGAACTATATGGAATTCATAAAACCACACTTATTAATTTAAAAACTTCTATACTAATATTATCAAACCTAAGATTTAGGCTTTGGAACATGGTCACAAGCTCCAAACCTTGAATTAAATTTATCAAATTATGAATCGAAGAAACTTTATTAAATCGAAAGTTGCTGGAACAGCCATTCTTGCTTCCTCCGGTCTAGTCTGTAAGGCAAATGCCAAGAACCCTCCTGCAGTAAACGAACATACTTCGATCCTTGATGTCGATATTCTGGTTGTCGGTGGTGGGTCCGCCGGACATGTGGCAGCTATCCAAGCCGGTCGTTTGGGAGCCAAGACTGTTCTGCTTGAAAGAAATTCCCAATTGGGAGGAACCACGACTACCGGTGGTGTTTGCTTCCCTGGACTTTTTCACGCTTGGGGCAAGCAGGTCATTTCCGGAATTGGTTGGGAACTGGTCGAAAAATCTGTGGAAATTGATGGTCGTAAGCTTCAGGATTTCACCAAAAATCATCGATCCCATGTTCCCTATCATGTTGATTTAAATGGTCAGTTGTATTCCCTGCTTGCGGAAGAAGCCTGCTTGGATGCAGGCGTATCACTCGCTTACTATCAATTCCCAGAAAAGGTTAGCCAAGTTCCCGAGGGCTGGATAGTCGATGTTCGAGGGCAGGGAGTCAGCTATTCATTGCGTTGCAAACAAATTATAGACTG
Organism: Opitutales bacterium; assembly: GCA_028045305.1. Classification (GTDB taxonomy): domain Bacteria; phylum Verrucomicrobiota; class Verrucomicrobiia; order Opitutales; family Seribacteraceae; genus Chordibacter. The sequence continues at coordinate 227,742 of JAOFTV010000001.1, read as the reverse complement.
CACTGGAAATGCCACCGTGGTTGGGATGCTAGGATTTGAGCGGTTGCGTGGAGATGAGCGTCAGCCTGGTACGCAGGTAGTTATTTACAAGGGACTTGATATGGCAGTAGTCAACAAAAACGCCACGCAAATTCAGCAAATGTATAATGAGGCCATCAAGGAAGGTCGCTTGCAGAAAGGAGATACCTGGAGCGGTAATGTGATGCAACCAATCCGTAGCACCCGAGGAAATGTGAATCATATCTTTGGTGCCGATTCCACAGATGCGGGCACCCAAACCCAAACCAACTTGGCAGGTAGAAAATCAGTTCTGAGAATGCTCAAGTTTCTCAAGACTATCCCTGGAGGAAAGAATGCCAGCATTGACAGAATGATGAACGAGACCGCAACCCGTGAGACTTTTCGTATCAAAGGGGAGACGACCCTTACCGTCCATGACTACCAGCACGGCAGAATATTTGATGATGCCCTGTGTTATTCCTTTTACCCAATCGACTTGCACACCAAGGATGGTGTGGTACCCAAACATCTTAAGAGAGGTGTGGTTCCAACCATTCCAAGAGGCTCGCTGATTCCGAAGGGATCCAAGAATTTAATGGTTGCAGGTCGTTGCCTATCCAGTGATCGCTATGCCAATTCTGCAGCACGGGTACAGGCATCCTGCATGGGAATGGGGCAGGCAGCAGCCTGTACTGCAGTGCTCGCCGCAAAGTCTTCAACAACCCCCCAAGAAGTTCCTCTGGATGATATTTACTCCCTGTTACATGAACATGGAGCAATTGTACCCTCCAAGTCTTAAGAGAGTTTGAACAGAAGGCGGATCATATCTCTTTTCAATGCCCTCCTCTTTTTGGTCATGGCATTGTCGGGCATTTATGCCTTTTCACAGCCATTCTCCATCGAAATTATCGGCCTACACGCCTTATCCGGGTTCGTTTTCATTGCGGTGGTTGTTGGGCATATTCTCAACAATATTGTTCCTCTCAAAAAATATTTTAAGCATAGTACCGCAATGGCAGTCGGACTTGCGGTTGCTTTAATCACTGCATTCTTTTACTACCAACCAGCACCCATCAAGGCTGTTCTTGGATTAAGTGGTAACCTTGGACCAGCTTTGGATATGTTTGAACTGGAAGAGAAGGGTCTCACCTATCAGTACTCACCAGACCCTGGTTACAAATTACTTTTGGATGTACGAACCGGTCCAAGTTATGATCCGCAAAACCCTCCTCATTTAGCGATTTGGCTAGAAAATCAGTCTCTTTATCATATCAAGACTCTCTATTCAACTGACCTGAACGACAGCCAGAAACAACTCCCCTACTGGGCCTTTAAGGTCAAGGGTTGGGAACAAGCGAAACGAGATGCAGAGGAAAAACAGTTGTCCCTGGATGAATCAATTGATGCGATTTCAGAGGCTACTGCAAATGGTTCCTTCGATCCATCAGATTACATCCTGCCCAAAGACCAAAATTCCTCGATGCCCTACCGGGTGATGCTCGAAATCAACCAACCCAATGATCCATCCAGCCAACTGGATGACCAACCTTCCCTGGTTTATGAAGTGGAAGTGGATAATTTTGACCCCCGAACGTTTCAACTACTTGAACTTGTGGGCTATCCTTCCTTGGACCAAGAAAAAGACGAGTGGTACCTCAGCTATGTGGATCAAAGTATTGAATCTGCTTTTGAAATCGTGGACAGTGCTCTTTTGCAAATTGAGCGAGAAAACGAGAACTCCTTTTTTCAGAAGATCGAAAAGCCCTGATTATTTTTGGCAAGAGAAACTTTGTTGAAGGCCATTCTCCTTAATTTTTTCTCAGTTTTACCTTTTGCTTTAACCAAGCCCTCGCTTTTTGCCGGGTTGAACTTTCCCGATGTGCCCAAAGATCGGTATGGGGATGAAGAACCTCTCCCTCTGGGATGGAAAAAATATCGTTCACAGGCACCGGTAAAAAAGTGAAATCTGCAAGATCTGTATGGTCTTTCAAAAATGAGTTTTTGTCCCCGCAAATGAGTGCGGGTCGATTATTGAGTCGATTAATCCGCCTAAGTGCAGACTCTCGGTCACTCGCTTGGTACTCCCACTCTCTTTGCCCATCAAAATGATCGTGAGTAATCATGCCTTTCCAAAACGATGCGATCTCATCATCCGCAAGTCCAATGTAACTACAGGCAATGGCTCCGCGGGAAAAACCGCAGATAAAAAGGTTATTGGTATCTCCTCCAAAGTCCGCACAGATGCGCGGGAGATTAACTTTACAATAATCGATCGTCGCCTCTCTATCCCCCCACCATATTAAAGCATTTTCTTTTTTACCCTTTTGAATGTAGGGCATGGTTACCCAAATAAATCCTTTTCCACCGCTCAACCCATAACCAAGATTGGCATCTTTAACTTCTCCCGTTGCCCCAGATGGCACAAACTTGTTTCCGGTGTATTCAATCAAAACGGGAAAGCTTTTCCCCCATTGCCAATCGGTCGGCAAATACAAAGAGTGATAAACCTGAGTGCCATTATATTCCGAAGCAACCTGTCGAACTCGTTTGCCAGGTGAAGGTGCACTTTTGGTCATCATTGGAGTGACCAGATCATCTAACTGAAGATTTTGGTTTTTACTTTGTAGTTCGAATGTACTTAGGGACAAAGAGAATACATAAAAGACCTTCAGCAAAATACTCTCTTTCATGGGATCAAAATCAAAACTTTTTATTTATAAGAAATAAGGAGAGGCATTGTATAATTTGCAGATTTAATCAAAGATTCAATCTTAGTGAAATTCATAAATTTTTGGTTTCTAATATTTTTTGTTGCAGGTGTCGTGCATGCAAGAACCTATGTGGTATCGCCACAGGGGAACGACGGTAACCCTGGCACCTTTGAATATCCAATTCAGACTATTTCATCAGGTGCAAGAAGGGCTCAGCCAGGAGACACCGTCCTGGTACAGGAAGGAATCTATCGGGAACGAGTAACCCCCATCCGAGGTGGTCGACCCGGTATTCCGATTACTTATCGGGCAGAGAGAGGGAAACGGGTATTTATAAGAGGCTCGGAAATATGGACACCCAAATGGTGCAAAGAAGGAAAGGGAATCTACTCAGCCAGACCAGAGGATGATCTGTTTGATGACCGAAGTTCCGAATACCTCGATAACCATAATCCATTTAAAGTATTACTTGCGTCCACTCCGTATCGTAGAGAAGGCAAAAAAGAAGCTGAGCGTAAAGCAGAAGGGGATCTTCGCTTTAGTGAAACTGACGATCGTATAGCTTACACTTGTGGGCAAATTATTGTAAATGATCTTCCATGGATGGAAGTTCCATTGAAAGAAGAACTGGCTTCGGAAACATGGTGGTATGATCCAAAGAGCGAAAGAATTTGGATTCATTTTGGCAATGTAGTACCAGAAGAGCAAAAGATCGAGATCACCTCCCGACGCAGGCTTTTTGCTCCCATAGAGCGGGGACTTGGTCATATCATTGTGGAAGGCTTTATTTTTGAGCATTGCGGAAACCAATATCCCACCAATTTTTGGAAGGATAAAAGGTACCCCCAAAAAGGTGCGATTGGCTTAGAAGCAGGCCACAACTGGGTTATTCGGAATAATCTCGTGCGCTATGCCAAAACTACCGCGATTGATTGTGGCAGAGTGGATGGGAATACTCCCTACAATGGATATTCGCATGATAACCTAATTGAAGGAAATTATTTCATTGATAATGGATCTGCAGGAATCCTCAGTTATGGATCAAAAAACTTAACCATACGCAACAATGTGATCCTCCGGAATAACACCCTAAATTTTTTTGGTAAAAAGAGATGGGAGCATGGCGGTATCAAATGCCATCATTTTAAAAAGGGAAAAATTGAAGGAAACTATATCGCCCACAATGCTTACTCTCCGGGAATATGGTTCGATAATGAATTCCCAGACAGTCGAATCAGTCGAAATATCATTCACCATAACGGCACGCACGGTATCTTTCTGGAAATGAGCAATTATGAATTCGATCAATTACTGGTGGATCACAATCTAATTTTCGAAAACCGTATGGATGCAATTTATATTCACGATGCATCTGGGGCCACTTTCACTCACAATTTAATTTCTGACTCTTCCAATCCATCAAGCGGCGGGCAATTGGTCCGAATTCAACAAGTAAGCCACCGGGCAAGTACCGCAAATCACAGCTTTTTTTATAATTTATTTGTGGGTAGATTAGCGAAGATCGAAACCAATTACCCTGAGTTTTTAAGCGGCATACAAAGATTTGATTTCAATGGTTATGGATTCCACAAGGACGACAGAAACTTTCTAATTAGCAATAAAAGCGATGTGCCCTATCCATGGAAACAAGATGCTTTTCACGTTTTAATCCTCAAAGAGCTCGGTTACGGAAAATCTCCAGCTGAATGGATAAAACTGAAAAATAAAGTCTCCATCAATATCGATGAGTGGAAAACTTTTTGGAAAAATAAAGATCAGAAAAATGACCTAAACAGTTTCTTCTCCCCAGATTGTAAAATTAGATACGACGAGCATAAGCAGGAAATTAAGATCCTTAACTTTAGGCAATCTTCACCCAAAGGAACCTCGTCCAGTCCATATAATATGGAAGAGGATTTTTTTGGTAAAAACCGTATCAATAATAAAGACGATCCATTCGGACCTTTTACTCTAGGTAAGGATAAAAAAGATACCTATAAAATTTGGTCGGGATTAAAAATCCTCAAGCCTCAAAGCTTACCCGCAAAAGATTGGAACCGTTAAGAAAAGGTTATTTGCGTTTCCAATAAAACATCCGTTCTTCTCTCTCCCTACCTTCAAAGTTTCGGGGTTCCCATTCTTCGATCAGTTCAAATTTGTCCGAAAATCGATCGATGATCTCCTCCCTACTTGCACCAAAAGGTGGACCCTCTTCGGTCAGAGGAAAGGTAAAGTGAATAGCCAGGAAATGCCCACCCGGTTTTAACCAACGCGTCACTGCCTTGGCATATTCATCCCGTCGTGCCGGATCGATGGCACAGTACAGGGTGTGCTCAAAGATGAGATCGTAGGGTTCCTGTGGTGCATCTTGTAAAAAATTACCTGGGAAAAAAGCAAGGCCAGGAATCGCCTCGTATCTTTCGTCTGCTCGATTAAGGGCAAGCTCTGATAAATCAACTCCGGTCGTTTCAAACCCAGCCCTTGCCCATGCGTGGGCATCGTGCCCACACCCACAACCGGGAACAAGGATGCGGGAATCAGGGTTCATATCATTTCCCACCAACCAATCGATAAGGCCTGGAGCCGCATCTCCCTTGTCCCAGGGTGTATCCCCATCCACATACCTTTGGTTCCAATTTGTCTCACTCATAAATGTGCTCAGGCGGGCCAACGGGCAGAGACCGCATCGAGCCATGAACGGGCAATCAATTCATGCCCGGCTGGCAAGGGGTGGATGCCATCCCAAATCCAATGATTAGGAGAAGAGGTCTTTGCGGCTTGATCAAAAATATCCTGCATGGGTAAGTGAAGAGCATCATAATCCTTGGCTAAACGAACAACCACCTTTCGCAATTCATCGGTCGCGGAACGGCGCTTGGCCCAGGCATGATCCGTACCGATTTTACCAGACCTCAGGACAAAAGGATCGATCAGAATGATTTTAAGTGCTGGATTTGCCTTGCGGCTTGCATCCAAGACAAAGCGGTAGTCCCCCTCAAAATCAATAGGCTTAACATCTTTGCCCACATCATTAGTACCGATAAGAATGCTGAGCAAGTTAGGGTTGGGTTCGATTGCATCTGCCTTCCAACGTCGACGAAGATCGGCAATCTTATGACCAGAGATTCCACGGTTAGAGATCTTCGGTAGTGAACTGCCTAATTCAACGCCTAAACGGGCGGCAATCAGGAAAACATAACTGTGCCCAAGTAAATGGTTCTGGTCCCAACCATTTGGTTTACGACTTCTTTGCATATCGGTGATCGAGTCTCCAATGAATAAAAGATGCTCATCCTGTTTGAATCCAGGTAAGGAATATTTATATCCATTTGGGAGAATGGAGGGGTTTGCGCCAGCTAGCGTGGTTAAGCTTAGAGCACCTGCCGATAAGGTAGTACTTTGTAAAAATTTTCTACGGTTCATAATATTTTTTATTATAGCTAAAGCCTCCCTCTTTACCTAACAAACAGAAATAATAGTAATGAAACAAAGGCTTATAGTAGCTAACATTTGCCCAACTCGATTGAGTTAACCCTCAGTTTTCCTGAGGGTATGCTCGAGCCGTTAATCCAACCAGTTTCCAACTACCACCACTTAGGCCTTTCTTAAAGGCCTTGGGATCAAGGATTAACATCTCCCCGCGCTTAAGAAGACCCAGTTTATCAATCTTAATAACCCTATTCTGAGAACTCGACGAAATCTGGACAGGCGGTTTGCTACCCATGCGGATAAAACCTCCTTGCTTGCCAGTTTCGCCAATATCAAGGCTTAGAGAATCAACCTGTACATCCTGTTGGAAACGGATGGCCAAAGCCTCCCCGGAATCCACCCGGTTGGAACCGTTCCCAACCACTCCAAACCCGTCCGGATCCTGAGCAGGGTCTCCTCCTTTTACAGACACGCTCAAAGTAAGAGGGGACGGAATGGGTATGGGCTTGGTCCAGTCAAACTTGATTGATTCGCCCAACTTTTGAACAACCTCTTTACCCTTATTTTCTGCAAATAAAAGAAAACTCCCTGAAAAAAGGGTAAAGAAAAACAAATAAAACAACCTCATAATTTTACCTGCCCCTACACAATGACAGCTTATTAAAAAGAGCAAGCCCTGGTAAACTTTACCGACCTACAAAAAGGAAAGTTCAAGTCCATCAAGAACTGGAGACGAAGCGTTGTTGGTTTTGTCGGTCATTCGGAGTTCCACTTGAAAAGAATGACCGGCAGGGAGTGAGGAAATGTCAAGTTGGGCAGGTTCGCGGCTAACCTGTTTAGAAAAGCCCGGCACATAATCATAACTCTCCTTAACTTCGCTCCACTTACTCCATTGGTCAATCGAACCGTCACCAGTTTTGTCCACTCCTACCCGGGTTTCCACTTTTTCCACCCATGGACCGGGGCTTACATAATCTTCATTGGTTTGAGTGATTAAATAAAATGTGCCATTGGCAAAGCCAATATCCGGATCAGGATGACCATTGCCAATTTCTCCACAAAACTCGAAAGGCTTGTTGATATCCGAAGAAGTAAACCAAGCCGTGCGTATTTTTTTATGAGCGGGATGATAATCTCCAAACAAATAGTATTGGCCACCTATGCAAATAGCAGCCCAGTCACCATAAGCATTTTGTAGGGGTTCGTGAATTTCATACTCAGCGACATTTGAGGGAAATCTCTTGGGGTCCTCCTTTGTCCAGTGAGGATGTTGGTAGGTTCCAACCTTTCCGGTTGGCTTGGTTCGGTGATCAACAGCAGGCTGTAAAATCTTAAAAGGATACATACCATTGGGGCTTACCGAATGCCCGGCCAACGGAGAGTCCCATGAATGCTTACTGGCATTAATTGGGCTGTAATCTTCATAAATAATATGAAACTTTCCATCCAAATCACGAATCACAGCACAGTCGGAACCATGGGAGGGGTCGGCAAAAGCCATACCCATATTTTTACCGGGGAGACCATCAGTCAGGTCATCGTCAATGAATAGATGAGGATCTTGATCATTGGGAAAGTCATAATAAATGTATGTCTTCCCACCCACTTGTTCAGCAGTGGTCGTCCATCTAGCAAATGCAGGAGTGACTGAACCATGGTGTACCCAATTGATCATGTCCCGACTTTGCCAAGCATTATATCCCTGAAGGTTTCTTTTTAAGCCACCGGGAGCATTAAACTGATTAGGATGCGGAGTAGTTTTTAAAGGAATATCAAACCCCGGAAGGGTTGCATCCTGAGCAATAAATTTTTTACCTTGTTTATTGATTCTTTTATAACGCCCGAACAACCAGTAATCTTGGGGTCCTTTTACCAAGAATACCGGTGCATCCTGAAGATTACTGGGACCAACCTGAGGAACCGCATCCCAGTTTTGCCAACTTGTAGATTGTCGAAGCAAGAGGGAACTGACCGATCTTTTCTTTTTGAAATTAGGAGTCCTCACCGTTGCCTGTCCGGATTTGTTCTGAAGCCTAATCTCTCCTTCATCTATGGAAACCCCCTTTTGTTTAATCAGGGCAGAATCCCATTGCTTAGTTGTCTCTAAGATCCAAGGCTTTTGACCGTAAGTAAAAAAGCAGGCAGCCAGGAAAGAAATACTTAGTAAAATCGATATTTTCATTTCCCTATTTAACTCCGCAAAAACGGACAGGTAAATTCATTTCTCAACCTTAGTGAGAAAAAGATCTCGCAGGTATAGAGCAGATCCAATCCCATCAAAATCATATTGAAAGTTACCGGTTTCGATGGCATCGCCTCCCCCATGCCCGGTTAGTTCGAGAAGGTAGTAAGGATCATCACGGTCCACTTCGATCAAACAGGTGTAGATCAAAGAGGGTTGACCCAATAATTTATCAGGAAAGCTTGGGTTGGAATCAAAAGGTGCATTAATTTCGACACAGAGTACAAATTCCTTCTCCTGACCCTTCACTAAATAAGGATCCAGTGCGTATTGGTGAGACTGGGTGGCGCCGGAGGTGGAGTCCACATCCCCCGATGGAGCGATTCCAGAAATCAAGGTATAGCGGTGACGCCACAGGGGCAGAATGTGGTGCCTCTCAGTCCGGTAATCTTCCCACAAAGGAGTAGGAGAATAGGCGAGGGATTGCTCTAAATACAGGGTCTCGATCATCGACCCAGTAGTGCTCTCCGCCCAAACCGCAACCGATGGCATGGTCTTCAGGTTTTCTGGGAAATGAAGTAGAACAGATAAACCCGAAGAGTTTTTCTCACGGCAATCACGAATAATCAATTTTCGATGAGGTGCTGGTTTAGAAAAAGCGGCCAGGCTCGAAGATCGAACGATCTCCGCTCGGTTCCGAGACTCATAACTCCCATCAATCAACCAGGAAACGGGAGGAATATTTTCAACCGCTGCATAGAGCAGACCTCCAAATAGAATCAGTAAAATAAGCAGTTGTTTGCGAAACTTATCCCTACCATGCCCTTTATTTGTTCGGTTACGAAAGTAAGGAAGGCGGGCGGACAAGTGCAAAACCACTAGAGCCAGAGTGATAAAGCCTGCAAGCAAATGAACCTGTGTAGCTGTAAGGGAAAAAGGGCGAAAGTAAGCCCACCCGCCCGTAATAGCCAGGGCAAGAAAGCTAAAGAGCAGGCCAAAATTTACTAAATGCCTCATTCACCCATCAGTGGCCGGGCTTACTTGGATTACCAAGAGGTTTGGATCCATCAAATCCAATTAACTTTCTTAGTTCCGATATATGAGACTTTCCTATTTCTCGGGGGTTGGCATTATGTTTTTTACACAAGGCTGCAGCAAAACCTGTAGCGATCCCCATTTGCCCACAGGTATTCATCACCCGAGGGCCGCAAAGTCCGACATGAGTGCAACTAAAACAACGACCCGCCATCATTAGGTTGGAAAGATTCCTAGAATAAAAACTACGAAAAGGGATGTAATAGTGACCACCGGTATGTCGAAACATAGCAGCAGATAGAAAATCCTGCTTTGAGCCCTTTAGTTTTCGCTGAAAATGACCATCCACCTCTCTTTTCTCAACGACCACGGCATCCGAAAATTCTCTGCGTTCGACCGCATCATGCATGTCATAAATATGATCACCCATGATCCTCCGGGATTCACGCTTCCCTCCGACATAAGCCACCCATGCCAAACGATTAGGCGCATATTTGGGGTTTTTCTTGGCATTGGAAAAACTTCCGAAAATAGCCCGCAACATGTGATCCCGAATCGCCTCTGCATCATCAATTTGATTTAACTTATTCTCTGAATATTCCCAGTACCATTCCCCATTAATCGCAGCATGATTTCCTGCCACGGGTAAAGCCCAAGGAACCTTGGGGAAATCCTGTTTGGTCTTGGAACGTACACTGTTCCAAAGCACGCTTGTCCCCATTACCCGATTGTCTGGTTTTTCAGGACTCCACAGGTCTCCATACTTATCCCACCCCTCATTGTGCTCAGAGGCAGCCTCCCGGCCGTAGCGATAATCCGCACCTGCCCAATAGCCTAGCCAGCCATCTCCAGTGGCATCAATAAAAGAAGGGGCACTAAATCGTTTAATCCGGCCCGAATTAACTTCCCTAGCTTCAACACTTACAATTTGATTACCATCCTTTTCCAGACCACAGGCAAGGTGATGAGCAAAAAGATCAACGCCAGATTGAGCCATGGCCTGTTCCCGCTTTTCCTGATCATTTTTTGCCTTAGCATGGCCATTGGGATAATGAGCGGTATCTATCTTTTTTAAGATTTTGGTACCGTAACCATGAATACCCAAAGAATGTACTCGTACCTCTTCACTCGCATTTCCCCCAAATAAGGGACGATCCTGGATTAGGGCTACTTTAAGCCCCTGCGACCGAGCAGCCAAAGCGGCACCACAACCGGACATGCCTCCTCCAACGATCACGACATCAAAAGAAAGTTCCTCTACCTTTTCCTTTGACCGCCCACTGACTTCATCTTTCCAGTCCGATAATTCCTTAAGGTCATCCCCGGGTAATTGAGGATCTGATTCTTGGGTGAAATAAATAGCATCACAACGGCCATCAAATCCAGTAAGGTCACGCAGAGAGACTTTGGTTTTACCAGCCTTGGCAATTTCCACACTTCCTCCGGATTGCCAATGCCAGGATTCATCAGCTTCGCCGAAGGTTACCTCCAACGACTTTCCTTCGACCATCACCTCAAACCGCCCGGGAGACTGCCAGTCGCCTTTACACCAGTCCCGGTTTCTTACCCAGACATTCCATTTCCCCGCACTGGGTAAATCAATGGTAGTCTGCGCATCTTCGACGGGTTTGCCCATCCCATGAGCGAGTAAATAATTTCCTCCCATTTGTAAATAATGCTGGGTATCAATTTTCCATCCGCCAGTTTTGGCAAAGGATGATGCCTCGAGGAAAACTCCTGAGCGACTCAGAGCACTACTTGGCTTTGCCCCAATTACATAATTGGGAGCAAACATGGAAGTAATCCCTACCCCACCAATCACCCGAAGAAATTCACGTCTTTTTGAATGTTGATTCATGATTTTAATTTTTAAGAAAGTATGTTTTTGACCACATGTCCATGAACATCGGTCAGCCGGTAATCCCTGCCCTGAAACTTATAGGTAAGCTTTTTGTGATCCACGCCCATCAGGTGAAGGATCGTGGCGTTAAGATCATGCACATGGACAGGGTCGTTTGTAATATTGTAGGAAAAATCATCAGTTGCTCCATAAGAAAATCCTTTCTTCACCCCAGCTCCTGCAAGCATCATGGTGAAGCACCTAGGATGATGATCACGACCATAATTGTTTTCTGTCAATGCACCCTGAGAATATATCGTACGGCCAAACTCGCCGCCCCATACAATTAAGGTATCATCCAGTAAGCCTCTTTGCTTAAGGTCGGAAATCAAAGCAGCCGTAGGCTGGTCCACATCGCGGCATTGACCACGAATCTGCTTGGGTAGGTTGCCGTGTTGATCCCAGCCCATATGGAACAATTGAATGCAGCGGACATCCCGCTCGGCCATGCGTCGGGCAAGCAGGCAATTTGCGGCATAGGAACCGGGCTTACGGACATCCGGTCCATACTGATTAATTGCACTTTCAGGCTCCGTTGAAAAGTCCAGTAAGTCAGGCACACTTGCCTGCATTCGAAAGGCCATCTCGTATTGGGAAATACGGGCGTCAATATCGGGATCCCCCACCACTTTGTGGTCCATTCGGTTGAGCTTGGCCAAATCATCGAGTATGCCCCTTCTCATTGCACGGTCTATCCCCGGAGGATCAGATAGATACAACACCGCATCTCCACTGTTGCGAAACTTAACCCCCTGATAACGGGTAGGTAAAAACCCGGCACCCCAGAGGCGGTCATAAAGAGGCTGGCAACTGGGTCGACCGCTACCGAATGAAGTTAAAACCACATAGGAGGGTAAATCCTGATTGGATGCACCCAGCCCGTAGCTCACCCATGAACCAAAACTTGGCCGGCCCGCAAGCTGATGTCCCGTCTGGAAAAAGGTCATTGCGGGGTCATGATTTATCGCTTCCGTGTGCATCGACTTAATGAAACAAAGCTCATCTGCTTTCTTTGATAAATGAGGCAGTAGTTCACTCATCCACTGGCCAGACTGACCATGCTGGGCAAACTTGAAAATACTTGGTGCAATTGGGAAACTCTTCTGACCCGAGGTCATCGTGGTTAGCCTTTGTCCTTTGCGTATCGATTCAGGAAGATCATTACCCCGCTCCTTTTCCATCATCGGCTTGGGATCAAATAAATCCATTTGGGAGGGTGCACCCGACTGAAATAGATAGATCACCCGCTTCGCCTTGGGAGCAAAATTGGGAAAAGAACCGATTGATGAAAGGGGTGAAGCCTGTGCTCCCTTGGGAAGTAAACCGGCAAGGGCGGCCGCACTTAGAGCAGCCGCTCCATTGCGCAAAAAGATCCTGCGGTTTAAAAAGTCCTGAGCCGCTAAGCTACCTGGTTTTTGTACAAGTAATTGTGAAAATGTATTCATATTTATTCTCAGTTTTTCATGATTACACGGTCAAGGTTCAGCAAAATATTAGCCGTGCTGGTGTAGGCTGCTAATTCGACTTCATCCATATCCGACGGAGGGGTCGAAGATCCTTGGTTGATTAAACTCTTTGCTGCTTCTGGGTTTTCCAAGAACCTCTTTCGTCTTTTATTAAGCCCATCTTGTAAAATGGATAAAGTCTCCGCATTTGGCGAACTACCAGTGGCCAACCTATAACCTAAAATCAATCTGTCTTCGGAATTTTTGGTTGATTCAATACTCAACATTTTCTCTGCGAGTGCACGGGCTGCTTCCACATAAGTAACTTCATTCAGTAAAGCCAATGCTTGAAGAGGGGTATTGGTTCGTGAACGCGTAGGCATACAAATTTCACGATTGGGAGCATCGAAAAGAAGCATGGAGGGCGGGGCTGCGGTGCGTTTCCAAATTGTATAAATACTGCGCCGATACAACCCGTCCCCCTGATCTGCTTTATAATTGAGCATATTTCCAAAGGTACTGGTTTCATCCCATACTTTCTCGGGCATGTAGGGCCGGGAACTGGGTCCACCAATCTTTGCCACAAGCAGACCACTGGCAGCGAGTGCCTGGTCCCGAATAATTTCTGCGGGCAATCTCAAACGTGGACCACGGGCGAGTAGACGGTTATCAGGATCCTTCTGGTAAAGACTTTCCATGGCAGAGGAACTCTGCTGGTAGGTCTTGCTCAGCATAATGAATTTGATCATCGCTTTCATATCCCATGACTGAGCAGAAATCCCGTTTAGATTTGGTAAAGCAGTGGGTTGAACAAATTCAACGGCCAACCAATCGAGAAGATTTGGATGGGACGGCCATTCAACCTGCGAACCAAAGTCTTCGGAAGTCTTTACGATCCCCACACCAAAAAGTCTCTCCCATAAACGATTGACCCAGACCCGAGCCGTGAGTGGATGTTCACCAGTCACCAACCACTGAGCAAAGCCCAAGCGGTTCATAGGGGCACCATTGGGTAATGGAGGCAATGCCGCTGGTAATGCCCTACCCACTTTTTCTCTCTTTTGATCGTATTCTCCCCGGTGCAAAATATGAGCGTCCCGCCGAGTTTTTCTTTCCTGCATGACCAAGGTAGAAGGAACCTTATCCATAAATTGATTAAACTTCTCTCTAGCCCTCTTAACCTCTATCTCAGCAACTTTTAATGGAGTCTGGGTATTTTCCCGAAAATGCTTTTTGAGAACTTTTTGATCCACTGATGAATTCTCGACCGATGAATCAAGTAAAGAAACCAAATGGGATGGAAGCATAAATTTCTGATTTAAATCCGCGTAATTTTGAGAGGCCAATGAGATCCTAAATTTACCAATGTTATGATCCGAATATTTGGACTTATGATAGAGGGAAACTTGTAAGCTAGCTCCCTTGGGCACAGCCACCGGCTTTTTAGCTAAAAAGATTGCTTCTCTAGGCACACGGTTTTTTTCTTCAAACGTACCAATCGCCCACCCGGATGCATTGGCCCTGTTTAAGTGTTTGGCATTTTTAAGAATATTTTCAACCGGCCATTTGGGTTGTGAATAATCTGCTTTGGCACGATCCCATTCGATAAAAACGGGCTTTTTTTCCTGATCCTCGAATATAAATTTTGTCTCAATTCCAGTGAGTACAAAATTTCCATTACCTGCCCGGCCCGGCCCCCCAGAGGGAAGAGTCTCATCCCGTAGTACTTCCAAACGCAAAGCGCCAACATGAGAAAGGTTGAGATTTCCGTTCAGATGGTAAACATCCCCTTGCGGGTTTTTGCCTCCTACGAGCAAGGAACCATCCGCTTGTTTACCTATCTTACTCCCAAGCTTGGAAATAGCAGATTTGTCCTCAAATGGGGACCATAAGTTTTCCTGTTTTCCCTCCAGGACTTTCCTTCGCTCTGTTTTTTTCCATTCCTCAAAAGCAGAATCCATACTTCCCTCAGCTTCCTTGACGGCAACTTCCGCTTGTTGAATTGATTTTTGTAAATTCACTTTCCTCTGCTTTTGCTCCTCATTGAGTACTTTCAAAATTGGTGGGGTGTTGACTCCAAACTTGCCTTTTGGGTGAAGAACACCCGTTTCTTCCACTGAATTAAAAAAAGCAAAGAGTTCATAGAATTCCTGCTGGGAAATGGGATCGTACTTGTGATCATGGCAACGGGCACAAGTTAAGGTGAGTGCCATCCAGGTTGACCCAGTTGTTTCCACTCTGTCGATCACAGTCTCCACAAACCACTCTTCCTCAATTCTTCCCCCTTCCCCATTAAGCCGATGATTACGATTGAAGCCAGTTGCGACAACTTGGTCTTCCGATGGGTTGGGCAAGAGATCCCCGGCTAATTGCTCAATGGTAAATTGATCAAAAGGAAGGTTACGGTTAAATGCACCAATCAACCACTCCCGCCACATCCAGATATCCCGGCTTCCATCACTCTGGAATCCATTGCTGTCTGCGTATCGGGCTAAGTCCAACCATTCCAGAGCCATCCGCTCGCCAAAATGCTTCGATTCCAATAGACGGTCGAGTTGTTGCTCGTATGCAGACTCAGAATCATCCGTTAAAAATGAATCGATTTCCTTAACCGTTGGCGGTAGGCCAATAAGGTCCAGACTGGCGCGGCGCAACAAAGTCTCCTTGTCTGCTGGTTGATTCAGGGTCATTCCCTCGCTCTGTAACTTTCTCAAAATAAATGAGTCCACCGGATGCTCAGCTACACCAGCTGGAACGCCCGGTCTTATTGGTTTTTCAAAAGACCAATGTTTTTCATACTTAGCACCTTCCTTGATCCATCTTTCCAAGACTTTCTTTTGTTCAGGGGTAATCGATTTCTCGCTACCTAAAGGAGGCATGTGTTCCTCATCGTCCTCAGGCAAATGGATACGAAAGATCATTTCACTTTCTTCCAAATCTCCGGGCACGATAGCCGAAAAACCAGACTTGCCTGGTTTTTGAGAAAATTCCTCAAGGTCCAATCGTAAACCACCCTGCCGGTCCGCTACATCCGGACCGTGGCAATGAAAACAAGCATCAGAGAGAATGGGACGAATGTCCCGATTAAACTTTAATTTCTGCTCCTCCCCGAACAAACAGGGAAATGAAACAAAGCAGATAACAAGAACCCATTGAAAAAATCTTCTCATTACTTTGGACTTTTAATAAAACTCCAATACTGGTGGCGCGTAGTATGGATGATTGTGATTAGCAAAGGCGTGAATCATTCCTGATGGACGAGTTTCAAAAGTTTCGCGGACAATCAATAATTTACCATGCCCTGATTGTACGAACTTTTTTAATGCATCATTCTCAATTCCATAATTTCCGAACTGTTTACTCCGGGGTATGGAAAAGGTTCCTAATTTTTCTGCCTGTTCAATTTGAGGAGCTTCTGCCCAGAGCAAGCCTTCTCCCCAGGGTTGCTTAATCCCATATATCGCAAAGATATTTTCTTCAGGAAGGTGGGAACGTAATCCATTGGCTGGGACTAAATTGAGGCTAAGGCGAATCTTTTTATATTGGGTAAGATCGACTTCACTTATGTCGAATTCAAGTAATGCCCGACGGTCAAAAGAAGGAAGAATATCGGTACTTTTGACTAACAAAACATCACTGGACAAGTAAAGGTCACGCTGATCGTTACGAATAATACTGGTTGAGTTCCTACCTGCAAAAACTCTTTTTATCTCAGCACTAGCAGGTATCTTTTTTTCGCCTTCTCCTTCTTTCATGGGAGATACAATTCCCTTTTCAATCGATATAGTTTGGTTATCAACCAAACGGACTTCTGACCCGCTTTCTGGATGATGCACCCCAATTTCACCATCTATAACCTCAAATGAGGAAACATTTTTTTTCGGATCTACGACTACAGCAAAACTAGTACCGTAATCAATCGCGTAACCATCCGGTGTTTCCAGCACAAAACCAATAGCTTGTTCAGGAACCTCCACCATGACCATACCTGCAACCAACCGGGTTTTCATTACAGAGATGAGCTCAACTTCTGCCGGACCCTCCAAAACAAAACTGACTCCAGATCGAAGTTCTATGGATGCCAGACCCGTGCGAAGTTTCAAAGTGCCAGGAATAAGCTCAGATCCTGGAGTCGTGGGTAAATCACTTTCCCAGGCTGCATCTTCGCATGACTGAATAGTGGCAATTTTAGGTTCTGAAAAAAGAAAGTATCCCGATGAACACAAAAAAAGAATCAGCAAACAGGCTGTAGCTGACCAAGCATATTCACGCCAAGAAAAAGAAATAAGTCGTGAAGCTTTGTCCTCTTCATCAACAGATAAACTGAAATCATCCAGCTTGGTATCAATCGTGCCCAAATCTAAAAGAAAAGAACGGGCATCCTTATTTTCTCTCAACAAGGTTTGTAAGGAATCAAATTGAGAGGCTGAAAGACGATCGTCCAGATACCCGAGTATTAATTCTTTTTCTTCTTCAGTCATTCTGAGACTCCTGTATTCATGGCGATCATTTTATGGTTCATACAATCACGAAGTTTCATACGAATACGGGCTAGTTTTTGATAAAAAGCCGCTTCAGTCTGACCAAACTCTTCTGCCAATTCCTTCTTGGATACCTTGGGGCTGTAAGCTTGCTGAACTAATACTTTCTCAGGAGCCTTTAACCTTTTCAGGCACTTATCCAAGGCAAACAATTGTAACTGCCTACGGGTCACCTGCTCTTCGGCATCGATGCCAATTTTTGTGATAATATCCTCGTCCAAGACCAATCGATCCCGAGCCTTCTTTCTTCTGAACTTCAAAACCTCAAACCGTGCGATCAAACATGCCCATGCTCCAAACTTTTCCGGTTGCTCAAGCGTCTCGAATTTCCTCCAGGCAACCAAGCTTACTTCCTGCATGATTTCGTCCACTTCCTCCGGTCTGATGACACAGGAACGAATGTAACACCTTAAACCACTCTCATGCTTTAGAAAGAGCTTTAAAAAAGCCTCATTATTTGAGGTATTATGTCCATTAGATACCATTGCTACCCATAACGCTACCGATAGGTATAAAAATCAACGGTTTAACTGCCAGTTTTTTTAAAAATTATTTTGAGATTCTCCATTTGACCTTTTGAAAATCGTACGAGTAGAGTTGGAGTTATGAAACAAAAAGTCCATTTATTAATAATTCTCAGTTTAAGTCCACTTACCTTCCTTGTAAGCTGCGGACAACAAGGAGATGCCAAGCCATATCCATTGGATTATTGCTTGGTTGGAGGTAGTGACCTGGGCGATATGGGAGAACCCGTTTCCTATGTGCACAATGGGCAGGAATTTAAATTCTGCTGCAAACCCTGCATTCCAAAATTTAAGAAAAATCCGGAAAAATTCATCCAGGAATTAAAAGAGGAAAGTAAGGGCTTGTAACCCTCATGTCCAAAATTTACTTCCTCTTCCCAATCCTTTTTTTCCTTCAACTCTCATGGCTAGGAATTCTTGCTGGAATTCTTACTGCCAGAGACCACTGTAATCTAGAAAGTGGATTGTTAACCAAGAAAAACCTGCTCATAACCTCAATTCAAGTCTGTGCGTCAGGAGGACTCATTTCGCTAATGATTTGCGGGCATCTTGCCAATGCAATCATCCAGGCGTTGGGCTACATATTTTGTTTTGCTATTTCCCTGAAAATGGCGAGGCAAAGAATCGACCAAACACTCACCTCAAGGGCTTGGGTTAAATGGTTTGTCTTTTTCTTAGTAGTAATCTGGCTTTGGCAATTTATACTATTATTCAACTACGCGAGTATGGAATGGTTTATGATCTTTTTCATCTTACACGCTGTACTTTTAATAATAACAACCGTTTACAAATTTTTGTTAAAGAAAAGGGGTGCAGAAAAATCAAAAGTTAGGAATGCCAATATTGGCATAGCTCTATGTATGTATCTGTTTTATGTACAAATAACTTCATTCGGCACCGCAATTGCATTTGATTGCGGGATTTAACAGTAACTTTAAATTCAAAATTGAAAAATAATTTAAAGAGTAGCGAGACAAA
This sequence comes from Opitutales bacterium, assembly GCA_028045305.1. Classification (GTDB taxonomy): domain Bacteria; phylum Verrucomicrobiota; class Verrucomicrobiia; order Opitutales; family Seribacteraceae; genus Chordibacter. Next base: position 208,997 of record JAOFTV010000001.1, on the reverse strand, counting down.
TGAATTGTATTGTTTAAGTTACTTCAACGGGAAAAAATTATAATGAGTAAGTCCATATTTTTTGTAACAGGTATTGCCCTGTTATTTTCTTCTTCAATCTTACATGCTGAAGATTCGGAAAGGCCCAATATCGTCTGGATTATTGCAGAAGATATGTCACCCGATCTCGGTTGCTACGGAAACCAAGTAGTTACGACCCCCAACATTGATGGTCTGGCAGTAAAAGGGATGCAATTTACCAATGTCTTCACCACCAGTCCTGCCTGTTCGCCGAGCAGAACAGCCCTTGCCACTGGTGTATTCCAAACAACACTTGGTGCTCATCACATGCGTTACAGCAAGGAACTCATGCCTGCCCTCCCTCCTGTGGTGAAAACATTGCCTCAATTGATGAGTGAAAGAGGATATTACACAGGAAATATTAAAGGCCTTGGTGGAACGGGAAAGGATGACTGGCAGTTTAAAACATCGAAGAAATCCTGGGATACTCATGCATGGCAAAAGTTAGTCAAAAACCAGCCATTCTTTGCTCAAATCAACTCCAGAGAGTCCCACAGAGGTTTCTATCCTTCGAAAAATATTCCCAAAGAGAAGATCGTAATTCCTCCTTACTATCCAGATCACCCGGTAAGCCGAAGTGATTGGGCCGGATATTTCGAAAGTATCAACCGTTTCGACAAACAAGTCGGAGCAATCATTAAGCAGCTTCAAGCTGACAACCTCGAAAAGAACACCATCATTTGCATTCTTTCAGATCATGGAAGGCCCATGATTCGTGGAAAAAACTGGCTCTACGATAGTGGGACTCATATCCCTGTAATCATTTTTTATCCTACGGGAGTAAAACATCCGTTTGGATACAAATCAGGTACCGAAAACTCATCTCTCACAAGTGCTATTGATCTTGTTGCGGAGACAATACTTATGGCTGGAGGTACCATTCCTGACTGGATGCAGGGAAGAACCTTCCTCCAGAAAAATTCCCAGTCACGCCAGTTCATACACACCGCTGCTGATCGATTCGGAGATGTGGATATTTGCAGCCGAGCGATCCGATCCAAGAGGTACAAATATATTCGTAATTTCAAAACCGCAGGATCAATCAACGAATATACAACCGCGTACCGCAGATCAACACATCCGATTTACCACTTGTTAAATATAATGGGAGAAAAGAATTTACTTACTCCAGTTCAGGCAAAGTTACTTACGCCCTTGGAGAGTGAAGAATTGTATGACATTGAGAACGACCCCTATGAAACCGTTAATCTAATAGGGAAAACTAGTTTTGAAAAAGTTCATCATCAACTTAAGAGGCAATTAGAGGACTGGCTTGCAAACAGCCAAGATCAAGGGCTTCAAAGCGATAGCTACGCCATCATTGAGCACTTCAAGCAATACGGGATCAAAACTTTTGATAAAAGACGTCAAAGTATACATACAATGAAAGCTTCCGTCGAAAAACACTTTGACTGAAATACACCCCCCTAGGACATAAGGATCAGTAAATTAAAACTTAATTAATATTTCTACCTTAAGGGTATTAACACTACGGAGATGTTTATATGAAAGTTTTCAGAAGCTTTACCCTTAATTGCTTTAAGTCATTGAAATTAAGTTGATTACCAAATTACACTGACAGGATATTTTTTGATATTCTCGTCTTCTGTTACAATTGGTAATTCTTCCGCAAGAGCAGTAGCAACCAGAATACGATCGATTGCATCATCGTGATGATAAGGAAGCTCTGACAGTCGAAAACTGTGCTCTCTGGTAATCGCTAAGGAACGTACTTGCCAGATATCGCACTGTTTTTTGAGCCATGAACGGGGAGCTTCTGGCATCTCCAAAGTTCCATCATTATATTTTAAACATATTTCCAGAACCGATGCGTCACTTAGAAAAAATCGGTTGGATGAATCGTCGAGAATGTCCCTTGCCTGGCGTCCTAATTTAAAAGGATCACTTGTCATCGAAACAAATGTAAATGTATCGAGTAACAGCCTCATCAAAAGTAAACCACAGTATCCCCAACCCTGCCAGCTACTTCCCTTTTCTCCTTAATTTTAAAAGCTTTGGAAGTAGTTTCACCGACTTTGGGTCGGCTCAGTCCAATTGCCTCACTGCATGAGACCAATCGGGCAACTGGTTTTCTTCCCCTAGCTAAAATAATCTCTTTTCCGTCTTCAACTTGTTCAAGCAATTTGGATAAATGAGTCTTTGCATAATGAACAGTGTGCATATTAATTAGCTAATATTTATACTTAGCTTAGTCAATTTTTTACTTTCAGCTAATTTTATATTTTCCGGAAAATTATTTACTGTTTTGAAAGGAATATTATTCAATTTATAATTCTTTATTTGCAGATGACTCATCTCAACAACAGGATAAACAAATGAATTTATTACTTCCGAAAATAAGCTTTGGATCACAGGTCCATGCATTGATTATCTTTCTGTGCACGGTTCTTATTATGTTTATTCCCCTTGATGGCCTGCACGGCAAGGATAGCGATATGTCATTGATTACAAAAGATTTAGGATTATGGAACGTGCCCAAGGAAAATGACATTAAAGGTTGGTATCGAGTAAAGGATCAGGTGCTTGAATTACGCAGTGGGACAAAAAGAAAACACTCCGTTCTAAAAACCAAAGCAAATTACGGTAATTTTTTCTGCAGTTTCGAATTTCTTTTTGTAGATGGAAATATTGATTCTGGGATTGAACTGAGAAATAATGATCAAATTCAAATAGGTATTTCGGGATCCTTAAAAAAGGACATGACTGGATCCCCCTACATCCCCGGTTTGGGATATCCCAAACATGCACAGGGTGTGGCCAAGCTTCTGAAACAAAAAGATTGGAACAAGATGACCATTAAGTGTAACGGACCACGTTACATTGTGACTCTACAGGGCAAAGAAGTGGTAGATTATATATCCCCAAAGGCAATCAAGGAAGGACCTGTTGGTATACAACTTCATGGCAATCGGGATATGAAAATAGATTTTCGTAATTTTCGGATAAAATCCCTCTAATTTTATTCCTAACTACTTTAGCCCCCCAAAGGCACTAAGCTTTGTTTTAAGCCAAAGATGTGGCTTGCATCTTCCCACCGTCGCGATGAAATTTCTCGCATGGCCAAGCACAGTCCCCTGAGTAAACTACTATGCGATCTCGTATCCATACCAAGTATCAATCCCTCGCTGGACCATGATAATTTAGGTTGTGCAGAAGAACCAGTAACTGCTTTCCTAGAAGAACTGTCCCAAAAAGCCGGTCTTAGGACTAATAGACAAAAGGTCATTCCCGGGAGAGATAATTTAATAGTACGTCTATCCCCGATGAAGAAAGCGAAGCAACGTATCTTTCTTGCACCGCATTTGGATGTTGTACCTGCTTCCTTAGATGCATTTTCCCCAAAAATATCAAAGGGTAGGCTTTACGGACGGGGAGCCTGTGACACCAAAGCATCCGTAGCTTGTTTTTTTCAAGCGCTGCTGGATTTATCCCTATCGACAAATCGACCAGCTCAAACCGAGATAGTCTTTGTCGGTCTAGTCGATGAGGAATTCAGTCAATCTGGCTCACGGGCTTTAGCCCGGAAAGGACCAATGGGCAACCTAGCAATCGTTGGTGAACCCACCGGTCTGCAAGTAGTAACTGCTCACAAAGGTAGTCTTTGGTTACAATTAGAAACCCATGGGAAAGCAGCTCATGGTTCCACCCCAGAAAAGGGAGAAAATGCGATTTTAGAAATGCACCATGCATTGGATATTTTATTCAATGAGTATTCGGTTCTCCTCAGATCCAAAAATCATCCCTTACTGGGCTCGCCCACCTTAAGCGTCGGGAAAATTCTTGGAGGCAGCCAACCAAATGTTGTACCCAATCGGTGCACTGTTGATCTGGATCGAAGAACAATTCCGGGAGAAGGTATTGATACTGTCATTACTGAATTAAAAGATTTATTTCAATCACTTGGCAAAAAGGCCCCAAAAATTAAGGTATCAAGAAGGGTGCCTTGCCCACCGCTCCACACCGATTCATCCATGCCCTATGTTCAAATGCTCTTAAATAAAGCAAGGCGAAGAAAAACCTGCGGTGTTCCCTACTTTACAGATGCCTCGCCCCTTTCAGCAGGTGGCACTCCATCAGTCGTTTTTGGCCCAGGAAATATTGCTCAGGCTCACGCTGAAAATGAATGGGTTGATCTTAATCAAGTCGAACGAGCTCACTCTACCATTCTTAATTTCCTCAAGGAGCTACCCTGATTTTTCTCCAACCCTTGTAAACCTCCAAATTTATCCTTCCATTCAAAATTGAATCTAGGCTTGTCAAATTAAGGCACCTTTAGCCATAGTTTACACCTGTTACCTTTAAAACTTAACAAACCAAATACGAAACATACGAACGAGTTATGAATCCAGCCCAGCCCGATCTCCCCAACCCCCTTTCGCGCCGCCATTTTCTTGGCACCTCCGGAAAAGCCGCCATTGGAGGCGCCCTTGCTGGAATGATATTGCCCACGGTCTACGGGCAAAGTGGTTCGACCAAAAAAATTGCCCTTATCGGATGTGGGGGGCGTGGTACCGGTGCCGTTGCCAATGCGATCGATGCCTCTGGTCCATACTGCCAATTAAAACTTCATGCGATGGCAGATGTTTTTGAATGGAGAGTTAAGAATAGCTACAAAGGACTAGAACAGCGCTACAAAGACAACCTGGATGTTCCTGAGGATCGTCAATTCGTTGGCTTTGACGGCTTCAAAAAAGCCATGGATTGCTTGGATCCCGGAGATATTGCCATTTTTGCCTCACCCTGTGCTTTCCGTCGCCCCCATTACGAATATGCAATTCAAAAGAAGCTCAATGTATTCATGGAAAAACCGGTTACTCCGGATGGTCCATCCTCCAAGAAGATTTTAAGCGTTAATGAAGAGGCTAAAAAACATAATCTCAAGGTCGGCGTCGGATTAATGTGTCGTCACAGTGAAGCCCGACTCGAACTAAAAGACCGTATCGACAACGGTGAATTAGGAGAGTTGCTTTCCTTAAAAGCAGTTCGCATGCAAGGACGCCTGATCGGATGGGATAAGAGAAAACAGGAGACTAAAGATAAGGACATCAGCGATTTGATGTACCAAATTAAAAACTTCCACGGTTTTCTTTGGCTGAGTGGTGGCGTTTACAGCGACTTTAATATCCATAATATTGATGAATGTTGCTGGATGAAGGGAATGTGGCCCGTAAAAGCTATGGGACTTGGTGGCCGTCATTATCGTGGAGATGAGATCGACCAGAACTTAGACAGTTATTCGGTGGAGTATACTTTCCCTGACGATACTAAACTTTATTTCCAAGGTCGCAGTATGAACAAGTGCTATGAAGAATTTGCCAGTCATGCCCACGGGACCAAGGGATATGCCTTAATTTCCGGCCCCGGCGGTCATGCATCGAAAGCCAGAATTCATAAAGGACAAGGTCCGAAAAGTGAATTATCCTGGATGTTTGGTGCCGAAAATGGCGGTCGTCCGCGCCGTGAGAACAGTGCCTATGTAGATGAGTGGGATCACTTACTTGATGCCATCGTAAACGATAAGCCATATAACGAAGTTGAAAGAGGTGTAGCCGCTAGTGTCGTAACCTCAATGGGTCGCATGGCTACTCATTTGGGCCGCGAAGTGACCTATGATGAAATGCTTAACTGCTCTCATGATTTCTGTGCGGGTATCGATGAGATTTCCGGTGAAAACTCACCCTCTCCCCTTTTGGCCAATGCAGACGGAAGTTACGCAATTCCTCAGCCCGGAATGCTTAAAACAGAGTACTAATTCTTCTTCTTTTTTAATCCTTTTAAAGGGGGCAGCATTAGCTTGCTCACACCCGTGAATCGTGGGTGCGAATAAGTTTTATAAGGTAATTAATCTTAACTTATTTCCTCATAGGCAAGTGGTTAGGAGAACTCTTCCACCTGGTGCCTCCGGGCATCATGAATCTCAGTTGACCAAGTTGTCCCCATCGACCTAAATCGACTTATCCAAGGAAGTTTTGGGGTAGGCTTTCTTGGCTTTAGGCCCGTTCTCGGTTACCGAGGACGGGCCGTTTTTTTTGCTTTATACTCGATACTCTTTTCTAATTGGAGCAAATGATCTACCATACATTTCATTGCTAAGGGAGGAATCGACTCACCAATTACCTCCCTGACAAGCCTGGCAGAAAAAGATTGTGAATCATCCCACTTGCCCAGTGGGATTCCAGTAAAATCATAGTTCCTTTTCCATTGATCATGATCCAAAGTAGACAAGCGCAAGATCTCTCTTAAGGAAAGTACCCGGTTTTGCTCTGGGTGTCCCTTGAGATCGCTTGATATAACCCCACTGTTCATGGTCAATGTACCAGCTGGTCGATCCCACCACATTCTGCGGTAAGACGAACGAAAGCCTTTTATCAGTCTTACTTTTCCTGATTTTTTCATTTGTGGAACCGGTAATGGCCTCCTACATGCACGGCAAATCACCTCTTCCTGGTTGGTTTTCATTGTGCCACAATCCGCACAGCAAGTATTATCAAATGCAGTCTGTCCCTCTGGAGTATTCTTCATCCAAAAGTACTGATTATCATTCCATTTAGGCACACAGTGATAGGGATCATGCACATCCTTACAATTTGTTTTCGAATCAAGGGAAGGAAGTTTGCCGATCGCACGACGAAGGGTTACCCATACTTGCTTCGTTCCCTCGCCATGAGTAGGGCGAGGGTGTAATGGGCTGATACCTGAACAAAGCACATCCGTAACCTTGGGAAAATGAGCAACAACTTGAGGAATGCGGCAACCAATGGTGATCAATCTTTCACGATGGTGAGGCACTCCGTAATCTCTAAAATCAAGAATGCAGGAACGTAAGGTATAACCAAGTGGATGCATCCGTCTTGCCAGGCATGTAAGAATATTTTCTGGCTGATTTCTTTCGTTTCGAATTACAGTGTTTTCCATTCTCCTGACATTTTCCAAAAGAAACCATTCGGGCTGGAGTGCCTCCAGAACCTCAATCCCAGGAAGAATCAAACGATTGCGCTCGTCCTCCAACGGTCTATTTCCCGCCCGAATGGCCGAAGATATACGCCCAGCCCCGTTTGATGACATACCCTGACAGGGAGGAGATAGAGTGAGTAACCAAGGAGATTGTCCTTTAAGTACTTTTCGAAAATATTGAATATATGCTTCCTTAACCTGCCAAATATCGCCTTCGAAGACCTGTGCACCCGGGAAATTCTTACGAATTAAAGAAGCTCTTGAAGGAAGCAATTCACAAGCAGCAATTACCGGAATTTTGCTTCCCCATTCGATTCCCACATCTCCCAATCCTCCTCCTGAAAAAAGAGAGCCAGCCAGACGAATTTTATTTTCCATTTTTTTTGGACTGTTCAAGGTTCTGTTCTCCCAATTCAAAAAGAAATTGTCACGTTTAAAAGTAAAGACCTAAGAGGTGTAGACTAGAAAGCATCCAATTTTAAAATAGCTTCTTTTGGCTTACCTTACTTTACTTACTAAGACTTCGCCTATAGGAATGAAATGTTTTCGCAAATGTATTCTACATAAAAAAATTCCTTAATTCTTTAAAGCCTCTCCCGTATTTTGAAATCATTTATTACATTACTTACTTTAAAAGTAATTCTCACAACCGGTGCTTTTGTTCTTCATGCCAAGGTAGACTTTAACACACAAATTCGCCCAATTCTTTCGGACAAATGTTTTAAATGTCATGGCCCCGATGCAAAAAATCAAAAGTCCGATTTTCGCTTAGATTCATTTGAGGAGGCGAACAAGGAACACGACGGATTTGTTGGACTGACTCCCGGAAACCTGGAGGACTCTGAAATACACTGGAGAATTCGTAGTGATGACCCGCTCGACATGATGCCCACCCCTGAGTCCAAAATTTCTTTATCTGAAGAAGAAAAGGATTTACTTGATCAGTGGATTAAAGAGGGGGGCAAATATGAAAAACATTGGTCTTTTTTACCATTGGCTCAATCCATTCCTCTTCCCAAGACAAAACACCCATACCCAGGAAACGAAATTGATGCTTTTATTGCAGAAAAGTTGGAGTCCTCCAAACTTTCAATAAGCGAAGAGACGGATCGGAACACTTGGCTAAGGAGGGTCACATTTGATCTGACTGGCCTGCCTCCAACACTCAAGCAATTGAATGAGTTTTCAACAGATACCTCCACAAATGCTTACGAAAAAGTGGTTGAGCGCTTGCTTAACACGGATGAATATGCCGAACGGATGACCTCGGAATGGCTGGATGTGGCACGGTACTCAGACACCTATGGATACCAAGTCGACCGAAATCGTAATGTCTGGCAGTGGAGAGACTGGGTTATTCAATCATTCGTCAAGAATCAGTCCTATGACCAATTTGTTACGGAGCAATTGGCTGGAGACTTAATACCCAATGCTACCCGCGATCAGATCCTTGCGACCTGTTTCAACCGTTTACATCCTCAAAAGGTGGAGGGTGGAAGTGTACCCGAAGAATTCCGCATCGAGTATGTGGCTGACCGGGTACATACTTTTGGCACGGCGTTCCTAGGCCTGAGTTTTGAATGCACCCGTTGCCACGACCACAAATACGATCCGATCACACAAAAGGATTATTTCTCACTCTCCGCATTCTTTAACAATATTGATGAGGCGGGACTTTATTCTTTTATGACAGGTTCGGTTCCAACACCAACCCTGGAACTTGGAAACTTGCCAAGTGATAAAAAAATCAAGGCCGCCAAAAATCAATTGGAAGAAATTGTTCAATCCTTAGAAGCTAAGCAGTCATATGATAATTGGACTAAGGAGGTGTCACTTAAATCTATTGGCAGTGCTCCTTATTTTTCCAAAAATTTGCAGGATACAAATTCGTCCGACAGCAACTTCGATCTGTTAACATACAAACCCATGCTTTGGTTGGATGCGAATGAACAAAATGCATCATCATCTATTTGGCTGGATCAAAGCGGTAATAAAAACCATGCAAAAAAATATGCTTCTCCAAAAACAAGGCCTCACCCAGCCAGTGGACTGATGGTGATGTCATACGACTCCAAAAAGAATGATTACCACGAATTTAAGGAAATAAATAATATACGCACCGTCTTTTGGGTAATGAGTAAAAAGGTGGGGAATTCTGGTTCTCCACTCGCCCACGCAACCACTCACCATTTTTATTCAGATGGAAGTAAGTTTTGGCATCCTCAACACACTCATGAACATATTCGTAGCGGAAGTTTGCGCCTGAATGGATTAGCTGGCTCGAGCCACTCCAACTATCCAAATTCTCTGGGTATAGTTTCACTTAGGACCACTGGTAATGTAACCGCCAGTCGCTTAGGTAAGGATCGAAATCATGGAGGGAAGTACAACTGGGATGGAGAGATCGGGGAATTGCTCATCTTCTCCGAACCGCTGACTGATGAGCATATTCAAAAGATTGAAAATCATTTAATTACAAAGTGGAAAATTAAAAAGAAAACCGAAATACGCTACGGTGCCCCCGTGGCCTACCTCTCTTTTGATGAACGCAAGGGAAACTCCTATCCCAATTCTGCCACTCCAAGCAAGGCAGCTAACACCAATGGAAACAATAAGGAAGTTACGGGAAAAAGGGGAAAAGGAATCCATTTCACTGGAGATGATGCCCTCAACTTTCCTTCGGGATTTGGAGACTTCAATCGCCACCAGTCCTTCAGTATGGCTTTTTGGATACAACCTACCCAATACTTAGATCGTGGAGTCGTACTTCGGCGGTCAAAAGCCTGGACCGATGCGGCTAGCAGGGGGTATGAAATTTTAATTGAGGACGGGAAACTCTCCCCTGCCCTGATTCATTTCTGGCCAGGAAATGCGATTCGTATTCAATCAAAATTACAATTACCGATTAACCAATGGACACATGTCGCCCTTACATACAATGGCTCCAGCAAGGCAAACGGCCTAAAACTCTATGAAAATGGAGCCCTCGCAAAAGTAGAAACCATTAAGGATCAACTAACTCGAGAAATTACTGGTGGCGGATCTCCTTTTCTTGGATTTGCAGAGAGGATGCGGGATCGTGGATTCAAAAATGGTATGCTCGATGAGTTTTATCTCTACGAGAGAGTCATTACGCCCTCCGAAATCCAGCTGCTTGCCGGAAAAACCAAGGAACTAACCAAAGCTGATAAAGTTTCTATTTTCCTAGACTCTGCATACCCAAAATCAATCACTGCTCAAAATGCACTGTTTAAAGAAAGGAAGAGTTTTGGAGATCAAAGGCAAAAAATTAGTGAGATCATGGTAATGAAAGAAATGCCCGGTTTACGGGAGACTCACATTCTTGAGCGCGGACACTACGCAAACCGGGGGAAAGTCGTCCATCGTGCATCCCCGGAAATTCTTCCTCTCTTCCCCAAAGATCAACCGGTAAACCGTCTCGGTTTGGCCAAATGGTTAACCGCCCCGGATCATCCATTGCTCGCCCGGGTAACCGTGAATAGATACTGGCAAATGATCTTCGGCAAAGGTTTGGTTTCCACATCCGAGGATTTTGGAATGCAAGGCAAACCACCCAGCCACCCCGAATTACTTGACTGGCTCGCTCGGGACTTTGTTGATTCTGGCTGGGATCTTCACAAACTTCTCAAAAAAATGGTTCTTTCACATACCTACCGCCAAAAAAGTAAGATCCTCCCAATCGCTCAACAAATTGACCCGGAAAACTTGCTACTCAGTCGGGCTCCCGCATATCGTTTACCCGCAGAAATGATCCGGGACAGCCTGCTCGCACACAGCGGATTATTACACAAGAAAATTGGAGGACCTGGTGCTAAACCCTACGATTTAAAAGTTTCCTTCAAGCCAATCAATCCGGACAGTGCTCCCAATGTGTACCGCAGAAGTTTTTACACCTTTTGGAAACGGACCGGTCCCACTCCCGTAATGATGGCACTAGATGCCTCCAAACGTGATGTTTGTACCGTACGCAGAGAGCGCACAGACTCAGCAGCACAGGCTCTCATCATGCTCAACGGTACCCAATTTATCGAAGCAGCCCGTGCGACTGCAGATGCCCTTATCCAAACCCATGGAACTGCCAAGCCTAATGATTTAATCAAGGAAGCTTTTCAAAAACTCACCAGTCGTCTGCCAAATAATAAGGAAGTCAGCATCTTGCAGAACTTATTGGATGAACAAAAAAAATATTTCACTGATGAAAAGGAAATCGAAAAATTTCTCAAGGTTGGATATTACAAAGCGAGATCAAAAGACAAAAAATATTTAGCCGCAGTGACGAGTCTCGTTTCCACCCTCATGAATTTTGATGGCACAATTTCCAAAAGATAAAATAAACCATGAAACGACCTGAATGCACCGGCTTTGATTCTTCTGTTGGCTTGACCCGCAGAAACTTCCTCCATCGATTTGGGGGCGGACTTGGCGGCCTGGCCCTGGCCAATATGCTCCATGCTGAAACCGGCTCAAAATTCCATCATCCCGCCAAAGCAAAACGAGTCATTTATCTATTTCAATCTGGTGGTCCTTCCCAAATCGACTTGTTTGACTATAAACCAAGGTTAATCCAAGAAACTGGTAAGGAATTACCCGAATCTGTGCGCCAAGGGCAAAGACTGACCGGAATGTCAGGTAACCAGGCTAGTTTACCCCTGGTTGGATCCCCCTTTCAATTTGCACAGCATGGAAAAAGCGGACAATGGATTAGCGAGCTTTTACCCAACACGGCAAAAATTGCTGATGATATGTGCATTGTAAATTCAATGTGTACAGAAGCCATTAACCACGGACCAGGCGTGACTTTCATGCAGACGGGTTCCCAGTTGCCAGGGCGTCCAAGTATGGGCTCTTGGCTATCATATGGACTAGGTTCGATGAATGAAAACCTTCCAAATTTCGTCACCCTGGTAACCAAAGGAAAAAGTGGCCAACCATTAGTTTCGAGGCTGTGGGGAAGCGGATTTCTACCTGGCAAACATGCGGGTACACGATTTCGTTCAGCCAAAGATGCTATCCTCTACCTCAATAGTCCTGAAGGAGTTTCCCGAGAAAGTCGAAGAAATGCACTTAATCATCTTAAAGAACTTCATGAAATTCAACTTGAACGGACCAGAGATTCTGCTTTGGAAACCCGTATTGCCCAGTACGAAATGGGCTTTCGTATGCAAAGTTCGATACCAGATGTAACCGATCTTGGAAACGAACCTGAATCAACTTTTAAACTTTATGGAGAAGATGCCCGTACCCCTGGTACATTTGCGGCAAATTGTTTACTTGCTAGAAGGTTGGCTGAAAAGGATGTTCGTTTTATTCAACTCTATCACCAGGGATGGGATCATCATGGTGGCCTACCTGGTGGAATAAAAAAGCAATGCAAGGAAACAGATCGTGCATCTTATGCCCTGGTAGCTGATCTCAAACAACGCGGAATGCTTGATGATACCCTGGTAATTTGGGGTGGTGAATTTGGACGAACTAATTATTGCCAGGGGAAATTCAATAAAACCAATTTTGGCCGGGATCATCACCCACGGAACCATTCAACTTGGTTTGCCGGTGGAGGGGTAAAGCCAGGAATCACTTATGGTCAATCAGACGACTATTCTTACAATGTGGAAGATGGTGGGATCCATGTGCATGATTTTCACGCTACAATACTCCACTTACTTGGCATCGATCACGAGCGGCTTACTTTCAAGTATCAAGGAAGGCATTTTCGCTTAACCGATGTACATGGGCATGCAGTCAAACCCATTCTTTCCTAATTTATTTTAGGTGGTCTCTGGGTTTTCGTTCTTCCCTAGGTGCTAGTGGTAGTTAGGATAATATCTTTATCGACTGAATGTATAAACCCGCCCAGTTAGTTTTTCTTTTTCTTTTCGCTCAATCCCTTCTTCTTTCCAACCAAGGCTGGGAGCAGTGGAGAGGGCCGAACGGACATGGACATGCACCCGCAGGAGAATACCCCCTCGAATGGTCAGAAAATAAAAACCTCTCGTGGAAAACCCTTCTACCCGGAAGAGGACATTCCTCCCCAGTATATCAAGATTCAACCGCATGGATTACCACAGCCCTTGAAACCGTGGCTTCGCAAGAGGAGCGGGAGAGAAGAGCAAATGAAAGTTCCTTTCCGGGGGCTATGGGATTGCATTATCTGTCAAAAGTAGAATTTATCGCTCTGCAGGTTGATCTAAAGACTGGGAAGATCATTCGTCAGATCAAAGTTTTCGAAAAGAAAGCACCCCAAGCAATTCATCGCTTAAATAGTTACGCCTCCCCCTCTCCCATTCTAAAAAATGGAAAGTTATTCATACACTTTGGTGCTTTTGGAAATGCCTGCCTAAATAGTAAAACCGGACAAATTATTTGGAAAAACCAAGACCCTGATCTTTGGATTCATCATGAAAATGGACCAGGCAGCACCCCAGTACTTTGGAATAAATTGATGATTTTTCATCTTGATGGAACTGATAAACAGAGCGTAGCTGCCCTCTTTCAAGAAACTGGCAAAATCGCTTGGCATCGTAAGCGAAGTGGAAAATTAAGAGAAAATCCTCAAACAAAAAAGGCCTACGCCACTCCCCTAATCGTACAAGGTTCGAATGGTCCTGTTTTAATCTCCACGGGTGCCGACTGGGTGTACGGTTATCACCCAGAAACCGGTAAGGAGCTTTGGAAAATCAACTATGGGATCCTTGGCTTTTCAAATGTGAGTAAACCCTTGAGGTTTGAAAATCTATTTATTGTTTCCACAGGCTTTATGAAAGGAGAAATTCATGCTTATCAAATGCACGGCAACCATCCTCCAAGCCTGGTATGGAAAATGACCAAGGGGGCACCAAAAAAACCATCCCCAATAATCGTTGATGGGTTGCTTTATGTGATAAACGACGGTGGAATTTTAACCTGTTTAAACGCAAGAGATGGAGAAGTACTATGGCGCTCAAGATTAGAAGGAGAATACAGTTCGTCCCCCACTTTTGCAGGTGGGAAAATCTATATTTCTAATCATTCTGGAAAAACCACAGTTATCCAGCCAGGTACCTCTATGAAAATTCTTGCTGAAAACCAGTTGGATGATGGCCATATGGCTTCTTTCGTACCCCTGCGAGGTAGCTTTCTTGTTCGGACCGAAAAAGCCCTCTATCGAATCGCAACGGGACTCCCCTGAAAGCTTGAATTACTTTGCTGGTTCAGCACGCAAGGAAGAAAAAACTGGGCCGGATGGGTTTTCAGGCAGGGACTTGGTCCAATCCTTAATCATCCCAATTAAATTCTGAGTAACTTCATTATTCAATTTGGATAAATCTTTAGATTCGAGTGGATCGGCAACCAGATCAAATAATTCAAAGGTTGAGAACTTTCGGTCACTCACCAATTTCCATTGTTTGTGAACCATGGCATACCCATGCGACATTCTCCAAAACAAAGGCTTTTCTCGTGTACCTTTTTCCTTTCCCATCAGGGCAGAAACCTGACTCACTCCGTCTGGTCGGTAGTCAACAGGCAGGGTTAATCCGCCCAGTTCGCAAAAGGTTGGAAGTAAATCCACTGCGGAAAGAAAGTTTGATTTATCCACCTTGCCAGCAGGAATTTTACCCGGCCAACGGGCAATAAAAGGTACTCCAATCCCTCCTTCCATAAGAGAACCTTTGTATTTCCTCCGGCCTCCGGTTATCCCCTTGGCTGCACCAATACCGTATCCAAGACCTGTTGCTGAGTCATATGTGAGTGCCAAGGGAGCTGCAGGAACCGAACGTGCTGGCCCATTATCAGAAGAGAAAATAACCAAGGTATTATCAGCCAACCCAATACGGTCTAAGGCATTGAGCAACTCACCAATCCGTAAGTCAGCATGGTAAAGAGTGGCCGCATAGATGGCATCTGGCTCATCCAAATCAGAAAATTTATTGAGTAACTTGGGATCGACATGAAATGGGGTGTGGGGTTCATGCATCCATAAGTTAATAAAAAATGGCTTTCCTAATTCGTGGCTTCGTTCGATGAAAGGAATGGCCATTTTCACATCGTCATGGACAAACATTTGCGGACCGGCACAATTAAAGGCACCATACTCATCAACCCCATAGGCACTGGGAAGAGGCGAATCGGGAATCATATCGTTAGCCAAGTGCCATTTTCCATAGTGAGCAGTGGCATAGCCAGCTTCCCGTAAAAATCGTGTAAGCAAAGGAGCCTGAGGGTTTAACCAGTCCGGCATATTGCGCTTTTGATTGGATGGAACCCAGGCAAAGTGTCCGTCGATCGAGTAGCGAGCCGGAAAATGACCAGTCATCACCGCGGTTCTGCTGGGAGAACATACCCCGCTCGCAACCGAAAATCTGTGGAAGTCTGTACCCTCCTCTGCCAAGCGGTCAATATTCGGAGTTTTCACATAAGGATGACCATGACAGCCAAGATCTCCCCACCCCCAGTCGTCCGCAAAAATAAAAATTATATTTGGCCTCTCATCACCGAAAGAAACTGAGCTGAAGAAAAGAAATAGATAAATGGATTGTAAAATCTTCATAAAAAGCATCAAAGAATCAGGTTTCTTCTGCCCGTCGTAAAGTCTAATTCATGGGAGGCGTCTTTCAGGGCATAGAGCACGCTGATTGAATTCTTGGTTGAACGAACGCCGAAACGCCCTTTTTTGTTCAAAGATATCAATCCGAATTCATGGTTACGCGAAGCACCTTCCTTCATTAAATCCAATAGAATGGTTTTGAGGGGCACACCATCCCGTAAACGATATATCACCTGAGCAGCCACCGCCTGATTGATAATATGCTCACCTTTGCCTGTACAGGAAACCCCTCCAACTTCATCTGCGTAAGTACCTGCCACACTGGCACTATCGCTCACCCGTCCGGGCGTTTCATTGCCTATACCACCAGTGGAAGTACCAGCACAGACAATTCCATCCTCAGCCAAGGCAACTGCTCCCACAGTACCAAATTTTTCCCGGTTCTTTAACGCTTTGCGGTACTCAATGAAACGGGACATAGTAATTGGGTCATGAAAGGGAAATCCTTTCCGTCGAGCGTATTCGGTTGCTTCATTTCCGGAGAGCAGATGATGCACTTCTCCCCGCAAGGAATCAGCCACCGAAATCGGATGTTCGACATCGTAAATATTGATCACGCCCGAGAAGATTGAATCCATTGAATCCATAAGGGCGGCAGACATTCTTACCCGACCATCCCGCTGAAGTTTCGAGCCTGTACCCGCATTAAAAATAGGATCACTCTCAAGAAGCCGAATCGCATGAAGAACCGCGGCACGGGCACCTTCCTGCAATAAGGTTTCGTATGCAGGATGCAAAGCCTCCTGCAAACCGACGCGATATTGTTCCTTGGTAGCTACCTTGCCTTCGAGCCTGCCCGCACCACCATGAATAATTAATTTACACTTCCCATTTCCCACAGGGATTAGTTCAAGAGAATTTCCGCCATTTGGTCGAGCTTAAGATCTGCTCCATTAAAGACAGGAGCATCGGTGAAATTATTTAATTCCCGGATATGCAAAGGAGAGCTTGAACAAAGACCTGAAACCGCGTCAGGAACCAGGTTAAACTTGGTCTTCAAAATATGGATCCCGCCCACGGCTCCTAAAGCGTCTGCGGCACAAAAGATTAATTTGTGGATCCGGGAAACAATTTCCGGGCATTCAAGGAGCATGGCGGTTTCCCGTTGGTTGATTCCATCCGCAAATTCAACCACAAGAAAATTTTTGCTATTGCTACCAAGTTTGGAGTCAAGGGTATGAAACACATCGAGCATTTCATCTAAGGTTAGCTTGTAGGTGGAAGGATGGCCAAGGTAAGTGAAATCAGCAAATTCTTTGGCACCTGCGTCATTCATATGCAGGATATCCTTCAAGCTAGCTGTTCCAGTCATTTTACACCCATTTACAGCATATCCCATTTGATGAAGAGCCCGACAACATGCTGCTGCGGCGAGACTTTTTCCTGAATTCATAGCGGTACCCACAACAAGGACCAATTTGGCTTTTCCTTTCTTTGCTGGGGTTTTCTTGAATTTAGGAAAGTCTCGGGTGTTTAACACTTTACCCTGCTTATCAACCAAGTGCCCATGGATGCGAATCCTCGTAGGATCCTTAAGCATCGCATTTTTAGTAACAACTGTACCAATCATTCCCGAACGAGCCAAAAGATCGACATCCTTTATTAAGTCTTCCTGAATGATCCCTTCGTAATGATCCGGAGCATAACGGTTTCCAAAAACGAAAACCGCTTTGGATCCATTGTGCACAGCATGTATTCGACCCGACACATTCTCCAAAGATGAATGTTGCCCAATGCGACGAATCGAGCCAAATACGAGATCTCCAGGCTCAGGAGACTTATCCAACATTTGATAACCAGCAATGGATGATTTTTGTAAACAAAAAGCAGCACTAGGAACAATGAGCCCAGCAGGGATTTTTTTCATGGGTAAAAGGGGTAAAGGATTAGCTTAGGTAATAAAACTAAAATTACCCAAATTCTGTATCGTTTAAATGAGAGATGTAAAGCCGAATTGGTTGATAATTTCGGACCCCCAAAATAGGTACGGATCGAATGGTCTCATTCGATAAGAGTTTTCTTTCCCAACATTGCTATTTCCCCGTATCTTTCCACTTAAAGAGCCGGCTTAAAAAAATTCTTAATGCCTTTTTTTCGGTTATACATAAACACAGTAAACCATGGGATTCCAAAATCTGTAGTACCAACAGTGACCTTCTAAACAACTTGCCCTCACCAACGAGAAAGCTCTTAATTTACGAGAGTTCAAATATATGAAAAGTTTTTCTATTATCTCCTCTGCTGTTATCCTCATGTTAGCAAATTCTTTGGAGGGAAATGCCCAATCTAAACCCTATCCCACTACCTCAGAATTTGTCCCTCTTTTGAACGGGAAAGATTTAAGCGGCTGGAAAACTGAGGGGAACTGGGTAGTGAATAAAGAGGGCTGCCTGATCATCGATCCGCTGCCCGAACAGACCGGCTGGAAACGGTTCAAAGACTACTTGATTTCGGAAAAAACTTATGGTGATTTCATTTTAGAAATGGAATACAAATACCCCCCGAAGGGAAACAGCGGACTTTTCTTCCGCATTGGAAACCCTCAAAACCCAGTAGACACAGGTACGGAGATCCAAATCTTAGATTGCTTTGGCCAGAAGGATGAGTCCATGACCCATCATGACCATGGGGGAATCATAAGGTTTAAAATGCCCGCCAAAAATGCTTCAAAAAGACCTGGTGAATGGAACCATCTCATTGTCTCCTGCGAAGGACATCATATCCGGGTGGGCTTGAATGGCGTGGAGGTGCAAAATGTTTACCTCGACAGTGAACCTGATGATGGACTTCCTCCCTACGATCTTTCCAAGCGACCAATGCGTGGACACATCGGTCTGCAGGACCATGGCGTTCCCCACCGTGTGGAGTTCAGAAATATTAAAATTCTCGAGCTGTAAGTTTGAAAGTTCACCTCGTCCAATTTGCACCCGAATGGGAAAACAAAGAGGCCAACTTTTTTAAAGTTCAAAAACTGCTCAGGCAAAATAAACCTGAACCCAATTCTCTCATTATTCTCCCCGAGGCATTTGCCACTGGTTTTTCACTAAACTTGAGCAAAACGCTCCACTACGAACCTCGTGAAACAAGTACTTTTTTATCCAAGCTCTCTTCTGAATATAAGACCTGGGTATTAGCGGGAACGATTGCACCGGATAAGGACCAAGAATTAGGTAAAAACCTATCCGTACTTTTTAACCCCAGTGGGGAATGTGTTGGGGAATATCAAAAAATGCACCCATTTACTTTGCTGGGTGAAGAAAAGGCTCATTTACCAGGTAAGAAATACGAACTATTTAAAATAGGAGATTTTATGCTTTGTCCAATCCTGTGCTATGACCTTCGTTTTCCTGAATTATTTCGTCACGGTGCGCAACAAGGAGCCAACCTCTTTGCCGTCCTTGCAAGCTGGCCGAATGCCCGTATGAACCATTGGCATACCTTATTACAAGCCAGAGCCATAGAGAACCAGGCTTATGTCATAGGGATCAACCGAACGGGAAGAGATCCAAATTATAAGTATGCAGGAGGGTCTAAAATAATTGACCCCAAAGGCTTGACCATTGCCCAAGCAAATGAAGAAGAGCAAGTTCTGCAATCTACACTTACCTATGGAGATGTTGTAAACTGGCGTTCTTCATTCCCCGCTTTATCAGATATCCGTGAGGATTTAATTCAGTCTCCCAAGAACTAATCCGTTGCCCAAAGGGATTTAGGTAAATTGATTTTTGCCACCGTTCGGTTAATTAAGCTTTCTTCTTCACTAGAAAATTCTAAGTTTTGGATCGCTTTCATATTTTCAAGAATTTGTTCTTTGCTACTTGCACCCATCAAAGCACTCGTCACCTGCTCTTTTCTTAACACCCACGCCAAGGACATTTGAGCGAGGGATTGTCCTCTTTTTTCCGCCATGGCATTAAGTTCACGGATTACCCGAAGGTTCTGCTCACTAACCTCATTCTTGCGCAAGGGGGACAAGGGCTGATTCAAGCGGCTTTTTTGAGGAATCCCATCCAAGTATTTTTGAGTCAAAAGCCCTTGGAAAAGCGGACAGAATGCAATCACTCCCAACCCACTGTCCGAACAAAAAGCGAGTAATTCCTGCTCCACCCAACGATTGAGCATTGAATAATTGGGCTGGTGGATAATCGGTACAACAAGATTAAGGTTTTTACAGGCTTCCACAGCTTCGTTCGTCTGCTTGGTCGAATAACTACTAATCCCTACATAAAGTGCCTTCCCCTGCTTTACAGCGGTATCCAGTGCAGTCAGGGTTTCCTCAAGAGGCACATTAGAGTCAAAGCAATGAGAATAAAAGATGTCAAAGTATTCCAAATTTGTACGCTTTAAGGATTGGTCCAAACTGGCCAGTAAATGTTTACGGGATCCACCCTGCCCGTATGGCCCATGCCACATATCATATCCAGCTTTGCTTGAAACGAGTAGTTCATCCCTGGGCAAATCCTTTAAAATCTTTCCAACATTATGTTCGGCGGATCCGTAAGGAGGTCCGTAATTATTGGCCAGATCGAAATGAGTAATGCCCCCATCAAATGAAGTCTTTATCATATCAGTCTGTTCAGAGCTTGGTGTATCTCCTCCAAAATTATGCCAACAACCAAGACTGAGCAGAGGCAGCTTTACTCCTGATTTCCCGCATTGCCGATAAGGCATTCGTCCGTCGTATCGGGACGGAGGCGGATCCGCAGCGGTCATGGAATATAAAAGCTAACTAAAAAATAAACCGTGAAAGAATCGAGACGATTATGAAACCGTTTCCTCTTCAATGGGATCAGCTTCATCTGAATCTGCCTTTTCTTGACCTAGATATTCATGAACGCTGAGGTCTCCAACAAAGGACTCTCCTTCCCTGCGCTCAACTACATGATACCTTTCAACATATCTTTGAACCACATGAATTTTGGCATCCAAAGGTTGCACGATCAGGAGCTGCAAATGGAATTCCTTAAATAAATCGAGTAGGTATTGAGAGAATTCATCGTCCGTTTTACTAAACATTTCATCGACTGCCACTAAACGGAAGGTCTCGGTCTGCTTGCCACCAACATCTATTCCATACTGGTAGGCGATCGCAGTTGCAAGAATGGTGGAGGCTAGACGGTTTTTCTCACCTCCCGATTTCCCCGCGGCCCCACTATAACTTTGCCTTAAGGTATCTTCTTCTTTGTAAAATTCATCCGCCCGAAACTTGAACCAGTTTCGAACATCGATCACTCGCTCTGTCCAACTAAGATCCTGTTCGAGTTCGCCAAGAAATTGCTCAACACGATGGTAACGCTCGCGACGGCGCTCATCATCATCATCTGATTCGAGGTCTCCTTCGAGTGCATGCCGGCGAAGTTTTTTAAATTTTCGCACTCCATCGTCACCAGCATCTTCCATCATTAATTGAATGTAGGTAAGTTCCTTGCGATCAAAAGTAACCCGCGAAAGATGCTCATTTAATTCACTCACTCTTTTGCGTATACGATCCCGGTGGGATTCGAGAGCTTCACTAAAACCAGAAACTTCCTCTGGCACCTGAACCCGCAAAAGTTCTTCAAATCGTTGATGATTTTTTGCAAGGTCTTCCTCTTCGATTTGTTTGCGTACCTGCTCGAAGGAGGAATAAGTGGAATCAGAATATCCTTCCTCTAAATCAAGCACTAATTCATCACGGAAAGCCTGGTTTCTACCATCGGCAATAAACCTTTGCATCGCTGCAACATTCTTATCTCTTAATTTATCGAGGGACCCCTCAAGCTTATGGATTCGACCATCTAATTTATGAGTGGCATCTCGAGCTGATTCCTCGATGTCATCAGGAGAAGCAGGCGGTGAACCAAATTCATTTTCAATCTGATCGTAGAGGGTCTGTAAAGCATGCTCTGCCTTTTCTTTGGCATCCTCATCAACATCTCCCTTCGAACAGGAAGGAAGAATTTCATCCCGATACTTCGCCAACATCGAACGAATGGCTTCCATGCGAATTTCATTTCTTTCTGCACGGGCTTCAACACCTCCAATTCTTTGTAGTATTTGATCGCGGGTTGATTGTAAGTTATCCAATTTTTCGAGCATGGTGTCATGATCATCCTTTAATTTTTTAAGGACATCTGACCCACCTACAATCACACGCTCTTCTTCCTCAAGATCAGCCATACGTGTGGAAATTCCGAGTACATCAATATCGGAAAACTCATTGGCACAAGCTTGTAGTTGAACGCCGGCACGCAATTTTGCGCGCAAACTTTGACGCTCAAATTCAGATTCACGAATAGAACGGCCAGCACGATCCGCTTCTTCCCGCCATTTTTCCAAAGCCTCATCGAGTGACTTTTGCTTGGAGCTAAGATCCCAACCCAATACCCAGGTAGATGCATCGCCAAGAAAGAATGTATCATCTTTTTCACGTAACGAGCCCCCTGATTTAATAACCCCGTCCAAGGTTAGAGCATCACTCAAATCATCAAAACGCTTGTTGCGATTATCGAAGCAAATATGGGGAAGCCTCTGATTAATTTCCGCACGTAACCAAGCCTGCCTGGATTTTTCCATCTCTGCACGAATAACCAATTTGGCAAGCAAAGAATCATCATCTGGCTTAACCTTAGAATTTCCAGAACCTGGACAAATAAAAGCAAGACGATCCCCCAGATGATTTTCTTCGAGAAATTTTTCTGCCTGATCTGCCAATTTTGGCGGAACAACCACGCTAAGTGCGAAGGTGCGAAGAGCACGCTCAATCGGCCCCGTCCACTTTGCTTCATCAGGAAGAACCTGGATCAGTTCAGCGACAAATGGAAGTTCCGCTAAATCTCTGTCCAAAGCCTTGGCCAAAGAAGCACGCAAACGGGCAATTTCAGGAGGAACATTAGTATTGGATTCCAAAAGATAGTTTCTTTCATCTTCCAAAGTTTCCACCCGTTCATTGGCTTTTTTTAACTGGTAAGAAACTTCAACGATCTTTTCATCAAGCTCGGCAATCTTACCTTCCATTCTTGGCAATTGGGAATCAAGTTCGCGGCGAAGAGTAAGAAAGTCGTCTTCTTGTTTAACGAAAGATCCTTTTTCCCACGCACTTAAATGGCGTTCAAAATTTGCAGACCTTTTACTGACCACCTCTCTTTTATCACGCAACCGGTCAATCTCAGCACCCACTTGTTCAAGTCGTCGATTCTCATCGCTATCTGAAAGGGCACGTTCCAAATGATTAAGTTTTTCACGAAAACGATCCACTTCTCCGCGGGCTGTTTTCAGGCGTGCCCGTTCGGCTTCTTCTTGATGTTTAAGTTCGTCCACCCACTCGGTTCTGCGTTCCAGTTCAGCTTGGGCGTAAAAAGGTTCAATGGCCTGACGAATATTCTCGGCATTGGACCGTTGGTTCATTGATTCAATGAACTGACCATGGGTCGCCTGAATTTCATCCAATTGCTCAATTTGATAAGAAGCAGTTTCAATTCGACGATGTGTACTGCGTAGATCATCAAACCTTTCCTGCAAGGCTAACAATTTCTCTTTAGCGCCCCCATCATCAAGCATATGTTCCCGGATAAATTGGGTTAGGTCCTTTACATCCTTAATACAAACCGCCTGGTTAAAGATAGACATGGGTGATCGTGTCCCCAAATCGGCATCAAGAAAAAGCATGGATTCGAACTTTTTATGATATGCAGTAAAAGAATCATAGGTGCTATAACCACGTTCTTTGAGAATCCGACGCAAGTTGTCGGAGTCTCCAAGATGATTAAAATCTTCTTCTATGGTAAGCTTACGTTTTTCGACCAAGTAAACTTTATCCACTTTCCCGGAAGGTAAGCACCAAAGCACCTGGGCAACTGTTACTTCAGATTGATATGCCTCATTAAAAAAATGAGCCAGTAATACAGTGTAGCTTTCACCCGGATTGCGAAGAGTTTCCTTGCGACCCTGACCGGTTACGGTGTCATGAATTTCAGAATAAGCTCCAAGCACATAGTCTCGTTCGTTACGCTCACGACTACCTGCCTGACTGGAAGCGACATTGTAATTACGAGCCCGATTGGGCACTAAAAGGGTAAGCAAGGCATCGACCAAAGTTGATTTCCCGGAGCCGTTTCTTCCGGTAATCATAGATGTCCGACCATCTGGCCTTATGGTGTAGATTTTCTCGTGAAATGTTCCCCAGTTAAGAAGAGAAAGTTCGTGCAAGCGGTATCCGGCGGTTGATTTATCCGGAGAGAATTCAAGTTCTAATTGGGATTCAAGCATCTTCTTCCTCCATATTCTCTTCTAATTCGGGGGCTCTGCGTTTAATCTGTTCTTTCACTTCAGTTAATTTCTCAGGGGGTAATTTTGCTTTGATGATTCGTTCAACCCGGTAGAGTCCTTCATCTTTGTCGCGTACTTTTTTGATAATTCCCCACTCTTCGAACTTATTGATGAGCCCAGATATTTGTCGGTGAGCTTTTTTCTCATCGTGCAATTCAGGATAGTAGGGAGACATTAGCTCGATCAAGTCCAAGCTCGAGCGGTAGAGATGATCGCCCTCTTCTTGGTTTTGTTCGAAGCGCATTAATTCCTCGCGCAGTAAGACCATGAAAATGGTCTGGTGGTAAGACAAACGGGTACGACGTAATACCCTGGGCAAGGGTGCCGACCCTTCCTCCCAGTTTTCATCCTCTTGGGAATCTTCTTCCCGCTGGTGAACATAAGCGTATCCCGCAGAATCATCACGGGCGACATCCATACCCATCTCGCCAAAGTGACTCTTTATTTTTTCCCACTCTGCCCCCAACCTACTCCACAGGTCGAGATCTTCCTGATAAATGGGACCGTTTAGTAAACGGACGATGACATGACGATGAGTAATAGCTGGATTCATAAGCTGGATCGTTGGAATAAAAGTTGTTCGACCTCGACATACCTAGGCTGCGAGGAACGATTCAAATCTAAATGGATTAATTCATCGGAAAGAATTTCATGACGCGGATCTTCACCAGCAATCACGCGGTAGCATACAATCTCAACTACTCCCTGTTGCAATGGATACCTCTGAACTATTTCGGAAAGTGTAACCTGATCAACTTCGTCTAAAGTTTCAAAAACACGAGCCCGGTATTTCTTAAGATCTAAAGGTTCGCCCACAGAACCAAGAATGTCGTTCATCCATTGAGAACCTGTACTCTTCGCCGGTTTTACTTCAGCAAATGTCTCGATCGCTTTCGGTTCCCAAAATTCTGCCTCAATCAAAGTGAAAAACTGAGGTCGTATATCAATCTCAAATTCCCAATCGTTCAGCGGTGTTTCCCGTAGGCGATAAGCATGGCTACGAATTTCAGAGAGTGTTTCGCGAACCTGTCGACCTCCTCCTCCGGAATGATCTCCAACTACCTGCCTAAGTTTTCGGCTTATCCGACCGTAAGCACCATGAGCAGCACTTGCTTCTCCAAAAAGACGGTCTCCAAGATTCGAAAAGATTTTTTGGGTATCGAGGCCCCGCCGACGGGCAATATCGGAAGTTTGCTCGGCAAGTTTGCGGAACATTCGAGACAAAGATGGATTGGTCATCATTTCGCGGAACCCGAAATAGCTCTTTCCTTGGTCGCAACCACGGAGTTCTTCGTCTGCATCCAAAACATGTTCCACAATATCTCCCTTGGATGCTTTGCCCTGAGCATAAAGATTGGAAATCTCACGAGCATGATCGCGGAAGAACTCTTCAATTGCCCGAAAATCAGACAGAAAATGTTCTACAAGATCAGAGAGATCATAAACCTGATCCCGAATAATATCTTCTCCAAAAATAGGAGCCTCTCCCGTTTCCTGAATTTTTCTTATCTCTTCGTCAATTTCCTCGCGTTTACGAGCAAGCTCACGGATTCGGGCATCGGGGTCTGAGTTGACCCCGTTGTTTAACTCCTGCATCTCATGAAGAATACGATTGAAACGTGACTCGGTGGTGGCATATCCACGGTGTTGCATCGCCAACAAATCATTCAACCAACTTAGGGCTTTCTCGGAATGACGGGTTAGCCGAAAAACATATTCCTCACGCTCTTCATGATAGGATTTGGTGAGGTAGCGGTGTTCTTCATCACACCATTCATCCAAGTATTCCTGCGGACTCCGCTTTGGAGCTTCCGCATCCTCCAATTCTCGAATCTGCTCAATATGTTCAGCCAAGGTGGCAGATAGTTCTTCCTCAGAGGCTTCTACCACGCCCCATTTCTTAAAAGTTTTGAAAAAGAAACCGGCTACAAAAGAGCCTAACCGACCGCGCATGAGGCGTAGGGCGGGTGATTCTTCGAAAAGATGCAAAAATTCCTCATCCATTGGCTGTAAAGTATACTTAGGAAGAAGAGAGTGAAATGCATTTAAGGAACGTCAAAAACAAGTTATCCCCACCCCCTGCTGATTGTTAAGAACTCCTGTGAGGTTAATCCTTGGCTTTAAAATGCCAAATTTCCAAATTCTAGATATAAATGTTAGGGGGCAAGCAGATCCGTGGGAGTTTTTATCCGGCGAATTCCTTTTCTTGTTTGCATATAAATCCACCGACCATGGGAACGAATTTTTTGGCAAGGAAAAGGTAGTGCTATGCTCTGTATAAGTTTGCCACCCCGAAGATCGAGAATTTGTAATTTCTTGCCACGGTCGAGTAGAACGGCCAATAAATTTTCCTCTTTGTTTAAAAAGTCAATCGATAATGGCTTTGCCTGACCTTTAGGGAATTTCACCAAGTTCCAGCCGTAGCTCAAGTTCCCAGAGCAATTTAAGTCATACACGACCACTCGATTAGGACCAGATTCAGCTACCAAAAGTCGGCTGCCGGTTGAATCAACCAACATATCATTTGAACGAACAAGGTCTTCATTAAGCACGAACAATTTTCCCAGAGTCGGGTTGTGCCGATAAACTGTGGCAGAATTAGGGGAACCAATAAACAAATCGCCTGATGGAGAACCAGTTAATCCAGCAATGGTTGAGAACCGGTAACCATCATAGGAATCAGCCAAGTTTTCCATTTTTCTTGCATCTGGCGAAATTCGCAGAATTTTACCTGTGGTTGATTCAGCAAGAATTAATCGACCAAGTGGATCGATCCAAAGATCATCAATCTGAAAATCGTTATGCTCATCCTCATTTAGCCATTCCTTCAAATCAATGAATTTCTCTCCCACTTCATCTTTCGACGGAGCAAATTTTCTGACCACTGAGTGATCTTTAAAATCAACAAAGTAAAGAATTCCATCCTTGGATATGGAAAACTGCCGACCTATTACCAAGAAGTCTTGTCCAATATCCTCTTCCAGGTTCCGTGGTTGCTCGAATTGAACGAGATCTAGTTGTTTTTGGTGCTTTGGTTTAGAAAAACGCAAACAACCAGAGAGTGAAAGTATCACCCAAAACAAAGCTACAAAATTCAGAATCTTAGTGTATTTCAAAAGTCGAATGTTTAAAGTCAACCAGAAGGAAAGGGATTGATTAAGTTCCTTTCAAAACAAAAGTCTAAAAGTAGAAGATTTTATTATTTTGAGTAGCGATAAAAATATAGAACAAGTAGTCCAGCAAATTAAAGAAGCAGGTGCCATTCTCATTGGAGCTGGTGCTGGGATGGGTGTAGATTCTGGCCTGCCTGACTTTCGAGGCAAAGCGGGCTTTTGGCGGGCGTACCCCCCATTAGCAAAAATGGGATTAAGGTTTGAAGAAATGGCCAACCCACGATGGTTTCATGAAAAGCCAGAGTTGGCTTGGGGGTTCTACGGCCATCGGCATGCATTATATCTTAAAACTGAACCTCACAAAGGATACAAAATCCTAAAAAACTGGGGTCATAAATTAAAAATCCCTTCCTTTATATTTACCTCAAATGTGGATGGTCATTTTAACCGTGCAGGCTGGAGTGAACAGGTATTGGAGTGCCATGGATCCTTGAT
This sequence comes from Opitutales bacterium, assembly GCA_028045305.1. Lineage (GTDB taxonomy): Bacteria > Verrucomicrobiota > Verrucomicrobiia > Opitutales > Seribacteraceae > Chordibacter. The sequence continues at coordinate 181,442 of JAOFTV010000001.1, read as the reverse complement.
GCGCTTGCAATGCTTAGAGGGATGCGGCCAGCCAATTTGGGAACCTATGGACAGCGGCATTCCGTTGGTCAAGGTCTGCCCGGATTCATTATTATGTACGTCCTCTCTCCCAACCTGTCCAAGTTGCGGATCTTTGGCCCGACCCAACATTTTGATGTTTTCTGACTTTTACTGGGATTCCTCCATCAATCTAAAGCAGGAAAGAACCCTAAATAGTTGGTTCGATATTAACGCTTCTAAAAACCTTTTGATTATCGAATTAGGAGCAGGAACAAGCGTACCAACCGTTCGTTTCTTTTGCGAACGATCGATGAAGGAGTACGGATGTAATATGGTAAGGATTAATCCAAGGGATTATCAAGTGCCAATGGGTGCAACCGCTCTAGCATGCGGGGCCCTCGAAGCTATACAACTATTAGATCTAGAGTTGGGGAAGTAGGACGGTAAATTATCTGTGCTAACACCTTTGCTAAAGAAGTAATCTAACTGCTGATACTTACTCCACGGTAACCGATTTGGCTAGATTACGTGGTTTATCGACGTCCAAACCACGCAATTGAGCAAAATGGTAAGCAAAAAGCTGTAGTGGTAAATTAGCTAAAATTGGTCGAACCACCTCATGAGCAACCGGGAGTCGAAAAATATCGTCAGCGGTTCCTTCTGGAATTTCAATATCTTCAGGCACAAATGCAATTACTGGTCCTTTGCGTGCTTTAACTTCCTGCATGTTAGCAATAGTTTTGGCCGACAGTTTGGTACCTTCTACTAAAAAAATACAGGGACACTCAGGATTAATTAGAGCGATTGGCCCATGTTTGAGTTCTGCCGCAGGATACCCCTCGGCATGGGCATAAGAGATCTCTTTTAATTTTAGCGCACCTTCAAGGGCAACGGGATAAAGGCTTTGTCGGCCAAGAAAAAGAAGATGTTCCGATTTAGCATATTTTACAGCAAGCTCGCGGATCTGTTCGCCTTTTTGGAGAATTTTTGCGACCAAGTCAGGCATATCATTAAGAGCTTCTACCAAGTTTGCCCCATCAGTTGGAGATAAGTCTCTCATTCTCCCAAGTGCCAACCCCAACATGGCACACAAGCAAACCTGAGACGAGAAAGCTTTGGTGGAAGCGACGCCGATCTCAGGCCCGACTCGCTGGTAAACTCCTCCATCTGTCTCACGGGCAAGAGAAGAACCGACTACATTGGTAATACCAAGAGTAAGTAGCCCCTTAGTCTTGGCTTCTCGTACTGCTTCCAGGGTATCCAAGGTTTCACCAGATTGGCTAACGGCAATAACTAGGGAGCGACCCGACTTTGGAGAATTTCTGTAACGAAATTCGGAAGCATGCTCTACTTCTACTGGTACTCGGGCTAATTTTTCGATCAAATATTCTGCTACCATGCAAGCGTGCCTAGCGGTACCACAGGCAACGAAAACAATTCGGTCCACATTTCTAAGCTCATCCTCGTGGCCCTCCAAACCACCTAACTTGGCTGTGGTTCCATCGTCCCCAAATCGACCGCGCAAAGTATTGCGAAGGGCAGTAGGTTGCTCGAAGATTTCTTTCTCCATGTAAGAGCCAAAGTCTCCAAGTTCAACTTCCTCAAGGGTTTGATCTAATGGCTGTGCAATGGCCTCGGCATCATGCCCTTCCTGATTAGTAATGCGAAATTCACCACCCTTCAAGATGGCCAATTCACCATCCTTTAAATAAACCGCTTCTTTCGCCCGACCAACAAACGCAGAAGCATCACTTGCAATAAAATTGGCGTCCTCTCCAATACCTACAACAAGGGGTGACCCTCGACGGGCACCCACCATCATATCTGGATAATCGAGGCACATAACTGCTATGCCGTAAGCTCCTCGAGATTTTCCAAGTGCGGTACTTATCGCATCAATAAATCGATCTTCACCTTCGGGCAATTCGGCGTAATGATAAGCAATTAAATTGCATAGCACTTCGGAATCAGTTTCAGATGCAAACTTAATACCCTTTTGGATCAAGAATTTTTTTAAAGTAGAGAAATTTTCAATCACCCCATTGTGCACGAGGGCAAACTTCTTATCATGGCTCAGATGAGGATGGGTATTGGAAACAGTTACAGGTCCATGAGTAGCCCAACGTGTATGTGCAATTCCGAGCGAGGATTTGCTACACCCTGAAATTAATGACTTTGCAAGATTTTCAACCCTGCCGGTTTCCCGGGACAGGGAAAATGTTTTTCCGTCATGGAAAGCAACTCCCGCGGAATCGTACCCCCGGTATTCCAAACGGCGCAAACCATCAATTAAAGATTCTTGAGCAATTCCCTTTCCTAAGTAACCAACTATTCCGCACATATTTTATATTTATAAATCCAGATTTATTTTTATTCAAGGAGTTGTTTATATTTAACTCTACCAATTTGGGTAACTGATTTTAAAAAGATTCGCCAATTCCAACTGAATTAACAAATTATCATACATGGACATTCGTTATCCTATTTCGATCACTATTTTTCTGGCATTAAATTTTTTGATCAGAGCGGAAACTCCTACCGGACAGCCAAATGTTTTAGTCTGCATATCCGAAGACCATGCAGTTCGATTCTTCGCCAACTCAGAAGAGTTGAGATCATCAATTAATCCAACGCCTCACTTAAGTAGGTTATCTCAAATCGGTGGATTTCATCCGCTCGCCTATTGTACCAATGCCGGTCAGGCACCTACCGCATTTTCCCTGCTTACCGGCAAAACAAAGAGTGAGAAGCTAGACAACTTTGAATCCAACCAATTTCTTAGCCAGTACTTTAAAGCCATTGGATATGAAACGGTTTTATTTGGCTCTTGGACATGGGACCAAGCTCCTGATCATGCAGGCTTTGAATATTGGAACATCTTGGATGATTCGGAAATTTTTGTGAATCCAAGAATTAGGACTCCCAATAAAAATTATTTATCTGAGGGTCATTCCACCGATGTGGTTACTGATTTAGTCATCCAGTGGATGGCAAATCGCTCAAAAACAAAACCTTTTTTTGCTCTTGTTTCATACCAAGCAACAAAAAGACCTTGGATCCCACCGATCCGAATGGTTGATAAATACAACGACGAATGGTTTGAGACACCCGATACCTTTTCTTCTAAGCTCGATAGCCGAACTCCGGCAAATAAATATCAGGATATGAATATAGGCATAGACTTGGACCCCATTCTGGATTTGTTTATAATTGGTTCTTTTGACAATAACTCATCCATGCAGGAGTCATCTATATGGGCTAAAAACTGGGAATCTATGAATGATGAGCAAAAGACTGCATGGGGTCTCTCATGGAAACCTCAAAATGAAGCTTTTTCTCGAGAACCTCCTCAAGGAGATTCTGCTTCCATTTGGATATTTCAGAGGTTCATTAAAAATTATCTTCGGTGTCTGTATGCCATGGATGAAAATATCGGGCGACTTATCAACTCGATAGATCCAAACATTGAGGGTGGGTATAATTTTATTTACAGCTCTGAAAGAGGCAGGTTAACGGGCGAGTTTGGATGGTTTGGAAGCGAATGGATGTACGAACCAAGTGCCCGCATTCCCCTGGTATTCGCTAGTTCGAAAGGATTGAGTATGCCCAATATTGAACCCGATAATATCTTCCGTGACCTCGACTTATATTCTCTGCTAAAAATTTTGGGGAAACCTAGGACAAAAGAACTACCAAGGCATAATTTAAATGCCAAAAAACTGTTACCTAGAAAAAAGGAGCTCTATTTTTCACACCTTGATCATCCCGGAGAATCTGATGTTTCCCCGCATCATGGATTACGAAAAGGGAAATACAAAATCATACATTATTATCCATTCGATGAATGGGAGTTTTTTGACTTGGAAAATGATCCAAATGAATTGCAAAATCTCTACCTGAACGAAAGTTATTCGAGCCTAATTTCAGAATATAAAAGTTTTTTGGAAAGTGCGGGCGAATTCTTGAAAGATAAACGAGAGAATCAATTGTTCTCCGAAAACTGGAAAAGACAGAAACGAAGACCAGAAAACAAGAAGCGATAATCCGCAATCTCCAATAATATGAGAATTCATTACACTGAAACATATTAAATTAATTTAATTTTATAAAATTCTTTTGATTTATGCCAATTATTACTTTAATTTAGTGAAAGGTTTGCATAACTCGAGAGGCATCGTTTGGGAGGACGATGCCTTTCTTTTGGTCTTTTAACATTAATCATTATGAAAATTATTCCTTTCCTTATTACCTGCTTAATTCCTCTAACTAGCTATGGGGAAAACAGAAAAGAAAACCGACCTAACATTTTGTTCGTTTTTACCGATGATCATGCACCTCACGCAATAGGAGCTTACAATGGATGGTTAAAGGGAGTAAACCCAACGCCTGCGATCGATAAACTAGCTGAGGAAGGTATGGTTTTCGTAAACAGTTTTTGCACAAATTCAATTTGTGGCCCAAGTCGAGCCGTCATCCAGACCGGAAAACATAGCCATAAAAATGGCTTCATGAATAACGGCAATGCATTTGATTGGAATCAACAAACCTTTCCTAAACTTTTACAAAAGGCTGGCTACCAAACTGCAATCTATGGGAAAAGTCACCTTAAAGGACAACCTTTAGGCTACGATGACTGGGCGGTTCTGCCAGGACAGGGCTTGTATTATAATCCTGATATTATTTTTCCTGATAAAAAAAGACGTATCAAAGGCCACTGCACCGATGTGGTGACAAATTTAGCGGTGGAGTGGCTCAATAAAAAAAGGACCGAAGAAAAGCCTTTTTTGCTAATGGTTCAACACAAAGCACCCCATCGGAATTGGATGCCAGCCCTCAGGCATTTGCCCCTTTATGACGACATTGAAATTCCTGAGCCATCCACCCTCTTCGATAAATGGGCAGATAATGCTCCTGGAGCAAGGCTACAAGAACTAGAAATCGACCGACATATGGATTTAAATTACGACCTATTCGTAGATTTGACCCCCGATTTTAATCAAGAACCTTCTCAGAAAGCTCAGGACCGCTCGGCATGGCGTAACATGAAAAGAATGACGCCTAATCAAATTAATACTTGGAGGTCCCATTATGAACCAAGAGATGCAGCTTTTAAGAAGGCCAAACTTTCGGGTAAAGATCTTGTCCGTTGGAAGTTTCAAAGATACGCAAAGAACTATTTAAGGTGCGTTAAGGGTGTGGACGAGAGCTTACACACACTCCAAGAAGAGCTTAGAAAGCTGGGCCTCGATAAAAACACCATTGTTATCTACTCCTCTGACCAAGGTTTCTACATTGGGGATCATGGGTGGTACGATAAACGCTGGATGTATGAGGAGTCGCTCAAAATGCCACTTATCGTGAAATGGCCAGGCACCATCAAAGCGGGTAGCAAAGAAGTAGAAATGGTACAAAATCTCGACTATGCTCAGACGTTTCTCGATCTTGCTGGAGCACCACAACCCAAAGACATGCAGGGACGATCGATTGTACCTTTGCTTAAAGGTAAAAAGTTGGATAATTGGAGAAAAGAAATCTATTACCACTATTACGAGTATCCAAGTGTGCACATGGTCCCCCGCCATTATGGCATTAGGACAAATAGATACAAATTAATGCATTTCTATGAATTCGGAGATGAATGGGAAATGTACGACCTCAAGAATGACCCCGACGAAGTAACAAATATTTATGGAAAGGAAGAGTTTGTAGAACTTCAAAAATCCCTAAAAAAGAGATTAAAAAATCTCCAAAAATTTTATGATGACCAAAGCGATCTATCTGTAAGACCTGAATATATCGAAAAATACAGGAAGAAATCGTAAATTATCTTACCCTAATTGTTTGCAAACGATATCTTTGCAAAATGGTCTGGGTGCATCCAATCTTTAAGAGACCATTTCTTTGACATCACTCGATAACAATTAGGCTTAGCGGTAAGCTTTGGTTCAAAATCTGTGTAATATACGGTTTCCAAAGTTCCTTTTTGATCCAAACAAACCGTTGATGGGTAACCCACATCTGTTGCCTTGTCCCCAAATTGATGAATCGTGCAAGGTGGCAACCATGTCTGACCAATATCAAGGCTAACACGCACAGCCAATCCCATTAATCCGCGGTTTCGTAAACCATAAGTCATCAGCAAGCAATTTGAACCTACTTGAATAAGATCAGCAGGATGCTGCATGGGTAATGAAACAGCTCCCTTTTCTATAGATCTGTTTACGGAAAGCGAAAATTCACAGACTTTTAGATGATGATCTACATGCGTGCGAACTGCAGCAAGTAAGTTGCCAGTTGGAAGAGAACAAAGAGCGACTTCATTGGAATCGTTTCTGCCTAGTTTGTAAAATCGTTTCCAAGTTAAACCGTCATCATCGGAAAAGCACACCCAGGACTCTGATGGTTTTCCCCTACCCTGACTACGATAGCAAGAATAAGCCAAAGTTGTTTTGCCTAAACGAATAATTCTACCGTAAGGAATACAACTTTTTAGTTTTTTAGGAATGAACGGATTTTTCTCTTCCTCCCAAGTAAGTCCACCATCAGTCGATCGTGAAAGCCAATGACCGGCAAAACCAACAAACTTTTCATCATTTATAATAAACCCACTACTAAAGCAAAGGAGGTCTCCGTTATGTGCCTGACCGACTGCCAAGTGCATACGATTTCCATTCGGTGGTCTCTTGGATACAATCGAGGCTTTTTTCCATCGTTTTTCAGAAGCCTTTCTTTTAGAACAAATCAAATCTCCTTCCATTAAGCCATGACTTGGGGCGTTAAAATATACACAAAGTAGATCACCATTATCCAATTTAGTAAGGTTAGGCCAACCGCAAGCATGGGTTGCAACTACGGATAACCCAGAATAAGACATAGTAAAAATAACTACTACGGGTTTCGTCTTTGTAAAAGATTACAAAACTCAACAAATCCTATGGCTTGTTGCTGCAAACGCTTGGCCGACTCCTCGTCAGTTACTCCCTTTTCTGGATCAATGCAATTATGACAAAATGGTAGAAAAACTCTTTTAGGAAAATTATGTGCGTTTCGATAGCCAAATACTTGCATCAAATGCTCGACCGGACGTAAGGCCCCAAATTGTCCTGAGGCAAGCCCCAGGTAACAGACCGGTCGATTTTCGAAGCTTTCAGGAAAAGGTAAGAGATCAATAAAAAGTTTCAGGGCACCTGTCATACTACCGTTATATTCAGGTGTGACCACAACCAGTCCTTTGGCGTTCAATACTCGATCAGTAAAAACTCTAACCTTCTCAGGCTTTTCTTTGTAAGCATCAGGGGAAAAAGTTTCCAGGGGAAGCTCTGTTAAATCCATCACTTGGCTCGGCTCTGATAAATCGGAATAAAATTCGTGCAACCAATTAGCAACCACAGCGGAGGAGCTATTTCGACGGTTAGTACCAACAATGATTTCAATCATCTGAATCCCTAGATTCCTTGAACAAACTGGTAAAGCGAATCGTAATTTCTAGCCACCTCAATATCAGGATATTCAACCGTTAAAGAAGTGGGTGGATTAAAGAAAGAGCAACGATTTGCTGCTAGTAACATTCCGAGGTCGTTGTAACTGTCCCCTGATGCAATTACTTCAAAGTTTAACTTCTGTAAATATTGTACGGTTTTTCTTTTATGGTCGGCTAAGCGCAACTTAACTTCTTCAATACGACCAGACTCACTTACTTGCAATTCATGGCAAAAAAGAGTTGGATGACCGAGTTTATTTATTAAAGGAAGAGCAAATTCTCGAAAAGTATCAGAAAGAATGATCAATTCATGCGAAGCTCTAAGCTTTTTCAAAAATTCAACTGCTCCAGGCAAAGGCTCTAAGGTCTCGATTACTTCTTGAATTTGCGGAAGAGTAAACCCGTTTTTGTCGAGTATATCCAACCTGTAATCCATCAACTTTTTATAGTCAGGCTCATCTCGAGTGGTCCGTTTGAGCTCTAAAACTTGAGTTTTTTCAGCAAAAGCAATCCAAATTTCCGGGATTAAAACTCCCTCAAGATCTAGGCAGACAACTTGCACGGAAAAAAGGCAGAATTAAGGAAGAGAAGTTTCGCCCATTAAGTAACGGTCGCATTCACGTGCTGCGGCTCTACCTTCATTAATCGCCCAAACGACCAAAGATTGACCGCGTCTCATATCTCCAGCAGCAAATACACCTTCAATATTAGTGGAAAACCTTCCGTACTCTGCTTGTACATTTGACCTGGAATCACGCTCTAAGCCTAATTCTTCAGCAATGGTATCTTCTGGTCCAAGAAAACCCATTGCTAAAAAGGCAGCTTGGGCAGGTATTTCTCGCTCACTCCCCTGAACTTCGACTGGAGAATATCTACCGTCTTCCATCTTCCATTCAATGTCGCAAATCGTTACCCCTTTAAGATTGCCTCGATCATCTCCTAGAAATTTCTTGGTCATGGTCAAGTAATTGCGCGGATCTTCTCCAAAAACTTCTTTAGCCTCTTCCTGACCATAGTCCATTTTGTAAACTTTGGGCCATTCGGGCCAAGGATTGTCATCTGCCCTTTCTTCAGGTGGACGGGGCATAATTTCCAACTGCGTAATACTCTTGCAACCATGACGAACGGATGTCCCCACACAATCCGTACCTGTATCGCCTCCACCTATAACAACAACATCTTTGCTTTTGGCTGCAGTTTCAAAAGCCGAAACATCTTTGAGTTCAAGTAGTCCTTGGGTATTAATGGTCAAGAATTCCATCGCGTAATGAACTCCCTTGAGATCTCTTCCCTCAATTGGTAAGTCTCTTGGCTTTGTAGCTCCACAGCAAAGGACGACCGAATCAAAATCTTCCAAAAGGGACTTGGTAGGAAGATCCTTTCCAATTTCTGTTGAAACAATAAATTTAATACCCTCAGCAGCCATCAAATCGACTCGTCTTTGGACAATTTCTTTTTCCAACTTCATGTTAGGAATCCCATAAAGTAACAAGCCACCAATCCGATCCGCCCGTTCATAAACGGTTACTGAATGACCAGCTTTGTTTAGTTGATCAGCCGCAGCCATCCCAGCAGGACCGGAACCTACAACAGCCACTTTTTTTCCTGACCTACTTGCTGGAGGTTGTGGAGTTACCCACCCTTCGGCAAAACCTTTGTCAATAATTGAGCATTCTATGCTCTTAATGGTAACGGGTGGCTCAATAACACCAAGCACGCAAGAACCTTCGCAAGGGGCTGGACATACTCGCCCAGTAAATTCAGGAAAGTTATTGGTTTTATGTAAACGATCCAAGGCATCGCGCCATTTTCCCTGATAAACCAAGTCATTCCATTCAGGTATTAAGTTATTGATCGGACAACCACTTGCCATATTGGCGAGGGTCATTCCCGTGTGACAATACGGAGTCCCACAATCCATACATCGAGAACCTTGCTGGCGAACCTTGTCTTCGTTGAAGGGTTCGTGTATTTCTTTCCAGTCCTTAATTCTTTCCAAAGGAGAGCGATCAGGTATGGACTGTCTTTCGTGTTCTAAAAATCCGGTTGGTTTTCCCATAATTCGAAATGGATATCTGTTAAAATTAGTGACCTGCGGCCACATTTTCTTCAAATGCAGCTTGTATGGCGGCGTCCCCTTCTAATCCGCGATCTTCTGCTTTCTTAAGAGCAAACAAGACCCGTTCATAGTCTTCGGGCATGATCTTGACAAATTTTTCGGCAGCTAATCTCCAATCATTCAAGAGTTCAGTTCCTCGAGGTGAGTGGGTGTACTCAACATGACGAGAGATTAAACTTTTAACCTCGTCAATTTCTTTGTCATCACACTCGACTAATGGGTAGGTCTTTACCATCTCTGTGTTTAACTTCGTTGAAACGAAATCACCCGCCTCATCATAAATGTATGCAACTCCTCCTGACATACCTGCTCCGAAATTTCTACCTGTTTTACCGAGGCACAAGACCAATCCTCCGGTCATATATTCGCAGCCATGGTCTCCTAATCCTTCAACAACAGCATGAACGCCAGAATTTCTAACGCAAAATCTTTCACCTACTACTCCGGAGACAAAGGCTTGGCCGGCGGTAGCTCCGTAGAAACAAACATTTCCGGCGATAATATTCTCATGGGCAACAAATGGAGAATCTTCAGGAGGACGCACGATAATTTTTCCGCCTGATAATCCTTTGCCCAAATAGTCATTTGTGTCTCCGGTTACAGTAAAGGTCATACCTTGAGGACAAAATGCCCCTAGACTTTGACCAGCTGACCCAGCAAGGTTAATCCTAACTGTATCTTCAGGAAGCCCATCAGGTCCATGCTTTCTAGAAATTTCCGCACCAGTCATGGTACCAACAACGCGATCGGTATTAATAACCTGGAGATCAATGCTTACAGGTATACCACTCTCAATTGCGGGCAATGCTTGTTTCAGGATTTCCCGATTGTCTAAAGAACGATCCAGTAAATGATCCTGCTTCATTTGACAATAAGTTCCAACTTCTGGATCAACATCCGGACGATATAAAATTCCCGAATAATCAAGACCTTTAGCTTTCCAGTGATTAATTGCTTTTCTTAATTCGAGCTTATCCACGCGCCCAACCATTTCGTTAATTGTCCGAAAACCTAGCTTTGCCATAGTTTCTCGAATCTCCTCAGCGACAAAATTCATAAAATTAACGACGGCATCTGCACCACCAGCAAATTTTTCACGAAGCCTTGGGTCTTGGGTGGCTATGCCCACAGGACAAGTGTTTTTATGACATACACGCATCATCAAGCATCCAAGGGTAATAAGTGGAGCAGTGGCAAAACCAAACTCCTCGGCTCCCAAAAGGCAGGCAATAACCACATCCCTACCCGTTTTAAGCTGACCATCAGTCTCCAAAATTACTCGGCTTCTCAAATCATTTAACAGCAAGGTTTGATTCGTTTCCGCCAAGCCTAATTCCCATGGAGCTCCTGCATGCTGGATTGATGAACGGGGGGATGCACCCGTTCCACCGTCATACCCCGAGACAAGAATAACATCAGCTTTTGCTTTTGCCACACCTGCTGCTACTGTACCTACACCCACTTCCGAAACCAATTTTACGTTGATTCGAGCGTGATGGTTTGAATTTTTCAGGTCATGAATCAGTTCTGCCAAGTCTTCTATGGAATATATATCATGATGGGGGGGGCGGAGAAATTAAGCCAACGCCCGGGGTTGTTCCTCTTGTTTTGGCAATAGGTGGCAAGACTTTGTGTCCCGGCAACTCTCCACCTTCGCCAGGTTTGGCTCCCTGGACAATTTTAATTTGTATCTCATCCGAATTTACCAAGTAAAAACTAGTAACACCAAAACGCCCACTAGCCACTTGCTTGATTGCGGACCGACGGGAATCTCCGTTGGTATCTGGGGTGAAACGCTCAAGGTCTTCCCCACCCTCTCCTGTGTTGGACTTGCCACCTAGTCGATTCATTGCAATTGCCAAACTCTCGTGAGCCTCTTTTGAAATAGATCCATAGGACATTGCACCCGTTTTGAAACGTTTGACAATAGCTGCAGCAGATTCCACTTCATCAAGTGAGATTTCGCTGTTGGCTTCGAATTTAAAATCCATGAGTCCGCGTAAAGTAAATAAATCTTTGGACTGATCGTTGACCGCATCCGAGTACTCCCGAAAGACTGAATAATCTCCAAGTCTGGTAGCTTTTTGTAGCTTATGAATGGTAGTAGGATTAAAGAGATGCTTTTCACCATTTACTCGCCATTGATAAACCCCTCCGGGATCTAAGTTTAATGCCCTGCCATCTGCTCGATCTGCAAAGCCTAAACGATGACGGGTAAGTGTTTCGTCTGCCAAGGCATCCAAACCAATCCCGGATACTCTCGAGGGAGTTTTAGTAAAATACTGATCTATAACTTCTTGATTCAGACCAATAGCTTCAAATATTTGTGCCCCCCGATAAGAGGCAATCGTAGAGATACCCATCTTGGACATCGTCTTGATGACTCCGTTTAGATTTGCCTTCAAGAATTTGTGGCATGCAGTAACTGGATCTGCAAGTAAGTCCCCGTTGTGAATAAGATAGCGAACGGTTTCCAAGGCCAAGTAGGGATTGATCAAGTCGGCACCATATCCGATTAATAACGCGAAATGCTGAACCTCACGAGGTTCTCCTGACTCAACAATGATAGATACTTTGGTTCGAGTACCCTTGCTAATCAAATGGTGATGTAAGCCAGAAGAAGCAAGCAGGCAGGGAATTGCTGCTTTATCAGACTCGATACCACGGTCAGAAATAATCAGCAAATTAACTCCATTTTCAATAGCTTGGTCAGCCTTTTCAAACAGGGCTTCAAGAGAACTTTTCAATGCTCTTTCACTCTGCTCGCTGTTGGCTGAGGCATCAAACAAAGCTGAAAGTGTGGTTGATTTAAATGACTCGGGCAACTCTCCTTGTAATTGACGAATAACTTGGTCATCCACTAAAGGGCTTTCAAATTTAATCATCCGTGCACTGTCCGCCCCGGGTTTGGTGAGATTTCCTTCCGAACCAAGAAAGGTAACCGATGCCGTCACAACCTCTTCCCGGATCGGATCAATAGGTGGGTTTGTAACTTGGGCAAATAACTGCTTGAAATAATTATATACAAGCTGTGGTTTATCGGATAAAACTGCCAAGGGCGAGTCGTTCCCCATAGAACCCAATGGTTGTTTGCCTACTTCAGCACTAGGACCAATTAAGAAACGTAAATCTTCGAAGGTATAACCAAAAGCTTTTTGCCTTAAGAGCAATGTTTCGAAATCGTCTACAACTTTACTGGAAGTTTGAACCAAGTCTTCTTGTTTGATTAGAGATTTATCTAACCACTTTCCATAAGGAGCCTGGGAGGCAATACTCTCTTTCAATTCATCATCTTCAATAATGCGGCCTTCCTTCATATCGACGAGAAACATCCTTCCAGGTTCCAAGCGACCTTTCCTGATAACTTTTGAAGAAGGGATGGATGACAAAACGCCAACTTCCGAGGCCAAAATTACACGGTCGTCAGATGTTACATAATACCTAGAAGGGCGAAGCCCATTACGATCCAAAACCGCCCCAATTTGAACTCCATCGGAAAAGGCAATGGATGCAGGACCGTCCCATGGTTCCATAAGACAGGCGTGAAATTCGTAAAATTCACGCTTGTGATCATCCATATTTTTATGTTTCTCCCAAGGCTCGGGAATCATCATCATCATGGAATGAGCAAGGCTTCGCCCTGACAATGTGAGAAATTCAAGGCAATTATCAAATTTTTGAGAATCCGAGCCGTCTTCTCTGATGATGGGAAACAATTTAGAAACATCGTCCCCGAAAACTTCACTCGCCAATTGCATCTGTCGGGCATATAGCCAATTTTCATTCCCACGAACGGTGTTAATTTCGCCATTGTGACAAATGTAACGAAACGGCTGTGCCCTTGGCCAACTTGGAAAAGTATTAGTGGAGAACCTGGAATGGGTTAGAGCAAGTGCTGATTCCATATCAGGGTCACTCAAGTCCGGAAAATAGTCCGATAGTTGTTCCGTGGTCAGCATCCCTTTATAAACAATCGTGCGTGAGGAAAAACAGCAGGCGTGAAAATCAACATCTTCATAATGATCTAAATAACGCAATCGGTGGCTTATAATTCGCCGGGCTAAATAAAGTTTTCTCTCAAAGGCTAATCCCGACTCTACCCCTTCAGGACGATGGACAAACAGTTGTTCCATCAACGGTTCACAAGCAGCGGATGCTTTGCCAAGAATTTCACTCCTCACGGGTACTTTGCGCCAACCAATCAGACCGAGATTTTCCTCGTTTAAAACTTCTTCGACTATCCTTTTTTCATTGATCCGATCAGGCTCGTTAGAAGATAAAAACAAAAATGCGACTCCATAATCTCCGGCAGGAGGAAGTTCTTTAGATATTTCTTCCGAAACTACTTTGCGGAAAAACTTATCAGGTGTTTGAATAAAAATGCCTGCACCGTCGCCGGTGATAGGGTCACACCCACAACCGCCACGATGATCTAGATTAACACAAATCTCCAACGCTCCACGGACAATGTCATGGGACTTTCGTCCCTTCATATCCACGATCAATCCAATTCCACAATTCTCGTGCTCAAATTGAGGGTCATACAAACCTTGTTTAGGGGGTGTCGTCATGATTGGTAGGTTATATAAATGCCAAAGTATTTCAAAAAGGAACGATTATTCTGCGCCATGGCGATTAGCGGTCAAGGCAGAAGGAAGAACCTATTACTAATGTAATCATTTTACAATTAGTAAGGGGTACAGCAAAACATGTTTTTTGAAGTTTCAAATTATTAAAAGCGGAGGGTTGAGAGAAAATAATCCCGCTCATTCGGTGCGAAGGATAATAATTTTTAAAACAAAAGTTACCAATTATTTATTTGGGATTTCTGAAATTGATTTCCTGAGAAATTGTGATGGAAATTATTTAATCGAAAAAAGGATGAATGTTAGGTTTGCGAATGTTATTAAAAAGTGCTATGCAGTACTCATGAAAATCAAAGCATATTTGAAACCCCAATGCGGATGGAGCATGGGAGTTAGAGCCATAATGGACAAATATTCTCTAGAATATGAAGACCTGGATATCATCAACAACCAAGAACTTTTTGCAGAGATGGTTGAAAAAACAGGTCAAACTAACCAACCTTGTGTGGAACTTGACGGCGTCATGCTGGCTGATGTAAGTGGAGAGGAAGTTGAAAATTACCTATTATCTAACAAGCTCGTTGAATCCAGTGATCAAAAACCAGACGCACCGATAGATTCTGCTTGCTCTGATGAGGAGCATCGACGTATGGCTGAAGAAAATTCATCTCCCGTTCGGTTCTTTTAAAACCAAAATTATAAATCATGACTTATGTAGTTACTGAAAAATGTGTTGATTGTAAATTTACAAGTTGCGTATCCGTATGCCCTGTAGACGCTTTCCACGAACTTCCTGACCGCTTGTATATCAACCCAGAAACTTGCATTGATTGCAATGCCTGTATGGATGAATGCCCTGTTGAGGCAATTTTTCCTGACATGGATGTTCCCGAAGAACTTCAGGAGTGGATTGAACTTAATGAAAAGGCAGAAGAGCATCCTCAACTAGTCGGGCAAAAAGATGCTTTGAAAGGCCCTAAATGCGTAGATCCTGACGCAGATCAATAAACCCTATAGTTTAGATACAGCAGATTTTGCTTGTTTTTAAGCAAAATTGCTTCTTTTCTTAAATGTTATGATTTTTAAAATTAAAGACTGCGATTTAAATCGGATGTCTGAACTTTCTCTTAGTGCGAAGGATAAATTTTACACCCTTGTGTATTTTAAATCCCATGCCTCCGCCGATACCAAAACTGGCCTAGTGCATTGTAAACCTGGATCTTTTGTCATCCGGGATTCAAATTCGCCACTCTTAATAAAGTCGGCTGATAAATCCCCACTTTTATTCTCTCTCATAAACTTTAGTGGTTCTGATGCGAAGAAAGTTTTGAATTTTACTGGCACCCAATTCGACATAGCATACACCCCAATGCATTCTCATTTTGCCGATAGCATATTTGGCAAGATCTCCTCTGAATTTAAATCACAAAATCCTGAATGGAAGGCTATCACTGCATCTTACATTCTTGAACTTATCGGAAAAATTTTACGATTAGCAAATCATGATTTGCTTGATGTGCTGCCAGACCATGCTCAAAGACTCAGAGATTTAAGGGCCGACATTCATGAAACTTACTTTAACAATTGGAAAATTGGTGAGATGGCAAAAAAAATGGGTCTTTCTACCAGTAGATTTGCATCACTCTACAAGAATGAATTCAAAATCAGCCCAACAGAAGACTTAATACAAACAAGAATTGATCAGTCCAAAAAAATGTTGGCTAGTTCAAAAGTTAGTATCAAAAAGGTTTCTGCTGCTTGCGGCTTTGAAAGTGTTCATTATTTCCACAGAGCCTTTAAGAAGCGTGCCAACATCACACCGAAACACTTTCAAAACAAACAATTTGCAAATGACGGTTCTGTTTACACCAAAGAAAGGCACTTCTCTTTAGATCGATTAACACAGCAAGCCGAATTTTCAGGTATCATAGAATTTATAGATGGTGAAATCCGCTTTCATGGAAATACCGATCACTTATCGGGATTGTTAGGATATCCTGCTAAAGAGTTGAGAGAACAGCCATTTATAAATTTCGTATCATCCAAGGATAGAGATATTGCCGAAGAAGGTGTTAAAAAGATTTTATCCAATAAAAATATAATCGATCTTTCAATTGGCCTCGTTCATCAAAATGGTTCAATTGTACCTGTTGAGTTTTCTGCTCTACTCAAAGGAAGAAATTGGTTTTGGTTTATTAAGCAAGAGTCTCTGCAAACCCTGTAATCTAACTCATCAAGGGGTCCAGCGGAAATTTCCAGATCCCTGACCACTTACCTGCTTTTCAGCACCATCATCCACTGCAAAGCGGATGTTTTCAAGCGAAGAGCTATAACACCTAAATGATTCTGTAAATGGGATACTAGTTTCCCACCCAACCTGAAGTGTTTTAAATTCGTGAAAAACTTTTGGGCTTTTTCCTTCGTCACTGACGATCAAACGTTCAATAGGTCCAATCGCTGCTAACTTCAAAACTCGCCCTGGAGATAAAGATGCAACATCACGAGCATTAGTTTGCGCATTGAAGGAATTTGCTTCGGTTTGAGTTTCACGAATCGAGGAAGATTGATTGGGCTTATCATCTACAATGTCCGAACTGCTTTCTTTAGGACTGATAACATAGACAAGCAAACTAAGAAACAGAATGGCTAAGGCAACTCCGCTGAATGTTAGAATAATTACCTTATTAGAAAGGAAATTGCTAGGTAGCGACCTTTGAGAACGAGATACATTTTTGAGTTCTCTCTGTGGATCTGCATTATCAGTCGAGCTTATTGTACCAAGGTTTTTTCGAACTGGCTTACTGGGCTTTACTCCAAGCTCCACCTTTAAATCGGCTACTGCAGATTCTGGATCGATCCCCAAAAAGCGAGCATAAACACGGATGAAGCCACGAAGATAAACATCTGGTAATTTAAGGTCAAAGTTGCCGGCTTCAAAAGCCGTCAAATAATCACCACGAATTTTTGTAGATTCTGATGCTTCTCGTATCGATATACCCTTACGGTTTCTCGCTTCTTCTAACTTTTGCCCAACTGCCATAATAAATTTTTTAATAGATTTTCAATAAATACCGAAATCGGCAAGTTAGGAATTGTTATTTTTTAAATATCCAGAAGGATTTCCCGACCTTGTCCGGGTATGTCTGGACCTACGACACCTCTTTCTTCAAGCTCATCCATTATCCTCGCTGCACGATTGTAACCAATACTTAATTTTCTTTGAAGGTTTGATGTCGATGCTCTTTTTGTTGTACGAATAATTTCTACCGCTTTTTTAAGCATCGGATCATCATCTGATTGATCATCTCCTCCACCCAAGACATCATCTTCTCCGGCAGACTCAATTTGCTCCCTTACTTCCTCGATAATTTGGGGCGGTCCGTTCACCTTAAGGTAGTCAACAATTCCATTTATTTCTTCATCACTGACAAAAGCTCCCTGTGCCCTCATAAAACTTGCACTTCCAGGCGGAATAAAGAGCATGTCCCCCTTTCCGATCAAAGACTCAGCCCCTTTTCCATCTAGAATAGTCTGACTATCTCGATAGGAGGCCACACGAAAGGATATTCTGCTGGGTAAATTCGCTTTAATTACACCAGTGATTACATTCACTGACGGTCTTTGAGTGGCAATAATTAAGTGTATACCTGCAGCCCTCGCCAACTGAGCAAGACGAGCAATTCCGGTTTCTACATCTGCTTGTGCGACCATCATTAAGTCAGCTAACTCGTCAATAATACAAACAATATAAGGTAATTTATTTTCGGGAATCTCCAACGCATCATCATCTCTAGGAACTTGTACAGAAGAAAGAGCAGCCCGTTCTTCTGCAGTCATCTCAGCATCAAGTTGCTGAGCTTTTTCCTTTTCTTGTTTATCCTTTAGGATTTTGGCATTGAATCCAGCAATATTACGAACGCCAACTTTTGAGAAAATCTGATACCGTCGTTCCATTTCTACAAGAAGCCATTTTAGTGCTCCCGGAACCTTTTTTGGTTCCGTTACTACTGGAATAAGCATGTGGGGTAAATCATTGTATACTTTCATTTCCACAATTTTAGGATCAACCATGATAAATCTTACATCTTCTGGGCTCGAATGATAACACAACGAAGCGATGATAGCATTTATACAGACGGTTTTCCCTGAACCTGTGGAACCAGCAACCAGTAAATGAGGCATCTTAGTTAAATCAGCAACAAGGGGCTTTCCGCTAGCTTCCTTTCCAAGAACGATCGGGATTTCCGCATTGGCATCAGCCCACGCCTTAGATTGAAGAATTTCCTTGAGGCATACTGGTGCAGGGAGAGCATTAGGGACTTCAACCCCGACACATCCTTTCCCTGGCACTGGAGCAAGAATCCTAACGCTCTCAGAACGTAAAGCCATTGCTAGGTTTTTATCCAAGTTTGCAATTTTTTCGACACGCACTCCAGCAGCTGGGTGGATGTCGTAGCGAGTAATTACAGGGCCCGTATGGACCTCTCCGAGTTCCACTTCAATTTTGAATTCTGCAAGAGTTTCCTTTAGTCTACTTGCCTTGATCATGTGATCTTCATCCGCATTGGCAATTTCCTCAGGAGGTTCCATAAGTAATTCCAATGTAGGGAAATGATAGTCTCCTTTTCGTTCTGGAAACAAATTGGTTGCTTTTTCTGTTTTCTCAGCACGAACAACCTTAAAGCCATCTAATTCTTTCTCTGTATCAAGGTTTGTGGTGGGTTTTGTTTCCTCGGTTGCAGTTTTTTTTGATTTTTCAGAAATTTGAGTGCTCTCAGAATGCACATCTTCATTGGCCCTTAGATTTTCGACAGGACTCTTCGTTAATTTTTTTTCGGTTGGCTTGGGTATAATCTTTGCACGCTTTAACTGAACATCATCTAAATTCTTAGAAACATCTCCAAAAAGTGGATCATTATCTGCTTTTTCTTTACGAAAGAAAAAATTCTTTAATGAAAAAGGTGTTTTTTCAATCTCAGAAGATTTAGCAATGTCTTTCGGCGATGCCTCTTTGGGCAATGTCGTATTACTTTCTTTAATTTCTAACCTTCTACTAAATGGTTTTTTAACATATTCGAAAACTTTTTCGAAATGCTGGAGTCCAAGTGAAAAATAAATTGCTAATGAGGAAAAAAGAAGAAGCAGGGCAAAGATCCACGAACCACCCACACCAAACCAAGTTCTTAAATACCCAAAGTTTTCTGGATTAAGCTGCCCATCCTTGGACGGCATTCCTGAAAATATCCAGGAACCAAGTGCACCCCCAGATCCATAATCAAAGGATGAATTGAGTGAACCTGAATTAGAATCATTACGACCATCGGAAAAACTAAAGTCTTTCAAGTCCGCAATAATCGATACACTAAGAATTAATGTTAAAAGAGGAATAATTTTACATAACCTCTTTTGGGTGGTGCTTTGATTAAAGCACAACCATGCAATGACTCCCAATAGCCAAGGGAAAAGCCAAGCTGACAGACCAAATGTGGAAAAGAGATACCGACCTGTTTCCACCCCTAATCTCCCTAAAAGAGGTGAATTTCCGGAAGGAGGATGGGTATGAATGTTTTGTGGATCGTAATCAATTAGGGAAAGGAGAGTAACCGAGGAAAGGATGCTCCAAAACACGCCCCAACCTATTTTTTTGGTCGGCGTTAGCTCTGCCAAACCAACTTTAGGTTTGGTTTTTGAAGGCTCCTTTGCCATCAAAGATAAGTAAGCAATTGAATTGCTTTAAGAAATACACCACACATTTTTGTATTGAAACTACATTAGGCATGATTTTCAAGTTTGAACCACAATATATGGAAAGAGTTTGGGGGGGAACATCCTTCAAGGATATTCTTGGGAGAAACACGGGGGATTTAAAAAACTTGGGAGAATCTTGGGATATTGTAGATCGAAAAGACCATCAGTCAAAACTCTCAAACACGGAAGCCAAGGGCACTAAGTTAAGAGCCCTACTATTGGAAAACCATCATTTAATCATGGGTCCAACATGGGAAAAAGAACGACCGTTTCCCATTTTAGTGAAGTGGCTTGACTGCAGGGAAAGGTTGAGCCTTCAAGTCCACCCACCCTCTAAAATTGCAAACAAGTTGGGAGGTGAACCCAAAACGGAAAATTGGTATATTGCCCATGCAACCACAGATGCTGGACTTTTTATTGGTTTAAAAAAAGGAACTACCAAAGATTTATTTACGCAAGCACTTAAAAATGGCAGTGCAGAATCCCACTGCCACCGAGTAAATTCACATGCAGGCCAGTCCATTCTAGTGGAAAGTGGAAGGCTTCATGCAATCGACAAAGGAAACCTCATACTTGAAATCCAGCAAAATTCAGACACTACATACAGAGCATATGATTGGGGCAGAATAGGTCTAGATGGAAAGCCTAGGGAGTTGCACCTCAAAAACTCTTTGCAATGCATTGATTTTAATGACTTTGAACCATCGCCCTTGTTACAAGATCAATCAAAGGTTAAAACATTGGCAGATTCTCCTCACTTTAGAATTAGAAAATTCAATGCAAAAGCTAATGAAAAAATAAATTTAAAAGAGAAAAACCAAGATTGTCTACTGCTGAACCCAATCGGCTGTAAAGTGATTGTTGGCAAAGAAACCGTTAAGAGTGGATCGCTCGCACTTTCTCCTTATTCGGAGAGTTGTGAGGTTACTTTCAAAACGGATGGTCAATTATTGGTCACTGATCATTTCACTCAATTTGACAAGAAGTAGCTTAAATAGCTAAGTTTGTACTTCCATTGATGTTGACCTTAGAACTGAAGAGGGCTTTGATTTTCTGCTTGGTTTTAAAAAATTAGCATTATGTTAGAGGAAGAAAATTCACCCACAGAAAACACTCCTGACGAACAGGAACCCGATTATCAATCGTTGAATGGCGAGGGCAAACTTGTAGAGGACGATGAGTCCGTATCACGGCTTAAAGACCGTTTAAATGAGGCATATGGCAAACAAGAAGATCTCCATTCTAAATACCTGAGAACTTTTGCCGACTTGGATAATTTGAGAAAAAGATCAATTCGTGATCGCGAAGAAGCTGTCCAAAGAACCAAAAAACAAATTATAGAAGATTTACTTCCTGTAATTGATGCCTTCAATATCGGCATAGAAGAAGCACTCAAAACGGAACCTGATGGACCTTTGGCTAAAGGTTTTAAAATGGCTATTGATCAAATGGACTCTGTTCTAAGCGAGTATGGATTAGCTTGTATCAATGAGACAGGTAATGAATTCGACCCTCAATTACATGAAGCCATAAGCTACGAACTAGGGGACAAAGAAGGGATCATTCTAAAAGTTGTTCGAAATGGATACAAGATTAACGAGCACTTACTGCGACCGGCATCAGTAATTGTCTCGAAGTCATGAACCCAAACCCGAACTTTACTATATTTCAAATATTAACATTCTTTCTAAGTTAAAATTACCAACATGAGCGAAAAGGATTTTTACCAAGTGCTAGGGGTGGAGAGAAATGCAACAGATAGCGAAATTAAAAAAGCTTACCGTAAGTTAGCTATAAAATTCCATCCGGATAAGAACCCGAACAACAAAGAAGCCGAAGAAAAATTTAAAGAAATATCAGCAGCTTTTGATATTTTAAAGGATTCAGAAAAAAGAGCTAAATACGATCAATTTGGACATGATGCTTTTCGCGGTGGTTCGTCCTCTTCCGGGGTCGATCCGTTTGATTTGTTCAGGGATGTTTTCGGTGGCAGCGGTTCGGGTGGGTTCGGAAGTATTTTTGAAGACTTCTTTGGGGGTAGTGCAACTGGAGGTTCCGAAGGCATGCGAGGAAATGACCTACGCGTCTCTGTATCAATCTCGCTCGAACAAGCATCCAGTGGAGTAGAAAAGGAAATCAAATATTCAAGGCACCTTGAGTGCAGTTCATGCAGTGGCTCTGGTTCTTCAGATGGTTCCTCTAAATCAATGTGTGGAACCTGCGGGGGGGTTGGGCAAGTTGCCTCCAATCAGGGATTTATAAGTATTCGTCGAACCTGCCCAACCTGCAACGGTTCTGGGGTGACTATCGAGAACCCATGCAGTGCCTGCAGTGGTGATGGACGTAAGAAAAACAGTGACTCCGTAAAAGTCAAAATTCCTGCTGGTATCAATGATAATTCCCGTCTGTGCTCCCGAGGAAGAGGTGACGCAGGTCCCAGAAATGGTCCTTGTGGTGATCTTTATGTCGATGTCCAAGTCAAAACCCACGATTTGTTTGAAAGAGATGACGACGATCTTTTTCATGAACTCTTAATACCCTTCACCCTGTCAACTCTTGGAGGAAGCATTGAGGCACCCACTTTAGGCGGAAAGGTAACTTTAAAAATTCCTTCCGGGACTCCTTCTAATAAAACCTTTCGCATTAAGGATAAAGGAATGCCTAACCTTCGCTCTCCCTCTCACCGAGGAGATCTTTATGTACGAACAAGCATCCTAGTTCCACAAAACCTCTCAAAAGAACAGAGGCAAAAATTAGTCGAATTTGGCATTTCCTGTGGAGAAAAAGATTTTTCTGAAGATTCGGGAATCTTAAAAAAAGCGAAAAAGTTCTTCGAAGGTGAACAATGAAACCTGAATATTTGCCTACATCAGGTGTAAGCACGCTTGAAAATGCTTATAAATTAAGATTACAAAGAAAAGCAGAAGGTAAGAAAATTGTTCTGACTAATGGCTGCTTTGACTTACTACACGCTGGCCATGTGCATTCGCTGCAAGAAGCTTCCAAATTTGGTGATGAGCTATGGGTTGCTCTTAATTCCGATTCCGGAGTCAAGCAACTAAAAGGTACTAGTAGACCGATTTATCTCGAAGAACAACGTGCTCTTCTCCTTTGTGCACTATCATGTGTGAAATTGGTCTTTTTATTTGATGGTGAAAACTTATCTAAAGAGATTCGGGCACTGCAGCCTGACTTTTATGTAAAAGCAGGAGACTATAGCTTAGACAATCTCAATAAAGAAGAGAGATCTGCACTAAAAGATGCTGGATCAAAAATAGAATTTGTTTCCTTTTTGAAGGGTATAAGCACGTCCTCAACCATTTCTAAGATTTGTGCTTCTTAAAAACCAATTGCTCAGCAGTTAATGAGAACGGTCATTTTAGGATCAGGGACAGGTAGCAATTGCAAAAGTTTACTTGAGTCTCAAGCATCCAATAATCTTGGCAGTGCAAAAATTGTTGCAATATTTTCTGATATTGAGGACTCCGGCATCCTCGAAGTTGGGAGACATTTTGGCATAAAATCGGTTTATCTAGGGCCTTACAATATATCTCCTGATACTCATGGTGAGAGTGATCACGAATGGATAAGTGCGGTTGATCAAGAAAAGCCAGACTTAATAGTACTCGCAGGTTTTATGAGAATTTTAAGTTCATACTTCATTAATTTTTTCGGTTCTCGAATAATCAATTTACACCCTAGTTTACTACCTAGCTTTAAAGGCCTAAATGCCATTAATCAGGCATGGGAAGAAGGAGTTAAAATTACTGGTTGTACTGTACATTGGGTATCTAGGCATTTAGATATGGGTAAAATTATTGATCAAAGAGCTGTACGAATATCGTCTGAGGACTCACTCGACTCTTTAATCCGAAAAGTTCATATTGCTGAACACTTTCTCCTGCCCACTGTTGTTGAAAATATAGCAAAAGGTACTCACACTTTTCCTTATTGTGATTAAAGTTACTTCAAATATCTCTTCGGATCATACAGATTTAGTTGAAGGTTTTATTTATGAGTCATTTCCCTCACCTTGGGCTATTACTGTAAATCATTTAACCGGTGATGGTGTGCTGATTGGATATTTTTCGGATTTAGAAGATAGGCGAATCAATCTAACAAAAATAGAAGAGTCATTAGGATGCGCCGTGCCTCTTAAATTCACCTACGATAATATCGCAGACCAAGATTGGAAAAATGCTTACAAACATCATTTTAAGCCTTGGTCTTACAAGAAATTTCACCTTGTTCCATTATGGCTAAAGCAAAAGCATATTGCACCAATCGGAGAACCCTGCTTATACCTTGATCCCGGTATGGCTTTTGGTACCGGGAATCATGAATCCACGCGATTGTGCATGGAGTTTTTATTAGATGAGAATTTTACTAATAAAGGTTTTGAAAGTTTAATTGATCTGGGATGCGGGTCTGGCATTCTTGCCCTAACCTCGTACTTAATAGGTTTTAAACAAATTATTGGATTGGATAACGATGAAGATGCAATTCGAATTTCACAAGAAAATGCTTCCCTTAATTCCATAGATGATAATGTAAGGTTTAAAGTACTATCACTAGAGAATATGGAACCATTACTTGGTACTTTTGATTGTGTTGTTGCTAATATTCAGGCAGATATTTTGATTAAGCATGCCAATAAAATAGTCGGGTTATGCAATAATCATAGTACAATAATTCTTTCTGGCATTTTGTGCCAGGAAGCGAACAGTGTCATTGAATCCTTTAAAAGAAAGCTTAAATTAAAGAATTTAAAAATTACTAAAAAAACAATGGGTGAATGGGCATCAATTAAACTGTATAACTCCTGAAAAAGTAAGTTGATGAGGTTGTAAATACAACGCTTCTAAAATATAAATATATTTTGAATCAAATTAACCGCCTAGATAAGTAAGTGCTCGAGGGATAGGTAAGGTGTAGAACGCGAAACTATCAATCCCAAGATTATCGACTTTTTGTATTACGCTTTCCGTTACTTTATCTACTGAACTTGGTGATAGTGAAGTGTAGACTAATGCCCACTCCTCATTGCAAGTTTCTTCACCTTCACCAGTTTTGTCTGCCATAACACCAAAATTAGTGCTAACACCCGGAGCACCAGCATCTAAAATGGCATCGTAAACCTCGGAGTAGTGATCACGAGGAACTACGCAGTACAATCCAACAAGATCCCGTAAAAAGGTTGTATTTAAAGTGGAAGACTTACTTTCACCACTCGTCCTCCAATCTTTCCCTCCTTTGATCTCGTCAAGTGCTGAGATTACCTGCTCCATACTGGCACCGTGCGAGGAATTTGTAACCGTGCTACTGACATTAATAATGCCTTCTGTAACTGGTATAGAATACATAAATCCACGACCAGGTTCAGTAATTCTACCCGCTCTAGCCATGTTAATAAAAACCTCACTAGAATCAGCACGATCAACAACACACCAAACGAATTCCTTTTCAGGACCCTTGGTCATCCGAAGAATGGGAATTTTATCACGAATTCCGCCACCTTCACCGTAAGTTACAGTAGGACCAGGAGCCCCGGCTGAAAGTGCTGCTTGTGCAATATCTTCAGCAACTCCCTTTTCACAAATACAACAAATCGCTTCCATCGTAGCTTTACCATTAGATGAACTATCGCCAAGACTTTCAGCAAGTGGAAATTGAGTAGAATGACGAACATCGTCACACGAAATACTAAAAATTGCCCCAGAACCGACTCGATCGATTCTACCAGCTTTGACTGCAACTTCAGAAATTTGCTCCTTAATACTATCCGGTACTAATACTTGGACTAAGCATTGCTCAGGTGCCGGGGGCGGAAACATCTTAGCTAAAAAACCACCTTCATTCAAGATCGATCCCCGAGCAGAAACTTGAAAAATTCCTTTGGCTCCAGCCTTTTGCATTTCATCAGAGACTTTGTCTAATGAATCTTTTGGTAGGATTAAATTAACAAGAGAGACATTGTTTTTGATTTCTAGATTTTTCATTTATACAGCCTCCACTTTTTGTTCTATCGATGGATTGTCTTTTGGTTTTTTTCGAACTAATAAACCAACTGTCAGCACAGTAATAATCGGACCAACAGAAGCAAGAGATAGAACTCCAAAGCCGTCAATTGCTCCAGTCTTAGCCCCAATCCCCAAGCCCATTGCTAATACCAAAGGCACAGTAATAGGACCGGTAGTCACTCCGGCACTATCCCATCCAAAATTAACAAAATCCTCACTCGAGATGAAGGTGAGAATTAAAAGAAATGTATAAGGTGGGATCAGTAAATACCAAAGTTCTAAGTTGAATGCAATTTTTGCAACCCCAGTGGCAATACCTAAAGCTACTCCTGTAGCAACTGCTTGCATAAGTAAATTTTTCTTAAAGGCTCCAACGGTAATCTTCTCAACGGTTGAACCTAAAGCATTTAGGGCAGGCTCAGCCAATGTTGCCCCATACCCCAAAATAAACCCAAACAATATCGCAAGGCACTTGCCAACGGTAGATGACTGAAAGATGGGATCGATAAAACCTTCGGATTGCCATGGTTGTATAGACGCAAAACTCGAAACTACATTTCCACCAAGTTGTTCCCCTAATGGAGTAAGCCCAAGTGAGATCCCTAAATTAAATAAGCACATTCCGGCAACAGCACAGAGGATACCAATAACAAGCTCATCCATGTGTTTAGGCTTTTGTCTAAGCCCAACAATCAGGACGAACAAAAGAATAGAGCACAAAGGCACAATTGCCCAAATTGCTCCTTCCAATGCACCTCGATCTTGATCAGGACCAGTTAGTAAGCCATCACCTTTGGAGTAATTGATAGAACCATCAGCCTCAATACTGTAAAAATCCTCATCCGGGTCAGCTTTTCCGTTGTTGTTTTTATCAAATTCTTGAGGCTTAAATGTGTTGGGGAAGAAGTCGAGTTGATTGGTGAAGGCAGTGGCAATGTCTGCATCTGGATTCCAGACTTCATCAGGAGCTTTATAGCCTTCCCTAACAACATATATTTTTGCTCCACGAACAAGCACATTTTCTCGGTCTCCAGTGGCAAGAGGATCCGGAATGATCGCACCTTCTGCTACTTTAGTCTTAAGGGAATAACCTTCTGGAAGAGCTTTGTTTGCATTAAGATAGACCTCGACCATCTTTCTCTCCTCAACTGATAATGACCAAGAAAGCTCGGACTCTCCAACACCGGAAGCCGACTCAATTCTAGATTTTGCTTTAATATCCCCGAATTTTTGTAGATCAGTGGGATAGTTTGTACCATATTTGCCAGCATTTTTATGCCAAGTAGCAGTTGATTCAGTAGCAAAATAATAGTTGTCAGTATTAAACAGATAAAGTGCGTAACACATTACAGCTAGAATCGGAAAAAGAGATGCGAGAGTAACGACACCAAATCCAGTGTTACTTGACCCACCCGTGGATACGATTCTACAGACTCCAATACCAAGAGCCAACACAAGGGGTACAGTAACGGGACCGGTGGTAACGGCTCCGCAATCCCAGGCTAACCCGAGGACATGTTTGAGCCTATCGTCGGAGAACTGCATATACAGTGTTATACAAGATAAAACTACAACGCCTATGTAAATAAATGGCTTAAGTGACCAACCTTTGTAGAAGCGCAAAACACCTAAGAGCACTGCAATCCCGACACCCACACCAACACAGTTAACCAGAAGGCCAGCACCAGTGTTCAGAATAGTCCATAACAAAGGTGCAGCTGTAGGATCAACACCAGCACCAGCAGCTCTTAAAACCCCAATTGCCGGTTCCGCAAAGGTGGCAAATGCTCCCAAAACGAATCCAAAAGCGAGACTGGCAGGAAGACAAGGAATACCTAAGATTTTTTTTCTTGGTAAAGTTGACCCCAAAGATTCACCAAGTGGCATAAGTCCCAACCGAAGACCTTCCATAAAAAAGGCAAGTCCTACTATAACAATCATGATGCCGGCAGCAATCATAAGAGAGTAAACGATGGGTAAACCAAGAACCAAAACCTGAAAAACTATTAAGTACAGAATGATAAACCAAACGCACTGAATTTGTTCGATTATTTTATCCTTGGAAAAGGATAAGAGTATTCCAGCTTTCTGACTAAAGCTAAGTTGTAAGGTATTGCTATCTGATGATTGTTCTGTGCTCATAATAAAGATTTAATAGTAGTATTAGATAGTGTGGATGGAATACTCGTAAAGCTAATTCTTATTCACGCCATGATGCATTAGATAAAGTGAGCGAGGTTTTGTTTGACCCAATGCGTAAATAAACCGGAACATTCCAAGTCACTCCAATCGTTCCAAGAGATGCAGTACCGATAAGAAAATAGAGACCGGGCTGAACATCTTCAAACTGACCAAACCCATTCAAATCGGTTCTCGTACGGTGTCCTAGGTTGGAAGATACTTTGCTTAAAAGTAAATTACGGATTCTTTTGTAAATACTAGGGAACTTGTAAGGATTGTTACGGGACTTCGCCCAGAGTTCATCGTACGAAGAGATTCCCGAAAAAACAGAAATATCTAATTCACCACTTAAAAGATCAAAAAGGGAATCATCAATGAGAAAAAATTCGGTGTATAAAGCTTCACGATTTTTGCCGCTTTGTAAAGTAACGACAGCATCAAAATCCAAGCTACATGACAATTTCATGTCAGGGTTTTTAGGTTGCTGCTCTATATCATCAGTACTGATGGGCGTTACAGATTTTATGCGGTTTTCGATTGGCTCATTGAGGGAAAACTTCATTGGATTGCTTTCTAACCTTAGAATGCGCTCTTCAAGTTTAAAGTTTTTGGCTTTCAGGTCGTTAATCTCATCCGTTTTTTTTATTAGCTTAGCTTTGATCGACTGAAGTTCGTCCTCGCTACTTTTTGCATTTGTTGAGAGAGAATTTAATTGACTGGCCGAAGCGTTTTTTAATCGATGTATCTCTGCAAGCAGTTCTTGGTTTAATTTTGAAACAGATTTGATGGCCTCGTCTTTAGAATTACTAAATTCTTTAGGTGGCAACTTCCCGGCAACTAATGAATAATTTGATTGAGTGGCAATAAAATCTGTTGATTCATGGCTAACCAGTGGACCATCAAACGATTTATCTTGAATTTCTTTTTCGGTATGGACTGCTCCGTCATCTGCATCTTCTGCAGTCACTTCGCTGGAATTTGTAAAAAAAGCAGAAAGGTCTTCCCCGCTTGCCCCCCCCTTCTCTGATCCCACAAAGTCCAGTAAATCTACATTAGCTATTTCCGATGATACAGGGATTGTGCTCTGCTCGGACTTTTCAGTGCAACTCAGAAGTGCCGCAAAAATTAAAGGAGCTAGTAATAGCAAATTTCGCATACTCTTTAATGTTCTGCACAATTTTGAATTATCTACAAACGAATTTCAGGGGAATCTTCTTAATTTACAAATTATCTCATTTTATGCTAATTGTAATTCTATGTCTCCATCACCCCTTCTAGAGACGGAACTTCTCGAAAAAGAGAATTCTTTCCTCAAGCAAACTATTGTTGCTGTTAGATCAGAACTCGAGCAACTTTCGCTTGACCACGAAGATGTGCTTCAGTCCAAATCTGCAGAATCTCAAAAGGAAATATCAGGACTTCGGGAAACTGTTGCATCCTTGCGTCTAGAAATTGAAAGTCATCAGGCAGCATCAGCAAGTCTAGTTCAACAACGCAATCGAGTTCACAATCAAGAGACTCAAAATCTCAAAACTTTGGTAAACAAATTAAGAAATGAACTTGAGGGCTCAAATTCCAAAGCAGAAGAACAAATGCAAAAAAAGTTGTCTTTGTCCAATCGCGAAATTTCAGATCTTAAATCAGGCATGATCAGCTTGCGAATGGATCTTGATCAAAAAGACGCTGAAAAGGAACAGTTTGCTCAAAATGTAAGGAAAGAATACCTAGAAGAAATCGCGGAACTCAAAAAGCTTTGTTCAAAACAAAGAGAAAATTTGGAAGTCTTTAAAGATAAACAGGCAGATTCTTTACAAAGAGCAGCTGTGATTAACCGAAATGAAGTCGATAGCTTACAAAAAACACTTTTAGGTTTAAGAAATAAACTTGAAGAGTCGGAAAACCAAAAAGCTACTGCAATCCAATCTGCCGTTTCTGAAAAGCAAAAGGAACTTACTTCCCTCAAAGATGCTCTAAGCGTAAGCAGAGAAAACT
This sequence comes from Opitutales bacterium, assembly GCA_028045305.1. Taxonomy (GTDB): domain Bacteria; phylum Verrucomicrobiota; class Verrucomicrobiia; order Opitutales; family Seribacteraceae; genus Chordibacter. Next base: position 151,316 of record JAOFTV010000001.1, on the reverse strand, counting down.
TAGAACGGATAAGAACAAGGGCAGATGACAAAATTCAAAAGTTATTGCGAGCAGAAGAACAAAAATCAACCTCCCTTAAATCAGTCATTACCATGCTTCGTGATGAAATAGATTCTTTTGAAGGGCTCAAACAAGAAGCAGTCCAAACAGCCACTCGAATTTTAAACAGTGAGATACGGCAACATAAAAAATCCTTGGGCCTTGCAAGGGCTAACCTGGATCTCGCAAAATCAAGGGAGCAAGACTCTCTGCAAAAACTTTCTGTCATTAAAAACAATGAAATCAATTCACTAAAATCAACGATCTCTCAATTAAGGGATGAATTAGAAGGTGCAGAAATCCTCAAGTCCCAAGAAATGCAAAAGGTGAAATCCTCCTTTACTGCAGAAATAATTCAACTCAAAGAATCATTGTCGTCTTTAAGGAAAAAAATGGAGGACGCCGAATTAAGGAAAGATGATGCATTGCAAAAAATGCAGCAGAGACTTTCAGCCGAAAGAAAGTCTTTGCAGGATTTGGTTGCCAATTTGAGAGATGAATTAGAGCAGGCTGGAATAGAAAAAGAATCTGCAATTCAAGTAGCTACCTCCAATGCACAACAGGAAATTTTAACCCTCAAGGATTCATTGAAGAGGATGCGTGAAAATTTAGATCGCGAAAGAGACCGAATGCAATCTGAAGTCCAACGTGTACGCTCAACAAATGAGTCTGGGATGCAATCTCTCAAAAATTTAGTAGAACAATTAAGGAACCAAGTTGAAGAAGCTTCCATCAACGAAGAAAAAGCTGTGGCTAAAGCTCGAAGTTCCAACCAGGCAGAAATCAATGCCCTTAAAGAAAATGTCTCTTCCCTTAGGCTTAAATTTGAAAACGCTCAAGTTGCTGGAGATGAAAAAGTTCAAAAGATATCCGCTGCCAAGGAGATGGAAATCCATTCATTTAAACAAACGATTGAGCAATTAAGACAAGACCTCGATCAAGCACATATTTTAGCAGAAGATAGAGTTCAAAAAGCAAAGGGAGATTCCTTACATGAAATTACTCAGTTAAAAGGCATCATTTCCGAGCTAAGAAAGTGCATTGATGATCATTCCATTAAGCAGGCGGACGAACTACAAAATTTAGCCAAAAACAAAGAAGCCGAAATTAGGTCAATGCAATTAGTCATCCTAGAATTGCGACAAGAAATTGAAAGCCTTTCTTTTGAAAATCAGGACAAAGTGAACAGCGAGGTATCCAAATATTTTACAGAAAACAAACAATTAAAAAACTCCGTTAATTCTCTTCGCAATCGCTTGGATCTTGAAAAAAACAAAACCGAAGAAATATTGCAGAGAGGACTTCAATCAGGAGAAATGGAGGTAAAGCATCTCCGCGAAAGTATCAACAACTTACGACAACAATTGGATAGAGCAAATTTAGATAAACAACAAGAGGTTCAAGCTTCCGAAGCTACGAAAAACCAAGAAATTGTTCACTTTAAACGCATGGTTTCCAGTCTACGAGCTGAAATAGATCATCAAACCCATACTCTTCAAGAAAAATTTAAAAAGGCAGAGCAACTTAAAACTGCCGATCTTAAGGAATTACAGAAAACTATCATTGAGCTACGCTCAGAACTCGAAAATTCAAATGGAAAATAAAAAGGAACCCGAAAAAAAGCGCACATCTCGTTTTTCCGAGATGCTACTCCAAGTCACGACCGACTTAGCTAAAACAAAAAGTTTGGATGAAGCCCTTGAAACGCTTGTTAAAATAACAACTGGAACCATTGGTGCTGAGCGCGGCACCATCTTTTTAAACGACCCTTCGACGGGGGAGCTTTATTCTCGAATTGCTCAAGGTAATTTTCGAAGAGAAATTCGCATCCTCAACAACAAAGGGGTTGCTGGATGGGTATTTTCTCGTAACGAGGGTACAATCATTCATGACGCATACAAGGATGATAGGTTTAATAAAGCGGTGGATGTTCGGACGGGTTTCAGAACGAAAAGTATCCTGTGTGCCCCCCTTCGTACAGTTTCCGGAGAAAAAATTGGGGTTTCTCAAATTTTAAACAAGGTTGATGGTGAATTTTTAGAAGACGATTTAGAACTCCTTCAGGCAATGACCGAGCAAGCGGCTATTGCCATACAGGGTAACATTATCGTTGAACAAGTTGAAGCTGCACGAAAGCAGGAATTGGAGTTTTTGGATGTCGTCTCTCAAGTTTCCTCTGAACTAGAACTGACTCCTTTATTACAAAAGATAATTTCTACAATTTCAACGATGCTTGATTGCGAGCGAGCCACCCTCTTCATTAATGATGATAAAACAAACGAGCTATACACAGAGGTAGGTGAAGGATTAGACGAAAAATCTGTGATTCGATTTCCCAATCACCTTGGAATTGCAGGTACTGTCTTCACCTCCGCAAAATCGGTCAATATACCACACGCCTATGCGGATTTACGCTTCAATCCAAGTTTTGATAAACAAACTGGCTTTTTCACAAGGTCTATTCTTTGCATGCCGGTCTTCAACAAAGAGGGCAAAACCATTGGAGTAAGCCAAGTATTGAATAAGCGAGGCGGTTCATTCAACGAAGAAGACGAGAAACGACTCGCAGCGTTCACTTCACAAATTTCCATGGGAATTGAAAACGCCAAGCTTTTTGATGATGTACAGAATCAAAAAAATTATTCCGAAAGCATTCTTTCCAGCATGCACGATGCTGTGCTTACCATTGATGAAAACAAGTTAGTGAAAACATGCAATCCATCGGGTCTAAAAATTTTGCGAGTTTCTTCGATAGACGATATTTTAGAAACATCTTTATTCGACAAACTTGATAAGGATAATAACTGGCTAACTTCAAAGTTGGAATCCGTTGAAGAGCAGGAAGAGTTTTTAGATACTTCACTCGTGGTGGAGGGTGAAAAATTATCCGTGAATATTTCTCTAACCCCCCTACTTGGTCAAAAACAAGAAAGCTTGGGGTCTATGATAATGATCGAGGATATTAGCTCCGAAAAGAGAATGAAGTCTACCATGTCAAGATACATGGATCCAGAACTTGCAGATCAATTAATGAACGCAGGAGAAAGCGATGATGTCATGGGAGGGAAACAAAGTGTAGCATCCGTTTTGTTTTCCGATGTTCGCAGTTTTACAACCATTACCGAAGAACTCGGCGCACAGGGGACGGTCAAACTTTTAAACGAATACTTCACTATAATGGTTGATTGTATAACTGATGAAGGTGGGATGCTCGACAAGTTCATAGGTGATGCCATGATGTGTATTTTTGGCACACCAGTACCCCACGAGGATGATCCTGATCGAGCAGTCCGTGCTGCCATTCGCATGATGACCGACCTCAAAGTTTTAAACGACAAGAGAGCGGCAGAAGGCAAGTTACCTATTGATCACGGGATGGGGGTTAATACCGATTCTGTTGTTTCAGGAAACATTGGGTCACCCAAGCGAATGGACTATACTGTGATCGGTGACGGAGTTAACCTAGCGGCAAGAATTGAAAGTGCATGTAAACAATACGGAGCCCATATACTTATAAGCGAATTTACGCACAAAGCAGTCAAAGCAACTTACCGAACCCGCCAAGTTGACTATGTTATTGTTAAAGGTAAAACCGAACCCGTTGGAGTCCACGAAGTTCTCGACTTCCACGATGATGAATCTTACCCGAACATGGTTGAAGCTTTGGGTCACTTCAACGATGGGTATCGTGCATGGAATAACGGTAACTGGGACCAAGCCATCAAGCTTTTTAAAAATGTTGAAAAAATTAATCCAAATGACAAAGCAGCGAAACTATATTTGGATAGGTGTGCTCACTTGAAGAAGAATCCTCCCAAAGGAGACTGGGATGGTGTATGGGTTATGACATCAAAATAACGCTTCTTCTGCTATTAAATGAAAACAAGACCTAAAGAGCTTCTAGAAAAAGCTATTCTACTAAATCCGGATCTTGCTGATGCCCATTTTCAACTAGGCATTCTTCACAAATCTGAAAACAACTCGGATTTAGCAGTGGAAAGCTTTAAGAAAGCCGTTGAAATCAATTGCGAATTCCCGGAGGCCGAATGCGAGCTTGCCATGGAACTAGCCAATTTAGATCAAATTGAGGACGCAAGAGAACACTACCTTAACGCCCTTGAAATAAACCCCAATTACGCTAAAGCATACTTTCATTACGGCCTGTTGTTAATAAAACTTAGTGATATTGAGGAGGCCAAAAATAATTTTGATAAAGTAACTGAGATCGATCAAAATTATGCACCTGCTTATTTTTTTAAAGCCTCCCTTCTTAAAAATCCTGACGATTTTGAAGATGCCAGAAAAAATTACGAGACTTCCATTGACATAAATCCAAAATTTATTGATTCACATTATTATCTAGGGAAATTGCTCTTTGGTGGAATTGCAACCAACAATGAAGGTTCATTGGTGGACAAGAAAGATATCCCACTTGCAACCAAGCATTTTGAGATAGCACTTGAACTCTCTTCAGATCACCCTAAGGCCTGCTATAATTTAGGGAAAATTTACCTCTCTCAAAACTCAATAAAGAAGTCAAAGTCTTATCTTTTAAAGGCGATTCAGTATGATTCCAAGTATTCAAAAGCTCATTATCTTTTGGGACTTATCTATGAAAAAGAAAAGGGTCTCCAGAAAGCGTTAGAACATTATAAAATTGCCATCATAAATGACGCAAATCACTACTTAGCCCACTTTCGATGCGGAAGAATTTTTTTCCTGCTTCAGGAAAGGGAACAAGCCTTGGAACATTTAAATAAGGCATCTTCCCTCGAGAACAATCACGACGAAACACATTTTTATTTAGCATTACTTTTTAAAGATGATAAAGACCCATCGCTCGCTAAGAAGCACTTTTACAAGGCACTCGAACTAAACCCAGATTTTGCAAAAGCTTACTTCGAACTTGCGACTCATTCGGAAAAAAATGGTGATATCAGCGAAGCAAAAATTCATTTCCAAAAAGCCACAGAAGTGGATCAAAATTATGCTCATGCCTACTTTAATCTAGGCAGACTATGTTCCCTCAATCCATCTGAATTTGATCAGGCATTTAGAAATCTCGAAACCGCACTAGAAATTGATCCTGACTTTGAAGATTGTCACTATTACTTTGGGAAACTTTTAACTTCCGGGGCTCAGGTAACTAAAGATGGAAGCCTCGTCCACAAGCCTGACCACAAGGCTGCAGAGGACCACTTCAGGCAAGCAATTAGAATTAATCCAAAATCGGCTACTGCACTCTTTGAACTAGGAAAGCTACTTTTTACAAAAAAAATGTTTTTTGAGGCCTACCAAGCTCTCGAGAAATCAATCAAGATAGATCCTCGTTTCGCTGATGCACATTATGAACTTGCAGTCATCCTTATGAATGAAAAGGCATCCAAAATAATTTCCCAAAAACTCACTTCATCTCGAAAGAAAAAAATTCAAAAGTAACCTCGCTAGCTATTTGTGCCACTCCCAGACCCGAAAAGACTTTTAGAAACTGCACTCAAGCACAACCCAACTCATTTGCCTTCTGTCCAAAAGCTTGCTGAGATTCATCTAGCTAATAGGGATTTTTCAAAAGCATATGAGATTCTTTCAAGGGCCATAGATACTGGAGCGGAGAGCCAAACACTCTTTTATTTAATGGCTAAGCTGTTCTATTCACAGGAAAAGTGGAACGACGCCTTGGTTCAAATCCAAAAATCTTTAAAATTTAACTCCGACACAGATTCCTCTCTTCAGCTTGCAGTCAGTATTTGCGGCAAGCTAAATGAACATGATAAAGCCATAAAATATCTTGAATTGCTTTTATCTCAATACTCTGCTTCGGCAAAAAACTACTATAAACTTTCCGAGTTTTTCACTAGCGAGGAGTTGCACCCAAAACGAGTTTTTCTTCTTGAAGAAGCCATTAAACTTGAGCCTAAAAACGAACTTTACCTAGTCCGGCTTTTGGAACTCTACACTGAATCCTTCAAATTCCCGTTTCTCAGACTTCAAAATATGACCGAGATTCGCAAAAAGGGAATAAATCTAGTGAAAACCATTGAGAAGACCGGTCTTAATCAAAACAAAACTAAGACATGCGTAAAATTTTTATTTGAAATAAAAGATTACGAAAAAGCGATCCAATTTTACAGGGATATTAGAAACAGGAAACTTCAACACTCGATCTCTCGAGAAAGTATATTGTATTTTGCATGTTGCTTTAATAGGTCAGGGCAATATGAGCATTTGCTTAATTTAATTACATCAGACATTAATCGGAAAAAAGACGCACACATTGAAATTTATTATGCTATCGATTTGGCTACCGCGAGAATTCCGTGCCAATATGGTTATAATAAAATAACTCAACTTGCTTCTTATATTATAAAGAAACACAAAATTGACATAGATAATAGTATTAAAAAAAACAATTTTCTCTTAGCAAAAAAATACATGTATGACCTAAAAATGATCAACTCAGTAATCAACGAGTACGAAGATAATTATTAAAACTAAGAGACTTTTTTACTCTTGAAGTATTTTATACCAAATGGAATAGAAATGCAGTAAAGAGAACTAAATACTGAAAAGATTAGCCACATTTCCTTGATAAAAACAGCGACCAACAAAATGGTGGATATCATTAGAATGAGGGCGCTCGATCTACTAACTGTAATTTTCAAGTTCTTTAATGATAGAGTAGGCAACCTAGAAACCATCAACAAGCTAATGACCATTATCCAAACACAGATTAAATAAGGAAAAAGGCTAATGGAAAACGCAATGTTGAAACGGTCTAAAGTGAACTGAAATACTATTGGCAGTAAAGCAAGAAAAGCGGCTGCAGGTGCAGGTACACCAATGAAATAATTCAATTTTCCTGCCTCATCATTATTTTGTTTAGCACCAACATTGAATCTTGCTAGCCTAAGAACACAGCAAGATGTGTAGAATAAAAAAGGAATCCAATACCAACCGAACAAATAAGATGTAGACTGAACGAGTGCATCTTCTCTTAACCACAAAAACAATATTAGGGATGGTGTAACACCAAAACTAATTGCGTCTGCTAAGCTATCAAGTTCAGCGCCAAATCTAGTCGATGCATTGAGCACCCTAGCAGTGACACCATCAATAAGATCAAAAAAGGCAGCTACAAATATACAAACTACAGCAAGCTTCCATTCACCCTCCAAGGCATACCTTATGCCGGTTAGCCCGGAGCACATTCCAATGGTTGTAAAAATGTTGGGCAAAAGACGAAATAAAGAAAGTTTTTCTGTCCTGCTGTTAGAATCAATTTCTTTCAAAGCAACATAATTTCAATTTGGATTCTACTCAATTGGGTTGGCAAAATAAGACGACTAATTTAAGGGTGGCACCATCACTTGCAAGTGATGGAAAAACGCTATGCACTTCCCAACCTGAATTTAACATGGTATTTGACTCTTTTTCTAGAATTTCTGCAATCTGCAGGCTAGTGTCATCCCCTTTCACTCTCAAACCTTTTGGTTCAATTACTAAAGTTTTATACCTTTTAACCATTTTCTATGAAATTCTTAATTTTTCGATATGTAGGTGATTATCCAACCTTAGTGTCTACTTCTTCCCTACCATAATATTTATTGTAATATTTGTATCTGAAATATCCATAACCGTAATACCCTGAGTAGTAGTATCCTGGGGTTTTCTTTTGAGGTAAATCGTTTAATACAAGACCGAGAATTTTAGCACCAGTTTCTTCAATATTTTCAACAAGGTTTTTAACTACTTTACGCGAGACTTTACCATAACGAGAAACAAATAAAACCTCTTCCGCTTTTCGGGCAATAGCAAGGGAGTCTGGGAACAGACCTATTGGAGGGCTATCAATAATAATTACATCACACATTCTTCTTAAAGCATTGTGTACATTATCAAATTCTTTACTCTCCAAAAGTTCTGTTGCTGCGCGTGTTCTTCCTCCAGAGGGAAGAACCAGGAGGTTAGGATGAATTTGAACTGTTATCTTTTGGGCCAAGTCCTCGAGGCTTTCATCACCTTGATGATTTATTAGGGTGAGCAATCCTTCTTCATTTCCAATGTTACAAAATTTATGTAATCCAGGTCTTCTCAAATCAAAATCAATTAAAATTGTTTTCTTGCCATGATTAGCACAACTGTATGCCAAGTTCGCTGATATTAGACTTTTTCCTTCGCTTGGTATTGCTGATGTGACAAGTATGGTCTTTGGCAGTTCTGCTGTTGAATTCATTTGAATTTTACTGAACATGCTACGAAACGACTCAGTCAATCCGTCATCTAGGTCGTTACCTACAATAAGTGGCCTTTCCCTTTCTTCAATCCGGGAGATTTTAGGGATGCCCCCTATCAGTTCACGGCCAATGAAAACTTCTACATCCCAAGGAGATTTGACTCTATTATCGACGAATTCCAAAGCAAAAGGAATAATTAGAAAAATAGCAAATCCCAGCATCAATCCATCTCTCTGAATTTTTTGCTTGTCGGGAGTAAAAGGTGCACCGGGCAAATAAGCAAAAGATTCTTTATTTAAAGGTTCCTCCTGCTCTGAAGGTAGTGCTTGTTCAATGCGAACATCATTTAATCTTTTATGGATCTGGTCAGTCGTTCTGGTAACCACAGCACGTTGGCGGTCAAAGTTTTTTAAGGTCTGTTCTATCTCGCTAAGTTGCCTCGATTCTTTTTGCACTTTGGACATTGCTTGTTCGAACTCCGAACCTTGTGCAGAAAGTTGTAAATGCTTGTCTCTTAAATCTTCGATGGCAGATTTCACTTCCATATTTAAAGACTCTTTTACTTTTTGTACCTGCCGGGCATTTTCCATCATTTTGGGATGATTTTCCAAATAGCCAGACCCTGTCTCCTGGTAATCCTTTCTTTGAAACTCCAGATCGCTTAATTTCTGACGAAGGCTGGGGACGGAGCCAAAATTTTCAATAGCATCAATTTCAAAAAACTCTTTGATGGTGGCAATATCATCCGCAATGGTATTCGAGGAGGTAGATACATTTTCAGCGCTAATTCGAACTTGAATTTGTAATATCTGTCGCAAAAGAGAATTAATCTTTATTTGTTCTAATTTTGAACCAGTTATTTCGCTTTGATATTGTGCTTTTCTCGCAGAGGTATTGCTTTTTTCATCTTCCAAGAAAGGCAAATCATGTTTTTTCTTGTAAGAAGATTGTTCTTTAGAAATTCTTTCTTCTTCGGCTAAACTTTTTTCGAGCAAAACCTCAAGTACACTTCTAACATTTTCAACCTGTTGACTCTTTCTGCTGTTGTGAAGTTTTTCATATTCAGATTGAACTAAATCAGCAATTATTTGTGCTCCTCTTCCGGACCTAGCAGTTGAGGTTATTGTAAACCTTGGTCGCCCCTCTGTGGGTGGAGACACTCCAATTGAATAGGAAACTGCAGAACCTACATCAACTGGCATTCCATCTTTCAAGTATGGAGAAAGTAGATGCGATTTTAGCTCAGAATTATCTTTAATTCGTTGAATTACATTTGCTCTAAGATCAGAGCTATTCAAACCATCCAGATGTTTTGCTACCAGTCCCTGGATGTGTTGATCACGATCTACTTTTTGCAGATTAAGAATCGCTGGAGGTGGAATCAAACGAAAGGATGAGTTCGATCTGTACAGTTCAATTCCTTGCGATTTTACATATACAAAAGAAAGTGCAACTGGAACAGCAAGAGTAATCGCAAGTAACCATCGATCTCGCAGAATAAGTAAAAAGTCACCAATACCTTTCGCCCTATTCGAAGCATTTTGCTTAGGACTAGATTGGTCGTTGAATTCATCCATCATAAGAGCCTTTCAGGTACTTCAATTCGATCGCCTGGGTAAATCCAAAAACTTTTTAATTTGGAAGTTTTTCCTGAACTTAAAGACTCGACATCGATTTCATAAGTCTTCGAACCTTTTTGGTTTCCCCTTTCGTCATAAAAGGTACGAGTCACGTAAACCTTATTTTTTCGAGCAATGTCACTAAATCCTCCCGCCCTCGCAATTACCTCAACAATGTTCATTGCCTCGACTTCCGGAGGAAAGGTGTATGGCCCTTTTCGATTTACCGAACCTGTAAGAAAAATAACCCTCTCAACATACTTAGAAATTCTTAAGTTAACTTTGGGGCGAGCAAAGATTTTCTCCGAAATATAAGTCTTTTCAATTAATTTTTCTGCCTCATTTATACTTTTTCCAACAATTAAGATTTCGCCAATGTGAACGACATCAATTTTTCCTTCATTGGTAATAGTTCCCTCAACATCACAATCAGGTTCCGATCTGATAGATATACGAACCCTATCACCATATCTTAATTTGTATCCAGTTGGGTCTTTAAGGACAGAAGGGTCATGGTGGAATGGAACTTGAGCCACTAAAAGCATGTTACTAGAATTAGAAAGAAACAGTACTGCTAATAAAGTTAGAATGATTACTCGATTCATTGAAAATTAAAATCTACCAGTCACTTGAGCATTGACTAAGTGCCTATTATAAGAGCCATTTCCCTTATCCATTAAACTAAAATCATAATTCCCCGATGCACTAAAGATTTTGTTTAATGGTTTGCTTAGACCAAACCCAAACCCAAAGGTGTCCATGGAACTACTCTCATCAACGCTAACAACTGATTTAGAAAAATCAATTGGATAAGTATAATCAATTCTACTAAGACTGAGATAGGAGCTTCCACTAAGTGATTCGGTGAAGCGGTGATTCAGTCCAGTCCGAAATGTGGTGCTGAAGGTTGAAAAACCTTGTGCTGTTGGAGAAAAGGCACGGGTCAAACTGTAATTTGAAGAAGTTTTTGAATTATGTTTCCAATTTAAAGCAATTGAGGTAACAAGGTTATCTTGGTCTGGTTGCCCGGGACCCATGTAGTCCATAAAACTGTAACCGATTGATGTAGTTCCACTAAATTTTGATGAGTAATCACCATCTGCACCTACACTAAATGTATGATTGTTGGAATCAGTAAGATTGGCCACGCCGCCAGTATTATATGCTTTCGATTTGCTAAATGTATAATTCGAGAAAAAATCTAGTTTCTCCGAATAAATATAAAAGGCCCTGAAACTCAATGGTAAGGTTGAAAAATCTAAATTTGGTTGATCAGGGTTATTGCTTGAGGTTTGGTAAATCCTGTACGAGTACGATGTGCCCCCCCCCCAGCCCAAACTTGGCGCTATGGTTGTAACGAACATTCAGTCCCGCGGTAACATAAGTGTAAGAAATAAGGTCTTGTTCTAAAACGCTTGCACCTATGGATTGACCAACATCAAAAGTGGATTCAAATCTTATCTTCGCATTATTTGATATTCTTTTTTTAAGGGCCAAAGTATCATCAAAATCGATATTTAGGGATGTAGTTGGTGCGACATAACTTTTGTCATTATTTAGAAAGAAATGCGAAACAGTGACCCCAGCAGATCCAGAAATCTTTAACAAACCAAGCTTGCTAGTAAAGTGTAGTGCAGGAGAAAAGTTAAGTATTAAATCATGCTCACTTTTCATTTCATTAACTGGAACCATGGAGCTTCCGTTAGAATCCTTTATGGCATTAAATTCATTAGTTGGTAACATGAAAACTCTTGAATCATAAGTTAATCCCAATGAAGCAGACGCATCAACTCTACCCAGCTTTCCCTCAACTAAACCTAAACAGTTGCTTACAAAAGAAAAAGCAAAGGTTGAAATAAACGCTGTAATGTAGATGAAACGCATGCAGAAAAGTAACATTATATTGAATTTTGCAATCAATTGCTTGTCAACCTTATGATCATCCCGCTAAAGTTGTAAAGTATGCCTACACTGTATTTATTAGGTACAGGATATCTTTTTATTCTACCATGGGCAAATGCAGGTCTTGCAGATGATTGGAGCAGAGACTTATGCCTTTTCTTTAGTCTTTTTATTTTGGCAATTTTTATCTTTAAAGACTTTCGATTCATCCAGTCTACCTTTTTTTCATTTTTGCCATTAATTGCTTTTATCTGTGTTTTTATTATTTCCTTCTCAAATCCATCGTTTAAAAAGTTTCATCCGAAAATACTGGAAGAAATAAACTACAAATCTAAGCTTGAAAATTGCGGTTCCTTGGCCAAGGCAAACTTGGTATCCAATGGAATCAAATTGATAGCCAATACATCAAGAAAAGATCCTTCCAAAGGGCTCACAATTTTTTTAGACTTTAAAAACAGATACAAGGACCGCTTTGGAGCACACAATAAAGATAGTCTTTGGAATATGATTTGTGAATTGGAAGATAAGTTAAAAATTCCAAATCTTAGCATGCTGCCTTCACTCCCAGTCCGCAACATCAACAACATTACAAAAGTTTACTTTCTTTGTTTTCATGTCTTTCTTGGATTTATATTCTATAAACTTATATTAGAAGACAAATCTCGCTTAGATAAAACATGTTTTTTGATTTTTATTAATACATCAATTCTTGCTATCGTTGGAATTATACAAAAGATGTATTATGTTCCGAATAATAATGTATTAGAAATTTTAGGAATTTGGGATGCACCTGAACCAAGATATTTCTTCTCTACTTTTACATACAAGAATCATTGGTGTACATATGCCTTAAGCTCTCTTTTTGCTGGGTTTCTCGTTTGCTTTAAGGAATTTCGCAGCTACAATTATGATGTAATCAGGTCAACTAAGTTCATTGTTTGTTTATTATTTAGTTTTCCTATTTTCGTAAGCATTCCTTACGCTGGGTCAAGATCAGGAAGCATAATATTATTATCGGTTGTAGTTTACATATTAATTAAATTTATTATTGGTATTGAAAGATACAAAAAAAATAAATTTTGTCTCTTTTTTATCTTTATTCTATTTCTTATTATTCCGTTTGTTTCATTAAATTTTTTAAAGTCCAATGAGTTTATAGAAATGAGGAAAAATAGTATCTCCCAAATTGAAAATGCCCTAAACGGAAAACCACCACTTCGGGTTTCACTTTGGAAAGATACCGTTAGTCAAATTAGAGAAAAGGTTTGGTTTGGACATGGATATGACGGCTATAAAACAACCAATCCTGCACATCAATCCTATGAAGTTAGATTTGAGAGGTCGAGAGGTTTGGAAAATGCTCACAACCCATATATTCCATTGGTTGCTCATGCCCACAGCGATTTTTTGGAATGGATATGCAATTATGGTATTATTGGATTTTTTCTTTTCATTCTACCTTTTTTATTTCATCAACTTTCCATAGCACTTTTTTACGAATCTATATCGATTAAAGTTTTGTTTGTTGGATCTCTAATTATATATTTGATGAGTATGATCGATTTTCCAACCAGAACCCCAGCATGCCTAACAATTCTTACCGTTTATATCGGCATGTCCTTTGGTTATTTCAGGAGCAATTTTGAAAAGAGGATTTGAGTTTGCCTTAAAGCACTTATTGTTCGATATTTTGTATATGTCCCTCCTGATTCGCAGATCAATCGCTCTTTCAGTGGTATTATCTTTTTGTGTTCCCATTGCTTTTTCCAATGTATCACAATCTTCAATTCACAGTGCTTTACTCATTAGCCTTGAACAAATAAAAGGCTCTACAACCCCCAAGTCAGGTCAAAGAAGATCGTGGAGTGAAAATACCATCGAACAGAAAAGAGTTCTACTTGGCAACGAAGCGTTATTGGAACCCCAAGACAATCGACAGTCATCTCCTTTTTCTGCATCCCATGGAAATTCAATACCTACTAACACTGATCTAGTTTCTTTGCTGGAAGAAGTGTTCCAAGACGATGTCACAGAGCAAGATCTTGAAAGTGCAATCAACTATTTAATCGAAAATCAATTCGGTCTTTCTCGAGAATCCATTCTGTCTGCCTTGAAATCAGTTCTTACAGCCTACACTAAAGCGATTCCGAAATCTCAAAATATCGAATTATCAGAATCGTATGACCGCATACCCTACATTTTACTCAAATCTATTTTACCAAAAGCTAAGTCATTTGGCGGAAACGGTTCTTCCTGGATTCGAGATTTAAGTCAATTAAGTATAGAAGTCGCCATGGAATCAGGGCAAGCAGAGCAAACGGTAAACAATTTATCTTCTTCCTACAGTGAGGAAGTTTTTCTACTTTTAAAGGACCCCCAAGCCTTCTTCAACGATCGTAATTCAATGTCCCCTGCTGGTGCACCCACTGACTTTACAGAGCCTGCAGTAATCGTTGAAGACGCTGAAAACCTTTTGTTGGCACTTGATATACGGCCCGGACTAACAGATATCGATCCTCAAAGATCCGTTGAAAATGCTAACATGGAATATGGAGGACTAAGTGGATTTGACCCTGCCAAAACTATGGTTTTTCAGGAGCTATCAATTGGCCTAACGCAAGGGTTTTTGAATGTTAAGGGACAAGCTAACGAACTTTCATCAAAGGACTTCGATGACTTAAGTAATGGCTCGACCTCCCCAAGCTCTGATAATCAAGGAAACATCGAACCCTCTGTCGTTTCCTCTGTTATTAACGGCATACTTGACCAAATACATTTGGCATCAATTCCTGCCGATGGTGAGCCTGGTACAAACGGTGTAAGCGTTTTTGCCTACGATATTCTCAAAGCAACAGCAAACGGTTTTCTCCTCGCATCTTCCATTGCTGCTTCGTCCTCGGATAGATACTTAGAAGACGGTTTACACACCGAAAGTGCTGAGAATCTATCGCAAAGCCTCAGCCAGTCAGCAATCTTGCATTCATTTACTAATCCAGAAACAAACACAGTCTCTTGGACGGTTGACCTTTTAAATGCCGGAAGAATATCCGAATCCATTGCGCATGGAGCTGCAATGGGCAGTCAACTAGCAATGGTGCAACCAAAATCAATGGATTATGGTAATAATTACGAGGTTTTTACAAATAGTCGCAGGGAAATCGCGAAGTCAGTGTCGAAAGGAGCAGCAAACGGTTCTGTAAACGCTTCCGCATGGTTAAATAGCATATCATCAGCAAATCCTGATGAAGTGCCCATTATCACTACCGCAGAAATTGAAGAGGTTTCAAGGGGAACTGCACTTGGTGCCATGATTGGAAACACTGGACTGGCTGTTTATTACCCTACAGACCAGCTTATTCCGATCATAAACTTTTCCGCACAGGGTGCTTCCTACGGAACTACCAGTTCATCCAATCTGAGTAATGTCATTAAAAAAGGTACAGAAACCATTGATGTATCCATGACCAGAGAAAGTGCTCTTGGTTCAGCCATGGGTGCAGCTTTTGAACCAACCGCACTTATGCAATTACGACCAGATTTACGCTCTAGAGATGCCCAAACTATCAGTCATTTAGAAGCTGCTGCATTTGGCTCAACTTACGGTGCCATACTTGGAATTCAAGCTAACCCAACTCCCCCAGTACCTAACGATAAATTAGGAACTGCTCAAGATGATCGTTTGGTGGAATTAAAGCAATCCGCTAAGCAAGGTTCCATTGAGGGATCTTTATCTGGTTCTCAACTTGCCCTTGGGATTGAAGATACATCTGAAGACTCTCTGCAATCAAAGTCTGCAATTCTCAAAGCGATCAATACATCAAATGCGAAGGCAGCTGCTAATTCTAATCAAAGCTCTTCTCTTAATTCCCTGCGTACAAATTCACGCGATATGCTGTTATTAATGAAGAAGTTCGGTATTAATCCAAGGTTTACTAATCCTGCAAAAATTTATAAAAGACCAGTCGTTGTACAAATTGACGAGCCTCCCGTTGATGACGATTTAGAGGATGCCTTTAAAGACGCTTCACCTCTATAATTCCTATACCTATGAACAATACTTCAGACTTTGGTCTGATCGGTCTTGCTGTAATGGGGCAGAACCTAGCCCTTAACATCGCTGATCATGGCTTTACAACCTCTGTGTTTAATCGCACTTTTAACAAAACCACAGCCTTTTTAGAAAAAAATAGTTACTGTAAAAACCTTGTTGGCTTTGAACATCTTCAGGACTTTGTGAATTCGATTCTAAGACCTAGGAGAATCGTAATTATGGTCCAGGCAGGTGAAGCCACAGACTCAGTTATTAATTCCCTAATTCCTCTTTTAGACGAGCAAGATATTATCATCGATGGTGGGAATGCAAAATGGACAGATACCATTCGCCGGGAGGCTGAACTCAAAAACCAGAACTTATGCTTCGTTGGATCTGGCGTGAGTGGAGGAGAAGAAGGTGCCCGATTTGGACCGTCCCTGATGGCAGGTGGCTCAACTTATGCATGGGAGAAAATTAAAGATGTATGGTTAGCCATATCGGCAAAAGTTAGTGCTGAAACTGGCAAGCCTTTGGAGGGTGCCTCTGAAGGAAACCCTATTACAGGAGGCATTTCCTGTGCAGCATACATCGGAGAAAACGGTGCCGGTCACTATGTCAAAATGGTCCACAACGGTATCGAGTATGGAGATATGCAAATGATATGTGAAGCGTATCATTTAATGACTGATTTGCTAGGAATGACAGCAAAAGAAGTGGGAGATACTTTTTCCATTTGGAACGAAGGCGAATTGGACTCCTTTTTAATGGAAATCTCTGCTGACGCTCTGCAACAAAAAGACCCAAGAACGGGTGGTTATCTGGTTGATTATGTTTTAGATGCAGCTGGACAAAAAGGCACCGGCAAATGGACCTCCGTGAATGCCCTAGATATGGGAACTCCTGCACCTACCGTTGCCGAAGCCGTATTTGCCCGCTGCATGAGTGCACTTAAGGAAGAAAGAGGCTATGCCAGCAAATCCTTAACTGGGCCAGACGAACAAGTTGATCTACAATCCTTAGATCGTTCCAGCTTTCTTGAAGCTATCCGAGGAGCTCTTTATTGTTCCAAGATATGTTCCTACGCACAAGGCTTCCAACTAATGCAAGCAGCTGCCAAAGAATACGATTGGTCCTTAAACTTTGGCGAGATTGCCCAAATTTGGAGGGGTGGTTGCATCATCAGGGCTGCTTTTCTACAGAAAATTACCGAGGCGTACCAAAAGAATTCTTCCCTAGCAAATTTACTTCTCGACGATTACTTTAATGATTGCATCAAGCGAGATCAATCCCACTGGAGAAAAGTGATTGCTACTGGGGCCTTAAGAGGTGTGCCCACCCCCACTTTTTCATCTGCTCTCGCTTATTACGATTCTTATCGAAGTGCCCGGCTTCCTCAAAACCTGCTTCAAGCACAAAGAGATTATTTTGGGGCCCATACTTATGAGAGGACGGACGAACCCCGGGGAAACTTTTTCCACATGGACTGGCTACATCCGGAAAGACCAGAAACGCAGGCATAAATCGATTTGTAGCAAAATAGCTCTTACTTCAAACTAAGGTATATTTCTTTTACCCGCTGATAATCGGATTCACGATCGGCAGATTCCAACACAAAATCGAATTCATGCTCTCTTTGCATTTCCGCCTGGGCGTTGGCTAGTCGAATTTGCATCTGTTCATCACTTTCGCTGGCCCGTTCATTCATTCTCGATCTCAATTCACCAATGCATTGGGGACGAATAAAAATCGTCCTTAAGCAACCATCAAGGGCCTTGGTTTCATTGCAGAATCTGCGCAAACTTGCCGATCCATTTACATCGATATTTAGCAAGATATCGACACCCTGTATTTGAGCTTCTAACAAGCTATGCTTTAAGATTCCGTATTTATTACCGTGAATGATTTCATGTTCCAAAAAGTGCTCTTCCAAGAGTTTACGGTCAAATTCCGACTGACTCAGAAAGAAATAATCTTCACCGTCCTGTTCTCCTTTACGAGGTAATCGTGTGGTAGCCGTTACCAAGCGGTTAAGTGAAACTCCAAACTCCTTCATCAACCGTTCGCAAAGGGTGGTTTTTCCTACTGCAGCAGGACCAGAAATTGCCAAAATTAAGCTCATAATCTGGCAAGTTAAAAGTCAGTAAATAAAGGATAAGGCCGAAGTCAATAATCCGGAAATTAAGATCACAGAACCAAGAACTTCCATTCTACCTGGTTTCCGATTCAACCATTCAATCAAATCACGCATCCTGTAGGGCCAAGCTCCAAAGTACAAGGCAGCAACAATGAAAAAGTAGACAATTGAAACTAAAACTAACCGACTTTGAGCATCTTGCAAAAATGCTGCATCCAAGACCTCTCGAGAAAAAAGAAGCACCAACATAGCCCATCCGCGAACAGCTAAAAAGTCTGCTGCATAAACAAAAGAAAGTAAGGCCACACCGATGGCAACTCCTCCAATCAGCAACTTGTAATTACCGAAGTCAGCCTCGCTTAGAAATATCACATGTCTCCATAAAAACCAAGTCGTCGCAATTCCAATAAACCAAATACTGCAAAGCTTGGATCTAGGAAAGCGAAGGCACGCCAATCGGAAATTTGATTTTGGACGTGTAAGCATTCCTCCAACCACTGTAAGTAAAATGCCAGTAATAAGACTTGCCTGGAAAAGATTCATCGTATGAGTTTTGTCAGTTAATTAAAGTGCCAAAAAGGCTGTAAGGGGTTGCCCGGGTGACTTCGATCATACGAATATCACCAATCAAAGATGGATCTCCCTCGAAATTTACTTTTCGAAAACATCTAGTCCTTCCCATTAATTGTCCCCTACCCTTGCGGGCTTCACCCTCGACTAAAACCTCAACCGCTTGATCGAGCATTCGCCTGTTGGACTTAAGAGACTGTTTTTCCAGAAGGTCGAGCAGCACATGATTTCTTCTTTCAAGTTCATCTACTTCAATTTTTCCATCCATTTCAACGGATGGCGTACCCGAACGGTCGCTGTATTTGAAAATAAAACCCATTTCAAACCCAGCCTGAACAAACGCTTTCTTGGTAAGCTCAAAATCTTTAAGCGTTTCTCCAGGAAAACCCACAATAATATCAGTACTCAATCTCATGCCTGGAACTTTTTCACGAAGTCTTTCAACAATATTAAGAAATTTCTCAATTTTATAAGGTCGATTCATCGATTCCAGGATGCGGTTCGACCCACTTTGCATAGGCAAATGAGCATGCTTTCCCAATTTCGGCAATCGACCGAACGCATCGATCAAGTCGCTCCCGAAAGCGATTGGGTGCGGAGAAGTAAAACGAATACGATGAATCTTTGGAAGCTCATGAATTTTTTCTAAAAGTTGTACAAAGGGCGATTTCCCATCAACTCTCGCAAACTGACCACGGCCATAGGCATTTACAATTTGTCCAAGTAAGGTGACTTCTTTGACCCCGACAAGGGTTAATTCCTCAATTTCTTGCAAAATCTCGGAAATGGAGCGGTACCTCTCAATCCCTCGAGTTTTAGGAACTATGCAAAACGAACAGTTCATATTGCAGCCCTGCATGATCGATACAAAAGCAGTTGGACTTTCACCCTTATATAAATGGTGCTTAATCTCGTTCTGGGAACCGATTTCTTCACTAAGTTCAACTACTGGTCCCGATGAACTTTTCCTCTCAAGCAGTTCAGGCACACGATGGAATTTCTGGGTGCCAACGACCAAGCCCAAACCAGGCAACTCGTCAAGTAAGGACTTACCACGATTTTGCGCCATGCATCCTATAACCCCAACCACTGGCTTTTTTTTAGTTGATGATCGGTTTAGAAGGCGTGAAGCCTTGCCTATTGCTTTTTGCTCTGCCTTTTCACGGACACTGCAGGTATTCAAAAGAATGACATCAGCCTTTTCCTCCTTGTCCGTTATTTCATGGCCATATTCGAGCAATTTGCAGGCAACGGCCTCCGAGTCTCGCTCGTTCATTTGACAACCATAAGTTTTAATAAAGACCCTGCTCATTAGGAAGTTATCTAAACTACAGGGCGAAAAAAACCGGTCAATCGCGAACCCACTTGATTACATCGTTCAATGAATGAATAACAGGGTCTGTTAATTGTCTCAACCTTTCTGTATCGACATGCCCGCGACTATAAAGCAGTGCGCTGCATCCCACCAAATTGGCAATTTCGTGATCGTGCAAAGTATCTCCAACCAAAAGTACATCCTTTGGATCAAGTTCAAGCTTTGAAATGTGAGCTGCCACTCGATCTTCCTTTCCCCTTGCCTCTATGTTACTGGCTCCATCAATGCACTGTACCCATTGCTTTACATTATAGAAGGAGGCAAATGCCTCGACATCCTTTTGCTCGCCCGCAGTAAGAATGGTTTGTGAAATAGAAAGTTGATTTAACACTTCAAGGGTTTCTTGTGCCCGGGAATGCAACTTACATTCCCTGAACCGATTGCGATATTGCTTGATATAATCATTGGCCAATTGTTCATACTCAAAACCCGAACTTGGCAATTCTAAGGATTCATAAAATTTGGCAACTGGGAAAAAAAAGGTTTTTCGGTATAGATCAACTGAGATCTGTGGCTTCATATGAGCCACAAGTACATAATTTAAGATATCAACGCACAAGCTGACATCATCCACTAAAGTTCCGTTCCAATCCCAAACCACATGTTTTATCATTATCCTAGATTATGGTTATTAAGAAAAACATGTGAATTTAATTTAAATCATCAGGTAAATCAAGTTTTGGAAAGTTGTCTCTTTTTTTGATCCTAGTCTGAAGCTGAAAATTTACCGTAATAAAAGCGTTTGTCTTCGTGTTGATATTCAAAACAATCTCGCCAATAAATATATTCGGAGTTCTACTTTGCTGCTGATCATTAATGACAAGGTTTTATTAATGCACCTTATCTAAATTTCTTGCCATCAATGGCACACTCCCCAAATTATTCAAGTCCCTTTAAAAATTATCATGGCTAAAGCATCTGAAAAATCTTCCAGTAAATCAACGTCGGACCTCGATCTTGCTCTTCAAGGTATTAACAAAAAATTTGGAGAAGGTGCACTGATGAAACTCGGGGACGCTACCAAAATGAATGTCTCCGTTATTTCAACCGGTTCCCTGGCTGTTGATTTGGCTCTTGGAGTTGGGGGATTGCCCCGAGGCAGAATTTTAGAAATTTACGGCCCCGAATCTTCAGGAAAGACCACATTCTGCTTAAGTGTCATTGCTGAAGCTCAAAGAAAGGGAGGGAATGCCGTATTTGTTGATGTGGAACATGCACTTGACCCCAAATACGCAAAAGTCGTCGGGGTAGACTTGGACAACCTCATGGTCTCACAACCAGAAAGCGGAGAAGACGCCCTAAATATTACTGAAACTTTAATACGCTCAGGTGCAATAGATGTTATCGTACTGGACTCAGTTGCTGCACTTGTTTCAAGGCAAGAACTTGATGGTCAAATGGGTGATACCACGGTTGGGTTACAGGCTCGTATGATGAGCCAAGCGATGAGAAGGTTAACCGCCGCAATTTCGAAATCTAATTGTGTTTGCATCTTTACCAACCAAATTAGGGAAAAGATTGGCGTCATGTTCGGAAGCCCAGAAACGACACCAGGTGGAAGAGCTTTGAAATTTTTCTGCTCCGTAAGAATGGATATTCGAAGAATTGGACAGATTAAAGAACCTAATGGAACGGTTACTGGGTCAAGAACCAGACTAAAAGTAGTTAAGAACAAAGTAGCTCCACCATTTACCGCCTGCGAATTTGATATTATGTACAACGAAGGAATATCAAAAACAGGATCCGTAATCGATCTGGGATTAGAGCATAACATTTTAACAAAAAAAGGTGCATGGATCTCGTATGAAGGAAATTTAGTTGGGCAAGGTAGAGAAGCCGCCAAACAAACCTTGGCCGAAAACCAGGAGCTGATGGAAGAAATCACTGCCGGTATCATGGAAAAAGTGCAAGTCACAGTTGGTTCTGTTCTTGCCCAAGGTAATACAGAAGACGGGGACTGAGGAAAACCCTGCCCTACCCCACCCCGCAATGATAGAAACAATCATTGCTCTAGCCACTCCTGCTGGAGAATCGGCTTTAGCTGTAATTCGTATAAGTGGTCCACTTTCCCATATAATTGCCAAGGAAGCGTGCGATTGTACAAACCCGACTCCAAGAAAAACATACCTTGTAGATTATCAATCATCTGATGGAGAAACATTAGATCAAGTTGTCATTACTTTGTTTAATAAAGGAAAGTCTTATACTGGAGAAGATTCACTCGAAATTTCATGTCACGGAAATCCATTGATCATCGAATTGATCAGTAAAGACTTAATGAATCGAGGATGTCGAATAGCCCAGCCTGGTGAATTTACTAAACAGGCATTCCTCAATGGGAAAATTGATCTCCCACAAGCAGAATCTGTAGCACAAATTATTGCAGCAAAAAATGAACAATCTCTTGCTTTAGCACAACGAAATTTAAAGGGGAAACTTTCAAATAAACTTTTATCAATTCAAAAGGATATTTTGGGGCTGCAAGCTTCCATTGAAGCACATATTGACTTCCCTGAAGATGATTTAATTAAAGAAGATCATAATAAATATCAGCAAAATGTTAAAACAATAATAAAGGAGCTAGAAACATTACTTTTACAGGCAAACAGAACTAAACTATTAGCAAAGAACATAAGGGTGGTTCTTGCAGGATTACCAAATGTCGGGAAAAGCAGCTTATTTAATGCTCTTGCGGGCAAGAATCGTGCATTAATTCATTCAGACGCAGGCACAACCAGGGACTACCTAGAATTTGATATTAAAATTGGAAAATACTGGATTACGCTTGTGGATACAGCAGGTGTTCATAATGCATCAGAAGAAATTGAACTAGCTGGTATTGAAATGAGTCTTGAACAAGCAGAAGAGGCTGATTTATTTCTTTGGGTAATTGATAACTCAGTCCCCCACCCTAGCGAACTTCCAAAAGATTTCACTAAATTAATCCAAAGTAAACCGACTCTTCTAATTCGTAATAAATCAGACTTGGGAGAAAATGATTGGATACCAAATTATAAAAAAACGCCAAAAGCGATAAACATTAGTTCCACCGAAAAAAGTGGTCTTAAACAATTTGAAAGACTATTATTAGAATTAATTCAGGAAATCACGGGTGTAGATGCAGAAAATGAATACCTTGTTAGTGTAAGACACGAATTACTTATTAAAAACTGCTTAGACGAGTTGAATCATTTCTTACAAAAATCAAAAGAGAAAGTTGGTGAGGAAATTACTTCTTTACACTTATCAGAAGCACGGGAAAAATTAGACATGATGATTGGGAGAAAAACAAATGAGGACATGCTTGATATTCTCTTTGGAGAATTCTGTATAGGTAAATAAGGTCATGACTCTACGGGTAAATACGCCTAGTAAACCATATGATGTAATTGTCTGCGGTGCTGGTCATGCTGGATGCGAAGCAGCCATTGCTGCGTCAAAGCAAGGAGCAGATGTATTACTTTTAACAGGTAATTTAGATACGATTGCACAGATGAGCTGCAACCCTGCGATTGGTGGACAAGGAAAAGGACAAATTGTTCGTGAAATCGATGCATTAGGAGGTGAAATGGCATTAAATGCTGATTTTACTGCCATTCAATTTAAACTTTTAAATACCTCTAAAGGAAAAGCCGTACAAGCTCCTAGGGCACAATGTGATAAAAAAGCCTACCAGTTACGGATGAAACATGTTCTGGAACAACAACCAAATCTTACGCTCTTTCAATCAATGGTAGATGGGTTAATCGTTCAGAAATCTTCATGCAAAGGAGTTACCTCATCAATGGGACTTCACTTCTACGGTAAAACGGTAATAGTAACCACAGGTACTTTTTTACAGGCATCCACTCATATTGGACAATCAAAGTCAGAAGGAGGCAGGCTTGGTGATCATTCTGCAAAGGGACTTTCTGCACATTTTATAAAACATGGAATTGAACTGAGGCGTTTTAAGACCGGTACACCTCCTAGGCTTCTGGGTAATTCTATTAATTTTGATGGCCTAGATGAACAATCTGGAGATAAAAATCCTTCTAAATTTGCCTTCTATGATAGTCGAAGTGATTCCGAGATGTTCCACGTGGAACAAAACAGAAGATGGGCAATTAAAAATAACCAAGTATTAGGATCAAATTTAGTAAAATGCTTTCTTACATCTACTACTGAAACTACCCACAAGCACATCAATGAAAACCTTCATCTTTCTCCACTTTATAAAGGTGATATCGTTGGGACTGGCCCTAGGTATTGCCCGAGTATTGAAGATAAAGTTGTTCGATTTTCCAACAAGGATTCGCACCGTATTCATCTAGAACCTGAAGGTGTGAACACAGATGAGTGGTATATCAATGGTCTTTCAACTTGTTTACCATTTGAAATTCAACAAAAAGTATTAAAGTCCATACCGGGTCTGGAGAACGCCAAGATTATACGCCCTGCTTATGCGGTTGAATATGATTATGCACCTCCAACTCAACTCAATAAATGCCTTGAGTCCTTGCTAATTAAATCACTTTTCTTTGCTGGTCAAATAAATGGCACCTCTGGATACGAAGAAGCTGCTGCACAAGGACTTATAGCAGGAATAAATGCTTCTAGGTCAGCTTTGGGCTTGGATTCTTTATCCATTTATCGGAATGAAGGATATATAGGTGTTCTCATCGATGATTTAACAACCAAGGGTGTCACCGAACCTTACCGTATGTTTACCAGCCGTGCGGAACATCGTCTCCTCTTTAATCATGGAAGTGCAGAACATCGCTTTCTACTAAAATCTCAGGCTTACAACTTACATTCCAGATCAAGAAGAGAAAATATTAGAAACCAACTACAAACTACTGATACTTGGATCAAAACTTTAGAAACCACCAAAGCTGAATCTGGTATTACCTATGCCCATCAAATTAAGTCTGTTTCTGAATTAGAGATTTTATTCCCCGAGTCTTTTCACCAATTGCCAAGGTCGGTTCAAGATGAAGTAATTTATCGAATCACCTACGATGGATACCTTAAAAGAGAAATTGCAGCTGCAAAACGAATAAAAAATGCGGAAAACCTAGAAATCCCACCTTCCTTTTCCTATAACTCACTTCCTGGGTTGCGAACTGAGTGCATGGAAAAGCTCAATCAGTTAAAACCAAGTACCTTAGGGCAAGCTTCTCGAATATCAGGAGTTAATCCAGCAGATATTAGTATCATCCACATTTACTTAGAACGTTTTACCAAACTTCAAAAAGATGAAGGTGACTGAAAATGAAGCTCAAATTAAGAGCCTTGCTGAATTTGAATTAAAAAAAGCAAAGCGAATCAGCGGGGTAGGGGTGTATATAAAGAGACAGATTTTTCCAAAGGTCAGAGAGAAGAATGCTGGTGGGATATGCCTAGAGATTGGCTGTGGTCATGGTCACTGGTTGTCATCGTATGCCCAATCCGATTTCCAAAATATTTTTGTCGGTATTGATCTAATCAGTAAAAGAATTAGAAAAGCTGAGCGCAAAAAAGATTTTTCCAAACTTGAAAACCTTTTTTTTCTTAAAGCAGAAGCGGGTGAATTTCTTCAGGCACTCCCCAGGGATTTACCCATATTAAGTACATTTATAATGTACTCAGATCCATGGCCCAAGAAGAGACATTTTAAAAAGCGCCTCATTCAAAACTCTTTCCTCAATTTATTGGCTGAAAAGTCCTGTAAGAATTCGAATTTATTTTTCAAAACCGATCACCAGGGATATTTTGATTGGACAACCCATTTATTAAAGGTTTCTCCTCACTGGACTGTAGGAGAAGAGAAATGGCCTCACGACGCCGGTAGTTTTTTTGCTGATCTCCTTGAAACTTCTCTCACCTGCTCCGCAAAGTTGAAATAAGTTTTACTAATGGCTTCACCATTTTCTTTTAATTCAATTATTTGTTCGGCTTTTCCAAACACTTGTGAATTGACCAATGGTAAAGTTAAACTTATAAGTTTTTATTTCTTGTGAAACGATTAGCTCTATTAATCCTCCTATGTCCCTTCGCGTCCCTTAATGCTGCTGGAGGTGGTGTATCTGTAACTGCTGAAACAGTTTTTCATTTAGGTCAGTTCCCCATAACCAACTCAATGGTCACGAGTTGGGTTGTTTCACTAGGACTTGTTTTACTGATTAAATTATTGGTCGGTCGGCCACAGCTCATACCCACCAAAGGCCAATTGGTTGTTGAATCGGTTATTGGAGGAATTCGAGGAATTATTGAGCCTATTGTTGGCAAGAAAGTATTTTTCCCATCCTTTTGGCTTCTTAGCGGACTTTTCTTTTTTATTCTCATACACAACTGGAGCGGATTACTCCCTGGTGTGGGCACCATTGGTCACGGGCATTTAGTTGATGATCACTTTTCTATCTCTAAGCCGCTTATACGACCGGGCAATGCAGATTTGAACATGACCCTTGCACTAGCCTTGGTCGCTAATCTCTCATGGATTTACTTCATTGTAAAATATGCGGGAATCAAAGCGATTATTAAAGATTGGTTTGGTAATAAAGCTGAAAAATCAGAAGTGAGTTCTCTCATTTTTGGCCTCCTTGGAATTATTTTCCTTGCTGTCGGCGTAATCGAGGTGCTTTCGATTCTATTTCGTCCCGTCTCTTTGACTTTTCGTCTATTCGGGAATGTGTACGGTGGAGAAAGTCTTCTTCACAGCATGTTTTATCTTGTTCCTCAATTAAAATGCATTCTCCCCGTTCCTTTTTATTTTATGGAAGTGCTGATAGGTCTAGTTCAGGCTCTTGTTTTTATGCTCCTCGTATCTGTATACATCGGACTCATTTGCAATCATGACGAGGGGGAGAAGCACTAAATTTCTGCATGTGACTATGTTCAATCGTAGGCATGCCAAACTATAATTAACACTCAACACACTCACAAAATGATCGAAGTACTCGCACAAGCATCTGAACAAGCAACAGGAATTACTGGTAGTATACAAGCTGGCCTTGGCTGCCTTGGAGCCGCCATTGGAGTTGGTATCGTTGGCATGAAAGCCGCTGAAGCAGTAGGGCGTAACCCTGATGCATCAGGAGCCATTCTCGTTCAATCCATTATTGGCATGGCATTAGCCGAAGCCGTTGCGTTCTACTCTTTGTTTCTTTAATACAAGAGCTTTTAACCACATTCTTCTTCCATGATTACTATAGCTAGCCTTGGAGATACGGCTCAAGGAATAGTTGATACCTTTGGCATCGATTGGCCTATGCTGATCGCTCAAGCCATCAACTTTCTGATTGTTGCCTTTGTAATTTGGAAGTTTGCTTTCAAAAACATTCTCTCAACGATCAAGGAGCGAGAAAAGCAAATATCAGATTCCCTCAGTAACGCCGACCGAATTAAACTTGAGCTAGAGGAAACGGAAAAACAACAGCAAGAAACTTTACAAGAAGCCTCTCTCGCTGCTAAAAAAACCATCTCCTCTGCCCAGGATCAGGCCAAAGCACTTATAGAATCGCAAAAGGAAGATGCCCGTAAGCAAGCTGAGGAAATAATTTCCAAAGCCAAGATTGCCATGGAGCAGGAAAGAGAGCGGGTTTTGCGTGAAGCTAGGGAAGAAATTGCATCTTTAGTTTTGCTTACCACCTCCAAGGTACTATCCAAGGACCTTTCTGCAGAGGAAAAAGAACGCTTTTCTTCCCGAGCCACTGAGGAACTTAACCTCACTTCCTAGCTTGTTTTCTCATGTCCTCAAAATATAACAACCTGGTTAGAGAACTTGTTAAAAGATCGTCTAACGAACATGGTGTTGTAGAGGAAACCTTAGTGAAGGATGTTCTCTCTGGTCTTAAAGAAGGCAACCCTCCTCGCCACCGCGAAATCCTCAAGTTATACCTCACTGAAATTCGTAAAACTCTTCGCCAGCAACTTGTTGAAGTTGAACTTGGATGCCAGCCTAACGATTCAATAATCTCTGCTTTAAAAGCCAAGATTGATGATTTGGCTGCCTCCAAATCACTCGAATTGCAAGTTTCCACAAACGAAAACCTTATCGCCGGGTACCGTATACGCTTGGTGGATGATGTTTTTGAAGACTCTATTCAGTCCCGATTATCCAAGCTGTCCCAATCCTTTACCTCTTAATTCACCTATTTATCAATTATGAGTTCCATTACTGAACTAATTCGCAAGGAAATAGAAAACCTCTCAACCGATGCAACTCGCACCAATGTGGGCACCATTATCACTCTAGCAGACGGCGTAGCCCGAGTGGATGGATTGTCCAAGGTAATGTACAACGAAATGATTGAGTTTCCTAACAATGTCTTAGGTATTGCCCTGAACTTGGAAGAAAACTCAGTTGGTTGCGTTTTACTGGGAGATGTCAGTTCTCTAAAAGAAGGAGACGAAGCCCGCACCACAGGAAAGTTACTCTCAGTTCCCGTAGGCAAAGAACTATTGGGTAGGGTAGTGGACGCAGTCGGGCGACCCATGGACGGAAAGGGTGCGATCAATGCTGAACAATCTTTCCCTGTTGAAAGAATCGCACCTGGTATCATTCCAAGAAAGTCTGTTGATCAACCCCTTCAAACTGGAATCATGGCTGTAGACTCCATGGTGCCTATTGGTCGTGGACAACGGGAGTTGATTATTGGTGACCGGTCAACCGGGAAAACTACCATCGCTATTGATACCATTATCAACCAAGCGAAGATCAATAAACAAGGAGAAGCATCCGGAGATTCAAATTTTCGTCCAGTATATTGTATCTACGTTGCAGTTGGGCAAAAGAACGCAAATGTCGCCCGGACTATTAAAACTTTAGAGGAAAGCGGAGCGATGGAATATGTAACCATCGTATCTGCACCTGCGGCAGACAATCCGGCCAACCAATATCTCGCCCCTTATTCCGGGTGTGCTATCGGAGAATGGTATATGGAAAACGGTATGGATGCCTTGATCGTTTATGATGATTTATCCAAACACGCGGTAGCTTACCGACAAATCTCTCTTATTCTTAAACGGCCTTCTGGTCGTGAGGCCTACCCTGGGGATGTGTTTTATCTCCACTCCCGCCTATTAGAAAGATCCGCTCGATTGAATGAAGATAGCGGCAATGGATCACTTACCGCTTTACCTATTATTGAAACCCAAATGGGAGATGTTTCCGGATATATCCCCACAAATGTTATCTCCATCACTGATGGACAGATCTTTTTAGAGGGCGATCTTTTCAATAAAGGTATCAGACCAGCAGTTTCTGTTGGATTGTCAGTTTCCCGAGTAGGTTCGGCAGCCCAAATCAAGGCATACAAAAAGGTAGCTGGAAAAGTTAAGCTTGAACTTGCACAATTCCGCGAGCTTGCTGCATTCTCTCAGTTTGAATCCGATTTGGACGCCACTACTAAAGCCAGTTTGGATAGAGGTGCCCGTATTGTCGAATTGTTCAAGCAAACTGCAGCAAATCCAATTTCTGTAGAAGTACAAACTTCACTTATGTGGGCTATGCAAAACAACTTCTTTGATTCCATCGCAGTGGCGGACGTAAATCGAGCCGCTCAAAGCCTTCGCGAATATATGGAGACACAAGGAAAAGAAGCGTGTGAACTAATATACTCTACTGGAAAGTTGGAAGAGGACACCGAACAAAAGCTTCGAAGTGCTGTCGAGGACTGGAAGAGGACTTTTTCCTGATTTGTAAATTCTCACCCATTCCCTTTATCCTACTGACTTAAATCATGGCAAATACCCGGGACATTCGATTACGGATTAAGGGGGTTAAAAGTACCCGCCAAATCACTCGAGCCATGCAAATGGTGGCCACATCCAAGATGAAAAAGGCTCAGGATGCAGCAAAGAGTGGTAGACCCTATGCCATGCTACTTGCCGATATTATCGTATCCGTAGCAGATGAGTTCGAGGAGATTACACACAAATATTTTAACGACCGTCCGGTTAGGCATCGTGGTATTTTAGTTATTGGAACCGACAAAGGACTTTGTGGTGCTCTCAATTCGAATCTCTTTCGAATGCTTGCAGATGTAGATTCTTCGGCAAAATTTGTTTCTGTAGGCAAAAGAGCAACTCAATACCTTTCCCGCACTCATCGAGATTTACTTGCAGATTTTAGCTTGCCCGACAAACCCCGCTATTCCGACATCAAAGCAATCATTGAATTTCTCCTACGTGCTTATGGAGATGACCAGATTGATACGATCGAAGTTTTACACACCGGATTCATTAATACTTTGCGTCAAGAACCTGAACTCGTTCGCTTATTTCCTTTAAATGATCTTGATGAAATGAGCCAAAAATTGCACGAACGCTTTGGGGTTAATGACCATGATGTACCCAAGGACAAGCGTGAAATCTTGATCGAAAACCGGGATGAAGTTTTGGCTGAGCTGGGCACCCTCTACCTCAAACAACAAATTCACCAAATGGTCATGGAATCACAAGCTTCTGAGCACAGTGCACGTATGGTCGCGATGAAAACTGCTACTGATAACGCAGGTAATCTCATTAATGATCTAACTCTTCAATATAACCGGGCACGACAAGCTGCCATCACACAAGAAATTCTCGAGATTTCTGCCGCCACACTTTCAAACTAAAACCTATTTTCTTATCATGGAACAGGACAACACGAACACATCACACGGAAAAATCGTTCAAGTCATCGGAGCCGTCGTAGACGCCGAATTCCCCGCCGGAAGCATCCCGAAAATTTATGATGCCTTGGAGGTAACCTATAAATTAGACGATTCTAGCGACGCCAAACTCGTTTTGGAAACACAACAGCATCTTGGAGAGAGTCGTGTTCGAGCAGTTGCCATGTCTTCTACCGAAGGACTAGTCCGTGGAATGGATGTATTAAATACCGCCAATCCAATATCAGTCCCTGTTGGAGAAAAAGTTCTCGGAAGAATTTTTAATGTCACCGGAGACACCGTCGACAACAAGGGGGAATGCGGACATACTGATACCCGTCCCATTCACCGTTTAGCCCCCACCCTGGAAGACCAAGATACAGAGGCCAATATCCTAGAGACTGGAATTAAAGTCATCGATTTGATTTGTCCTTTCATCAAGGGAGGTAAGGTTGGTGCGTTTGGAGGAGCTGGTGTAGGTAAGACCGTGGTCATCATGGAATTGATTAACAATATTGCTAAAGCCCACGGTGGTTACTCTGTATTTGCCGGGGTAGGGGAGCGTTCCCGTGAGGGTAATGATCTCTACCAGGAAATGTCCGAAGCGGGTGTCATCAATCAGGACGATATTTCCAAGTCCAAGGTTGCCTTGGTTTATGGACAAATGAACGAACCTCCCGGAGCCCGCATGAGAGTCGCCCTTTCCGGTTTGACTATGGCCGAGTATTTCCGTGACGAAATGGGCCAAGATGTTTTGCTTTTCGTTGATAATATTTTCCGTTTCTCCCAAGCAGGATCCGAAGTATCCGCTCTGTTGGGCCGATCCCCATCTGCAGTTGGGTACCAACCCACACTCGCTGAAGAAATGGGCATCCTTCAAGAACGTATTACCTCGACTAAAAAAGGTTCGATCACCTCTTTCCAAGCCGTTTATGTTCCTGCTGATGATTTAACCGACCCTGCTCCAGCAAACACCTTTGCTCACCTTGACTCCACGATCGTGTTGGAACGCTCGATTGCAGAGCTTGGCATCTACCCAGCGGTTGACCCCTTGGCCTCGGTATCCAATGCACTCTCGCCCGATATTGTTGGTGAAGAACACTTTGGAGTAGCCCGAGGAGTCCAGGAAGTACTCCAGGCATACAAAGACCTTCAAGATATTATCGCCATCCTCGGATTGGATGAGTTATCGCCTGAGCAAAAACAAACGGTTTTCCGTGCCCGAAAGATACAGAAATTCCTTTCCCAACCCTTCCATGTAGCAGAAGTATTTACAGGTGTTTCCGGTGAGTATGTACCAGTTAAGGATACCATCCGTGGATTCAAAATGATCTTGGATGGCGAATTGGATGAGGTTGCTGAGAATGACTT
Organism: Opitutales bacterium; assembly: GCA_028045305.1. GTDB lineage: Bacteria > Verrucomicrobiota > Verrucomicrobiia > Opitutales > Seribacteraceae > Chordibacter. Next base: position 119,423 of record JAOFTV010000001.1, on the reverse strand, counting down.
CTACATGAAGGGTGGAATTGACTCTGTCATCGGTGGAGAGAATTCCTAACGCATACTCTGCTTAGATCGTCATGCCTATAACCCTCGAAATCGTTACCCCTGATGCCACGGTTTATTCCGAGGAAGTCGATCATGTAGTTGTGCCTACCGCCAATGGAAAGATCGATATATTGCCCCATCATGTTCCTGTTATCGACAAACTAATTGCCGGCGATCTCAAAGTTGAAAAGAACGGGACTGTCGAATACCTTGCTGTCAGTTCTGGTTTTGTAGAGGTCTATTCGGAAAAGGTCTCCATACTGACCGATGAAGCTCTTAAAATTAATGAGCAGGACGATTCCAAAATCGAGGAAGCAGTCAAACGGGCACAAGAAGCTTTATCCGAAGGTAAGAAAAGTAACTTAGATCTCGCCGCGATCCAAAAACTCGAAGCCGCCACACGCTTTGCCTTGGCTCAACAGATTGCCAAAGGCAAATCCAAATAGTTTAAATGGTGGGCCCTGTCGGACTTGAACCGACGACCTGCCGATTATGAGTCGGATGCTCTAACCAACTGAGCTAAGGGCCCGAAAACAAATAAACTACATGTTTTTTTGTAGGTTACAAGTTTGATATCGAATCCATTCTCCGTTCCTTAATTATTTAAGCGGCCAAAGGTAATTTACCTGCAGCTAAAGCATGAAAGATTTTATCTCTGATCAGACGGGCTTGCTTAATGTTTTGTGTCCTTAAGGATCGTCTCCTCCTGTCGGATGTGACTGGGGTAGGGTAGACTGTATAATGCAGCCACCAAGTACCGTTGTTATTCCACAAATGATGATTTAGATTGGATACGTCCACACGGATAGCGAGTTCTTCAGAATTGGTAGTAATCGATGGTTTCATGGCGCGTAGCTTGTTTGATACGCACTTTGTTCGAGTAGCCAAATATTCGAACAGAGCGCTGATTTCGGTTTTTGTTTAAACCGCACATCCGGGTCAATGACCTTTGAACCACCGTGACCGCTCAAAACGTTCGGTTGGTTGCCGGATAAATCCGACTGTCTATGGATGCACTTGGCTGGGTTATTTAAAGAACAGAATATCTATACTCTAAGAAAAAGCGGGAATGTGCAAACCTATCCTGTGTCATAAACTTTGTTGGCGCTTTCTGTTAGTCATTAACTTGTATTATTTTCTGCCTCACTGACTTTTCCAAAGCTTAATGTTCAGAACATCATTTTTAGCTTCTGTTCCATCCGTGCTTCGACCCCGTTGAACATCGAGAGTTAAATCTGCCAAAAGCCTTTCAGCCACATCGGGGCGCGAAAAGTATAGATTATTCTGTTCGCTCGGATCTTTTTCCATGTTGTAAAGTTGTGCCGGAGCTGCCTTAGCTCCAACTTCGCTCTCTTTAGGAGAAGACCAACCCCCGGACCCTTTAGCCAGAAGAAGCTTCCACTTGCCTTGGCGGTAGGCGAAATGACCAGAAATAGAGTGGTGGATTATGCCCTTTCGGCTTGAAACAATAGCCTGGCCGGAAAGTGCGGGTAAGAAACTCACGCTATCTTCTGCCATTCCAGGTGCTTTCTCTCCAGTGATGTCAGAAACCGTGGCAAAGAAATCGACTAAGGTTATGATTTGATCGCTTTGGGATGCTGCTTCGACCATACCCGGCCAACGAACCAAAAAGGGTACCCTGTGCCCACCTTCCCAGATATCTGCCTTTGACCCTCGGTACTGAGCACTCACAAGATGCCCCTGTTTACGGAGCTGAGATATGTTTGCTGCTTTTGAACATCCGTTGTCACTGGTAAAGACAACTAGGGTATTTTTCGCAAAGCCATTTTTATCTAATGCATTCATGATCGCCCCGACAGTTGCGTCTGTTTGCATCACAAAATCTCCATACGGGCCAAGCCCACTCTTCCCCTGCCACTCTGAAGTAGGTACGATCGGTGTGTGCGGCGAGCCGAGCGGTACATAAAGGAAGAAAGGCTGAGCTCGAGACTTGGCACGCCCTTCAATATAGGCCACCGATTTTTCGGTGAGTCGGGGCAGGTTATGAATTTCATCCATTCGCTCGATCACCTTGTTGTTTTCAATAATGGTATCCATGTGCCCGGCGTGATGAATACCGTGGAAATAATCAAATCCTCGATGTACTGGCCCATCGGGGATGGTGGACCCAATCGGAGCGCGTTTCATTCTAGGTAGGATCTTACCTGTTTTAGCGTCTTGATACTTAAAATCGAGATGCCACTTGCCAATGATGCCCGTTTCATAACCCTGCTTTTTAAGCAAACCAGCCACAGTGAGTCGGTCAGGTGCGATCAGGCATGGAGCAAAGCCCTGGACCACTCCACTTTGTAAACGTGTTCGCCAACTATACCTACCAGTTAGTAAGCCGTACCTTGTTGGCGTACAAACCGCCGAGCCCGAATGTGCGTCGGTAAAAACCATTCCCTCGCCTGCAAGCCTGTCAATATGAGGGGTCTTGATCTTGCCATGCTTCGGGTTTAGGCATTGCACATCGCCGTAGCCAAGATCGTCGCACATGATCAGCACAATATTAGGCCTAAGTTGCTTGGCAAAAGTGTTTAATGCCAGAAAGGTTCCTAAGATAAATAGAATAATTCTCATAATCTGCTTCATTTTATTTCTGAATATTTTTCAAGTAAAACAGACCATGAAGCCTTGTCTTGCAACTTTAGTTATCCGTCTGAGTCTTTTTAATTTTACTTAGCTGAACATCATGAAATTTTGAGAGTATAAAGATTGATATTACTGCACCTATTAATGCCAGTGCCATATCAGATTGCGTATCCCAAACATAGCCCTGTGTACCTAAGAATGCTTCTGCATCTTCTCCGGTAGACAAAGCTACCCACCACTCAATGAGTTCGTAGAATGCACTAAATGCCAAACTAATTGAAACAATAAATAGATTTAGCCAAGCCCTACCACTTACAACTTCCTTTCGAACTAATATTTCTCTGACGATAAGTGCAGGTACAAAGCCTTGAAAAAAGTGCCCCACTTTATCGTAATTATTTCTATCAGCACCAAACAACCCGTCGAAGAATGGGACATCTGCATAGGTATAGTGTCCGCCGATCATCAGAACAATACAATGAACTAAGATCAATATGTATAATAGTGGTGTGAGTCTAAATTTATCATAGGAGATGGCTAATATAACTCCTCCTATAAGAGCCGGTGCGACTTCCAGGAACCAAGTAAACTGATCCTTCGGGTATTCCCCAGACCATATCAAAACGATCAAAAAAATTGAAACCCAAATATACTTCATTGCTCAAACTCATTAGTTGTAATGTACACTTCGTTATGGCCAAGGGTATTGTGGGCAAGATTTACCCGAGGATCCTGAACGAGGTTGAACAAGCACACGCGAGCACTTTGTGAACACTAGGTATAATTCCACTGCCCATCGGTGAGCACATGGAACGCCTTTTATTAGCTGAAGCACTAGGCATGCTCAATATTAAGCCAGTCTCGGATTTCCTGATCCTCTCCGCATAGGATGGAATAAATTCTCCCGATCAAAAAGGGGAGTGGATGCCTGAGCTAGCTAGACCAGAAGAAGGTTTTAAAAAAGGTTTATGCTAAATAATAAACTTAGCATGGATCTTCTCTGCAGCTGATATTAAGCCTGTACCACGGCACTAGCCGTGCCACCACCGACTTCCTAGAGTTTCTTTACATTTGTTGCACAGGGACCTTTCTGGCCTTGCCCAACTTCGAACTCCACCTTGTCGCCATCATTGAGAACATATCCATCTGTTTCTGAGTGATGGACAAACAAATCGTCGCCTCCTTCATCTTGCTGGATAAATCCATACCCTTTATCCGAATTAAACCATTTTACTGTTCCTGTGCTCATTGTTGTCTTTTTTTATATTTTTTAATTTATACTGAAATGATTCAGCAAAAATAATTACTGCAATTAACTCTCAAACATTCGAATTTGTGTACGAACGAAAGCAGGGAGAAAGTTACATGTAAATATTGTTATTCCTATTTCATAGGCTCTTTAAGAAAGACGCTCAAGAATAATGAGTAGGGGCAAACCTTAGCTAGGAGTGCCAGTTACGCTATGGTTGTTACGAAAATTTGGAAGATCATGGCTGACTTAAACATGAGTCGAGAAAAGCTAGGCTGGAGTTATTTTATACACCGAACCCTTCCTCGCTTGATAAATAATGTTAAGCCCCAGTGATTGGAGTCTTGAAGTTTTCCAAATGCTTGCCGGAAGTTATCGGCTGTTGAGCAAGTTATTGAATAAACTTTTGGCCGCATCTTCGGGTTTGTCCTCCTCCTCTTTCTGACTTGGACTATCATCCTTTGTTTCTTGGGCACCGGACTGAAGGGGTAGTAAGCCCTGCAAAAGCCCGTCTGCACCTTTCGTATCCAAGAGTTTTTGCCCTGTTCCGCCTGGAATAAGATTTTGCAAATTCCCATCGAGTAAATTCCCAGGAAGGTTCCCGCCAATCTGTTTCTGGATTTCTGAAGTGATCTTTTTTTGAAGAACACTTTTTCCTGCTTCGAGAAGAAAGTTGGAAAAGGCTTGGGTATCTACCTTAACTCTCGGATTGTCCAGGGGGCCAAAGATATTTACAGGGAGGATCAGTGAGTCCAGTTGAGTTTGCCCGAGTTTAGGGATGGCCACGGTCGTGCCTTTCACCAACACGGTCACGGGCAGATGGACAAACATTTCACCTTCCTGGCTTTTCCAATTACCATCTGTACTAATATCAATCGTTCCACCTTGCAGGGGTGGGTTGCCTCCCATTTTTATCCCGCTCAGTACTTCGTCCACAGGCAAGCCTTTGTAAAAAAAGGCGATCTCATAAGTGCCTGCCTCTCCACCTGATGGCCCACCAAGGAATAGGCTCATCCCCAAGGTGCCTTTGCTGGAGGAAATGCTCACTTCCTTGTCTTCTTTTACCAGGTGTGGGTGAGAAGAGAGGTTTTTGCATCGAATATTGAGGGTTTCCGCCACAAGGAAGGGTACATGGACTTCTTCGGCAATAAATTCGCCCACAGTAAAGCTTGGGCTTTCTTCCAGTAAATGCAAAGCCCGGTCATAGAAGTAATCCGGTCTGGGCAAGGCCACTTTTTCCGCATGTACTTCGTTTGGGAGTTGGGCGATCTGATCCTCCATTTTGTCTTTGATTCCGGATGCCTGCTCAATCCATTCCTTGAGCTTGGCCAACTTCTCTCTCCATTCTGCCGAATTCACCACATAGTCTTCGATCGTTTTATCATCAGGCTCTACGGGTGGCAGAGGGTCTGACACTTTGGGAAGTGGTCTGACCTGTACGGCCTGATAGTCCCGTTTTTCTCCATGAGTGGCATCCACTAAATGTACCTTATCCAGTCGCACTCTTTTGCGAAGCAGATCGGTCGTATCTATATCAGCTTCCAATTTTTCTACCCGTATTAAATCATACTCCAGGTTGGTTGCATCAGCCACTACAAGCCCGGTCACCTTCAAACGGTTTGCCTTGAAATCGACCTCCGCATCCTTAACTTCAACCGTGGCTCCATTGATCCGTTCCAACCCTGCCTGCAGAGTTGCCGTCAGGATGGGTCCTTTAAAAAAAAGGCTCAGGATATAGAGGAGACTTCCAAGCAGGACCACAAAGACAATGCCAAGCAGGCGTATGGGGTTACCAATCTTTTTTGCCAGAAAGCTGTCCCAGGATTCTTTTTGGTCTCCTCCACCCAGAATGATCCAGACCAGTGCGCGAACCCAAAATTTGGATGAATAGTTTTGGAACTTTTCGCTGCTCTTTTCCAAATCCGCCATTTTCTTACGAAAGGAAGTCATACCAAAAGATACGAGGACGCCAGCTACCAAACCGAGGACCACTCCAAGAAATTGACCGCCGGTTACCGTATAATATTCGAGCCCAAAGAAAGCCAAAACCGGTGCATTGATGAAAGTTTTGAAAAGGCCTTGGGTGGGCCCATCCAGTAAAAAAGTTCCCGCGGAGTAGGCAAGGGGTATAAGCGGCAGAGCGACCAGTTTAGCTAGAACACCAACCAGGGCGGCAAGGACGAGGTTCGCATTTATAATGATCAGGGCAAAGCTCAGAGCGATCAACAACCCAGGTGCCTGAGAAAACCCGGGGACGAACCCAAGCATCATCCCAAGAACGCATGCCATAAAGAGCTGAAATGGAGTCGAATTACCTCGGAGGATTTTCCCGATTTTTCGAGTTAAAAACATATTTTGGTTAAGAACTAGGTTTTTTCATGTGCAAGGAGGAAGATCTTTTTTCCAAGTTGCAGAGATAGTTTGGTATCTCGAAATCTCTTTAAACCCTTAAAGGGTCAAAATTATAATTTAAGAATGATTTACTCTGAGGTTGTGAGGAGTTAAAAATTGCCCAACGTAAAGGTCAGGCACGACGCGAAGCGACGTTGCCTGCACCGCCTTGTTGGGCTGTTGCCACTCTATTTCTTCGGGTTGTTCTTCTCATCGAAGAAGCCTGTGATTGATTCAAACGATTTTTTACCGTCCTCTTTGATGATGTTGACGCGGCCGATCGAGCTGAAGCCTTCCTTCTTGCGCTCATCGGTTATCGTGATCGTATCCCAAGGCCCTTTGCTCTTTTTTTGCTGCCAAATTCTACCCTCTCCGTTAATCAAATCGATCTCCTTAATATCAAGATCAAGCCTGTCCTTGTGGACAGTCACTACCATGTAATTGGGTTTTGTCGTTCGGCCAATCAGGCCACCATGAGCGACTTGCTGAATGCCGTCCTTTTGCGTGCATGTTACGGCATGCACTTCTCCACAAATGTATAAATCGACCTTGTATTTTTCCATGGTCTGCCAAAAGGCAGAATCTCGCCCTTTAACGGTCAGCATGCCGGAAGAGCTGAACGTTCGGACGGGTCGCAGAACCGGTGTGTGCCCCATAACGACGATATGATCTACTTTCGTCCTGTGATTGCTCAGGACTTCCTCGAACCATTTGAGCTGCTTCCCGGTCACACCGGCAGCGATATCTCCCTGATTACTTTTGCCCTTTTCAAACACATCTACGGATATGAATAGGGCGTTCTTGTGGGTCCAGTAAAAGGCTGTTCCTTTCATGTGTTCAGGTCCGTTGAGCGGCATTTTGAGGTGTTTTTGAAATGCCTCCTTGTAGAATGGCACGAGCTTGGCCTTGTCACCCCTCCATGGATTGTCACCAACTTCATGATCTCCCAATGCTGTATAGACCTTGAGTTTATGATCAGCCCATCGCTTGGTCCATTGAGGGTAATACTTGTCAGCCCATTTCTTTACATCAGCCTTTGTTGGCCCCCAGTGCCCCATGACCAGATCACCCGCAACCATTGCGAATGCCGGATTCTCTTTCTGCATTGAATCAAGGATGAATCCCAAAGCGTCCTCCCAACCTTCTTGAGGGTATTCTATGTCGAAGTTTAGAAAGTCGGGTATGCTGCAGAAAGTCCAAGACTCTGTGTCAGGTTGTTGATTTGCGTCTGCCGCATGAACATCGATGCAGAACAACATGCCAACACAAAATGAGATAATGAAGAGGTTCATAATTGGTTTCCGTCTTTTCATATTATTTCCTTTGAAATCTTTTCTAGCCCAACGTCCGAGTCATCCTACGCCTGACCGAGGGCGCGCTCTGACTTCTGTGTTGATGGTTGAATGGTCATGATGCTTTCGACTCGCGGCGGGTCAGGCGTTAGGATCGACGTCTTGTTCGCCTCGTTGGTTTCTTACCAGTTTTCAGCGTAATAAAGAACTTCGTTTCGTTGCAGGCTGACGACCATGCCTTTGCTTTCACCGTGGTTCCAGTCATGCCCCGACCCCTTCCGGTAAGGCTCCGCATGAAAGATGAAAATCCTGTAGTCGCCTGGAAACTCGTATGTGCCCTCGGTAAGAGTGTGTGGGTGGGTGCTCCACAATCCATCATCTTGCTCATTGACAAGGGTTACAGAGTTCCCTCCGTCCTGATGCTGCTTCGCATTTTTTGTCGCGTGTTTGTGGAGGCTCTTCACTTCCGCCTCAGGAAGCTCCATTCTGAGTTGAACATGGCCGCCTCCCTGAAGAAAACCCGGGGACGAAGAAAACCTCACGGTGCGAGCGCTCGGTGGCACCGAACTGGGGAAATGATCGACTAGTCCGCTAGCCTTCCAATCTGCCAACACGTCCTGATACTCATCTATGGAACCAATTGGCTCTAGCGCTTTGTTGAAGCTGTAGACCATCCACGCAAATCCCAAGACACCCACCAGCACTAGGGCTCCTAGAATTCCGCCGATCCACTTTAGAGCACGTTTCATTTTTCTGGCGAACGTCTGAAGTGTGGCACGGCGGGGATTAAGCGTCCAGAGCGAAGCGAACTAGCGCCGTTGTCCGCCGTTGCCACCACTGACTTGTTCGGCTGGTTCGGAACCGTTAACGCTCGTTCAGTTTCCATTTGGCTTTCTCCTTGATGACCGACAGTGAAGGAAACGTTTTGCCTTTGTGAATTACGGACACCGCGCCTTTTTCGTTGTCGCCCTTGTATTCAAAGGTGAAGTCATCAAGTTTGTAATCTCCAAACGCTGTCTTGAACCCTTCTTGGTATCTCTGCAAGACTTTGTCCCATCCTTCTTTTTCGTACTGCGCTCGCATTTTCTCGGAGAACGCGGATTTCAGTTGCTTATGGTCCTGCTCTTTTACGGCCTTGAGCAAGGCAATCACTGGCTGCGTTTGCGCAGTGGTATCACCTGCAATGGCTGTTGATGTGGCGAAGCCGAGAACAAACGTGCCGACTAAGAGTGCGTTTGTGAACAATCTCTGGAATGTTTTCATTTTTCGTAACCTGGTGTGGTTTTCTCTGTTATGGGGGTAGTGGAAGTTGTGAAGCCGAACGTCCTGAATGAGGGTGCAAAATGGCGCGTCCATTTTGCTACCCTCCATTCTCTTGTTCGGTCTATTTCTTCATTACGGTTTTCTGCGAGGTGCTGAGGATCTTCTTTCCGTCTTCTTTGACGGTTATAGTTGTGAGAGCCTCGACACCATTGGCTGTTTCGTTAACGAGTACCGTACAGAAGATCACGTCCTCTTCCTTCTCGTCACACACCTTGATGGTTGCCTCTTTTCCTGCCATGGTTACGGCTGTTGGGGCGCTCAGCACATTCTGCGTGCCGTCTTCTGCTGTCTCCTGAATCCTGAACTCAACGGTGTACTGCTGTTGTCCAGCCGGTGAAACGGTTGTAGTTGTCTGATACGACTTCGGAGTCGTTGCGCATCCTGCAACCATGACGGCTGCAAGGGCGATGGCTAGTGATGCATATCTCATTCTTTTGTCTCCTTCTTCTTTGTGACCGAACTTATATTATTCGTTACTTTTATCATGCATACTTTATATGAATGTAAAGTTTGAACGATGAGCAAGACCTAAATAAGCTCTAATATTTGAAGCGATAAGGGAAGGGACTTTATTCTCTGTATATCAAGTAATTTTCTTGTTAAACATGCATATAAATCATGTACTAATTATTTGACATATGCATGAATGGGTAAAAGTTCAACTTAAAGAATATGCGAATGCAGAGGAGAGGCAGGCGTGGTGGATTACAATCAAGTGGTATTTTGGTTTTTGCGCAAAGAAGGGATTGGGAGAACCGAGCAACCGTGAAAATGGAAAGGTTTTTTGGCGAGAAGCAGTTTTACCAACTAAGCCAGATGATTGGCAAAAGAAGCAATGGGGAGACGCGTTGAAATGGTTTTTTCAGGAAATCACTGCTCGTGATATCGCTGGGCCAAAATTGAGAAGGGCACTCCGCCGTCGCCACCTTGCCTACACTACAGAAAAAGCGTACATGGGATGGTTACGACGTTTTCAAGCGTTTCTCCATCCAATTGAGGTAATGGAATCAGAAGCGGGGGAAGTAGTTAATTTTTTGACCTACTTGGCGGAAGAGAAGAGAATTTCACCAACAGGTCAAAATCAGTGTTTTAATGCCCTGTTGTTTTTCTTCCGCCATGTAAGAGAGCAACCAAATGTAGATTTTCGGGGGGCAACCCGAGCAAAGAAGAGAATAAGGGTACCGGTTGTTTTATCTCAAAAGGAAGTGACTCGCCTGCTGGAATTGCTACCCACTAAATTCCGGTTAATGGGCCGCTTGCAATACGGAGCAGGCTTACGGGTAAACGAATTACTGCGCTTGCGGGTTAAGGATTTAGATTTTGATCGCGGTCAGTTATCTGTCCGAGGGAGCAAGGGAGATAAGGATCGGGTATCGGTCCTACCAACTTCTTTAATTGATTTTTTACAACTACAAGTCGAACAAGTAAGAGCTTTGCACGCCGAGGATATCAAAGCTAAATTTGCAGGGGCAAGTATGACCGAAGCACTTGCCCGCAAGTTCAGCGTGGCTCGCAAAGAACTTAGCTGGCAGTACCTTTTTCCCCACAGTCAATTGGCAAAGAATCCTCGAGGTGAGGAACTTCTTCGACACCATGCACTCGAAAATTCGTATCAAAATGCAGTGCGCAATACCGCAAAGAAAGCAGGTATCGAAAAACGGGTGACACCCCATGTCCTGCGCCACAGCTTTGCCACGCACATGCTGGAGGGTGGGGCAGATATTCGGACGGTGCAAGAGCTCCTGGGGCATGCTTCCATAGAGACTACCCAAATCTATACCCATGTCATGAAGAAACCTTTCGGAATTATAAGTCCCCTCGATCGCCTGTAACGACGATTTCCAAAAACAAGAGATGATCCTAAAGAAAGATTTAAGCTTTCTAAGTGTTGCTTATATGTGAATCGCTTCACCATGCACAGAGGCGGCGGCTTCAGCTAAGGCTTCACTCATGGTGGGGTGGGCATGGATGGTCTGGTGAATCTCATCGACTGTAGCTTCAAGCTTCATCCCCAATCCATATTCGGTGATCAACTCGGTGGCGTCCGATCCAATAATATGTGCACCTAAGATCTCCCCATATTTCTCTCCAACGATAATTTTCACAAATCCTTCTGGATGGTTGACTGCCACCGCCTTGCCTGATGCAGCGAAAGGAAATTTGCCTACCTTGTAAGCGACTCCCTCTTCCTTGGCCTTTTCCTCGGTCAGCCCAATGCTGGCAACCTGTGGTTGGCAATAAGTACAGCCGGGAAATGAGTCCAGGGGAATTGGCTTGGCATGCTCAAACATACCATTAACTGCCTGCACCGCACGGAAGGTCGCCACATGAGCCAACCAAGGTGGCCCAACCACATCACCCGTCGCAAAAACTTGAGGGATAGATGTTTGGTAGTTCTCATCCACTTTTATGTATCCGCGGTCTAATTCAATTTTACATTTTTCCGAAAATACACCCTGCAAATTGGGCACCACTCCAATCGCCAGCAAAACGGAGTCAACCATGATAGATTCTTCACCCTTTTCTCCATTTAGGGTTAAGGAAACTCCATCTTCCACGACCTCAATTTCATCCACCCGTGTATTTACACGACAAATAATGCCTTGTTTATCAAAAGCGGTGGCCAGAGCCTTGGAGATCTCTGAGTCTTCAACTGGCAGGACCTTGGGCAACATTTCAATCAGAGTAACTTTGCATCCGAAGGCATTAAGAAAATAGGCAAATTCCGCTCCGATGGCACCGGCACCAAGAATGGCTATACTTGCTGGCATCTCCTTCATTGCTAATGCTTCTCTCGAAGTCATGATACGCTTCCCATCAACAGGCACTTCCTCAAGGGTTCTAGGTTTACACCCGGTCGCAATCATGACCTTGTCAGCTTTTAGTAATGTACCCGCGTGCTCACCATCAACCACCTCAACTACGCCAGGCTCCATTAAATTGGCAGAGCCGACCACATAATCCACTTTATTTTTCTTGAAAAGAAATTCGATACCACCTCCCATTTGATCGGCAACCGTACGGGACCGACCCATTACCTGAGCGAAATCAACTTCAATTTCCTTACAGGTAAAACCAAAAGTTTCTGAGTGCAGGGCGGCTTGATAGGCTTCGGCACTTTTCAGCAAAGCCTTGGAAGGTATACACCCCCAGTTCAAACAGGTACCCCCGGCTCTCTCCTTTTCAACAACGAGGGCACGGCGGCCAAGTTGTCCCGCCCGAATGCCCGCCGCGTAACCCGCAGGTCCTCCTCCAATTATAATTAGGTCATATTGGGTATCTAGGTTCATGGGCTTTGATTCGTTGTATAAATTTACTCAACTTTTATATGGTTTGCCCACCTTCGTCAATGAAACGAGATTTCTTTTCCTTGGGCTTGAACTTTTGGCCGAGCAAACTAACTTTGCATTCTTTGCACCACAAATGATAGACGCCTTGCACACACTTCATGATTATCGAGAAATCATTTCCCGCCATCTTTTAGAATGCCTTGAGAATACTCACCTTGATGGATTTCCAAAGTATCAGGGAAAAGTTAGAGACCGGTATGATCTTGGTAATGAATACGCCCTGATCACCACAGACAGGCAATCTGCATTTGACCGGGTTTTGGCAGCCATCCCGTTTAAAGGACAAGTACTTAACCAAACCGGTGCCTGGTGGTTTGAACAGACGATGGATATTATGCCCAATCATGTGCTAGGTATTCCAGACCCCAATGTTACTCTGGCCAAAAAGTGTAAACCGTTCCCCGTTGAATTTGTGGTGCGTGGATATATGACCGGTAGTTCGAGCACCTCCATTTGGACGCAATACAACTCGGGTGTCAGGCAATACTGCGGTATCTCCTTCCCCGAGGGAATGCACAAGAACGAAAAATTTCGCCAACCCATTCTTACTCCCACCACCAAGGAAGAAGCTCATGACCGTCCAATTTCTCCTCTAGACATTGTCAAAGAAGGTTGGATGACTCAGGAGCACTGGGACTACGCGTCTGAACACGCCTTAATGCTTTTTGCCCGCGGTCAAAAACTTGCCCGGCAAAACGGACTTATTCTGGTAGATACAAAATATGAAATGGGTCTTTCAGAAAACGGCGAAATTCTCCTAATTGATGAAATTCACACCCCGGACTCTTCAAGGTATTGGCTTGAACCAAGCTACGAGACCCGATTTGAACAGAACCTGGAACCCGAAAATGTGGACAAGGAATTCCTCAGGCTTTGGTTTCGCGAAAACTGCGACCCCTACAAGGACAAAACCCTGCCCAAAGCCCCCGATAATCTGGTGGTTGAGTTATCTGCCAGATACATTCATCTGTTCGAGACAATAACCGGTCAAACATTCAAATTCCCAGATCCAACTCAGGGAATCATGGATAGAATTGTTAATTCACTTAACCCTTAGCTTGCCAAAACTCCCCAGCTCAGGAAACAGGTTGCTAAATTCGGTTAATCTCAGCGAGTACCTTGTTGGCTATTATTTCGTACCGGTTTGTATCAGATTTCCCGGGGTCTAATGTATCGATTTTTAAAAGAGTACCATATTCCACAACAAGTTTGCGGCCAATTCGAGGAAAGAGCATTCCTTTACCAAGTACTTTGTTACCTCCCGTAACCCTAGCCGGCAATACATCCACTTGAGATTTGGCAAGTAACAAACCAATACCTTTCTTGCCTTCGCCTAAATTACCATCCGCGGAACGGGTACCCTCAGGAAAAAGTAACAAGGGATCACCACCTTTTAAAACTTTCAAAACACGTTTCAAGGTAGCTATGTCTAATTGAGAACGATTTACAGGAATAGAATTGAGATTACTTATGAGAACACCAAGTGGCCAAAAAAACAAAGAATCTCTAGCAAAGTAATGAAGGTTACGAGGCAGTCTACAACCAAGGGCAGGGGGATCGAAATAACTTGAATGATTAGAAGCCAAAATAAAAGAACCAGATTGTGGAACATTTTTGATGCCGTGAACTTCCAGACGATGAAAAGCCTTGAAATAGAACCAGCTTACATACTGGGCAAATCGATAAAAATTTCTCAAGACAATGAAGATATATGATTGGATATTACTGAGACGACTTCATCAACAGATAAAATACCAGTGTTTATGGATAATGCCCCATCTGGGCACATGAGAGGTGCGACTTTTCGGGTACTATCAATGTTGTCACGTTTGGATATAGAATCACGTTCACCATCAGATAAGCGCCTGCCTTGCCTAACATCGATTTCGGCATGTAGGAAAACCTTAAGATTTGCATTTGGTAATACAACGCTGCCGATATCACGACCATCCATAATTATACCCGAAAATCCTTGATCTAAGCCATATTTAACTAATCCACGTTGATATTTTAACAAAAGAGAACGAACTTCAGGAATACGGGCATAGTACGAAACTTCCTTATTCATACGTTCATTACGCAGTTCTTTCTTAGAAAAGTAAGTTCCTTCGACAAAAAGTTTTACAGTAAATTCATCTAATTGGGATGTGAGATTTACGGTATCTGAAAGTAAATACTGAGGAACCAATTCAGGAAGTATATTTTTATTTAAGAAAAATAAAGAAAGAGCTCGGTAGTGCAAACCGGTATCAACATGAATATAATTATATTTTTGGCAGATGGCCTGTGCAGTGGTAGATTTTCCAGACCCAGCAGCACCGTCCAAAGATATAGAAATATAATTATATTTTTGCATTAGAATCGATTAAGGCTGTATTTAAGCGGTCGAAAAAGCCAGGGAAAGTTTTCGCACAGCATCCAGGATCCTTTATTGTCAACCATGGTTGACCATCGCCAAATAAATCAAAAGATCCCAAAATGGCAAAACTCATCGCAAACCGATGATCCTTGTAGGTACAAATCTCTACACCATTTTTGGCGACTGCACGTAATTTATTTAAATCTGGCTTAATAATAAGACGGTCTGATTTTTCAGTCACATCTTGCCCTAGTTTGGCTAATTCTCGAGCCATCGCAGATAACCGATCAGTTTCCTGTTTTCGAGTGTGCTCAATTCCATAAATTTCTAATTTATCATTCAAAAGTGGACTAATTGCCGCCAAAGAGAGGAAAGTGTCAGAAATATCAACAAAATCAAATGATCCACCTGTTAATGTGGAAAGATTGGTGCTTTTGACTCCCTCGTCATCGAAATCTATACAAGCTCCAAGTTCATTGAGGACATTGTAATAGCCAATATCACCCTGAAGCATCTCCTCTTTCATTCCCAACACCTTACAATTACCACCAACTACATGGGGTAAGGTTAGGAAATAACTAGCTGCTGTGGCATCAGGCTCTATTTGATAGATATAATCATCTTTTTTATATTCGCAAACTGGCACTTCGGCGGAATTTCTTGAAAGCGTATAATCAAATGTATTTTTATCAATAAATGATCGCATCATTTTAAGAGTCATATCAATAAATGGCACAGAAACAGTTCCCCCAGTAAAGTTTATCGTGCAATCGTTATTGAGTAGGGGGCATTGCATAAGTAATCCAGAAATATTTTGCCCACTTTTTCGAGCGTCTATCTCGATTTTGTTATTACTTAAACCATTTGTATACAGCGTGAAAGGAAAGTGTCCAAAATTTTCATGATACTCAATCTTACAGCCCAAACTTTCTAAACAGTTTAACAACTCAAGCATGGGCCTTTTCCGCATAGCTGGTGTACCATCCATGTGATAAACACCTTCTTTTTGTGCAGCGAGTAAGCAGGTTAGAAACCGTGCAATCGTTCCCGCATTTCCCACATTTATTGTGCACTCTTTTTTATTAATTACTCCTCCATTACCAAAAACTTTAATATTATTTCCATTCTTTTGGATGTTCACGCCTAAATGCAGTAAAGCTTGCTGCATTAGATCGACATCCTCGCTTTTCAGTAATCCATTAAGTTCAACCTGGCCCTTGCACATAACCGATAATATGAGTGCTCGATTGGAAATACTTTTGGAACCTGGTACTTCAACCACAGCTCTGCATGGATTTACAAATGGTTGAATCAAAATTGATTCTTTTTCAGTTATCATTCAATTGATCCCTTTTGATTTTTGCAGAGTCCAGAAGCTTGTTTAGCTTGCCTGAATCTTCAGAAGCTAATGCTACTTTAATATCCTTTAGGTTTTCGATCAGGTTATCGATAGATATAATTAAATTTTCACGGTTACCCAAAAGAATTTCTTTCCACATCGTTGGATTCCCACTGGCAATTCGTGTCGTATCTTTTAGTCCATTACCGGATAAATCCATCCATGTTGAATCTTTTTTTCCAACTGTATTAATCAGTACTGAAGCTATTAAATGGGGGAGATGACTGATCCATCCAACAATTTCATCGTGTAGATCGGGGGTTTTGTGAGTCACTTTCATATCCAGCATTTCCCACATTCTTGTAATTTTATTTAAATATTTTAAATTTGTTTGTTCGGTCGGAGTAACCATACAATTATTCTTCTCCAACATAGATGAGGATGCAAATTTCATACCCGTTTTTTCGGAACCTGCCATAGGATGGGAACCTACAAAGTATATTTGTTTATCTCTAAAAACTTCATCTGCTCTTTGGCATATTCCTTTTTTTAGGCTCCCAACATCAGTAACAATACAACCCGGTTTCAACCAACCAGACACTTGGGTGAGTTGATCCAAAATCAATTCAACTGGCGTACACAGTATCACCAAATCGGAATCGCCTACTGCATCCTGTAAATCAATTAGTGCCCGGTCGCACCAGTCCGATTGTTCACACAACTCTTTTTTTTGCTCGTTTCTCAGCCACACCCAAATCTCTCGGGCAATGCCTTTTTTCTTTAAACTCATAGCTATAGAAGCACCCAATAGACCAGGACCTACTATGGTTACCCGATTAAATGTTATTGAATCTTCTTGAGACATATTCGATGGCGTGAATGATAATAGTTGTGAAGGATGATACTGAAAAAGGGAAGGATGAAGATGTTGACTGGGGAAATCCCCCTTCACCTGACACTCCAGAGAATCGCAAAAAAGCTCAGCGCGCGCAATTGATTATTGGTATCGTTGCTTTAATTGGAATTTTTCTACCCGGACTACTCTTTTGGTGGATAAAAAGTTGATTTTGCTTATCGCCAATCAACTCAAACAAAGACAATGGTAAAAAGATGAAGAATACTCACGGATATTCCATTATCGAACTCATTCTCATTCTTTGCATTGCTGGAATACTTATTTTTCTAGCTATTCCCTTTCTCAAATCTATTTCCAACACCACGCCCATTGAGGATAATGATGCATTTACCGAAGCTAATAATGTTGGTTCTGGTACATCTTCAAATTCTCCACAAAACCCTAAGGACAGCAATCAGTCCACTCCCTTACCCTCAGCTGATTAATGGGTCGCAAACTGCTATGGCTCACCGGAGGAGTGCTGGCAGTGTTTGCTCTGCTATTCGGTATCTACTTTATATTACTTGAGATTGGTGGAGAGTCAGCTCGTCTCAAGCTTGAAGAATTATGGGAAACGACCCGGAATACCCTGACTCATAACGGTCCGCTACTATTTCTGGCTATTGCCGTATTGCCCGGCTTTATATTACCAGTTGCTCCCTTACTTGGGCTAGCCGGACTGTGGGGCGGAGAGAATGGCCCGTGGCTTAGCTGCCTGTATTGCATCCTTGCCTTGTTTGCTAATCTCTCCTGGACATATTGGCTCGCCTGCGGACCAGCCAGAGGCTTATTAGGTAAACTCCTTGCAAGGACACGTTTCCACCTTCCTGAATCTACTCCGGATAACATGCTCGAATGGGCCATCATTTTACGCCTGACCCCAGGAGTACCCTTTATCTTTTCCAACTATGGTCTCGGGCTTCTCAGAATGCCCTTTACCCAGTACTTGCTCGTCTCTTTACCCATTCTCTCCTTTACGGGCTGTGGATATGTTCTTGCCTTTGCCGGAATTTTTGGAGGCGAATGGAAGTATTTATGGACTGGAGCCTGCATTATTGGGGTCACCGTTTTGTTGGGAAGGTTTGTCCTTAAAAGAAAGAGAAAGTGTGCAGACTGAATTGTTTGAGCAGGAAGACGATCGTTCTACGGTTTGGTCGATCACTGGGTTGACCCAGGCGATTCGCAAATCTTTGCAAACGCAATTTCCGGTGGTTTGGGTGCGTGGAGAAATCTCCAACCTAAGAGTCCAGGCAAGTGGACATCGGTACTTTTTACTCAAGGATAATAACTGCCAGCTAAAGGCAGTATTTTTTCGCGGAGATGCATCGGGTTCGGCTTATCTACCAGCGGAAGGTGACGAATGCCTGGCATACGGTGAAATTTCTGTCTATGAACCAAGGGGAGAATATCAGTTACGGATACGGCATTTGCTTCAGGACGGACTGGGCAATCTTCGACTCCAATTTGATCGGCTCAAAAAAAAGTTGTTAGAGGAAGGACTATTCGAAGAGGAACGAAAACTTGCCTTACCCATCTTTGCCCGGACTATTGGTATTGTTACCTCGCCTGACGGTGCAGCTTTGCAAGATTTTATTAGTATTTTAAAACGGCGAAACTGGACAGGAAACATCTGGTTAATTCCCTCTCTGGTTCAAGGCAAAGAAGCCCCCGCTCAAATTATCAACGGGGTTAAAATAGGTTCAAAAATTCCTGATATCGACTTGCTTATTCTGGCCAGGGGAGGGGGATCTATTGAGGACTTGTGGGCATTTAATGACGAAGCTTTGGTTCGTGCTATTGCAGATTGTCCCATTCCCACCATTTCCGCAATTGGTCACCAGACCGATTTTGTCCTTTCTGATTTCGTGGCCGATTTACGGGCGGAAACACCCTCTGCTGCTGCTGAATGGATAAGTTCCCAGTACCTCGAACAAATCGAACGCTTTCACCGGCTTGAAGAACGCCTACTTCGTGTACCACAAGATTTTCTTTCCCGGGCATCGGACAAACTTGCCCTGGTTAAAGCGAGTCTAGAAAAATGTTCACCTCAGGCCAAAATGGAACGGCACCAACAGCAATTGGACGATTTGGAACACCGTCTCCAAACCTGTGCGGTAAATCTTTTGGAAAGAACCAACACCAAGCTCAATTCTATCGAGCAAAGATTACAGGCAAACAGCCTGCCTTCAGCACTTAAGCGTGGATTTTCCTATCTTTCCGACAAGGAAGGAAACTTGGTTCGTTCCGTGAAGAATCTTCCCCCGGGCAAACGTATTACCGCTCACTTAGAAGATGGAAAGCGAACTCTCGAAGCACTTGAAGATGAGTTAGGCTAAATCTTGCTCCAAAAACCTGCCCAAGGTTTTGCAGCCCATTAATTCATATAAATTGCGAGGCCCCTGCCATTCACTGAAAAGTAAACATCCCTTATAGCCAGAAGCTTTAGACTCAAGAATCATACGGTTAAGCAACTCCTCAGCCATTCCTTTGCGGCGTAATTCCTCAGGTACATAAACCATATTGATCACCTGATACCGTTCAGTGGAACGGCCAAACCCAGCCATGGCACAGAATATATTTTCTGAATTTTTCAGAATAAATAATTTTTTTGCTGCCTGCATTTGCTTGGCCATTTGGGTAATGGCGGCCAAGTCCATCGGAGGGTTCGCTTCCATTGCAAACTTATGAGCCCATACCCTTGCCCGTGGCCATTCTTTGCCTTCAACTCGATATAGCTCATATCCATCCCGCCTGGTTGGATTTATTTTTGAAGTAGTTTGAAAAAGTTTAAAGTCACGAGCGGAAATACTTGGTTCATCTTTTGGTTGTAAATTTGCTGATAAAAGAAATTGGTTTACCAAATTTACCGGACCGCTGACTCCATCCAATTTCCACTTTCTTAGATGAACATATTTTCCGAGGGCTTCGACCGCGCGTAAGGACCCATGGGATAGTAGCAAAAAATTAGAGGGGGTCAGGAGGGCAGATAATCGAACTCTTCCCTCTTGGAAAACATTTCCTGCCCAGCTTTTTCTGGAGGATTTTTCTCTCGTCCGCATAATTTGCCAAAATAGATTGTTCCATCCTTCCTCTTTTCTCAAATGGGGGAGGGCTTTGTGCTTCCAAGACGCAAATTCCAAGTATGACTGTACCCTAAATTTCAAATTTTTTTGGTAATTGAACGATCCAAAGTGCTTTCGGATGGTCAAGGGGGCAAGCAAGTAGTAGGAGATAGAATCATGGAAGGTTCCCAAAATCGCTATAATCAACGAGGCGTGTCTTCGAGCAAAGAGGAAGTTCACCGCGTGGTGGATCGTATGGACCGTGGATTATTCCCCGGGGCTTTTTGCAAAATTACCCCGGATGCACTCACCGGACGGGATGATTTTTGCAATGTCATTCATTCAGATGGGGCAGGCACCAAATCGATACTTGGATATCTCTGGTATCGGGAGACTGGAGATGCCTCTGTATTTAAAGGAATTGCTCAGGATAGTTTGGTCATGAATTTGGATGACTTGGCCTGTGTAGGTTCGTGGGAAAGAGTAATGATTTCCAGCACCGTTAACCGGAATGCAAGAAACTTTCCCGCCGACGCTCTGGCTGCATTGATCGAAGGAACTGAAGAGTTTTTACAATCCTTACGGGATCTCGGCATTTCTGTACTCAGCGGGGGAGGGGAGACTGCAGATGTTGGAGACCTGACCGGCACGGTGGCGGTGGATTCTTGTGCCGTTGCGGTAATGGAACGTGACCGGGTGATCGATAATTCCCGAGTTTGCCCGGGCTTAGCAATTGTTGGGCTATCCTCCAGCGGACAAGCAAGCTATGAAAAGATTGAGAATAGTGGTATTGGAAGCAATGGACTTACCAGTGCCAGGCATGAACTTTTATCGAAACATTATTTCAAACAATACCCAGAAACCTACGATTCCAAAACCCCGGAGGAATACATATACTGCGGGCCCTACCGTATGGCAGACCCACTCCCAGGTTCCAGTTTGAGTGTAGGCCAGGCATTGCTCAGCCCCACCCGCACTTATCTGCCGGTAGCCAAGGCTATGGCAGAGGAACTTGGCGACCAACTGAAAGGGTTGGTTCATTGTTCAGGCGGTGGACAAACTAAGTGTATGCGCTTCGGAACCGGCGTGCATCACATTAAGGACAATCTTTTTGTTCCCCCTCCCTTATTTGCAGAGATTCAAAAAGCCTCAGGCACCACCAACGAGGAAATGCACCAAGTTTACAACATGGGACATCGCTTAGAAGCATATTGCCCACCCGAACATACCGATCGAGTCATTGAAATTTCCAAATCCTTCGGGATTGATGCCCAAGTGGTTGGCCAAACCGAAGCCTCTCTACGCCCAGATCAAGCCAATCATGTAACCATCCGCCGGGATGGGGTAGAACTTACTTATGGCTGAAGAAACTCCGTCCCCCTCGCTCTTGCAAGCCCGCAAAATTTTGGACGAGGCCTGGGGGGATATCCATCCCCAAGCTTGTTTGGTTTGCGGTTCCGGATGGGGGGAAATTGTAGACGGACTATCTCCCATTTCCAGTATACCGTATGAAAAATTGCCTGGTATGGGCTCCACCACGGTTGATGGGCATGTGGGAAACCTCTGGCTTGCCAGGCCCGGTGGTCTGGATGTTCTAATTTTTCAGGGCCGTAGGCACTTTTATGAAGGGGTTGGCTGGGAACCGGTCATTTTTCCCGCTCTTCTCGCCCACGCACTCGGAGTCAGCACGCTACTGCTGACCAATGCCGCAGGGGGAATTCGGGAGGATTTGCAACCCGGTGACTTCCTGGCCCTTTCGGATCATCTGAATTTTATGGGGGGCAATCCACTAATCGGACAGGGGCCACACCCCTCCATTCCCCGCTTCCCCGACCAATCGAAAGTGTACGACCCAGGACTGATCCAGAAAATTAAGCAGGCTGGGAACGCAACAGGACAGGAAATTAAAGAAGGTACCTACCTCGCCCTTTCCGGGCCCGCCTTCGAAACACCAGCGGAGATTCGGGCATTTGCCAGCTTAGGTGCAGACGCCGTGGGCATGTCGACTACACCAGAAGCCATGGTGGCAAACGGACTTGGTTTAAAAGTCGGAGCCATTTCATGCATCAGTAACTTAGCCGCTGGTCGGAACAGCGATGCACTTACACACGAGGATGTCACGCGAACCTCCGAACTAGCTTTACCCCAAATGACCCGACTCCTCGCACACCTGATCCCCGCCTTGGCGGAATAAAGAGTTTTTAAAGAAAGCGTGCCTGATCTTCTCCCTGAGGCAGGGAACATACTTCCTTTTTCCCAAACCACCGGTAACGAGCAACCGCAACCATCCGATAAACAAGGTCGCGTAATGGCTTGGGAATAAGCAGGAAAATAACAAACAACTTCCAGGGCAATTTGAGCTTACCCGCAATATGCAAGCAGGCAGATGAACGGTCATGAGCTCGTTTGTTCTCAATAAAGATCAAGCCATCCAAATAGTTTTCCGAATATCCGTATTTCATTAGCAAAGCTTTACCCGCTTCCGACTGCAAAGGAGCAAAGCGTAACAATGTGGAATTTTCCCGTCGCAAAATAAATCGGACCGCTCCGTCACAGAGGTGGCAAACACCATCGAAAAGCACGACTGCATATTCTTCATCCCTGGGCATCTTGGTATTATACATAATAAAATTCGGTCAGAGAATACAGACAATTGTAAGAAACAAAGCTTTTCCCAATCGACTATCCGTGCACATCGTAGTAATCAAAAAATATGGATCATCACGAACTGGAAAACGGGACCTCCCTCTCCCTCGATTTTAAGAAACTTGCCAAGGTTGTTGCCTGTGGTGAAGACCTCATACCCGCAGTCGCACAGGATGCGGAAAGTGGAGAGGTATTAATCGTTGGCTATGCCAACCAACTTGCCCTGGATACAGCCCTGAAGGAGGGCATGGCTACCTTTTGGAGTTCCAGCAGGAATGAATTATGGATCAAAGGAAAGACCTCGGGTGACTATTTAGAGATCGTAGAAGTTCGGGTAAACTGTGAACAAAACTCTATCCTTTACCGTGTACGCCCAAAAGGGCAGGGTGCATGCCATGTCAAAGATGAGCAAGGTATTGCTAGACAGGGTTGTTATTATCGCAGGGCTTTGAACAATAAAGAGCTTGGATTTGTTTAATCAGAAGACCCAAACACAACTGTATAAATTTGATTTATTGATTAGAATCATGAGTTCTTGATTTTAGAGTCAAGTTCATCACTTCATACCCGATAGCTCTATTTATCCTATCTCCCTCAGAGTCAATAAAAGCCATTACATCGATAATTTTTTGAGAAGACCTTAAAAAGAAAACACCCCTTTTTTTCGCATGGTTCATAATTTTTCTACTGTAAGACTTCTCGTATTCATTTTTTCTTAGTAAATACACAACCAATCTAACACTACTTTCTTTAACATCTAAAAGGTTGATAACTTTACTTTCTCCCTTCTTAAGTGCAAGCTTCTGACCGCCGACTGATATAAAAAAATTTTCATTAGAAAAAGATTGGAATTGATAAGAACCAATAGGAACTTCATCGGGCGAAAATGAAATTGAGCTACAATTTAGCTTTCCATTTTTAGGATCTCCTAAAAGAAGAATCTCTTTTAGAATTGTTGAATGTAATGGAGAAAATTGATACTCATAAGCTAACTCCAGTTGTTCCCCTAGTTTAATTTCTTTGCCTCTTAATTCACCAGCATCATCATCTTGATCCCTTTTCTTAAAGATCTTTAGTGGACTTTCACCAAAATAAACAAACTTATCTGACAATCGCTTGGATGAAACAGGTAAGGTAATTAAAGAAGCATTTTCTTCAAAAGGATTCCCCAAGGGGGCATAAACAAACCTTTGAAAAGAATCTTCTTCAAGAAAAATAGCCTGAAATAAAGCTTTCGGGGAGAGTGATTCCTCTTCAGCACAAGCAAAGTTTAGTACCAAAAAGTATTTTGTCAGAAAAAGAAATAGGTTTTGAGGACGAAACATTTTATGAAAAGGATTTTAAGCTGGTTTTCTTATACATCTTGCTCTCGCAACCAACGAAAATGAACAATAATAAATTTTCTGCCAAACCTTTGATTAATCCCCATCAAGGAAATAGGGATTTGCGAAGTTGTTGATTCTTCCTGAGGGTCGAAGTTTAATTTTAAGTCTGACAACATACCATCTCTAAAATCTTTTCCTCTACCTCCTTCTCCAACCCCTGGCAAATCTGGATAATCAGTTATTTCTCCATTTCGGTTTAAATCCAGCCAATGTTCTCCAAATTTTCCGCTATTGTCCCAATAGCCATTTAGATTCAAGTCCTTAAAGGGTTCATGTGGTCGATGATGAGGTGCGTCTAAATCTGACTTCACATAATCCGGAGTTCGCTGAACCACTAATTCTATCCAAGCTCTTGCTTTTGAGCCTCCAGAGTTTTCACCCATTACCCGAATAGTGAAGGTATCCGAACGGGCTGAAGTTACCGGAACCAATGGGCTCAGTAAATCGGATTGCATAATCCAACCTGGCTTATTCGCTCCCGTTGCCACATGCTCTACAGCTAGTAGGTTTTCGGGAGCCTCCCCAAAATTTGTGGTTTTGAAATCTACCGAGCTATTAAACAGTTTTGCAGTGCCAAATTTGTCAGAATCCAAAACTTGATAAACTCCCATAGAAGTTCCATTGTAAGTTTTACCAGATCCAAATGTCCCAGGAGAACCTACACCGGAACCTACACCGAATAACAGACCATTTTGGGATGTAGCGTGATACCCGAATTTTGAACCTGCTAATTTTCCAAAGTTATTGCTTGATGGGGACGGGTGGGGAATCCATCTCCTTTCGGGCCATTGGGGGATCATTGAATTCGTACTTGCCCAACTCGCGCTATTTAAACCAGCCTTTGCAACAGCTGCCTGTACTGCACCTCTTAGCCCTGTTATACTATTCCTATCTTCAGGATAATTCTCCCATTCGATAATGTCTTTTTGTAGGAAGACAGGTCTTGTCCCTGCAGCCTTAGTTTTATCCATAGGGCTAGGGGCAAGTCGTCTATTTACAAAATCTGCGAACGATAAAAATGGACCACGAAGTTTTACCTGCTCTACCATAGCACGAGAAAGTTCCAATATCTCGTCATCACTTAGTTTTCGTAATTCGTTCCATCCATTCGAACTAGCAGACTCAGCTAAAAAACGTACAACTGGAGTTTCCTCTGCACCCACAGATGCATTGGGTACTACTTCACCTCTGAGCGACCTAAATTGTGCAGCCCAAGCATCCACAGCAGTCGAGTTAATATTAAAAGCTCCATCTACCAGCAAATCGGCGGCAATTGTTTGGTAGCGAAAAGCCTTATCTTTTTGCTGTGAAAAAGAAATTTCCGAAGAATTTAAAGAATAGGAGGTTGTGGTCCAGGATTTGTTAGAATCATCATTTTTTCGGATATAGCCGACTATACGATGGTTTCCACGAGCATAATCATGCTCTCCTTCATTGAACGACTGGATGCTCTCAGAGCCCCAAAGAAAAGGTCGATACAATGAACCGATCCTAATCAATCCCGTATCCTTATCAATATGATCATTTATGGTTTTACAACCAGTTAGAAAATAACCTCCAAGAAGTCCTCTGTTTAGATAGAATGAATGATCAAGTGTAGTGTTTTGATGATTGTGCTGAGCACCACCTTGGCCACGCCAAGGAGCAAATTGTGAATCTGTATCGTCAAGATCAATTTCTCCCCACTCCCTTTCTATAAAACTGCGGGAGTGCCAATAAAGATCGGCCCATCTTTCAGGAAATTCGTCTTGTATCATTTTTTTTAATTCTTGTTGTAAATCCCACATATCTTTGGGGTTTCGAACGCTAGATGTCCAAGTCTCGGCTTCAGGTACATCAGGGTCATCCTTAATGACTTTGCTCTCAATTCCACTCATTCTTCCCCACGATCGATGTCTTGCAACCTGTGTAGTAGCGTAAGAATTACCTAATGCATAGCTCGGGCCATGCAGATAGTTGTTCAAACTGGCATGTCGATATTGCAAAATAGATAAGGGGGCTGAAACAGGTACTTCAAACAAGATTGCTTGATTGGATGATGAAAGGCCCCAACTTGCATCAATTTCATTTCTATTTTCTAATAGCTCTTGTTTGGTTGAATTCGTGAAAAATCCGATGCGGTTTTGTGCATTTATTGCTCGAGGCACCAGGGGGTTAACAAGCCAGATATTTTCATTATCTGCCTCGATAGTACCGGTTGGGTTAATTCCTGTTGGTTGAAGACCGAGTATTGCAGCCCTACTATCTGGGTCCCTAAGGTAGGAATATTCGTTAAAAGACCTCTCCTTATTAATATCGTAGGTTGAAACATCCCATGAGCCAAAATCATAAATCCATGGAAATTCAATCGTATTTGGAGGAGTGTTCATATATTTTGGCAAATTGTTCTTATTTAGTCCTGCGACTAATAAATCAACAGGATCAGACAAATCGAACACCAGGACATTTCCCTCTTCATCAGTTCGGCGAAATGTTTCTTCGCTAGGAGGTGCATCATATGCAAAATTTAGCTTGTCGTCTATAGTGCTGTTTTGAAATTTGTCAGACTTTAAGTCTGTATAAGCATTAAACCAATGCCCGCTTCCTTCTTGTTGGCTGTGAACCAATGCCCGCACATTAAAATGATTGAGTGTTATGTATTCGTTTTCTTTATCTCCGGGCATGATAATTCCCCACTCCCAGCCCACGCCAGGCAATTTTTCGTCCGCACTATCAAATGCATTGCTGTAATTTTCATGGAAGTACTTTTCAGTTGTATGGAACTTTTTTGAATAAGTTTCATCACTTCCCCCATACATAGTAAAACGAATCAATATATCAGCCTTATTAGGGTCAAAATTCGATGCTTGCGATGCATCACTTTTATAAAGAGTTAAACCATCGTATTTATCAAAATCAGTACCCAAAGAAGTGTAAGAAAATTCTTCTCCGATCTTACGAATCTGTTCAGCAGTTTTTTTGGTAAATCCATTGACTCCGCTGAAATCAACATGATGGGTTATAAAATAATCGTTACTAAATTGTGGATTGTTGTAGGTAAAATCAGACTCCAAAAGAAAAAAGTCCTCTGTATCTCCCTTTCTAAGAACAATCATTGGAGTAGAGTCATTAAGGTTAGAAATGTTATCGACTTGCAAATCTTCAACTGAAAATAAACCGACCTCTCCAGGACCTATGACCTCTTCACCCAAACTCAAAAAAATTCTTGGTAATTCAATTTTTACTTTGTAGTCATCATGAAAAGAGAAAAAATGAAAATCTCCATTGTAAGTAACATTTTCTCTAATATTTTCATGTTCTAGAGAAACTACACCATTCCCTTCTTTAAAGAAATTCAGAATCCCTTCAGTTGCATCCTCTTCATATCCTCCTTTAAATTTTTCAATAATTCCTGGTTGCATAAATGTAGTGGAACCAGATACTCCAAAACCACTAGTTTTTTCCTTTTCAACAGACCTTGGAAACAGACCCCAAGGAGAGTCCACACTTTTAAATTTAGCATTTTTTGACTTAGAACTGGACCTCGGTTGAGTGGGAAAATCAGGGACGGAGTTGTACAAACTTATCCACCATTTTCTGTACAAGTCATACTCCTTAAGGTTAAAGTGAGAAGCCCAAAACTCTCCCTGACGAAAAGGAATTTCAACAAACAAACCATCAAGTTTCATTGGCTTATCGTATGGATTCCATAGGGAAATTGTAGGATTTATTGCAAGAGCAAGCTTTTTACTCGAACTAATGGCCGGAAAAACAGATACGCTTACTTTTGTGATGACCGGAATAATTGGATGATTCTGGGGCTCAGGTCTAGCACTTCTTATCGGCCCGCCAAATACATTGAAAAAGGGAGTAGACTGAGAAATTGTCATTCCCTGATTACCCTTGATTCCACGCCTATCAAAAATCAGTGTGTTATCACCAACCACTCGGGGAAATTGACTTGGAGAAGAAACTTCTAATATTTCTTTGTCATTATAAACTTGGTGCAAATTGTGAAAGTCTTGAAGTACTGACCACCTTGGCCCTGCAAGTAAAACATCTTTATCATCGATCAAAGGCCCGCGATCAGAACCCGCTACCTGATCCAACCAATGGTTTCTCTTTATACCATTAGTCCCGAAAATGTTTTTACTTTGAAAATCGTATATCGGAAAACTTTTCAAACAATGTACACGATCTCGAAAGATAAAATTATCCTTAAAATCCTTTTTCCATCTTGTATCAAAAGCTTCGGATTCGGAGTCAGAAAAAGCTAAACTCAGATCTCTTTTCAAACCACCAGCTCTTACATCCGTTAATATACCAAAAGAGTTCGTGGTTAATATATTTTGAAAACCCTCTAAATTAATATCCAAAAGTTGTTCTGCCGAATCTCTACTTAAAAGATTCTCCGTAGTCGTTCTGTTCAATCCAAGAACTTGAGGGCTGGAAGCTACGGTTAGCCGTGTATTTTGATCGAGAGGAATCGAGTCAGAAATATTTAACTTAGCCTTAACACCTTCGTCCCCAACCCAATAGGCATATTTCCCAGAACTCTTGTCAGAACCACTTAAAACTTCAGTCTTAGGTGCCTTAATCGACTCAAGAAGAGGGTAATAAAGTTGTCCACCCTGTTGAAAATCAGATGCTTTGAAGAGCCAAGCATAGGAATCATTTTCATCTGGACTTGGTAATTCCTTCAATGGATGAGAATATTTTCCCAAATGACCAGACACGACTGATTTATGATCCGCCCATTCATTCTTTTTCTTTCCATAAATAAGCCCTTTGGGATTGTTTAGAACCCTACTTCCATCGTCATCCGCTACAACTCCATCTGGCACTTCAATGAATTCATTTACCAAAGTACCCCCACCAGTTACCGCTAGTTTACGTTGCCAACCTTCATTTCCGCTCACAAGCCAAGCAACTTCGATTGCGGGGTGACGATCATAACCTGTATCCGTGTCCCATGACTTTGGTAAACCAGCAACTCCATCTCGATTGTAAGGCAGGGGTCTGTAAGCCAAACTGTTTTCTTCCGCATCCCCTGCTCTAGTTTTCCACACCCCTGTCCAAAAGCGTTGTCCTTCTGGTACTATATTTAGTTGGTTATTTTCATACAGGTCAACTGACAGTGGAGAGTTTTGGTTTTGAATATTATCCTCCAATGATTGTACCCTCTCATCGTAAATATCAGCCGTTGCAGATACCCGCATATCCGGACCCAAATGCTTTTGGATTTCACCAATCGCAATCATCATGCCCATACGGGCATGAGCCTTGGCAAGTATGTGGTTTTGACGGGCATCAGAATAAGCAAGATCTTGGCGAACTTGACTTACCAAAGTGATGACTAATAAGAAAACAAAGCTGATCAAGGCTAATGACAAGATCATGGCAAAGCCTCCAACTTTACGGTTTTTTCTTATGGATAAGCCTACTTTCTGCATAACGATCTCTTAAGTAAAATTGACCGCAAATGGGCAAGCTTCGCAAACCAAATTTTTTTTGGTTTGTCCACCAAGTAGGATTAAATTCTGAAAAATTCCGATGGATAAGTCCTTGGAAAATCTTTCGAAAGGAAAATCGCAACTTCCCCCATACTGGTGCGGATGTTAATTACCTTGATGGAATGGCAAGTATTTCAGCCTCCGATGGCCAGTATTTCTCAATATCCTTGAGGGGAGGAACTTCTCGGGGACGAACCACCCGAAAGCCTACGAACAATGCATCGGTGTGGTACCATACACTTTTGGGAATTTGGGGGTCTTGTTGCTTCCAGGATTCCTCCGATGCCATACGGGCAGCAGAACGATGATTTTGAGGGCCGTCATCCCATGAACCACCTTTTACTACCCTTGGGTAAAGTGAGGTGGGTACTGCCATTGGATCTATTCTTTTTTCGGAAACTTCCTTAGGAGGAGGAGCAAATTGATCAAGTGTCCATTCCCAAACATTACCATGCATATCAAAAAGACCAAATGCATTGGCAGGCTTTCCCCCAACTGACTGATACTGAAAGAAACTATTGTTTAAATGCCATGAATGATTGGGTAAAGATTCAGGGTCATCACCAAAGTTGTATGCGGTATCACTTCCTGCCTTGCAGGCGTATTCCCACTCAGCTTCCGTTGGCAAGCGGTAAAATCTGCCGGTGCGGGCACTCAGCCACATGCAATACATTTTAGCAGATAATTGAGTCATGCAGATCGCGGGAAATCCGCTTTTACCCATTCCAAAAGTCATATCTGTATAAGGAGCGGTCGGCTTGGTAACCGCATCAGTCAGTGCATCTGCTTTGGTTTCCTCCATTTTTTTGTAAGCCCGGTTATCCCGGTCGATATTGAGCATCCACAACTCGTAAAGATCCCATGTGAGTTCATACTTACCCATCCAGAAGTCGGAAACTTCGACTTGGTGGGCGGGCCATTCATTCTCACCGCGAGAAGAATCATTCAACGGACTACCCATAGTGAATTCTCCACCTTTGATTGGCACCAATTCAAAAGCAAGGTCGGAAGTAGATATCTCCTCCTCATATTCGGAAAATTCATCCGTTACCGGACCCTCAGTAAAACCAAGCTCTTTATACAAGTCTTTGGGCATCGTCCCCAAGATGGTAAGCGACTTCTTTTTTGGAGCCAAGGTTACTTCCTTAGGCCAATCCGCACCTTCGTCAATCCATCGGCGTAGGGTGTACAAATCTCCAGAAGAAAGTGGATCCGCCGGGGCAGGGGGCATAAACATCTCGTCGTCTGTAGGAAGGGTGCAAAGAATATAGAGGTCGCTCTCCATTGCGTTACCAGTGCTAATTACATAATCTGTAGCAAAGGCATACTCGCGGGTATCCAGGCGTAAATCTGCCTTTACTTTTCCCTCGTAGTGACAGGCCACACAGTTGAGTTCCAGGATAGGTTGCACATGCTCTACAAAAGAAATACTTTTAGGGAGTCGTTTACGGGGCTCAAGCACTACTTCCTCTGGCCAATCAGCTCCATCTAAGATCCATTGTTTAAGAACCGTTTTTTCTGCATCTGTAAGAGGGTAGTCCTTGTCCTCATTTTTAATAGGGGGCATGATCAATTCGTCATCCAAGGGTAGGGTAGTAGTCCAGTAAAGTGAACTGGCTTCCGGGTCTCCTGGGACCAAAACATCATCTCCCGCAAGCGTAGCAGATTTGGTATCCAGACGGATGTCTCCTTTGTCATTGTCTTCGCGGTGACAACTCACGCAGTTGTGTTCAAGGATAGGCTTTACATCTCGGACAAAATCAATGTCGGAAGATTCTCCAAACAGGAGTGGCGTGGATAGCAGTACGCAGAGTACTGATTTGTAAGCAAGTTTGTACAGAATCATGTAATCAAAGGCTAATATCTCAATTAAGAGATATTTTCTTTTTATCTCAACCTTATTCACATTTTCTGCTCTGATAATTCATAAATATGACAAAAGACAAAACCTGTAGGTTGTTCCTTCTTATAATTTCCTTGTTTTCAACGTTCTTATGGTCGAACGATCGTACGGAAGGAATTCAAAAGTTTTCAAACACCCTGATGGGGGCAGATGTCCATATACTTGTGGATTCGGAAGACTCCCCCGATTTGAAAAGTGCAATTACGGCAACATACACCGAGGGAGAACGATTAAATACAATATTTAGTGATTATCATGCCGAGAGCGAAATTAGTCGGTTTTTTAAAACCTCAGGTACAGGAAAATCCATGCGTCTTTCCAAAGAACTTTTTGATGTACTTGAACATGCCAAGATTCTTTCTGATTTAAGTAATGGTGCTTTTGATGTGACTGTGGGCCCACTTTCCCGCTTGTGGAGGATTGCCCGATTTCAGAAAAAGTTGCCAAATTCAATAAAACTCTCAGATGCATTGAAAAGAACCGGGCACCAACATCTTGTATTAAATAATTCGATGAGTTCGGGTGAACTCCTCCTTTCTTCGATGGTTCTTGATCTAGGAGGAATTGCCAAGGGATATGTGGCCGACCGCATGTTGGAAATGATGAAGAGCAGGGGGTATCCGAGGTGCCTTATCGATGCCGGCGGAGACTTAACAATTGGAGATGCTCCACGAAACCGAGATGGCTGGCGGGTCGAGATTGGCGGGCGGAAACATCCTGAACTTCCCATCATGGCCTTGTCCAATTGTGCCGTAGCCACTTCTGGCGATCTTGAACAATTTTTGGAAATCGGGGATAAGCGCTACTCCCATATTATCAACCCTCATACAGGATATGGACTTACAGAAAGAGCCCAATCGACCGTCATTGCCCCCAATTGCATGCTTGCCGATTCCCTTGCTTCCACCAGTCTTGGACTCGGTTTCGAAAGGTCCTGTGTATTGTTAAAAGATTTTGAAATCGAATGTTTTTATTTCTTGCACGAAAAGGAATCGAACAGGCAACTTAATGTTTACAAAGGATCTCAATGATCCTCCCCCCCTTTAGTCTTGTCAGAAGGCGGATTTTTGACATTTTAGATCTTTTACCTCTTATATCGTCATGTCTAGAATTTGTGCAATCACAGGAAAACGCCCGAAAGTGGGCGGTCGTATTATTCACAAGGGTGTCAGCAAGAAAGCTGGTGGAATTGGTCTACAGTTAGTTAAGAACAACAAACGTACCTTTCGCCCAAATCTTCAACGCGTCCGCGTCAAGTTGCCAAGCGGTCAGGTCAAGCGCCAGTGGGTATCTGTAAAAGCAATCAAAGCAGGCAAAATCCAAAAGGCCTAATTATCCAAATTTTCCGCCCGTCCCCAGTCGGGCATCTTTTAATTATTCCGTGAGCACGGATATTCGCTTTTGGAACCCCACAACCTCCCGCCTAGAAAAAGAGCTGGTATATGGAGAAAAGTGGCTCCGTTTTTCCTACGAAAATTGCCTAGGAAAGATTGGTTTATGGGCAATGGTAAAAAGGACATGGTTTTCCAAATGGTATGGAAAAAGAATGAGCCAACCATGGAGTCAAAGCAAAATCAAACCATTCATCGAAAAGTATAAGCTCGATCAGGAAGAATTTCTAGATGCTCCTTCCTCCTTTCGCTCCTTCAATGAATTTTTCTACAGAAAATTAACCACAAAAGCTCGGCCTATTAATGAAGATGAATCTTATGCGGTATTTCCAGCAGACGGCAGACACTTAGCAATACCAAATCTGTCAAAAGTGCGCCATATTTATGCAAAGGGCCAGTCCTTTGACCTAGAGAAGCTCTTCCAGTCTAATGAACTTGCCCGGCACTATAAAGAAGGGAGTATGCTAATCAGCCGCTTATGCCCGGTAGATTACCACCGTTTCCACTTTGCTCTTTCTGGCAAACTTGGAAAAACCAACCGAATCAATGGAAATTTGCTTTCAGTTAGCCCGATTGCCCTTCGCAAAAGGCTTTCCATATTTTGGGAAAATAAGCGATACCTCTCACTCCTAGAACATACATCCATAGGAGAGGTTGCCCAGATTTTGGTAGGAGCAACCTGCGTCGGCTCCGTTCATCTAACTGCCTCCGAAGATACATCCGTTCAAAAAGGGCAGGAATATGGATATTTTTCTTTTGGTGGATCTTGTGTAATCACTATCTTTCCCCCACATTCGGTCGCTTTTGATCGGCATCTTCTCGAATGGTCCGAAAAAGGGGTTGAAACCTATGGCCAAATGGGAGAAAGAATGGCTAAAATCCTTTCTTTTTGATCCCGTCTTGATCAATAGCCTTTTTCTCTCCTTAATTCCTAGCCATGCAGAGTTTTCGGGAAGTGTGCAAAAAACAACAAGGTTTTACGGTTTTGGAATTAATGGTTGCCGTGGCAGTTACCGCTTTGTTGGCTGCTGTTTTGCTTAATGTTTCCTCTCAAGTTCTCGAAACGCAACGACTAGCCTCTGGGACTCTAGAGACTAATCAGGTTGCACAATTTGCCTTAGATCGTATCCAGGAAGATCTTCAATGTGCCCTGTACCGAAATGATGGAAATGTATGGATGGCAATCAGTGTCCTAGAAACCAAGGAAAACAGTGGCTATTGGAAACTAGTTGATGAATCAGACAATAAAATGGGCAAACCTTTAGAGGACTCCTTTCGTTTATTGGAAGGTGATTGGCCAGAGAACAAAAAATTACCTGAAGACGAATATGACTCTCTTGGACAGGGTCCTTTCGAAAAGTCTCGATTTGGCGTGGGAGGGGTATGGTTGAGGTTTTTTACCCAAGGTCCCGAACTCGATCAAAATGCAAAAAATACCGGAGCGGCTCGGGCGGTTGCTTATCAAATTATCCGACAAGGGTTGACCTCCTCTACCACTTCTTCTGCGCGCTATCAACTTTTTCGGTCCGATGTGAGTGCCAAAAATACTTTCGAAGCAGGATATAATCTTCACCCAGATGCGGAGGCTTATAATCCTCAGGCCACTACAAACTTTGACCGAGAAAATACCCCAAGGTTACCATCCACTATAACCAATCCGATTATTGCAGAAGGGTCAGATTATTCGTCTTCCGCATTTTCTCTCGCTGCAAATGTTATCGATTTTGGAGTCCGTGCTTATGTGCTTCAAAAAAATAGTTATGGCACAGGAAACTTGGTGCAGGTTTTTCCGGCCATAGATTCGTCTGGCAATCTTTTAGATACAGAATTTTTGGCCACATCACATGCTGCATATCAGACTCTTTCGAACCCTTTCCACTTGTTTCCCGATGTCATTGATTTATCTATTCGTGTGCTCACAAATGAAGGTGCCCGCCTAATGGAGAGTCTTGAAAACGGATTAATTCCGACAACCGAGGAACAAGATTGGTGGTCAATCGCCGAAGAGCATTCCGAGGTTTATATTAGGCGAGTAAAAATTTACGGACAAGGCTTGTAATGCTAAATGAATCCGCGCTGTTTACGATATTTCAAAGGGGTAATTTTCATTTGCCGACGAAATAATTGGGTAAACGAACTTTGGTCGTAAAATCCGTTCTCTTTGGCAATAACGGAAAGCTTTTTAGTAGATGATAAAAGATCATCGCAAGCCGCCTCGATTCTTGTTCGTGTGATAAACTGCATGGGAGCGACTCCAAACAATTCTACAAATCCTCGATGCAGTTTACGGTGAGAAAGCCCGGACACCTTCACCAAATCACTAATCGCCATCTCTGAACGAAAATGGTTACGAATATGGTTAACAGCCCGCCCAATTTCGTCATCTCTTTCCCATTTTAACTCCTTTTTCTCACCGTCCCCATAAGGCCTGACCGTACCCATTAAACCAGCCACATCCCCGCGATCATTAAACAAAGGATACTTATTTGTGAGGTACCAATCCGGTAATCCCTGACTATTGAAAACCAATTCCAGTATGTTGAGTTTAGCTTTCTTAGTTTCAAAAATATCGCGGTCGTCACGCCTGAAATGCTCCGCCAGTCTGGCAGGAAATAAATCAAAATCTGTTTTTCCAAACAATTCCTCTTGGGATAACCCCAACCTGGGCAAAAAACCATCGTTTACCATGACTAAGCGATGCTCCTTATCTTTAATAAAAAAACTTACTCCGGGCAAATCTTCAAAGAGTTCGGATAAGAGCAAAGGGTTGCACTGGTTGCTCTCAAACCATTCAGTTACATGCAGGATGGATTTTGTAGATACATTAAAATTTGTTCTTACCATTTTTTTAGATAATTTCCAAATTTTTATTTTTGCAAGTCTTTATTTTTACCCGCAACCCTTTGCTGGAAGGACTTAGATATTTTAAACTCCTATTTAAATTTTAGCTTTTTCACAGAAGGTTTATGAATTTTAATAAGACGAAAACCGAAAAACTGTAAATTTTACATAATTTTATACTTCAACAAAGAAAGGTCGCCATTGTCATGACGGACAAAGACAAGGCTAACCACACTCGGTCAGAAATACCCTATTCTAAGCCCAGTTTTTTAAGCTTTGGTCGTATAACAAATGAACAATATCCCTGATCCGGGTTTTTCTTGTAGTAATCCTGATGGTATCCCTCTGCCGGATAAAACTTGGGTGCAGGAACAATTTCAGTAACAACAGGATCGACAAATTTATCGGACAAGGATTTTTTCCACACCTCTGCTACCTTTCTTTGCTCGTCGGAGAAGAACATTATGGTTGAACGATATTGAGTACCAATGTCTGCACCCTGCCTGTTTAATGTAGTAGGATCATGAGCATCACCAAAAACTTTCAATATATCTCCAAATGAAATTTTATTTGGATCAAACTTAACCTTTATAACCTCAGCATGCCCAGTTTTACCGGTACAGATATCTTTGTAAGTAGGGTTTTCGGTCTGTCCACCGGCATAACCAGAGACCGCTTCAGTTACACCTTTAATATTTTCAAAAACTGCTTCCGTACACCAGAAGCACCCTCCGCCAATCAAGGCGTATTCATAATTAATGTCTTGGGTTTTATCCATGCGAGCCTCTTTACTACCTGCCATTGCGTGCAAACCCAAGAAAAGTGAGAAAAGAAGGCTAATTCGAAGAAAGGGTATAGGGAGTATATCATTCATTTGTTTGTAATCCATTCATGTCCGCGATGTAGCAATAATTTATCTGCTGCCAAGGGGCCCCAAGTCCCCGCTGAATATTTTTCCAATCCATGGTTGCCCATCCCCTGCCATGTATCCAAAACCGGAGAGAGCAATCCCCACGAATGCTCTGCTTCATCGCCACGAATGAAAAGGGTGCCATCCCCTGTCATTGCATCGAGAATAAGGCGTTCATAAGCTTCCGGTGTATTCGAACCAAAAGTGGTATCGTAACCAAAAGACAGATTTACTGGTTGCAACTTTGTTTCCAAGCCGGGTGTCTTCGAGTTTAAACTTAAGCTCACACCCTCATTCGGTTGGATTCGAATGGTCAAAAGATTGGGTGACAAAGGCTGGCGTGAGTCTTGACCAAATAGAATAGCTGGGGGGCGAGTAAACTGTACCACAATTTCACTGACTTTGCGGGCCAGCCTTTTCCCGGATCTAATGTAAAAGGGCACTCCTTTCCAGCGCCAGTTATCGAGTTGCAGGCATAGGGCAGCGTATGTTTCAGTGGATGAAGAAGAGGGCACATCGCTCTCGTCGTGATAACCGATCGCCTTTTCCCCAGCAACCAGGCCCTCTGTGTAAACTCCACGGACGACTTCGGAGTCAGGATTGTTCAAAGACAAGGGCTTGATTGCCTGCAACGCCTTGACCTTTTCATCCCGAATAGCCTCCGGGTCAAGCGAGGAAGGTGGCTCCATGGTCGTCAAGGCCAACAGTTGCATGACATGATTTTGGATCATGTCGCGCAGGGCACCACTACGATCGTAATATCCTGCCCGGGATCCAACACCTAAGTCCTCAGACACAGTAATCTGCACACAAGAAACATAATTTCTATTCCAAACGGGCTCGAAAATGCTGTTGGCAAATCGTTGAACCAACAAACTTTGTACAGTTTCCTTGCCTAAGTAATGATCGATTCGAAAAACCTGAGACTCTGCAAATCTTCGATTTATCATTCGATTAAGCTCCTGGGCACTTGCCAAATCTCTACCAAAAGGTTTTTCTACGATGACTTTTGATGCACAGCAGGTATTATGATGTAATCTGGCAAGCCCACTATTTCCTAAATTTTCCAATATTGGTAAAAAACCAGACGGGGGAGTGGATAGATAAAAAATACACTGAATCGGCTCGCCCTCCTCTTTTTCAATTTCAGAGATTTTATCTTTAAGCTGCTCAAAGCTCTCAGGATTGTCGTAAGATCCTGAGTGAAAGGACACGCCGGGAGCTATTTTTTCCCAGACTGTTTCATCAATTGGACGCCGAGAATGTGCGGACAAAGACTCTTTAAGCGATGATCGGAAATCATCATCAGATACAGTTTTCCTACCATAGCCGATGAGGAAAAAGCGCTTAGGCAGAAGCCGATCAACTGAAAGATTAAAAAGTGCAGGCACAAGCTTACGAGAGGTTAAATCGCCCGAAGCTCCAAAAATTACTATTACCGTGGGGGGAATGGAACGTTTTCCAGAATTTGTCATAAAAAAACGGGTACCATATAAACTACAAAGAATTATGGAAAGAGGGAAACGTTTTCGTGATGGAAAAGCCGGCTACCTACTCCATCAAGGTCGATCTCGATCACATCAAATCGATAAAAAGAGTGTTCGTCTGAACAGACCCGGAGAAAATCTCTACACGCACTCAAAAGAGTTTTCTTTTTCTTCATGGAAATCGAGTGGTAACCAGAGTTTAAGGATTGAGCAGAACGAGCTCGAACTTCGATGAAAACAAGGCATTGATCATCCATGCAAAGAAGATCAATCTCGCGTCTAGCATCTAATGGGCTTCGCCAATTTTTATGGAGTATGGAATATTTTTTTTGATTTAGGTAGCGAAGTGCAAGCCACTCGCCATACCACCCCTTCAACTGATTATTATGGAGGGGCAGTTTCACCCGAAACCACCAGAGCCATTCATACAATTTCCGGATTAAGAAAGTGTGGTTCATCGCCATTCGTGCTTTGGATAACGCCCTGCCAATTCTTTTTTAATCTCTGGGTATGCACCTGTCCAAAAACTGGGCAAATTGGTAGTCCTTTGTACAGGTCGTCCATTGGGTGCCAAGATTTCGACCACCAAAGGGTATTTTCCAAAGACGATTGATGGATGGATTTTAACCTCATACAGATCCTGCAGGGTGACGCCTATAATCACTTCGTCATCTTTGGAATAATCAAGCGAATAAGGCTTTCTGCCAACGCCCAAATCGATATTTTCAGGCACCGCTTCGTCCAAGATGCTTCGCTGCTCTTTACTCAAAGTTTGAAGCAATGGAACAAACACCTCTGCATTACGTAACTCCTTCCAGGTGGATGAGGACTGGCAAAGTTGTTCGAGAAAAATAAATTTTAACTCCTCATCGAATTCGTTTATACCAAGTTCTGGAAATTGAGTAGACAGAAAGCGTTGCCGAGCCAAAAGCTTCTCGACCTGTGCATTCCAGTTTTTTAACTTCAATTCTCCTTTTAATAAAGCAGTTGCATAAGCCTTGGCTCTTTCTTCCACGCCAACATCTTCAGACTCACGGGTAGAGAGAATTAGTTGCCGCCAGGCTTCGACCTCTCTTTTCACCACTTTCCTGCTCTTCAAATCGAGATACACCTCTTGAGTAACTGTCAATTGACTGCCAAGGAACTCTTCGACCCAAGCCTTATCCAACCCTGTTGACCATTCCATTTCCAAAACCATCAATCCCCTAACTCTTCTTTCGACTACACGCAGTGGTAAAACAAATTCTTCATTTTTGAGAAGAGATCGCTTGCTCAAATGTAATCGGCGCCCATGTGCATCCTCATAAATATTTCTGGCACTACTTATTTGCCGAGCTATGGAGTGCGGAAAACAGGACAAAAGGAGTTGAGCCAATTCTGCATAGGCGGGGATTTTTAAGTTGTAATCTTGATCAATCAAAGAACAGAGGGAACGAGCCACTTTTTCTGAATCTTTACAGCGCCCTGAATGGATACCCAACTGCCTACATTCCTGTACTGAGAAATTCTTACGGATTGCTTCCTCAAAAGCCAAAAGCAAACAATATGGATCGGATCTTGGGTTACGCATGGGGAAAAAATCTCCCAATGATTCAGGTTGTACAGGCGGGCGCTCATCCAGCATTGCAAGGAGCAAGGCAATGGCGGAGGAAAATCCTTTATCCCGGGCAACAAGCAACGCATTTCCCCAAATAGGATGAATCGGTAAGTGGCACATTCTTTTGCCACGATCAGTTAAATCGCCAAGGCTGTTTATGGCTCCCAATTTCTTCAATTCTTCTTTAGCTTCAGAAATATGAGATGCGGATACAGGTTCAAAAAATTTTATTTGTTCAAGAAATAATCCAAAACCTAATAAATTTAAATAAATCTGACTTAAATCTATTCGAAAGATTTCTGGAGGGTCGAACTCTGGTCGTTTTTGGTGCTCACTAGCGGTCCATAACCGAAGACAATATCCAGGACCGAGACGCCCAGCCCTCCCGGCTCTTTGATCAGCTGCACTTTTACTAATGGGCTCGATTATCAAGGCATTTACTCCACGATTTCTATCATAAGATAATTTCTTGGCTTTGCCTGTATCAATAACAATTTTTATACCCTCAATTGTTAGGGATGTCTCAGCGATATTAGTACTTACAATGATTTTCCGTTGTACACTAGGCCTCAAAGCCATGTCTTGCTTCTCTGGCGACAAATCACCGTAAAGAGCGCTTACCTCTAATCCACTCGACCAAGAATTCTCCAAAATAACACGAATCGTTTTGGAAATTTCATAAGCTCCATCCATAAAAATAAGAATGTCTCCTTCCTGCTGCTTTAAAAGGCCAGGCAAAAGGTCGACCACATTTTTCCAAATTGGAACTTCTTTGGATATTGCTCTATGTGCGACTTGAACTGGATAGGAACGATCCATTAATTCCAGAGACCCAGAATCAGGTAAAAAATCCACTAATTCTTTGATGTCCAATGTGGCAGAGGTCACGATAATTCGAAGGTCTCGCCTCTTGGCATTCCATAGTCGCAAAGCCAAGGCCAAGGATAAATCGATCTGAGCACTTCTTTCATGAAATTCATCAAGAATCAAAACCTCCACATCATTCAAAGCCTCTTGATCCAAAAGCATGTTTTGCGCAATTCCCTCGGTTACATAAATAATTTGGGTCTTGGAAGAAAATCTTTTATCAAAGCGAACATGGTAGCCAACTTCTTTACCTAGAGACCATTGGGCAATACGGGCAACTTGAGTGGCAAGCAGGCGGGCTGCAATTCGCCTTGGTTGAACAACCAAAATCTTCCCTTTTACCAAACCAGTCGTCGCTAGAAGGTAAGGTAGGGCTATAGATTTACCCGACCCGGTAGGAGATTTTAAAATAACATGAGAGTTTGTCGCCCACTGCTGCTTAAATTTTTCAAATTCTTGAAAAACCGGTAATTTCTTAAGTACATCCACCCAAAGGAAAGTTAGAAAAGGCTCTTGTATTGCTCAAGCATGCGGAGTGCAACGGCATCTCCTTTTCGTGCGGCTACGGAAAGCCAATGCTTTGCCTCCAAAGAATTTTTCCCTGTTCCCTTACCCGATAACTTCATTAACCCAACCAAACGCGCGGCCTCGGGGTACCCTTCTTGTGCCAATGGTAACAACATCGAGAATGCTTTGTTATAATTTTTAGTACGCCCAATCCCTGTATAATATTTTCGGGCTTCCCGGAGAACATCCTCATTACTTCGAGACAATGATGATTGATTTAAAGTTTTCGGTATCCTCAATGATGAAGATTTTTCCTCGACCTCCATTTTTGCCAAATACTCACGAGCAAGCTTGTGATTCTGCTCAGCAGATTTCTTTAAAAGCTTTGCGGCTTTTTCAGTATCTTGCGTGACACCATCAGAACCTTCCGCATAAAGTATACCTAGAAAGTATTGTGCTTCGGCAAAATTTTGCCTTTCGGCAACTTGTAGCCATTGAGAGGCTTTGGTTCCATCTTTTTTTACCCCGTCTCCATTGTAATAAGCCATTCCAAGATTAAACCTTGCTGTTAATGATTTGCTCTTTACGGCTTCAAATAAAAGAGCCACACCTTTTTTCGGATCACGTTCGAGAAGCCCGGGTAATCCCTTTAGGTATAGTGCCCCAATGGTTGCTTGGGCCTGAGGGTATCCCGCATCAGCAGATTTTTGAAATAAATCGAGCGCTCTCCTCACATCGGTGGGAATTACTTGAAAATTAATCTCACCCATACAGTACAATGCGGCAGGGTCACCATCTGAAGCCTGACGCTCAAGCAGTAGGGCCGCGTCCTGATACTGCTTGGTCGCCTCGGTAAAATCCCCTCTTAACATTGCAAGGTTTGCCAAGTTGTAGGACCCAAATGG
The DNA here is from genome assembly GCA_028045305.1 of Opitutales bacterium. GTDB lineage: Bacteria > Verrucomicrobiota > Verrucomicrobiia > Opitutales > Seribacteraceae > Chordibacter. The sequence goes on along the minus strand of JAOFTV010000001.1, from coordinate 77,598 downwards.
GTGCCCTTTCTTAAGTGCCGCGTACGACCATTGCTTTGCTGCCTCTAAATTTACGGAACAACCAGCCTCACCTGACCTCAAGAATATTCCAAGTAAACCCATATGATATCCCGACCCCTTCTTTGCCTTGATTACAATTTCATCAAAGGTAAGGGCTGGCGTCCATTTTTCACTTCCAAGGCAAGGAAATGTCTGAGCACAAAAGAAAAGAAAAATAAATAAAGTTTTTTTCCGGAAAATCATATTTTATAACGATTAAGCATTCGCATCCTCGTTCCAAGCTTGAAAGAATAAATCCTTATGGAAAGATAAATCAAATCGATGCGTGCATTTCTATACTTGCTGTTCTCCTTAAGTATTTTCTTAAACTCTATAACTTGCCTGGAATGCTTTGCGGATAGTCCTAGGATCTCAGAAATAGAGCTTTCAAAAATTGTAGATCAGCAAAAAAAAATATTCTCAGAATCGAACCATTGGTCAGATGAAGAATTAATACGGCAAGCTGAGAAAATTGTTAAGAAATATGAATCTTATCTGATGGAAAATCCAAAGGATTTGAATGCCCTTCTTCTTTTTGGAAAATTTCTTAGAAAAACTGGTCTCAATGAAGACGCTACCAAAATATTTCTAAAAGTGGATAAAATTTACCCAAGTATTGCTGTCGTTAAACAAGAAATTGGAAATATTTTGGTTGAACAAGGCAAAGTAATTGAAGCATTTCCCCTTTTTTTACAAGCTATACGACTAGAGCCCGATGAACCTATTTATCATCACAACCTTGGCAGTTTTATTTACATCTTCAAGGATACGCTCAAAAACATTGATAGAGAAAAAAACTTAGGATTATTGATGCACATGAGCTTTAAGGAAGCTGCCTGCCTAAACCCATCCAGTTTCGACTATCAGTTAAGGTATGCACAAAGTTTTTTTGATGTTAACCATTCCAGCCCACAAGAGGGCTTAATTGCTTGGAATACTTTATTAAACGAGTTTGGCGAAAGAACGCCTAGTGAGAACGATTATTTAAAGTTTAACAAAGCTCGTATGCTAATGGATTTAAAAAGGTTTAGAGATGCCGAATTTTTGCTTCAATCCGTAAGATCTAAATCTCTGCTAAAAGGCAAAAATGCTCTTTTGGAAAAAGCAAAGAGGGGAAGTAATCCTTAAAGCAAATCATTATTCACCCATAAATACGCCATTCCATTATATTCAAAATTCGCTGGCAAGCCTTGTATGATCAATTAAGTTCTGAGTATTGTGCAAATGACTCGTAATCTTCTTCAATTGCGATAGTAGATATAATTATGCGACGCGTTGGAGATTTTAACACTGAAAAACAGGCTCTTCGTTTTTGGAGTTATCTTAAAAATCAGGGGATTGAATCATCCCTTGAAGAAGGGGAGGGTTCCCAAAATTCAGGCTGGGAAATTTGGGTCGCCGAAGAGGATCAAGTTAGCTCGGCATTTGCATTTTTTGAAGAATTTCAAGCCAATCCGGAAGATCAGAAATATATTTCTACATCCCAAAAGGAAAAGGAGGTGAAGCCCACTCACCCCACAGGTTCTCGCGGCTTTAAACAATTTAATCTTCGGGATAAGTGGCAACGAGGCGATAGATATCCAGGAACTATGACCCTTTCCCTTATCATAACCTGCGTGGCTGTATTTCTCCTTTCGGGCATGGGCAGGAATACGGAATTAATGGGGGGCTTTTTCATTTCAGAAAAAGTTAATGGCGAATTATCTGAATTTTTAGCCGGAGAAATCTGGCGCGTTTTTACTCCCATTTTCCTACATTTCAATTTTTTACATATCCTCTTCAACATGTATTGGCTTCATGAATTGGGTAGCCAAATTGAACGAAAAAAAGGTCCGAAATTCTTCATTTCTTTTATCCTCTTGATTGCACTAGTTTCGAACCTGGTCCAATTTATTCTTACTGGCCCCGCTTTTGGCGGAATGTCCGGAGTGGTTTATGGATTGTTTGGATATGTTTGGGTGAAAACACGGCTAGACCCGGCAGATGGATTTCGCTTGGATCCAATGGTTGCGATGATCATGTTCGGCTTCTTCCTTATCTGCTTTACCGGAATCTTTGGCGGTATTGCTAATTGGGCACATGCCGGTGGATTAGCAGTTGGATTAGCTTGGGGGTATGGTTCTGCTTATCGGTGGAATCACGGAAGAAAATAAACTTCTAGTCCCCTTTAATTATTTCATATATTGCTAAACCCGCACGCAAGTTGGGAAGTACAAAACAATGCTTCACCCAATCGCCACGGTAAAACATCTTTCTACCTAGTTTCACTTTCATTCCTTCTGCTTGTAAACGAAGGCAAAAGTCCTCAAATTCGCGAATTGAAAAATGGTTACTTAAATGACTGCTCTCCCATTGATGGGGATAAACTTCATTGCAAACTCGTTTTCCTTGAAAAAGAAAGTTTGCACGATTTCTCCAGTATCCATGGTTGACGAAGCTCACCGCGACTTTACGCCCGACTCTGAGAGCCTGCTCGAGAATTTTTCCAGGTTCCGGCAAAGATTCAACCATACGCGAAAAAATTACCCAATCAAACGAGTCATCATTGAATTTGGCAAGAGCCTCTAAGATTTCTTCCTGATAAATTGGAACTTTACGAGCAACACAGGAAATGGATTTATTCAATTCCCAATCAACCCCTAATCCCTGAACCTGCTTCGTTTCCCGCAAATGTTCGAGCAATAATCCTCTACCACAACCCAAATCCAATACCTTGTCCTTGGGGCATACCCAATCATCAATGGCTCGAAAGTCAGCCTCTTTTTTTACTTCATATCGATTTCTTAATTTGCGAAAACCGTCTACCTCCATGCTTTCAACTTTTTTATTTTCGTCGGTTTGCAGAAAAACATCCAGTGCTTGAAGAAAGGGTCCTGAATCGATGAGAAAGGAATCATGACCATGAGAATGATCAATCTCTAGGTAAGATGCGTCTTTTCCGGCTTGGAGTAGGGCATCGACAATTTGTTTATTCTGCTTAGGAGTGTAAAGCCAATCGCTTGAGAAAGCGATAACTAGGGTACGGGTCTCAACTTTGGAGACAGCTTCTTGAAGTCCACTCTCCCCAAACAAATCGAAACGATCCAACGCTTCTGTAAGTTTTAAGTAAGAATTCGCGTCAAATCGATCAATGAATTTCTTTCCTTGATGATCTAAGTAGCCCTGCACGCTAAATTCGAAATCCGAACTCGGATTTAATCTTTGATCACCTCCGAATTTTTCCTCCATCCCAACATCTGAAAGGTAGGTAATATGAGCCATCATCCTCGCCACGGACAATCCCTGGTTAGGTCCCTTATTTTTATCATAATTACCATCTTGCCACTCCAAATCACCGCGAATGGAACGACGCCCCGCTTCGTTGAAGGCAATGGTTTGCACACTATGCTGAGCAGTTGCTGCAATGATTATAGCATTCCTGGCAAATCCTGGATATTCCACTACCCATTGCAATGCCTGCATTCCGCCCATACTTCCACCAACCACTGCATGTAAACCCGTTATACCCAAATGATCAATCAAGGCTCGCTGTGCCCGAACCATGTCACGGATAGAAAGATCGGGAAAGGATGCCCCGCAAGGTTCCCCTGAAGCATCTGGTCGATGACTGGACGGACCGGTAGAACCCCTGCATCCACCTAAACAATTCGACGAAACAATGAAGAAACGATTGGTATCCAGCGGTTTGCCAGGTCCGACAACATGATTCCACCAACCAGGCTTGTCATCCTTTGCATGATAAATACCTGCAACATGATGATCTCCAGTTAAAGCATGACAAATATAAATGGCATTATCTTTTGCTGGATTAAGTTCGCCATAGCACTCATATCTAAGTTGAAAACCGTCCAAGAACTGTCCGTTAGAAAGACTGAATCGAGTTGAGCAAACAAAGGTTTTCTCTTCTACCAAGCCTATTTCATTATGACTGTTCAAAAAGTCCATTTGAGAGGAGTGAAGTATTGAAGTGAGTGAAATTTAAGATTACCCCCAAGGGCATGTTTAGGAATGATCTTAGGATGAAATTTTTTCGAGCAAAGCCTTATCCATGTCATAATTTCCATGCACGGACTTTACATCTTCAAGTTCCTCGAGGGATTCAATCAATTTCATAAGCTTTCGGGCTGTATCTTCCTCTGCAACCGGGACCAAAGTATTGGGAAGATAAGCAAGCTCAGAGGAATCGGGCTCAACGCCTTTCTTTTCAAATGCTTCCGCCATACTGTAGAAATCCGCCGTCTCGCAAACAACTTCATAATGATCATCTTCAACCAAAACATCCTCGGCTTCGTTTTCTAGAGCAAGTTCGGTTAATTCATCTTCAGAAATCTTGTCTAAAGCTAATAGAAACTGACCTTTACGTTTAAAATTAAAGGCTAGAGCACCTACGCCCGCAAGGTTTCCACCTCCTTTTGAAAAAGTGCTCCTGACATCTGAGGCCGACCTATTTTTATTATCGGTTGTAACTTCTACAATCAAACCCACTCCTCCAGGCCCATATCCCTCATACAACAATTCTTCAATAGTCACGCCCCCGAGTTCTCCCGCACCTTTCTTGATTGCCCGTTCAATATTATCAGAAGGCATATTGGCCTGCTTAACCTTGATAATTAAAGTACGAAGATGGGGATTAAACTCGGCGTCCTTGCCCCCATCCCTGGTGGCCAAGGATATTTCCTTGCTAATTACGCTGAATATTTTTCCGCGCTTGGCATCGACGGAAGCCTTATGCCTCTTGGTGGTCGCCCATTTACTGTGTCCAGACATGAATAGGATGATCGAATGAAAAGAATGTTGGGTTTGTCAAGTTTCCTTGTTCCCATTCTCTTTGAGAATTTCGTAAGCCTCTTTAATTTTGTCGCGCTTTTGTTCCGAAGCCGCTCTTTTTTGTTCCGACATATTTTCCAAACGCTTTGAAGTATAGTTGTTCATTCTTTCCTTATACCTACTTTCCAAAAGTTTGGGATCAATCTTTCCTCTCGCCTTTAGGCCAAGCAGGTTTCGCAACTTTCTTTCTTCGTCGTCTGATTCCTCTTCATACTCAATCTCCTCGACCTCTTTTTCTGTTTTCCGAGCAAAACTTTTTTCCCGACCTTTATCATCTTTCTCGGACAAGGTGGGCAAAGTTACATTTTTAGTTAAAAGAGTCTGCAGAATTGTCATGATGTTCTGGACTGTCCAATAAAGAACCAAAGCGGATGAAAAGAAGTAAAGAAAAACCAAAAACATGAAGGGCATAAAGCGCATCATTTTTGCATTTATTCTTTGAGCCTCGCTCATTTCTGGCCCTAACTGCATTGGATTTAGCCGCATTTGATACCACTGCGTAAGAACCATGAAAATGGGTAATACATTCAAGGAAAAACCATAGATCATGGACACGCTGTCCTGCTCAGATAAATCCATCGCCCATAGAAATTCCTGACCGTACAATTCGGCAGCGGATCGTAACATCCAAAACATTCCAAGAAAAATAGGGATTTGTACAAGAATAGGCCAACAGCCAGCAAAAGGGTTAACCTTGTGCTCCTTGTAAAACTTCATCATTTCCTGATTAAGTTTTTGCGGGTTACCCTTAAATTTTTCTCTCAGCTTACCAAGTGGGCCCTGTAAGGCTTGCATTTTCTTTTGAGAACGAGTTGCTTGTGCGGTGAGTGGCCAAAGTATGAGTTTAACTAAGATCGTCAGCACGATAATACCCAGACCGTAACTCCCAAACAGTGAACTCAATTTGTTTAAGCTCCAACTAAGAGGCTCTGAAATCCACCAAAAGACACCAAATTGCATCACTTTCTTTTGCTCGTGCTCGAGTTTAGAAAGTTCTACATAATCCTTAGGCCCAACATATAACTGAAAGGAGAACTCCTTGGATTGCTGGGCTTTGAGAATTCCCAATGGGAATGAAACAGCTCCACTTATTCCGAGGATTTCATTACCGCTCTTATCAGTCTCGGATTGTACGGATTCTCCCCATACCCGGAAGTCATTAAGTTCAGACTCTGGTCGTAAAAGATTAACAAAGAATTGATTATTCACGCACGCCCATTTGGCTTTCGATAATCTCCTCGGCTCAATCTTTCCACTCGGGCCCATTTCATTCAACTGAAAGAATTCTTCTCTTTCTCCATCGATTCTTCCACTACAAGTGGCACAGGAACAACCCTCGGGCAAAGGAACTCCATCGTTATAGTAACCAACACTTAAATAGGTGGATGCCTGATCAAAGGGGTTATACATCCGGGGAATTTGAAAGCTAGAACCAAGATACATGCGTACACGGTCGATCACCATGGGTGCGTCCCTCAAGCTAGTAAAAACAGTTCGGTGAGTAAGACCATATCCATCCATATCTGAGCGTTCATAAATTCGATCAATGCGCAGATTTTTGTCAGACTCCCATCGATAAATTATTTTACTTGGAGAACTTTCTACCAAACGAAAATCGCGTGGTTTGGGTAATGCATCTTTTAAAAGCATTCCGGATTCATTCTCAAAAGCAATTCCAAGCAAAGGCTCATCCGAATGATTAATTTTATAAGCCTTGTTCAATCTGTCAGATTGATGGAGTTGTACAGACCGGATCCCGCCGGTATGATTGGAGAAGGTAACTGAGGAAAGATTTGTACTCAGTCCATCAGTAAGCTTCTCCTCGCCCAGTGATACCGTTGGGGCAAAAGATCTTAATTCGGAGTCAAAGTTACTTGCAGGGGAGGTATTAGATGAAAAGGATGTGTTGTTCTCAATGGCTTCAATTGTGCTGGTAGGTTCCCGTTTTTCAGCTTTTGACATTTGGTCGGAATAATCGATCTGCTCCGCTCCTTGTTGCCATATCAAATAAAAGGCAAGCACGAGAAATCCAGCTCCAAGTATATAATTTTTCATAGTCGATTGGACGCTTTAAACAAAGCATCAATGAATAAAGTTTCAAGCTCGTGAAAAGGTGTTTTTAAAATTGATCGTCTTGGTAATACTACCATTCCAAGGGCTCGAGGTAATTTATGTTTGTTTCTACGGAACAACTCACGAATTAATCTCTTAGCTCGATTTCTAGCAGCCGCATTCCCCAATCTCTTGGTTGCGATTATCCCAAGTTTGCATGGCCCCTCCAATTCTAAGCGAGCTTGAATCCAGAATGGCTTTGCTCTAATAGAAAGGCCCTGTGCTTTGATCTGCAGAAATTGGTAGGTTTTCATTAACCTTTCTTCGCGTGAAAGGCCTAAGCTCACGCAGATTGAAGAGGGACGCGGAATGGTTAGCGAAACCGAGGAAGGACAGAAGCGGTCAATTTAGCTCTGCCCTTGCGACGACGATTTTGAAGCACCTTGCGTCCGGCACTTGTTTGATTGCGCTTACGAAAGCCAAACTTTCTAGCTCTGCGTAGTTTAGATGGGTTATAGGTAGGTTTCATGACAAAGGTCAAAAAGTAAAGTATGAGCAGATAATGTCAAACTCCTAGAGTTATCAAAGTTACTTTCTCAGATTCGTCTTGCGAAAATGAAAGTTTTGAACACGATGTGACAGTTCGTCCCGTTCGTCTAGCCAGGTCAGGACACCGGGTTTTCATCCCGGCAACAGGGGTTCGAATCCCCTACGGGACGCCATTTTCAAATCGCGTCTTGTGCGTTTCCCTAATTCCCCTAGGAATAACGGATGTCTAAACAAACGCTGCCCATCCAACTTCGAGGTGCTCAAGAGAATAATTTAAAAGGCATAAATTTGGATCTTTTTCCCGGGCAACTCACAGTCATTACTGGCCTAAGTGGAACGGGTAAATCAACTTTACTTTTCGATGTTCTGCACGCAGAGGGTCAACGGCGATATGTGGAAACCTTCAGTCCATATGTTAGACAATTCATGGAATCTTTACCTCGTCCTCAAATTGATTCTATGGCAAACGCCCGACCATCAATCGCGGTTGAACAGAAGAATACTGTTAGGAATTCAAGATCCACTGTTGGTACGATGACTGAACTCTGTGACTATTTTAAAGTTTGGTTTCCACAGGTCGCAAATCTGCATGACCCCGATAACAAAGGGGAAATTATTAAAATTGAATCTCCTTCTGCTCAATCCAAAGAATGTGTCAAGCAGTTCAAAAACCAGCATGCCGTCATAGGTTTCTGCATAGAGCGTGGCAGTTTATCGACAACAGATTTTCTGCAGTTTTTAATTTCTGCGGGACATGCCCGCATATTAGCAGGAAAGGAATATAGGCGCATCGAGGATCTCCTTCGCGAAGAAAAGTGGGACGAAACTTCTGCTTTTGTCGTCGTTGATCGAATTAAGCTAAATTCAGGTAACAAAAATCGTTTAACTGATGGCATATCTCTTGCACTTTCAAACGGAAAAGGGAAAGCAGAAGCTAGGTCCCTAAAAGGAAAGGTCTTATTCTCATTTCACACAGGCCTGCGTTCTCGAACTTCAGGTAAAAGTTATGCCGAGCTAAAACAAGGCTCATTTTCTTTTAATTCAGCCGCGGGTGCTTGCCCAAAATGCAAAGGCTTTGGCAGAGTAATTGAAATCAATCCAAGCTTAGTCATTCCAAATGAAAGCCTTTCCCTAAGCAACGGAGCTCTTAAACCATTTCAAGGTAAAGTATATGGCCACTGCCTTGAGGACCTTATGATTGCATGCCATGATTTTCATATTGATCCCCATGTGGCCTGGAAAGATCTCTCCGAAGTCAGCAGGGATTTTATTTGGAAAGGCGACCCCCTACATGAAGAGGGAGACGATCGATGGTACGGAATAAATTCCTTTTTTAAATGGCTGGAAAAGAAAACCTACAAGATGCATGTTCGGGTATTTCTTTCCAAATATCGAGGATACTTTAACTGTCCAGAATGTGCAGGCACAAGATTTCAAAGAGAGCCACAACTTTGGAAATGGAATGGTTTCTCGCTTCCAGAATTATACTCCCTGCCAGTTTGTGAACTCCTCTCATTAATGGAAGCACAGCCGCTCAGCCATGATCCAAAGACCGATTTGCCCCTTGAGGCTATTTGTACAAGGCTTGGATATTTACGAGATGTTGGACTCGACTATTTAAGCTTGGACCGCACTTCAAGAAGCCTAAGCGGTGGAGAGACGCAAAGAATTAACTTAACCGCATGCCTAGGAGCCGGTTTAACGGATACGCTTTTTGCACTAGACGAGCCAACCATCGGATTGCACCATCAAGATGTCGGTCGTTTGATCGGTATTCTTCGCAACTTGGCAGAAAGTGGAAATTGTGTCTGTGTTGTCGAACACGATGATCAAGTAATTCGTGCAGCCGACCGTGTAATCGAAATTGGACCTCAGCCTGGAACGACAGGGGGTCATGTTACTTTTGAAGGTACAGTTCCTCAAATTTTGCGCTCAGCCAAATCTGTCACTGGAAAATGGCTTGCAGGCAAATCAATCGAATGCTTGCAAAATTCATCTAAGAGGGGTGGAAAAACCAAACAATTCCTTAAAATAAGGAATGCAAACTTACACAACCTAAAGAATTTCAATGCTAATTTGCCCCTTGGTAATTTTACTTCAATTGCTGGTTTATCAGGTTCTGGCAAATCCACTCTAGTTCATGACCTCATTTACCAAGAACTTAGCCAAGGCTCTCCAAATGGATGGGTTACAAGTGATTTGGTTTTTTCTGAAGTCGTTATGATTGACCAAGGAACTGTTGCTCGTTCCTCCCGATCAAATCCCGCACTATACTCAGATGCTTGGGGTCCTATCAAAGAAGCCTTCGGTCGAACAGAGCAGGCAAAAATGGCTGGGTTTTCTGCATCTGACTTTTCTTTTAACTCGGGACAAGGAAGATGCGATTCATGCCTGGGTTTAGGTTATGAGAGTGTGGAGATGCAATTCTTGCCCGATCTTTCGATTCCCTGTCCCTTGTGTCAGGGTAAACGCTTTAAGGATGATCTCTTGGAAATTAAACTGGATGGATTAAATGTGGCTGAAACCCTGGACCTTACAATTGGGGATGCATTACTGAAATTTGGCCATTTTCCAAAGACCCACAAAAAACTTAGCCTCCTCCGTGAACTCGGGTTGGGATATCTTAAAATGGGTCAACCTCTTGGCACACTATCGGGAGGCGAGTCACAAAGATTGAAGCTCGCCAAGTACATGAGCCCACTTGATAAAAAATCTGAATCCGCCATCCTATTGATTGATGAACCGACTACCGGACTACATCTTTCTGATGTCCAACGGCTCGTTGACTGTCTTAGGAAAACAGTGGCGAGTGGAAACTCATTGTTTGTCATCGAACATCATCCCTCCGTCCTCCGCCAATCCGACTGGATTATCGAACTTGGGCCAGGGGCGGGAAAACTGGGAGGGAAAGTCATAGCAGAAGGCTCTCCCCATTCATTCCGTTCTTTAAATACAGCAACTAGTCGCCTCCTCCATCGCAGACCAATAAAAACGGAAAGAAATAGAAAAAAGGTAAGTTCAAAAAAATTAAATCAGAGGAATTACGGCAGAAAAAAAGACTTGGAGATTCTTGGAGCCCGGGAAAACAACCTTAAAGATGTAAATCTTAGAATTCCATCTAACCAGTTTGTGGTGATCACCGGGCCTTCAGGATCAGGAAAATCATCCCTTGCTTTTGAGGTGATTTTTGCGGAAGGACAACGTCGGTTTCTCGAATCGATGTCGTCTTACGCCCGACAATTTGTCGAACAAATTGGAAGACCAAAGGTGGATCAAATTAAGGGTATATCTCCAACAGTAGCCATCGAGCAGCGGGTTACTCGAGGTTCCAAAAAATCTACTGTTGGCTCCATTACAGAAGTCGCTCAATACTTACGGCTTCTTTATGCACGCCTTGGAGAACAATGCAGTCCACAAAGTGGAAAACCTCTGGTATCTTCAACGCCACAAGAAATTGCTCGGGTTCTGGTAAAACGCGTTGAGAGCAATCAGGGAGTTCGCTTGCTCGCGCCACTCGTTGTAAACCGCAAAGGACATCACAAGCCCTTAGTCAATTGGGCAAGAGAGCAGGGTTTCACTGAAGTTCGTTGCGACGGTGAAATCTTACCCACTGATTCTTTTGAAGGTCTTGACAGGTATAAGTTGCACGACATCGAAGTGGTAATGAATCATTGGGCTAAGCCTCCCACCAGACCTGTGTTAAATACTTCCATCAATTATGCCTTAAAAATAGGCAAAGGGCGATGCCTACTCCTCCTTCCCAATGGTGAAACCTCATGGTTCTCCACCCGAAAGTCTGATCCCTCGACAGGCGAGGCATACCCTGACCTGGAACCTTCCTTACTCTCTTGGAATTCTCCGCGTGGTTGGTGCCCTTCATGTCGTGGCTACGGAAGAATATACGACTGGATGAAGGACGAGCTTCCCGCAAGTGGAGATTGGTGGAAATTAGCAAACGGTCAAACTTGTCCATCATGCAATGGAGAACGCCTTGGCCCAATTGGGCGAAATGTATTTTTACGATCAAAAAAAAGTAAGCTGTCCTTATCCTTACCGCAATTGCTTAGTCTTACGCCCAAGGAAATTTCCCTATTTTTGAAGACTCTCAAAGTCAAAAAGGAACAAATACCCATAATTAATGCAATAGCCCCCGAAGTAATTGAGCGCTTAAAATTTATGGGAAATGTAGGCTTGGACTATTTATCACTCAACCGTGAAACTTCTTCTCTTTCGGGAGGAGAATCTCAGAGGATTCGTCTAGCCAGTCAACTAGGCTCCAACCTTTCTGGCGTTCTTTATGTTTTGGATGAACCATCGATTGGCCTTCATCCCTCAGATAATCAAAAATTGATCGATTCTCTGAGAAAACTCCAAGCTAAGGGAAATTCGTTGCTTGTGGTTGAACACGACATCGAAACAATTATGCAGGCAGACTGTGTCATCGAAATTGGTCCACTTGCCGGAGAGGCAGGCGGTCAAGTTGTCGAAATTGGACGACCCCTTAAAGTTGCGGAGAATGCTCGGTCCAGCACTGGCGATTACATGTCCTCTGGAATTGCCCATCCAATAAGAGGCGAATGGCGTGCTTTGCCAACATTCAAAAAGGCTTCTAGAAAGGCTTACCTCGAGCTTAAAAATGTAAAGTTCAGAAACCTACGAAACTTGAATTTACGGCTGCCTATTGGGCGACTGATCGTTTGCTGCGGGGTATCGGGTGCTGGTAAATCAAGTCTTATCCGGGGCCCTCTCTTTCAGGGAGTCAAGGAGTGCATTCGCCAACGCGTCGAATCTTTAAAGAACGATGAATATGAAATTAAGAATGGGAACATTTTCTCCAAAGCAATTGAAGTTAGCCAAAACCCAATAGGCAAAACATCCCGCTCCACACCAGTTACCTATTTAGGAGTATGGACCCGAATACGGGATTTGATTGCCACATTACCTGAAGCCCAGGCCCGCGGCTTCTCTCCAAGTGACTTTTCTTTTAATGTAAAGGGAGGGAGGTGTGAAATTTGCAAAGGGGCAGGAAAAATTAAGTTGGAAATGAATTTCCTGCCTGACTCCTATGTTGATTGTGAAGAATGCAAAGGCAAGCGGTACAAAGACGAAATACTGGATTTAAAGTGGCGAGGAAAAAATATTGCGGAAATCCTAGAACTTACTTTTGAAGAGGCAGCAAACTTCTTTTCCTTCGATGAATTACTGAAGGAAACTTTTTCACTAATGACGGAAACTGGACTGGGCTACTTACGACTAGGGCAAACCTCACCAACTCTTTCAGGAGGAGAAGCACAAAGGCTCAAACTTTCTTCTGAACTTTCTTCTGGAATCGAGCTTAAAGCCAGAAGGCTGGGAAAAAGCAAAAAAAACCTTTATGTCCTCGAGGAACCGACCATTGGCCTTCATCCAAAAGATTGCGAAAAGCTAATTCTACTCTTTCATCGATTGGTCGACGAAGGGCACACCGTTGTAGTCATCGAACACGATGTTGACCTAATTGCAGAGGCGGACTTTCTGATAGAGTTGGGCCCGACTGGAGGGGAGGAGGGAGGAAAACTTTTACACCAAGGAACAGTTAGTTCGCTTTTAAATAAAAATTCAAGCCCAACAGCTTCGTTTTTGAAGAGAGTGGTAAATAAAAGTTAAAGAATAAAATTTTAGGGAATTATCCGTAAAAAAATTTTCTTACCCGCTTTGAGGATTAGTGACTTACTGGGCAATCCTGCCAAGTCAAGGTCCGGACTTTCTACTTTTTCTCCATCTATTTTCACTGCTCCCTGTTTAATCAACCGACGAATTTCTCCCTTGGATTCAAAGAGGTCAGATTCTGCCAACAGGTTTAACAGAGTTGGAGCGTCTGCCATAATTTGAGAAATTGAAAATTCGGGCATATCATCCGGATCTTCTCTATTAGAAAAAACCTGAGCAAACGCAGCCAATTCTTTATCAGCTTGTTCATCCCCATAAAAAACTGCGGTTAACTCGCGTGCCAACTTTTTCTTACTCTCCATAGGATGTGCTTGCTTAAGTAATTTTAACTCGGATTCATTCTTGAGTAACAAAAGCCGATAATAATCAGGCATGACCTCGTCAGAAATGGACATTACTTTACCAAAAATATCTTTAGATGAATCATTAAAAGCGATGTAATTATCGTAACTTTTCGACATCTTTTTTGCCCCATCCAAACCCACCAACAAAGGAAGGGTTATCACTGCTTGTGGAATGACCCCTTTTTCTTTCTGTAAATTTCTTCCAACAAGCATATTAAACAATTGATCGCTCCCACCCAACTCAACATCGGATTCCAATACAATCGAGTCATATCCTTGGATCAAGGGATACATAAACTCGACCATGGAAATCGGTTGGTTAGATTTAAACCGCTTTTCAAAATCATCCCGCTCAAGCATGCGGGCCACAGTCATGCTGCGGGTAAGGGTAAGGGCATCCGCAAAACTCATGGTTCCAAACCATTCACTGTTTCTGCGTACCACAGTTTTACTTTCATCTAGTATTTTGAATGCTTGATCCAAGTAAGAAGAGGCATTTTCTTCAACTTCGGCTTCAGTTAATTCAGGGCGCAGTTCTGACCGCCCGCTGGGGTCTCCGATTCGAGCAGTATAATCACCGATCAATAAAATGGCCTCATGCCCAGCATCCTGGAATTGCCGCAGTTTATTAAAAACCACTAAGTGACCAAAAGTTAGATCAGGTCGAGTAGGATCAACCCCGAACTTGATTCTTAATTTACTATCCTTGCCAAGGTTTTCGAGCAATTCTTCTTGCCCAATTACAACCTCTGCATTTTCCAACAACTTATTAGCATTCATGTTTAAAATTTCTTCCTTACATTAACTCGTTACGATGTACGAGCGAAGAATAGTTGGGAGAAGTTCATTTGAAATATGATTCAGCTTGCAAGTTACCTTCCTGCCATTACCAATTTATACTCACATTTCAACCCTAACGAGGATACAAACATGACCCTAGAAATTGGCACAACCGCACCTAACTTCACTCTTAAGACCAAAGGAGAAGACGGTCTTAAAGACATAACGCTTAGTGACCACCTTGGAGATTCCAGTGTAGTCTTACTCTTTTTCCCATTTGCATTTACTAGCGTATGTATGGCAGAGGCATGCTCGGTGAGGGATGACCTTAAAGCCTTTGAGGACTTGAATGCAAAAGTTTATGGAATTAGTGTAGATAGTCCATTTGCTCAAGAGGCTATGGCAATCAAAGAAGGTTTAAATTTTCCCTTACTCAGCGACTTCAACAAAAAAGTTTCCGAGGAATACGGTGTGCTCTATGAAGATTTCATTGGATTTCAGGGAGTCTCTAAACGGTCTGCTTTCGTTATTTCCAAAGAAGGAACAATATCTTTTGCTTGGTCTTCCGATGACCCAAAACAACTTCCAGACTTTTCCCTTATCAAAGAAGCCCTTTAGATTTTCATCACAAGGGCTTTTATTTTCATTGATTTAAATAAAGTTTCTAAAGGAAAGACCCCCATTTTGATTTGCTTTCTCTCATCCACGGCCCAGGCAGATTTGGTGAACTGCCTATTTTTAAGACTTTAAAATTTGCTTGCCGTGGACATTAGCTATCGAGTTCACGTCACTCCGGATCGGGCTTTTATTAAGGTACTTAACAAAGCTTCTTACTTGAATTGCGAACCTCTCAGAAGGTTTTTTGAAGAACAAAATAAAAAAGGCCAGAAAAGATACATCATCGACTTTGAGAATTGCTCAAGTATGGATAGCACTTTTCTAGGGATTTTAGTAGGCGTGGCTTTAGGCATTCGAAAATCTGCGGATGGGGGAAGCATATCCCTGCTCAATTTACGCGGGAGAAATTTAGAAACCGTTTGCAACTTGGGTATTCATCAGATCGCGGAAGTAAGTTCAGAGGAAGTCAGGGATGAAATACAGCTTGAAACTCTTGCAAATTCTTCTCAATCGCATGCTAAGTCCGAAACCATTTACAAAGCTCACAAAGCCCTTATGAATCTGAATGAGAAAAATCGAAAGGTTTTTTCGGATGTCGTTAGTTATCTTGATCAAAAAAATGAGGAATAATTAAACTTCTAGAAATTATGTACCCTGTTTTTTGGTTTTTTTCTGGATTGGTCATGGGGCTTTGCTTATTGGCACTGGCCCGAAGGCGATGGTACAAGAACAGAAAGGAGTTACAGGACCAAAAGAATCAACTTACCCAAGAGAAAAAAATCGCAGTTGAGTTTATGCACAACTTGGCAGAAGCCATCGGTGAAGGGGTTGAAAGGAAAGTGCTTTATCAAAGAATTGTTCATACCGCCGTTATCACAACAGGTGCCATGAGTGCCTGTATTTATGAAAAGTTGCCAAATGGCAGACTTAAAGGAGTTGCAGTTGAAGGACTATTTCCTCCTCAACGCTCCATTAAAGCTAGCTCTAATGAAAAAAGCACTCCGCGAGCACGCTTCATCGAGAAAGTCTTAAATTCTGAAATTCTCGAATCTGAAGAGGGTATAGTTGGCCAAGTAGCTAAGACAGGAAAGCCTGTTTTTGTTCCTAATGCCATCGAAGACCCTAGAATCATTAAGCATGAGGATGCTTCTTTATCAGTCCGATCGATGGTTTTTTCACCTTTGGTTCATGATGACCTAACCCTTGGTGTTCTAGCAGTAGCAAATCCATCCAATGGACTCCCCTTCTCGGAGACTGACTTTTCCATGATTAATTCTTTGGGTGAACAAGCTGCTTTGGCGATTAAAAACTCAGACGCAATGAACCTTCGGTTTGAAAAAACCCGATTGGATGCCGACCTCAGACTCGCGCATGATGTTCAGGAATTATTTTTAACTCGGGTCTTTCCGCCAATCAAAGGGTTAGAAATCGATGCAAGATACATTCCCTCGGCACAGGTGGGTGGAGACTTTTATGACTTTTACAAGCTTTCTGCCCATAAATACTGCCTTTGTGTTGCGGATGTTTCCGGTAAAGGGGTGCCTGCGTCTCTCCTCATGGCTCTATGCCAAACTCATCTCAAGCATTTAGTTCACAAAAACCGGTCTCCATCGGAAGTCTTGGTTCTCCTTAATGAAGAACTTTTTCCGAGAATTCGCAAAGATATGTTTATTACTCTGTTTCTTGCCGTTCTAGACATCCGATCGGACAAGATAACCTACTCACGTGCTGGTCACGAACCTGCTATGTTAGTTAAAGGAAGTACTGAAAAAAACAGCGTCACGGAATTAAGAGGTGATGGCATGGCCTTGGGCATGGTTGAACCGGCTTTATTTTCTGAGCTCATTAAGGATGAAGTAACCGATTTCTCAGTTGGTGATTTACTCTGTCTTTTCACCGATGGGGTAACTGAAGCTACCAACCAAGAAAAAGAAGAGTTTGGGCTGGCTCGTCTTAAGGATGAATTGTTGCAAAATACTGGGCACACAGCCCAATCACTAAATCAAAAAATTATTAGGAATTTAAATAAATTTAGCCTGCAAAGTCTTGACCGCGATGATTTGACCCTTCTTTCCGTCAAGAGAGTCTAAGATCTTTTCTAGTTATTAAGAAATTTTTTGTTCATCAAAATCAATTACATCCGCAAAGTTGCGTAAGTCATCGCGATTGGATGCCCCCAAATCTTGTTTGATTTCTTGTAGCTTTTCCAAAGCCATATCGGACATGCCAATTTGTACAAGTCGACGATTCCACTGATGAACCCGCAGGTCTTTTGGTAACAGTTCTGCCAATGCTTTGCTCAACTCCTTTTCATTATTCGCACATTTTACGCAATCTATAACCTGTTGAGGTTCAATCCCAAGATGTAGGCATAGAAAACCATCGAAGCCTTTGGTAAAATTTCGTTGGTATGTTTTCGGCAAGTTACCAGCCAAATGCTTCTTTATTTTTTCTAAAAATCTTGGAAGATGTAGCAGTCCCGAAGAATGAGCCTCATAAGGAGAGGGAAGGTCAAGCAGGGTAGCGCCTGTAGGTCCATGAATGATTTTTGAGTCCAAGTTTGTAAAATGGGTTAAATTGTTATTTCCTGATTGTTTTCATTTAATGATATGTGCCAAACCAAAAAGACTAAGGTTATTTCCAGGGTAAGTGCTTACATTTTTTGTCATAAATTCCTTTTCGGGGGAACGCTTACGCTTGCCTGCCTTATGACTATACTTTCGGTATTAGCACCTTCTGTAATCCAAAAGGTTTTGGACGATGTCTTTTCTCAAGGAATTGGAAACGGTCAACTACTCAAAAATGGCATTTTTTTTATCGCTGGCATCTTCTTAGTAAAAGAAATCTTAAACTGCTTTAGAATTCGTATCAATAATAGGCTCGAACAAAAAGTGATTTACCGCTTAAGGCAGGATTTGCATGATAAATTACTCCGTTTACCACTCAATTTTTATGACCGGCGTAAGAGCGGGGATATTTCTTCTCGGGTTTTAGAGGATGTACAAAATGTAGAGCGAGCTATTTTAGACGGTACTGAGCAAGGGGTTATTGCTGTTTTAACCCTGCTTGGCGTATCTACAATGATGTTTTGGCAGGAACCAAGACTTGCCGTAATTGTATTTATGCCTATCCCGGCATTAGGATGGATGGCTTATCGGTACGCACATGTATCCAAAAAGAATTGGCGTGCCGTTCGAGATAAAACAGGGGAACTTAATTCACTATTAGTTGAAGATATTCAAGGTAATCGCTTAATTCAGTCATTCGCACTTATGGTTCGAGAGCGGAAGAGATTTGCCAAGATTGCTCGGGAACTCCAAATCGTTTCTCTACGGGCAATGTATCGTTGGTCTATTCAGGGTCCAGGAGCCAATTTTACTTCATCTTTAGGCATTTTAGGAGTAGTAGGAATGGGAGCTTATTTGCTTGAAACTGACCCCAATTTCTCGACGGGCCAATTTTTTGCATTCCTCCTCTATGCCAACATGTTCTATGAACCTGTTCGGCAACTTGTTGGAATTAATAATCTAATCGCTGCTGGAAAAGCCTCCGGCGAAAGAGTATTTGAAATTTTGGATGCACCCATCGAAGTAGAAGATCCTAAAAGTCCAGTTTCTTTCCCACTTGATAATCATGAAGTTAAATTTACCAAAGTAAGCTTTTCTTACGCTGAAAGAAGCCCCGTGGTCAAAAACTTATCCTTTACCTTAGCACATGGCTCAACCACTGCGCTAGTTGGACCGACTGGTGCCGGCAAAAGTACAATCGCCAATTTATTACTTCGATATTATGATGTGGGGAAAGGTTCTGTTTGTATTGGTGGAGAGAATGTGAATGACATTCCTTTGAAAGATTTGAGAGGTAATATAGGACTAGTTTCACAGGATCCGTTCCTCTTCGACTTATCTGTTAAGGAAAACCTGCTCTTAGCATCCGAAAAAGCAAGTGATGTTGAATTGCAAGATGCCCTTGAGTCGGCACATGCGTGGAAATTTGTTAAGAACTTACCTGATGGAATAAATACCTTGATTGGTGAAAGAGGAATAAGATTGAGCATGGGTGAAAAGCAAAGGCTCACACTAGCTCGTGCAATGCTAAAATCCTCCCCAATCCTGATCCTTGACGAGGCTACATCAAGCGTAGATGTTGATACCGAAAAACAGATTCAGGAAGCATTGCATGATTTAATTAAAGATAAAACTACACTCATTATTGCCCATCGGTTGAGTACTATACGAGAAGCTGATGTGATTATTTTCTTAGAAAAAGGTCAAATTTTGGAAAAAGGCACACACCAAGAATTAATAATGCGTGGAGGTGCCTATGCAAACTACTGCAACTTGCAGGAAGCACTAGTCTAAGCGTTTCTAAATTCACTTACTTCAGTTTACCCGCTTTTTTGATTATCAGCCTTAAGAAATTAAAAAATAGATAAGGAAAGAAAAGAAGCAACAAACTACGCCCAAACAGCAGGTTGAATTCTGCTAGTGGTCCATAGACCAACTTCTCGGCCCAAGTTCTTAGGGGGGTTATCAAGAAAAACTCTACACCTAGTGCGATGCCTAGATAGTAGACCATCAATGGCCAAACCGTAAAACCAACGGAAGTGAAAAGTAAAGCAAACCACAATTCTTTAGACCAATTTATCATCATATAAAACAATAATTACTAATCCGAGAACTGCAAATTCATCTTAATCATATTGTCTATCTCATTTATGTAGTGTGCTTCCGTAGAGGTAAGGATCAAGAAAGGTGCAAGAAAGCTAGCATTAAAGAGCTATTTGGTTTGCTTCCATGATTACCTTGTTTTTGGGTAATGCTTATTTATGAATAAATCAGACCAAGAAGTTATTTCTATTTTTGAAGACACTCAAGCTTTGCTCAAAGGGCATTTCATTTTAAGGTCAGGACTAAGGAGTGAGTATTTTTTCCAATGTGCTCAAGTTTGCCAACATTTAGGTAAAGTTCAAAGACTTGCTGAACTTATGATCGAAAAGATTCCATCAAAGAATGTTGATTTGATAATTGCACCTGCCATGGGCGGTCTGGTTCTAGGTCAAGAAGTGGCGAGGCAGCTTGGATCTCGCTTTATTTTTTTAGAAAAAGTGGATGATAAACTCGCATTGAGAAGAAACTTCTTAATCAATTCCACAGACAGAGTTCTTCTGGTAGAAGATGTTGTTACTAAAGGGGGGCGCGTGCAAGAAGCGATCTCTATAATTAAACATTACCCTTGCGATTTTTTAGGTGCAGTAAGCTTAGTTGATCGTAGCGTCGAATCTGTCGATTTTGGTGTTCCTTTCACTTCTCTATTAAAAATGAACTTTCCAACTTATTCAGCCGATCATCTCCCTGAACATTTACAAAATATACCTGCTACAAAACCAGGGAGCTAAAGTATTACAATCTTACGCATATTATGGAGTTCGATATGCAAGAAATCTATACTTGCCACGGTACCAAACATAAAACCGGTTAATCCCCGAATAAAGATTTTCCGCGACATCACCAACTTGTTGAATTTGAGAACCATTAATTTCAACTAGGACAACACCCTTTTTAAAAGTTTCAGACTCTCCAGTAGATTCAGTAACAAGGACGCCTCGAACAGAAAGAGGTATTTTATAATTTTCTCGGTTTTGAGGAGTAAGGGTTGATAGTTCAATTCCTGGAATAGGTGCACGATCCTCTGACATGGAGTCCAAGATAACCGAGAGCATTTGGGAAGTACCGTTACGAATTACTTCGATAGAAATTTGGGAACCCGGCAAAGATTGCGAAATTGCCACCCTAGCTTGGTTAACTGAATAAACTGGTTTCTCACCTACTTTGATAATCTTATCATCAGGCATAAAGCCCGCTTTTTCCGCCGCGCTTCCAGGCACCACGCTACCAACAACCGCTGAGTTGTCATTTGAATCTGGTTCAAGAGAAACTCCCAAGAAACCTCGACGAATCTTACCTTCCTCCAAATAGTCTGTTAGTGCCCGACGAACCATATTAACGGGAATTGCCAGACCTATTCCAATGTTGGCACCTGTTTGTGAAATAATCGCTGTGTTAATGCCAACCAATCTTCCTTTAGCATCTAGGAGGGCACCCCCAGAATTTCCGCGGTTTATTGATGCATCTGTTTGAATGAAGTTTTCGTATGCACCTTCTTGTCGTAGAATTCCTAATTCTGATTTTCGGGTAGCAGACACGATACCCATCGTCACGGTCATCCCGATGCCAAGAGGATTACCTACCGCAAAAACGATATCTCCTACTTTTAACTGATCACTATTTGTGAGCGTAGCAAAAGGGAGTTCTTCGTCCGCATTTATCTTTAAAACAGCAATATCGGTCGAGTGATCATAGCCAATTATCTCTGCAGGATACTCCATTGGCCCATTCAACTGAACTACAACCTCCTCCATTAGTTCTCCAGTTTGTGGATCCGTGATAACATGTGCATTCGTAACCACATGTCCTTGCGGAGAGACAATGACACCAGATCCAATACCCGCAGGCACTTTTTCCTCTTCAATTCTAGGCTGATTCATTCGAGGCAGACCATAATAGCGCCTTAGCCACTCTTCAATTGGGTTACCTCCACCAGGATATAACCTTTTAACCACTTGTTGAGTGGTTACGGCTACTACAGCAGGGGTGGATCGGCCAAGAATCGCGGAATAACTTTGGATAGGACTTTCTACCAAACGATCAAGTTCTGCATCATCCACTTTGAGAGAAAACCCGCTTGATTGCCCCAACGCATTTAAACATGCAAGAAAAATAAGTAACCATCGAAATATTCTAGAAACAATATTCATAAATTTGTAGGTTCAGGAAATAAAGCGACATAAGAGACAGTTTTTGTCTTTAGCTCTCTTGATCCAGCCCTTGAAGTTTAGAATCCCTTTATTTCAAATAAACTAGAAATACTACTATCTGTATGAGTTCTATGGATTGCCTCACCTAACAATGGGGCAACACTTAATTGAGTGATAGGCAATCCATTAACATCCATATTAACGGAGTTGGTTGTAACCAATTCATCCAGGTAACCTTGCTGCAATCGTTCTTTTCCGGTATCATTTAATACACAATGGCTAATAACAGCAGATACTCGCTTGGCTCCACGCTCCTTAAGTAGTTTTGCTGCTGCGGTAAGTGTTCCGGCAGTCTCGGTCATGTCATCTATGATCAATACCTCTCTACCTTCAACATCTCCCACTAAATTAGTCGCCTCCACCGTACTTGCTCCCGTTCTTCTCTTTGCTACGAAACCCAAGGGACATCCCAAAACTTCAGCATAAGCATTTGCCATTTTCATACCCCCAACATCAGGAGTAAATATAGTCATGTTTTCAGTATTTAAGTTCCGCATGTAATCAAAAAATACGGGGGACGCATATAAGTGATCTACAGGAATATCAAAAAATCCTTGGATTTGCTGAGCATGCAAATCCATGGTAAGCACTCTACTAGCTCCCGCAGCAACTAAAAGATTGGCGATAAGCTTTGAAGTGATTGGAACACGAGGTTGATCCTTGCGGTCTTGCCGAGCATATCCAAAAAAAGGAATAACCACAGAAATTCTCGCTGCTGATGCACGCCTTGCGGCATCAACCATGATCAATAGTTCCATGATATTGTGGTTGGCTGGAGAGTTCGTCGACTGCAAAAGGAAAACATCCATTCCTCTTATATTCTCGTTATATCTAACGAAACTTTCGCTATCGGGGAAAGAAGTGACCAGAGCATCTCCAACTTCCATTTTAAGATAGGCACAAATTTCTTTTGCCAAAGGAAGGTTAGAGTTCCCGCTAAAGATTTTAAGATTGGTTCCGTTACGCATTCCTTTTTTTAATCTTTGGTTTTTTCTTGGGCAAACCTATTGAAAAGATCTGGTAATTTTCTTTGCAATACAGAAATTCTTTGAGCCAAATGAAAGGGTAGTGCAGGATTGCCTTTAAGAAATGCACCCGGTTCAACATCTTTGGTTATTCCGGCTTGTCCAGCAATTTTGGCTCCTTTTCCAACAGTTAAATGGCCTGCAAATCCAGCTTGTCCACCAACAATTACTTCATCTTCCATCTCCACACTACCACTTATGCCAACTTGAGCCACGATCAGACAATTTTTTCCAATTTTTACATTATGACCAATCTGTACTAGATT
Source organism: Opitutales bacterium (assembly GCA_028045305.1). Taxonomy (GTDB): domain Bacteria; phylum Verrucomicrobiota; class Verrucomicrobiia; order Opitutales; family Seribacteraceae; genus Chordibacter. The sequence goes on along the minus strand of JAOFTV010000001.1, from coordinate 54,512 downwards.
GTCCACTTTTGTGCCTTTACCAATCTTAGTTTCTTCAAATCTGGCACGATCAAGACAAGTATTGGCCCCAATTTCTACATCGTCCTCGATAAGGACTTTCCCAAGGTGTGGAATTTTATGATGCATACCTTCGCTTTGATCAAAGCCATAACCATCAGAGCCAACTACAACCCCAGCATTTAAAATAACTCGCTTACCAACCACACAACGAGTAAGTAATTTCACGCCTGGATGCAAAATACTACTCTCGCCAACGCTAGTGCCTGCACCGATATGGCAATGGGTACTAACTTTACAATTTGACCCGACACTAGAGTTAGCCCCGACATAGGTAAATGCCCCAATAGTTGCACTGGAGTCAATCTGTGCACTTTCCTCTACAAATGCAGTTTCATGGATACCTGGGGCGACGGAGGGAGATAATTTTCTCTCCAATGATTCACATATTTTTGCCAATGCCCAAGAGGGATCTTTTATCCTAAAAAATAATTGCTCGTCTTTTGGTTTTCCTTCGTAATCGTTTGGTAATAGCAATATGCTGGCTTGTGAGTCTTTAACTTGTCCTTTATATTTTGCATTTCCCAAAAATGAAAGATCGCCCGACCGGGCATCACGAAGGTTGGCAATTCCTGTAAATTCCTTAAGTACAAGATGTCCCGATAGCTGGGCATCGGGGAGCATCTTGATTAGTTCGGCAACTTTTAGGCTAAGACTCACTGAAATTGCTTAGCTCAAATAAAAATATTTACTTTTCTGCGTTTAAAGTTACGACAACCTCTTCAGTATAATCCGTTTTGCTAGACGAATAGAACACTCCCAACTGGGTTTCCGAAGAATTGAGCACCAAATCTAAGCCCTTTGCTGTCGATACCTTTTTAATTGCTTCTCGTATATCCTCCAAATGCTCGACTAAAAGGTTTCTTTGGCGCTGGGCAATTGTTGCTTTTGCACGCTTGTCGTAAGCTACCATGTCATCTTGCTTCTCTTTGGCCACTTTCACTTTATCTTGATACTTAGACTTTATTGAGGAGGTATCAATGTTCGGATTTTTGAGTTTTTCTTCCATCTCTCTCAACTCCTCGACAATTTTTTCAAGTTCGTCTCTGAATATTTCGAGTTCTTCCATCGCTACTTTTTTAGACTTATCTAGTCTTTCCCTTGCATCCTTAACCTTGTGATACCCGTCAAAAACTTTTTGTACATCGACTACGCCAATTTTTTGGGCATAAGCAGAAACCGTTAAAATAACAAAGGAGAAGAGAAAGAGATTAAAGGAGGTTTTCATATTTAATATATTGTTAAAAAGTGGATGAGCGTTGGCAACAATACTTTAAAACCTAGTACCGCCAGAAAAGTGAAACTGTGTAGAAGCTCCGCTATCGCTAGGATCAGATATGGGAAAGCCTAGGTCTAGTCGCAAAGGCATTCCCATTACCATTATTCGGATACCAAAACCCCAATTGTCATGCCATCCTTCATCACGTTTGCCTGGATTAAATTTAAAGTCTTTTCGTCTCAAGAAGCCTCCATCGTAAAAAATTGCAAAACGTAGAGGGTCAGCAACTTTAAAGGTGTATTCTAGGGTTGCATAAGAAAATGAATTCCCGCCAATTGGTTCACCCTCATCATTGGGGCCTGCTTCTCGATAGTCCCATCCTCTTAAGTTATACGGTCCTCCTGAGAAAAATTTGTCAAAAAAAGGAACATCAGCATCTTTACCGTTTTCGAACTTACCTAACGTGCCGACTTTTCCAGAAACACTTAAAACTTGCTCCATTGCATCATAAGTTTGGAAAAATCGAGCCCCTTGAATTTCAAATCGCCCATAATCGGCATCGCCCCCAAAAATTCCGCCTGCAAACTCTTTACGCAAGCTAACTATGCTTCCTTTTGTAGGAAAGAGCAAAGAGTCTCGAGTATCCCTACTTAAGGTCAAGCCAACCTTGGATATTATGCGCTCAATTTCATTTGAGGTTTTGTTGTACTTAGGATCAGCACGGATAAATACGGTTCTTGATTGTTGATCGATGTCGTCAATCAAAACATCTTCGTAACTGTAAAAGAGTCTTCCCTCGACTAATTCAAACAGTCTTTTACGAAAATAGACTTCGAATCCTGCTCTCAATTCATCGTAATAAGAACTTTGAAAATCAGACTTCTCGCGAAAGATTTCAAAACCAGCTGCTAATCGACGATTTAAAAACCACGGTTCCTCAAGTGCCAAACGAGCCTCTTTGCTTCTTGAACCTAGTTTAAGACGCAGGCGGAACTTTTGCCCATCTCCTTGTAATCGGTGAGGAGAACGCCATCGCATTATATCAAAATTCCCTTGTCGAATCTCTGCAAACATCATGGCTTTCTCAAGCGTACTGAAACCAACCCCAAAGCCAAGGTGTCCCGTTCTTCCTTCCTCCACATCAACCACCATATTGCGGCGTGAACTTCTAAGCTCTGGATCCATGGACTCAATGGGTTCATCAGAGACGCTTACTTTATCAAATAATTTCGTATTTACTAACCGCCCCTCATCGATTGCCATCCGTGTAAGATCAAATGTTTCACCAGGAGCTAATGCTAATTCTCTTAAAAGAACAACAGTCTTGGTTTTTTCGTTACCTCTGACATTGATAGTGTTGACCGAAAACTTGTTGTTTTCGCTTATATCAAAGGTTAAGTCGATTTGGTTGGACTCTAAATTAGGCTTTCGAATTACCTTAACAAAAGCGTCAAGGTATCCTTTCTCACCGTAAATTCTTTTGATGCGGTTTCTTTCCTTAGACAATAAGTCCGGGGAATAAAAATTGCCTTGTAAAATTAATGCATTTTCCTCGATTTCATCTACGGAAAGAACCGCATTTCCTAAGATCGTTGATTTTCCAAAGTAAGAACGATTTCCTTCTTTTACTTCAATTTGAAGCTGTAATTTTTTAGAGTCTACAGAGATCACTCGAACATCACCTTGCTCAATGCTGATTCCAAGAAAACCCTCGTTTCTATAAAGAGCCATAAGCTTTTCCAAATCGTCTTCCAACACGCGAGGTCGGTATTTTGACCTCACGGACCAAAAACGCCAAAAACGCCAAGGTGCTGTCTCCATTTCCTCAAGCAGGTGATTGTTTGTTAAGTTTTTATTCCCAACAAAATTTATTTTAGAAATTGTTCTTTTTTCATTTTCTAAAATCTCGAAAAGTAAAGTTATTCCTTTCTTATTTCCTGAATCAATGATTTCACTTCGAACGCGTACATTCCAGTAACCTTTTTCCAAATATAAATCTTCCAAAGTACGAAGGTCAGAGTTAAGTTTCGAATGATCGAGCATTTGCCCCCTCTTCGAAGCAATAGTTTTCGAGAGTTTATTATCAGAAAGCTTAGAGTTACCCTGAAATTTAATTTCTCTAATGCGAGATTTGGTGAATACCTTAAAAACAAGTCCCACGGAATCATCATCTTTTATAGCCGGATCCAAGTAAACTTTTACATCTTTTACAGTTCCAGATTCCATCAAATTACGAATGGATTTATCAACCAAGGACGAGAGGAAAGGTGAACCTTTCTCGACTTGCAAATTTTGCCTGACAAAAGATTCACTAACTGTTTTCGGACCTTCCATCAGTATTTCGATAGATCCAATTAATTTGTCATCGGAATATGCAAATGCACAAACTGCAGAAAAAATCAGGAAAGTTAGAGAAAAGACCGAAATGATTTTCATCAGGTTCTTTAGTTTAGTCTGTGCTCAGATTGCATACTTTCGAAACGAGTAAATTTTCTACGAAATGCAAGATTGATTTTTCCTGTAGGTCCGTTGCGTTGTTTAGCCAAAATTAACACAATTGGTTCAAAATCCTCTTCTTGGCTTGCTTCCTCTCCTCCAGCATCCATCTCGCGGACATCCTCACCCTTACGATGCTTACCCAGTAGCATAACTACATCTGCATCTTGCTCGATTGCCCCTGATTCTCTCAAGTCTGACAATCGGGGCTCCCTCTTTTCTTTTTCCGAGTCTCGATTTAATTGACTAAGAACCAAAACGGGGACATCCAATTCCTTGGCCATAGCTTTAAGTCCGCGGGAAATCTCAGATATTTGATTCTCACGAGAATGCAAACGCCCGTCAGTTGCAATTAATTGAAGATAGTCTACAACTACCAAATCGAGCTTTTTTCTCATTTGTAGCCTTCTGGCTTTCGCCCGAATCTGATTTATGGTCAAGCCACTGGTATCATCAACCCACAAAGAGGCTTCCTGAAATTCTCGGCTCGTTTTGTGTAAGCTTTCCGCTTTTGACTTGGGTACAAAACCCTTTCTTAAATCATTCATGTTAACCCTCGCCCTTCCGCAAATTAACCTCATGGCTAGCGAGGTCGAACTCATTTCTAAGCTAAATACCAAAGACTGTTTGGGACTAGAATTTTTGGATAAAGAAAATGCGATATTTTCAACTATATTCATCGCCAGACTTGTTTTCCCAACAGAAGGTCGTGCTGCTAAAACGATCATCTCTCCTGGCTTGAAGCCATTCGTTAGAGCATCTAAATCCGAATAACCAGATAACACTCCGTCCACTTCTTCCCTTGAAAGCATGCGTTGAATTTGCTCCATCGCCTGCTTGATTGGCTCGCTGAAAGGAATGGATGCTCTAATATTTTGATCGTCCCCCAATGAACAAACCCTTTGCTCCAAATTAGCCAAAAATTCTTCAACTTCAGATGGTTGTTGGTTTGCTCCATCAATGATGTCGTATCCGATATAAATACATTTTCGCAGCAAAGCTTTTTGTTTTACTATATCTAGCCAAAAAGAAGCGTGAGCTGAAGTATCAATTCTTGACGAAAGTGAGGTCACTCCATCTTTTCCTCCAACTTGATCAAGTTGACCATCTGCCCTCAACTTTTCGATCAGAACGATTTCATCAATCTCGATGGTATTATTGTGTAACGAAAGGATCGCTCCATATAGCAATTGATGCTTAAGGAAATAGAAGTCTTCCGGTCTTAACGATTTTTCGATACAAGCTGAAATAACCTCTCCAGATGAATCAACAATACATGCAGCCAGTAAACCCTGCTCAGCATCTTGATTACTTGGTAATGGCTTTCCTTGTATCTTATTAGAAGCTGCGACTTGGGGCTGCTCTGGACTACCTAAATCTGAACTTGGAAGTTTAGTTGAAAGGGAGGGCACGACTATCTACTCCTTTTACAAAAAGAAAGAGAAATGTCAGCTACTCTGTTTCGATAGGGTTTTCAGAAACCACTTCAACGGACAAGTCTACTCCTACCTCTGAATGTAACTGCAGTTGTACCTTAGTTTGGCCAAGTTTTTTTATTGCGCTGAAGTTATTGAAATGACGCTTGTCTACGACAAAGCCTTGGTCATTTAGTTTGTCAATAATTTGCTGAGAAGTAACTGATCCAAAAAGCTTACCTCCAGAGCCAGTTTTTACAGCGATTGCCAAAGAGATACCTTCAATCTTCCCTGCAACCTCTTGAGCATTTCGTAGTTCATCAGATTCACGTGCAGCTCTTGCCATCATAAGAGAATCCAATCGTTTCTTGTTAGATAAATTTAAAGGAACTGCTTTTTTTCTAGGAAGAAGAAAGTTGCGTGCAAATCCAGATCGTACTTTAACGACATCGCCCTCCAATCCAAGGTTATCGATTTTTTCTAGGAGTAAGATTTCAGTATGAGCCATAATTTGTAAGGTAAGGGGGGGTTAAAAAGGGACATCTTCGTCTAAATCGGGATCAGTGGGAGGGGAGTCCTCTTTAGGCGGAGAAACAGATGACTCGAGTGCATCAGGTGCTCGAGTGGGTTGAGATATAGAATCATTAGGGGATGAGGAGCCATCGGATTTGCCAGAATCAACAAACTCAAAATTGTCCAGAACCACTCGGATAGCACTTCGTTTTTCTCCTTCTTTTGATTCCCACTGATCCAACTTGAGGCGACCTTCAATAAAAATTGGTCGACCCTTGGAAAAAAATCGGCCGACAGCTTCTGCTCTGGGACCAAAGCACTCAACATCGACAAAGGTTACCTCTTCACGCTTATTGCCTTCAGAATCCTTGTAACTTCGGTTCAATGCTATTCCGAAATTACAAACAGGTCTACCAGAGGACATCATCCTGACTTCAGGATCTCGTGTAAGGTTTCCAATAAGAAGAACTTTGTTAAGTGAAGCCATTGAATAAGGAGTTTATTAACTACTGCACTCGATCAAGATACGATCAACCTTTTTTTCTAGCCGAAGTTTTTCTTTGATTTTTTCCGGGGTTTCTGGAGTGCCTGCAATCTCAAATTGAAGGTATGTTCCGCGAGAAATCTTCTTTTTGGAAGGGTAGGCGAAATCATGCTGACCAAGCTCTTGTACTTTAGTTACTTCACCGTCGGATTGAGCAATTACTTCACTTAACTTTGGTATCATTTCGCTCGAAGTGCCTTCGCTTCCACTTGGGTCAATTACGATGGTGGCTGAGTAGTTTCTGGATGTCATATTGTGGCAGGTTTATTTGAAGGGTAAGAATTAGTGTAATTCATTGCAAATGAAAGGCCTTGGTTGACGATAAGTTTTAATGAATGGAATAGGGTCGGAAACATGGAACCTAAAGTTATTTGCTCATCGCAGGTGAATCGAGAAAGAACAAATTCGGAAGGGGGTAGGTTGCGAGGTCTAGTCGCCTCAATGCCCACACGAAGGCGGGGAGGAGAAAAGTCTAGTTGTTCAAGCACGCTTGACACTCCGTTGTGTCCAGCTGCAGACTTACCAAGAGAAAACTTGGCCCTTCCAAGAGGTAAATCCAATTCATCATGCACAATAACAAGTTCGTGTTTAGTGCCTTTGATATTGCCAAGGAAGCCTTTGAGTCCAAATCCGTTTTTATTCATGTAATTAACTGACTTGAGTAATGTTAACTTTCCGTCCTCAAAGGGGAAACTACAAACTTCGAAGAATTGATTGGCATGAAAGGAAGATTTATGGAATTCAGCCAAGCGATTAACAAACAAATGTCCAACGTTGTGCCGCGAGTATTCGTAACTAGTACCAGGATTACCGAGACCTAGAATTATTAAATTCACCAAATTGCAGGATCATGGTTATTCGGAATCTTCAGGGCTAGGATCTGCTTCAGATGATTCTGCATCATCACCATCTGGTATGGTTTCTTCATCAGTTTCATCATCCGCTCCAGCTCGACCGCTAGCACTGCTAACACAAGTCACTACATTAGCTTCAGGGTCCGCAACATACTCCACACCCTCGATGGTCGGAAGGTCTTTAATCTGTAAACTGCCGCCTAAATCAAGTTCGCTGATATCCAATTGAAGGCCCTTGGGGAGTTGGCTCGGTCGACAACGAACTAGAATTTCACTTTGATGAAATTCCAAAATTCCGCCCATTGTCTTAACTCCGATCGACTCTCCAATCAACTCAAGTGGAATCTTTGTTTCAAGGGTTTGCCCCCGGGTGACCTGAACAAAATCGAGGTGTAAAATATTGTCTTTTACCGAGTCAATCTGCATATCCTTGAGAAGAGCGAGCTCTTTATTTCCTGAATTTTCCTCTAATTCTATGAGCGAAAGGGCTCCTCCGGTAGACCTCATGAGTGCACGAAAACTGCTATCATCGACGGAGTAGTGCCTGAGAGTATCTTTGCCGTAAAATACAGCAGGAATCTTGCCTTGTGATCTTAATTTATTGGAAAGGCTGGTGCCGTGATTTTCACGAGTATCAACCTTAAGAATAGTTTCGGTTATGTTCGACATAATTGAATGGTCGGGGATTTAAACAAAAGATCAAAAATGAACGAAAATCAACGGGGTGGCAAGCTTGTTGTATGAAGAACCGATACCCCCTTATCTATTAATCAAAGTTCTTAAGGAGGTATTCAGGAACGGGCATGAGTTCTTGACTAATTCCAAAATTAAAATAAGTAGAGCTACATGAAGATGGCAATTGCATGGATCGCGATCTTATTAGCATTTCCTTACTTTAAGTGCATTTGTTTGGACTGTGAAAATAGTTCCTTCACATTTTGCGGAAATTGCGATGAGTCGAGTCCCTCCCATTACGATGGACACATTTGCCTTGATGACATTGATTATTATTCACCTTCCTCAAACGAAGTTGATTTTCAAATAATTGCTCCCTGTTTTTACCAAAAACAAAATTGCTTTGCTAATTCCGAAAAGCCTATTTCCTGTCCTTTTAAGTACAGTCAATCTTTTTATCGAAGCTCTCGAAAGTCCATTATTTTATTTCAAGTGATTCAGGTTTGATTTGAGTTTTTTAATGAGTGAATCCGTTGCCTGGATAACTCTCCATAAACTCAACTAATCAATCAATGAAACTCCGATTTAATAATTTAGCTGAAAGCTTACATATTCGCACTCTCAAGCAGCCTTTTCCAACTTACAGTTTATTTCTAATTTTTCTGCTTCCACTTATTGTAGCTGGTTGTGGCTTTTTAGATGAACAAACTGTGAAAGTCAGCAAAGCAGTTCTTCACCCCCTGACTCAAAGGCATGGTATTTCTGTAGACAGGGACAACGATAAAAGAAAAGTTCTTTTCCAAGCCAGCGGGTGGATTGAGCCTGATCCTTATCCAATAAGAGTGCCCTCTTTATATGACGGGATCGTCAATGAAGTGTTTGTTCTTGAAGGTGATACTGTCAAGAAAGGCCAAAAGTTGGCCTCACTGATTGACGATGATGCTCGCTTAGCCCTTAAGTTTGCTCAGGCACAGCTAGATGAAGCCAGGGCCAGAGAAGTAGAACTTTCCAGCGAAATTGAATTAAATATATTTACCCTAGAAAAGGCTAATAATAGACTTAACCAAAGTAAGTCCAATAGGGACGAACAAATTGATTACTCTAACCGCCTCAGTTCTTTACCAGTCGGAACTGTGCCGGAAGTCGATCTATTTCAAGCTAGAAAGAAAGCGGATAGCCTCAAGTTTTCGACTCGGGGGGCAGTTGCCAATGTGGAGGAATCTAAAGGTCTAATCGCGCTCTTGTCCAACCAGTTAAATTCATTAAGAAGCATAACTGAATCCAAGAAGGTTCTTTGGGAAAAAGCGCTGCTAGACTTAAATCGTACCCTAATTCATTCTCCCACTGACGGAATTGTTTTAAGACTTTTAGCAAGTCCTGGGAAAAGATTGATGAGACAGATGGATGCCCCTGATTCATCCACCGCTTTGATTATTTTTGAGGCAGACAAACTACAAGCACGAATTGATGTCCCGCTTGCGGACGCCTCCAAACTTTCATTAAATCAAAGGGTTGAAGTCTTTTGTTCTATTTTACCAGAGCTAAAACTTGAGGGGATATTATCTCAAATCTCTGGTGAAGCAGACTTACAAAGAAATACGCTACAGGTAAAAGTTCGGATCCTAAATCCAGATGACAGACTTAGGCCGGAAATGCTCTGCCGAGCTAAATTTTTATCAAACGCCGTTAACTCAAAAAGTAAAAAAATTGCAAATAGTCTCGGCGTTTTTGTACCCCTCGCACTGAAGCCTGAAAATAATCAATCAATAGAAGAACTTTGGATAATTGGGGCAGATGGCAGAAGTGCAGAATTACGGAAAGTTCGTTTTGGTAAGGAAATTATCAATGAATATATATCTGTTATTTCCGGTTTAAATGCTGGGGACCTCATCATTCTCAACCCACCACCCTCCCTAAAATCTGGTGACCGGGTTAAAATTTCTAATACCCAATGAAACATTCTTACATTGAAGCCCTGGGGATAACCAAAAAGTACCGAAAAGGCGAACAGTCCATTACCCCTCTTGCAGGTTTAAGCATGGAAGTTTTCCCTGCTGAATTTATTGCTTTGATGGGCCCCTCCGGCAGTGGAAAAACTACTTTGCTAAATATCATTGCGGGGGTGGATTCTCCTTCTTCTGGAAGTCTTCGAATTGGAGATTCTCACCTGGACCAAATGAATCGCGATCAGCTTACAAGTTGGCGTTCCCGTAATATTGGCTATGTTTTTCAACTCTACCATTTACTTCCGGTTCTCAGCGCTTATGAAAATGTGGAGCTTCCCTTATTGATCCACTCAATGAATAAGAAAGAACGCCGAGCTCGCGTTGAAGCAGTAATGGAACAAGTTGGACTGGTTGATCGAATGAATCATCGGCCTAATGAACTTTCTGGGGGTCAAGAACAACGGGTAGCCATTGCTCGGGCCCTAGTAACCGACCCTTCATTAATTGTTGCTGATGAACCAACAGGGGATTTAGACCGGCGGTCGGCGGACGAAATCCTCGATCTGTTGCAATCCTTAAGCGAAGCACAAAAAAGGACCATTGTTATGGTTACTCACGACCCTAAAGCTGCAGCCCGAGCATCTCGGTTGCTTGAGTTGGAAAAAGGCAAACTTTTGCAAAGTAAATGAAACTGTTTTTTATCCTTTTGAATGTAGCCTCGTTATCCTGCAAACAGGCCTTAAGAAACCGCACTCGCTCTTTTCTAACTTTACTGGGTGTTGCAACCGGTATGTTTTTGTTTGCTTCGGTTGAAACCATGCAAGGTTCCCTTCAAACAGCCACAATTTTAAACGCTGATGACACCACGCTTGTTGTGTATCGAGAAAACAGATTTTGCCCGGCAACCAGCCGGCTGCCCGAACATTACAAAAACGAAATAGCCAAATTACCAGGAGTAAAATCGGTTATTCCCATTCAAATCGTAGTTAATAATTGTGGCACCAGTTTGGATGTGGTCGTTTTCCGAGGTGTACCCAGTGACACTTTTAAAGACAAAAATGGTGAAATCAAAATGTTGAAAGGTTCGTGGGAAACCTGGCAGAAAAGAGATGATGGAGCTCTCATAGGAAAAAACCTGGCCAAAAGAAGAAAATTGGATGTAGGTGATCTCTTTGACGCGGCTGGAATAACAGTTTCGGTCAGTGGCGTCGTTGAGGCAAAAGATAGTTCACAAAATGACAATGTAGCCTTTGTTCACCTGCCTTTTCTTCAACAGGCTTCGAAAATCGGTTTGGGTGTGGTTACACAATTCAATGTAAAGGTAAATGATTCCTCTTTAATAAAGAGCGTATCTCACGCTATTGACCAAAGGTTTACAAGCGACACTGAGCCCACCTCCACCCAGCCTGAGAAGGCTTTTTTTGCCAATACCGCGACCGAACTCATCGAACTTATACGGTTTTCTAGGTGGATTGGTCTTGCTTGTGTTTGTGCGGTCGTGGGACTGATAGCTAACTCGGTCCTGCTCACAGTGAGAGGAAAAATATCCGAACATGCCGTTCTCAAAACCTTGGGGTATTCCAAGGTGATGATTGGTTGGATGATTCTTGCGGAAGGTGTTTTACTTTCTGGGCTTGGTGGCTTTTTGGGTATTTTTGCGTCCTATTGCTTTCTTAATTACCAAGGTGTTTCGATAGGAAACGAAGGATTAGTTTTGGCTTTCGTCCCATCTGGTGAAGTGGTTTTTCGAGGCATTTTTGCCTCTCTTGGGATGGGAGTAATTGCTGGTCTTTACCCAGCTTGGCAAGGTAGCAAATCCTCCATCCAGGAAAGCCTCAAAACAACCTGATTGCATGATTCCTTTTATCTACTCCTGCAGAAACCTTCTGCGCAGACCCGGCCAATCAGTTCAATTGATTAGCGGAAGTTCATTAGTTGTAATACTGGTCATGCTTGCTGCATCTATGAACCAAGCTATGGAGCGTACTCTTGCCCAAACCGGAGACTCGAGAAATGTCATCCTTCTAGGTGCTGGAAGTGAAGAAAGTGTGGAACGAAGTGAAGTTCAGAGTGGTTTGGATCAAATTGTAGCTGGTTCTATTCCCGGAATCCTTCAGACTATGGAAAAGCCTGCAATTTCTCCGGAAATTCATTTCAACGGAATCCTCAATAATAATGGAATAAAGTCTCAGGCTTTAGTTAGAGGGGTACGCCATGAAGCCTTATGGGTACACAAAGGTATCCGGATTTTAAAAGGACGCTTTCCAGAATCTGGAGAAATAATGATTGGCAGATTGGCACACCACAAACTTGGTCTAGAAAATTCGGCTCTCCAAGTCGGAAAAATGGTGGAATTAAGTGGAGAAGAATTGAAAGTTTCCGGAGTTTTTGACGCGATTGGAACAGTTATGGAGGCTGAAGTTTGGGTACCGCTTCAGGATCTGATGACTTATACGCAAAGAGACAAACTATCCTGTGTCGTAGTAGCCCTCGCGAGTACCGACTTCATTCCTGATTTAGATGCGTTTACAAAACAAAGATTAGACTTGGAATTGGTTGCGATTCAGGAAACTCAATATTACGCAAAAATGTCGAGATTTTACGCACCTATACGATGGATGGCTTGGCTTTGTGCGATTCTCCTGTCCATAGGTGCTTTATTTGGTGGTCTAAATACTATGTATGCCGCATTTTCTGCACGAATTCAGGAATTTGGAGCTATGCAAGCAATTGGATTTACCAGAAAAGCAATACTCTTGAGCTTGATCCAAGAATCCTGCGTTACTGGGTTTATTGGATCAATTTGTTCATTTTTAATTGTTCTAGGAATGCTTCAAGATATCGCATTTCCTTTTTCTATAGGTGTATTTATTTTAGACTTTAATTCTCCCATATTAGTACTTGGGTTGGGAACTGGAATTATCCTTGGAGTACTCGGGGGCTTACCCCCTGCATGGAATTGCTTGCGGAAATCTTTACCAGAAACACTTAGATCTTCTTAATTACATCGTTAAATAAATGATTATGAAAACATCCTTAAAATTTATCATACTATTAATTTCAATATTTTTAACCTGCAATTGCGGAATGGAAAGTGGTGAGAATGAAAAAAAGAAAAGGTTTACTTTAAAGGCAAACTTACCAATCGATTTCATTACTAATCAAAACCTTGGAGACTCCTTGTCAGTCGTTGAGACAAAAAAGAGAGCTAATTCAGGAGAAATTATTGTTATAAACGGTTTTATAGGAGGACGCAGAGAGCCTTTTACTGCAGGAAGGGCCAGTTTTATTCTAGGTGATGACTCGATTAAGACTTGTGACGAGATAGATACTGATCATTGCCCAACTCCATGGGATGCTTGTTGTGAAGATAGAAAGAAAATTTTATCCTCTACAATTAGTATCCAAGTAGTAGACGAACATACCAATTTACTCAGAGGTACACTTAAAGGAGTAAAGGGGTTGCAACCAGGGAGAAAAATCAAAGTACTTGGAACAATAGACTCACAATCAATCCCATCTGCGATGCTTGTAAATGCTCAGCAAATTGAACTCCTTTAATATTTAAATATATTTCTGTATTCCGACATGAGGTTTTATTTATATTTTTCATGCGTCTGCCTGTTAGGAAGTTGTGTAAATCATAAAAATGATGATTTAAAGTATTCTCCTGAATCGAAGTTAAATTATAATCATCAATTTAGTCTAAGTGCGGAAGACAAAAATGTGTCATTGGAAGTTAGCTTTCAATCCACGATTAAGAATAGGAATCTTCACGATCTCATTCTAAAAGCTCTTAAAGAAAACCCTTCATGGCATGCAAAATTAGCAAAGCTCGATTTAGTAAAATCAAAATCTGGTTTCCGAACTGATGGTTCCAAACCTTTTTCGAAAGGGTCCATCGGATTGAACCAAGGAAAGGAAAAGTCCAAAATAACCAATTTTCAAACTTCCCGAACTCCTCGATGGGAATCCAGTGCTATGTATGGATGGGAGGTAGACTTATGGGGCAAGTGGAATGAACGTAAAAAAGAATCTGCTAAATTTATTGAGGCTGAAAAGCATATACTCGAAGGAGCAAAACTAAAATTGATTTACAGCATTACTGAACGATGGCTTATGGCATGTTTCCTAAAGGAAGAACTGGCCATAGCAACCAGACAAATTAGAGACCATCACGAAGCACACATTTTGCATCTCCATAAATATAATGCAGGATTAGACGATAACATCAGTTTGATTAAAATGGAGACCCAAATCAAATTACAGGTTTTAGAACATAATCGGATCAAACAAGATCTCGATATCTGTATGATACAACTAGGAACGCTTCTGGGTTCACCACTTGATGGGAACCTCTCTGAAATCCCAAACCTCTCATCATTAACCTTACCTAGTTTACCTTCTCTTCTGCCGAGTAGATTGCTTCAGGGTAGACCTGATATTCTTGCTGGCCAATTAAAAGTATATGCACAAGCACATCGAATCAATGCCTCACGCTTAAATCTTTATCCTTCTCTAAACCTCAACCTTTCTGGCATTGGAATGAGTGGTGACCTGTCCGATGGATTCGAACAATGGAAATTCTCTGGAGGACCTGTGATAGACTTACCCATCTTAAGCCCTAAGAGAAGAACTAAGTTAAGAATAGATGAGGCCTCGCTAAAGATGATTGATCTAGAGTGGAAGGCTTCTCTTTTACGGGCAGTTAAAGAAATTGAAACTGCGACCATTAATCATCAATCAAATGTAGAAGATTTTAAAATATCGGAGAATTTAGTGGATGAATTTATAAAAGCCTATGAAATTTCCGATCTAAAGTTTAAAGCCGGATTGATCTCAAGAATTGATCTTATCCAGGAAATGAACCATTTAAACGAAAGTAAAAGAATATCTCTTAATTATAGAAGTAATTATTGGAAATCATTTCTTATCTTATCCGAGGGACTTGGTATCAACTGGTTAGACTAAATTTCTCATGTTTATTATGAATACCTTTACAGAGAAATTGATTTTTTAAGTTCTAAAATATTGTATAGCTTACTTTCGTTGAATATTACTGATTATTAGTGCAAAAAAATAAAACAGTGCAGTGTATTTTAGGGTCTTGTAAATTCCCTCAGACATGTCAATGGAACCAAGCTTGCATGGAAGTAGGCTTAAGGAAAAGCCTTGAAGCTAAAGAAAAGAAGAAGGCTTCCAAAGTGGAAGGTAGTTCCTGTAAAAATCAGAAGCCAGATCTTTTTAATCCAGGCGGTTTATCAAGCAGGACTTTTACCAAAAAAGACCGGCGTAAGGATTGAGACGAGCCAAGACCCTCATTTTTAAGCCACTGCCGAGTCTCGTTTCGGTCAACTCGTTCAAGAACATCCCAACTTTTATCAGGAGTTACTCTTTCTAAAGTTTGCGAGGGCAGCGGTAAAGGTTCAGCTAAATTATAATCATGTTCTCGGGCTGTTTCCTCACTCGTTTCCTTGGCATTCGTCCGCACTGGTATCGGCTCGATAGTTTCCCCAAAAGCTTCTTTAAGCAAATCTCCCAGACCTTTTTCATCAGCAGCATCCTCGTAATCAGATACCGGTTCCTGATTGAAGGGTCTCTCCCGAGGAGTACCTTTATTTCTTTCTCGCTCTTTTTTCTTTCTTCCTTCGAGCATTTTGCCCACAAACGAAGCAATGAGAAGCCCTACAATAAATAAGGTATCTATAGGCAAATCAGGCATAATAGATAAATTATTTTTAGACGGTGAAGAATGGTGCTATTTATCGCTAGAGATACTTTCTCTCATTTCTGTATCCGCCTCAATGTTGCGCATTCTGTAATAATCCATAATCCCTAGGTTGCCTTTTTGAAATGCTTCGGCCATAGCAAGCGGAATTTGTGCTTCTGCTTCGACTAACTTGGCCTGCATTTCTTGGACTTTGGCTTTATTTTCCTGCTCCAAGGCAACAGCGGCAGCTCTGCGAATTTCTGCTTGAGCCTGAGCAACCTCCTTGTCAGCGGAAGCTTGAGAAGAACGAAGAGCTGCACCTCGATTTTCACCCAGATCTACATCTGCAATATCGATCGAAAGAATCTCAAAGGCCGTACCCTGATCAAGGCCTCTATTCAGCACCTGTTGAGTGATCTGGTTTGGATTCTCCAAGACAACCTTGTAATTTTCGGACGAACCTATGGTGGAAACAATGCTTTCACCAACGCGGGCAATGACCGTTTCTTCCTGAGCACTTCCTACATAACGATCCAAATTACTTCTAACCGTTACTCGAGCCCGTACTTTAACTTGTATCCCGTCTTTAGCTACACCATCAATGGTGTCACGGCCCTCAATTTTACAATCAATAATTTTGGGATTGATTGAGGTGCGAACCGCTTCCAGAACCGATTTACTTGTTCCACGAGTGGCCAGATCAATCGCACAAGCACGATCCCAGGATAGATCTATACTTGCTTTTGATGCAGCGATTAAAGATTGCACGGTTTGCACGACATTTCCATCGGCTAAATAATGGGCCTCTAACTGATCAGTATCTAGAGGTATATTTGCTTTAACTGCGGTAACTCTTGCGTCTACGATCAAACCGACAGGGACACCACGAAGACGCATCGCCAAAAGGGTTGCAAAACTTACAGGGGCGCGGGCTAGGTATGCTTTTAGCCAGGTACTGAAGAAAGAGATGATGATAAGTGAAAATACCAAGCCCACGATCAAAAGTAGGCCGATAATAATCCAATATATTAATTCGTTCATTGTATAATTTTAGAGGTAATGGGTTAAACTTTACTCAAGCAGACAAATTCAAAGCGGACGAACAATCAAGCGAAAGGCATCAGCTTTAATAATTTCAACTTCTGCCCCTTTTGATAAAAAACCTGAACTACAGAAGGAATCGTAGGTTTTATCATCAACCCGAACCAATCCTTCGGGGTGGTGATCCGTTTCAGCATGTCCGTTTTTACCAACCAATTCTTGCAAAAGTTTTTCTTTTTTAACTGCTCCACTGGTTGCATGAACAAACATATTCTTTCCAAATTTGCTTTGGGACAGCCACTTAAATTGATAAAAGACCAAAAGAACCCCACCAAACCCACCAATTAAAAAAACGATAAGTGGAATCATCCATCCTCCGTATTCTAAATGAGCAAAATAGGAAGAGGCTAACAAACAAACAAAACCCAAGAGTCCCAAGACACCTCCGGGTACAATTGCCTCCAGGGCAACCAATAGGTAACCAAAGAAGAGAGCGGCTAATATTTTGATCATACCTAAGAAGTTATCTCTTCGACTACTATCTCGTAGCCAGTCTGCTTAATAACTTTGACCCGTTGACCCTTTTCAATTTTGCCAATAGCGGAACGGGCTTCATAGGTTTTCCCATCAATCTGGATCTTTCCTACAGGATATAATTCCGATACGGTTACTCCAACTTTGTTAGGCTCGACGTGTACACTTGGTTGATTTGATTTATGATTCCCCACCGAGGTTTCCAAAAGCATCGACTTCCCCATGGGAGTTTTTCCCATTATTTTTATCGCAAAATATCCCAAGATAAAAGCAAGCCCGAAGGATTGAGCCAATTCAACTAAAGGCACACGAAATAAAGCGAAAGACCAGTCGATTTCTTGCCCCGGCCAAATATCAACCATTGCCCAAATCAAAGAACCAAACATAAGAGCCAAACCTAGTAGGGCGGGAAAAAATAATCCGGGTGCTAAAAAGACCTCTACCAAGATCAAACAGAATCCAACCAGAAATAAAAGGATTTCTTCTTGGCCGGCAAGACCGGCTACATATTTTGATCCAAAAAAGATAAGAATAAAACCAATGCCCAATATTCCAAAAACCCCAAACCCGGGCGTCTTAAATTCGATAAATAACAGGACTAACCCAACACTTAAAAGCAAAGGAGCAATTCCATTTAACCATAATCCTGCATTTTCTGCCCAATTAATTTCCATGCGAATAATTTGATAGTTTTCCTTGCCCCACCTTTGATCCAAAAGGTCTTCTAAGTCCTCAAATACTCCAATCCCCAAAAGGGACTGAGGTGGGTCGCCATAAGTCTTTATTGCCTCTTCACCAGTAAGTGTAAGGAGTTCTCCGGGATTTTTGATTTGGGTTCCATCCGCTGCCTTTAAGGTTTCTCCTTCGATAATCAAACTAACATTGGCATCCATCATGGCTGCCATAACTAAAGAACGATATTTGTATGGTCCTGCAAAATTACGAATTTTGGCCTTAAGGTAGGAATTAATCTTTCTTTTCATCGATGGATCGATTTGACCACCGCCCCCACTAACAGCTTCTGCTGCTCCAATTTGTGAAAAGGGGGCAAAAGCGATTTCTTGAGTTGCGATAGCAATGTAAGCCCCCGCAGAAATCGCTTCCCTGTTGACGTATGTAAGTACTTTTCCATCCCAAGAATCGACCGAATCCAATATTTCTTGCATGATCTCAAGGGTTACGCCTAATTCCCCACCTGGCGTATCCATATCAATAATGATTAAATCGACCTCACTTTCGATTGCCTGTTTCATACCGCGTCTCAAAATATTTAAGATCGGTGGTCCAATTTGGTCTTTAACTGGAATTACAAAAGCAGATTTTTGACCAACTCCCTCGGTTGTGAAATTCGAGTCCGTTTTATCAACAGATATATTTTCCTCCGCTATGGATGTGTAAGAAAGCATACCCGTTAAGAAGAGTAAAATACTGGATAGAAATTTTATCATAGGGAACAGAATCCATTCTGCGGTTTGAATTGCATTGCGCAAACAGGAAAGAAAGTTCAATTCAATAATAATCTTGGAAACGATCAATTATCAAAACATGGACATTAGGCGGTGGGATGTTGGCCCATCTACCTTTCTCGTATTGCCCGAAAAAGGGGCTCGTTTACTAAACTGGCATGTCAACATGGGAGACGGTTCAGTTCGGGACGTAATTTTCTGGCCAGAAGAAGCCGATAATCAAAATTTGGCGTCTGTTCACGGGGGTATTCCAATCTTATTCCCTTTTTGTGGTACTTGCTCGCATCAAGGAGAAAAGGGGAAATGGCGTGCTCAGGATGGAAATGTTCATCAAATGCCCCAACATGGATTTGCTCAAAATGCTTCTTTTCGAGTTCGTTCCATGGACCAAGCAGGCTTTGAAGTCGAAATGGTCCATGAAGAAGCATGGAAAAATTTCTACCCTTACGATTTTACCTTCACCGTAATTTATCACTTTCTCGAACTTTCCGTCCAAATTAGTTTAGTCTTGGAAAACGAGGGTAGGGATCCGATCCCCTGGTCAGCTGGATTACATCCATACTTTCAGGTCCCATGGCGCAAAGACTTGGACTTGGAAAACCATTTATTAAATATAGCATCCAAAAAATCATACCAGTATCAACCTGATGGAAATTTGGTGGATAATTCCAAAAGTGACTACCCGTTACCTTTAAGCGACGAAAACATAATTAACCGCATTCACTACCAATTGGAGTCCTCAGAAGCGGAGATTTCACTCCTGAATGGTGAAGAGCCCATTCGCATAAACGAGGCTAGCTGGAGTGGCAAAGGCTCTCGATTATCTTATGTCTCCTGGACGAAGCCAGGTGCTCCATACTTTTGTTTAGAACCATGGATGTCTCCTCCCAACGCTCCCGAAAATAAAACGGTACAATATGTCTCCCCTGGAGCACGAGAAGAGTTCACTATCGAGGTAGAATTAGCTTAAGCTACAATTGGGTTTTTAGGCATCTCAAGTAAAACTTCGTCCCACATTTGGATTCTTGATATAATACTACTTTCAGTAGCTTCACGAGCCTCCTGTTCTTTTTGGGGGTCTCCATCAGTCAGTGCCATAACCAGTTTTTCAGCCATAGGCCCGTGTTGTTCACCATCTAAGTGGGCATGTCTCTTCAGGTAATAATGAAACAGAGGTGCTTGAGTGGCACTAACCTGGCAACTTTCCAATATTTTAAGGAACATTAAGGGAACCAAATTTTCCCGACCGTAAGCAAAAGATGCCGCTATTTCGTGAGGTTTCCCGGATTCAATGACACGAAAAGTTGACGCCATAAACTTTTTCATAGATTTAGGAATTTGATCACCTTCAAGGGCAGTTGTAATCCCCTCTGCTCTGACCAAATCCAAAAAAGCATCTATCTGTCGACTAGATGCTGCTACTTCTTTCATCGACTTTAAATAAATTTCGAAATGACTTGCAAAATCCTGAGAATTTTTAGGGCTCGCTACATCCGATTCCTCTTCCAATACAATCTCATTCACTAAACGAACCACCTGAGGGTTAGGACTAGGTAACCACGGGGACCCATGTGGAGCAATTTTTTCCTGAAGTGATTTCAGCAAAGACATAAAATCCCAAACAGCAAAAACGTGGTGCTCCATGAAAACTCTCAAATCTTGGAGGTTTCTTAAAGATTCAAAAACTGGGTGTTTTTCCAACTTTCTTAGCAAGTTATCATTAACTGTTATCATACCCTTTTCAGAAAATAAATTTAGGCAGTTTTAGCAAATCGATAAAATTATTTTTAATTTCTACGGCCTGGCTATCTCAGAGTCCACGAGTTAAATAATGTCTTAGCGAACTGGTCGAGGTGCTCCAGCAGTCCAAATTTCTCCTCTTGCTTCACAGGTTCCAATATCAGGTGCATAAACTAAAAAGTTGGCAGCAATCTTTGAAAATATTCTTACTTTAACTTCCAAAGCACTTGTATTTAGGATGGAAGATCAAGACCGACTCGTTACCGAAATAAACAACATTGAAAGCAAAGACTCGATGCTTTAGAGGCTTTGGGATGGATATTAGAAAAGCCAATTGCTGAAAAACTTTTGCAAGCAAAACTGGAAAACGGAAATGGCAACTGCATCAATAAATCGATTACCGCAAACCTGCCGTAATTAAAGAAAGGCCATAACCCTTGGCAAGCAAAGGTTGTGAACGAACTCAGTCCTAAAGCACTTGCATAACCCATCCAGAACCATGGGTATGATTGCTTTTCTCCCACATCTATCTACTTTCCACAAAAATAAACTAACTCTTTTTTCTTACTTTTAATCTAAATTTATCCAAAACGAATGGAAACTAGAAATATGAAAATATAAATGCTAAATGGACAGAAATTTCATTCATTTAAAGAAATTCCCTGAGCCAAAATTTCCCCCCGGTGAGATTGATCGATCACATTTTGTTTGATCTTCGAGGAAGATGTACGGGGATTATAACAGACTTGGATGAGTTTCTTTCCTTCTTTGTAGAGGTATGCCTCCACATCAAGGTTATGGGTATTGTTTCCCCAGTCCTCTCCAATAACAAAAACATCTGGCTTCAATTCTTCGCAACCTGAAACATATTCCAATTCATAATAAGGTCGTACAATATCCACGCATTTCAAGGCCCTCAACATTTCCATTCGTTCCTCCAGCGGGATAATAGGCAGGTTGGGTTTGTAAGAACTTACCACGCTATCTGAACCAACTCCAACGGCTACTGTGTCCCCCAAAGTTTTACAATACTCCAATAAGGCCAAATGCCCAACATGTAATAAATCAAATGTGCCTACTGTGTAAATGACCATGTAATTGACCTAAATTTGATTGGATTGCTTCCAATAAAAAAAACAGGTAATTAAAACGGTATAACTTCCTAGTAAATATACATTAATTGGATTGGAAGAAAGCTTTGGGGTTTTGATTTGAGAAATATTAAGAACAGCAATGAGTAAACTTAGTAGTAGTAAAATCATTGAAAATGATTCGCCGATCCACCCTTCGAAAATAAAGATGAAGGCTAAAAAAATATTGTTATTATCGAGCGCCAAACCTGTGTAGTGACTTCCACCAGAGAGCCCAAAAACACTAAAATAACTTAACCTCAAGGCACTCGCAAAAAGAAGAAATAAAGCAACCGTAAGAAATTCAACTTCAAATCCACCGTAGCATGCAATTAAGATTGCAGGCGTAACCCCATAACTGACAATGTCTATTAAAACATCCAGCTGTGCTCCAAACTTCCCTTGCATTTCATTTCGACCACTCATCCCTCTGGCAATAAGTCCATCCGCCCAATCGAATGCAACTGCCCAAATCATACCAACCATAGCTACATAGAAAGCAGCATGAATCGAAGCATAAATTGCTATTCCCGAACAAGCTAAGCCCGCAAAGGAACATAAATTGGGAATGTCCCAAAAAAAAGAAACTATAGTTGGGAGAGGAGGCTCAGTAGAACTTGTTGACTTTCTTGAAGGCCTTTGATGATCAGAGGTATTAATTTTTTATGTAAATGGTTGTGATTATTAAAATAAATGCACTTACATAAAATGGAGTAAGGAAATATCACCACATCTTATAAGTATATTAATGATTTTATCAAGCTTTATTAATGGATTTTATCTTATATTATACACCTACATAAAACTACATTAATTCGATTGGAAGAAAGTTTTGTCGGGGGATCCAACAAACTCACCCAAACTTGAATTGAAACATATTACAATTACTTCTCTTTTAGTTATGCTTAATGCATCCCTTTAAACTGGGGGATGTAACTAGTTTAACAATAATTCGCTTTTAAAGACAACAGGCTACAACGCTGATTGAGACTGGCGCTCCCGCTGGGAGTCGAACCCAGATCTTCGGTTCCGGAGACCAATGTTCTATCCATTGAACTACAGGAGCAAATACCCCTTAAATAGTGACCCTTAGCACAATCCTGTCAACATGGTTGTTTTGCCTCGGTAGAGCAGTTACGGGAGCAGAAAGAAACTCAAGGGTCTTTGGTGTCATTATCACCATTCTAGGATACTCGTGCTGATCCTTTTTCGGGCATTTTGCTTTCTCGATATTAAACAAATCAACAAACCATTTGTATCGTTCTAAACTGGAAAATTTATCATCCAAACATCTTTGATACCATTAATCTTAGCTAAATTTTTAATAGATTAATAATTAATATTTTGTGAGTTGACAACCCACCTTTATTGAGATTGAGTCTCAGTATCAACTGAGATTGAGTCTCAGTATCAACAAAATGACCTACCTATGAACAAACTAAAGTCGCAGAGATGGGCAAGGGCGATGGTTGCCGTTGCTCTCTCATCATTCCATATAAATGCATACGCAGATGAACAAGCATCCGGCGAACTTGAACCACTCGGAGTTGTTGGCACCAAAGAAGAATTACAAAAATTATCTCCGGGTTTAAAGTCATCCTTGGAACTTAAAGATATTCCAAGGAGTATATCTGTAATGTCAGCCGAGCAAATTAAAGCACAAGGTTTAAAAAGCATCGGTGATGTCATTGACTATACTCCTGGAGTTATTAACTCGCAAGGTGAAGGACATCGCGACGCTCCTGTGATCCGTGGGGTCAGAACAACTCAGGATTTATATAGAGATGGTATTCGTGATGATGTACAGTACTATCGCCCGCTTTATAATGTTGAAAGTGTTGAAGTCCTCCGCGGACCCGATGCACTTACCTCAGGCTTTGGTGGTGCATATGGAATGATTAATCGCGTCACCAAAGAAGGTTTAATTGGTGAGGATTTTACCGAAATATCTGGAAGCGTAGATAGTTTTGGTGAATTTGGTATCCAATTAGACCGCAATGTTCAGATTGATGAAAATACAGCTTTTCGACTCAATATGTTCGGCGAAGATCTGGCTAACCATCGTGACTTTTACTATGGTAATTCATTTGGTGCCAACCCAACACTAAAATATGATTTTGGTAACGGTTCCATTGTCGATCTCTCCTATGAATACCTAAACCAAGAGCGTTTTATCGACCGAGGTATTCCAACTGGAGCCGATGGTTACCCAGTGAAGTCTCTAAAAGATATCGTTTTTGGTGACCCTACTGAAAACTACTCAACTCATGAAGCTCACATATTAAAAGCCATTTATGAGCACAAGCTTAGCGAATCATTAAAGGGACGTTTTACTGCTGCTTACAGCGATCACGACAAACTATACCAAAATTTCTACGCATCTGCTTACGATGCAGCGGCAAATACGGTAACTTTAGATGGATATGTTGATACTACTAAAAGGAAAACATCAACATTTCAATATGAACTCATTGGAGAATTAGAGACTGGCAGTTTTGTTCACAATTGGATTGCTGGTTTAGAATACCTTGATGTTAGCAACGACAATGATCGTTTCAATGCAGCTTGGTCAGACAACAATAATTCAGACAAAGATGTCTTCAGTATTAATAGGCCAATTAATTTAAAGAGGGGTGTAGGTGTCAATGCTAGCAACAACACAACTGTAAATAATTATAGAGCCGATCAAGCAGATGATACATTTGCCGATGTTAACGTATTATCATTTTATATTAACGACGAGATCGCGTTGACCGATTCTCTTGATTTAATACTTGGAGCAAGATTTGATAAAATGGATGTTGATGTTTCTGGGGGTGGACCAGTCTCTGACTCCGATGATACCATCTCTCCAAAAGTAGGTCTCATCTTTGATGTCACAGATGCAATCTCTGTGTATGCGAGTTATAGTGAAACTTTTACTCCGAAAGCAAAAGACCAATACGCCAAACTAAATAGCAATGCAGATAAGACAGACCCTGACACTTTTGAAAACACAGAGTTCGGGTTAAGATACGATTTACCAGTAGGCTTATCCTTTTCAGCAGCTTATTTTGAAGTAGAGAAGAATGCACCAACTTATGTAAGTGCATTGACCACCACCATGAGTACTTCTGAAATTAGTGGTTTTGAATTTCAGTTGAGTGGAAATTTAACTTCGAGTTGGTTTATCAGTGCAGGCTACACAATTCTTGATGCACATGCATCAGATGGTGATCGTCTAAAAGAAACACCGGAAAATGCGTTCTCCATTTGGAATAACTTCACTGTGTCAGATCGCCTGGCGTTGAATCTTGGTATCATTAACCAAGGTGAAAGTTATATTAAGGAAGGTGGCACGCAAAAGCTTCCAGAATACACCCGTGTAGACGCAGGTGCATCCTATGCACTTTCTGAAAATACTAGCATTCAGCTGAATATTGAAAACCTTACTGACGAGCTTTATTTTCCCCATGCTCATGGAGACCACCAAGCATCAGTCGGAGCACCTATCAACGCAATGCTCTCCATAACAAGTAAGTTCTAATATAATTTAATCTGTATTTGTTTGTTTAGAATCAACTCCAAAACTCGGGCGAGTCAGGTGACTCTAACTATGGCAGCCACTCTGGGCAAAGGTGGCTGCCTTTTTGGTTATAAACATAAGTTCAAAAATGCTGAGGATTGACAGTTTTCTTCATCATGTTATTTTAAAAGTTTGATGCTCGGTAGCTCAGTGGCAGAGCAGGTGACTGTTAATCACTTGGTCGCTGGTTCGAATCCAGCCCGAGCAGCCAATTACCCAAAATATAGCTACGCTATTATTTAGTGTCTACCTCAGGCCAACGATCTAATTTTCTATGCAAAGTTCGACGGCTAATCCCCATAATTTGAGCTGCTTTTGTCCGATTACCCTTCGATTCAAGAAGAGCATTCCTCAAAAGACGTTTTTCACTTTCTTCCACAGACAACAAAGCACTGTCTTTGTCTATTTTTGAACCTTGGCTAGGTGGTAGCTGGGCAAACCTAGGGTCTAAGTCATATGTTGATACTAACTTTCCTCTATGTAAAACAACTAGATTTTCGCAAAAATTCCTAAGCTCACGAACATTTCCAGGCCATATGTAATTTTTTAAAACGGTCAAGGCATCATCTGATAACTGTGGTGGTTTGAATCTATTTTCTTTAGAGTAGGAAGAAATAAAGTGATTTAAGAGAATTATAAGATCTTCTCCACGATTGCGCAGAGGGGGTAGCTCAATCGTGACAACATTTAAACGGTAATACAAATCGTCGCGAAAATCACCATTTTGACTCATTTCTAAAAGGTTTCGATTGGTTGCACAGACCAACCTGACATCGAGCTCTAAAGGTTTGGAACTACCCAGGCGTTCAATTGTTTTTGTCTCTAAGAATCTTAGCAATTTAACCTGTGTCGAAAGATCAATTTCACCAATTTCATCTAAGAAGAGGGTTCCGCCATTTGCAGACTCAAATCGACCAACCCGACGTTCGGCTGCACCTGTAAAAGCTCCTTTTTCATGACCAAAGAGTTCGCTCTCTAGTAAATTCGTAGGTAATGCTGCACAATGAACAGGAACAAATGGACCCTGGGCACATTCACTGTTTTGATGGATCGCTTGAGCAAATAATTCTTTTCCTGTCCCGGTTTCCCCGGCTAATAATACTGTCGTTTTGGATGGACCCACAAGACGCACCTTTTCAAGAACACCCTCTAGAGTTTTGGATTTACCCATGATCCCTTGAGGTTTGTATCTTGAAATTAGAGATTGATTGGGTTTTTCCTTCTTAGGTTTTCTATCATTAAGGCCTCGCTTGATTAAAAGTTCTAGCTGTTCGAGGTTTACCGGTTTAGGAAGAAAGTCATAAGCACCTCTCTTCATAGCCTCTACAGCAACTTCTACTTCACCATAAGCAGTCATCATAATACACAACGGATTGGAAGGAGAACGAATTGCATGGTCTATAACACTCATTCCTGAGTGCCCCGGCATTCGTAAGTCGGTTAAAACTACATGAAATTCTTCTTCTTGAAGAGCCATTTCAGCCTCCTTTGCAGAACTTGCTGAAAAAACTTCAAAATCTTCTTCTAAAGCTAATTCTAAACCTTCACGGGTATGCGGTTCATCATCAACTATTAATAAATTGGGCTTCATACAGATTGAATTTATTCTAAGTAGCGTTGTCTTGCACCTTTGCGGGGGAATTTAAGGGTAACAATAGTTCCAGAGCCACGCTTACTATCAATGCCAACTTCTCCCCCATGATTTCTCATAATACGATGAACAATCATCATACCAATTCCATTCCCCTTCTTTTTAGTTGTGAAATAGGGTTCAAATACTTTTGAAATGTTTTCTTTTTTAATTCCATCACCATGATCTATAATTTGTACGGTAATAAATTGATTTTCCCAAGAAATAATAATTCGTATGTCAGATTTATTGGTTAATGCATCCATTGCATTTCCAATGACATTAAAAAAAACTTGCTTAATTTGATCTAAGTCACCGTCTATCAAAGGCTCTTTGTTATCCGTATCTAGGCGAATATTAATTTTTTTGACGCTTAATTCCTTCTCTTTTATATGCAAGATTTCTTCGATAACAGATAATAAATTTAGTTCCTGAAATTCAGGAACAGTTGGCTTTATAGCATTCAGGAAGTGTACAATAATGGAATCCAGCCGATTGACTTCATTAATACATGACTGAAGCGATTTAGCTGCTTTTGACTTCGCTTTATCATTAGAAAAATCTTTATTTAAAGCTCTTTGTAAAACTTGCATATGAATATTGATAGAATTTAAAGGGTTTCCCAATTCATGTGCAACTCCAGCGGCTAAATCCATGATGCTTGTGACCCTTTCACTTTCAATTTTCTCTTCTACGCTAACTTTTTCCTCAGTTACATCTGTTAATACAACAGTCATCCCCGCATCTTTTTTAGAAATTTCATCGACTTGAGTACCCGCGATCGGTACCGCATAAATTCTAAGGTGTCTCTTTTCTGGATAATGAATCATCGTTTCTCGCACCACCACCTCAGGCCTTGAGTCATTAGCCACACGGTCCAAACCTAATGACCTAGCCAAATCAGGAGCTGCCTTGAGTAATGAAACTTTATCTCCAAGCTCGCTTTTTAGACCGATTAAACTCCTACCTTGTTGATTTGAATAGGTAATAACACCCGAGCCGTCCAGAACGAGGATTCCATCACGAATGACATCAAAAACTGTTTCTAGCAGCTTGCGCTCGCGAGCAAGTCGTTGAACCAAGTTACTGAGGTTAGCCTCATCCAGGTCCTCAAGTTTACCAAGAACTTTATCTAGTGGGCTTTTTCTAGCCATGATAAATGAATTGCATGAAGTATTTCCTTTGCAACTATGGATTTGTCGGCAAGGTAAATTTGTTTTTCTAGCCCATTCGAACTAATTAATGTTACTGCGTTTTGGTCTGAAGAGAAACCTTGGTTTGTTTTAGAAACATCATTTGCCACAATCCAGTCCAGGTTTTTTTGTTTTAATTTCTTTCGTGCCGATTCCAAAACCATGTGTGTTTCAGCTGCAAATCCAACCAATAACTGACTTTTACTCTTCTTTTTTCCAAGGTCTCTAAGAATATCTGGGTTTCTAGTCATTGAAAGATTTTCAGGAAAGTGTTCTTTGGGTAATTTAATTTTGCTGCTACTTTTCGAGCGATGATCGCATACAGCTGCGGCCATAATAACCCAATCGTAAAAACTAAATTTTTCAGCTATTGCCCTCTTCATATCTAAGGCACTCTCCACATCGATCACTTCAATCCCTATGGGCTTGGGTAATTCAACTGGTCCACTAACCAAGCATACCTCAAATCCCATATCTCGTGCTTCTTTTGCTAAAGCGTAACCCATTTTTCCGGATGATGGATTGGATATAAACCGTACGGGATCAATCCACTCACGAGTAGGTCCTGCTGAAATTAAGCATTTAAGTGGTGGCATATTGATTTGAGAATGTTAACGACATATAGTATTTTCTTAAGTTCTTTATTTAGGCCATCAATAAAAGCAATCAATGCATGAAAACTGAGCAAAGGGAAAACCTATTTGTTAACTTAATCTTTAACTTGGGACTACCTATACTGATCTTAAGAAAAGGGGATGATTGGTTTGGTGAAATTTTAGGTGCATGGATGTCACTCTCTCCTGAATCAACGGAGGTTTCTTCCTGCCTTCTTGCATTGGCTGTTTTCTTTCCGGTCTCATATGGAATCTATGATTTCAGTAATCGTAAAAAGTACAATTTCATGAGTATCCTTGGTGCAATAAGTGCATTACTGACTGGTGGAATCGGGCTAATACCAGGCGGTACGGTTCATATGTTTGCAATAAAAGAAGCGGCCTTACCTGGGGCACTTGCCATTCTAACTCTCTTCACGCTTAAAACAAAAAAACCACTCGTCAAAATATTTCTCTACAATCCCGACTTTTTTCAAGTCGATAAGATTGAAAAGTTACTTGAGGCACAAGGAACCAAAAAATCTTTTAATAGACTGTTGGTAATATGTACATGGCTACTTGCAGGCACATTTGTTTTTAGTACAGTCGTGAATTATTTGCTGGCACGCTTAATTGTGGTGACCGAACCCTTTTCTGATAAGAATGCATTTAATGATGAAATTGGGACTATGATGACTTGGAGCTTTCCAGTCATTAGCCTTCCCTGCATGGTTGCAACTGCTTATGCTTTTTGGCTCCTTACTAAAGGGATTAAGAGAATGACGGGGCTTAACCTAGAAGAAGCGATCATTCAATCAAGCCGACAAAATTCTTAAGAAAAAAATTCGACCCTAACTCTAAAATAAAAACGATTAGCGATCTTCGATTGTTTTATACTCCCTAAGATTAGAGCCTTGATAGATCTGACGGGGGCGATGAATTTTTTTTCCAGTCTGAGCAATTTCTTTCCAATGTGCCAACCACCCTGGTGCACGCCCAATGGCAAAGAGCACGGTAAAGGTATTTGTGGGAAATCCCATCGCCTGTAAAATAATACCGCTATAAAAATCTACATTTGGATAAAGTTTGCGATCAATGAAGTAAGGGTCTTGCAAGGCCACCTCTTCTAAACGCCGTGCAATATCCAGAATAGGACTAGAAACCCCTAAAGCCTCTAGGGCCTGATCGCAGGCTGACTTTAAAATTTTAGCTCGCGGATCATAGTTACGATATACTCGATGGCCAAATCCCATTAAGCGAGACTTACCTTCTTTTGCTGACTGAATAAATTTACTTCCATCATCTCCAGATTGATGGATGTCATTGAGCATGTTAATGACTGCCATATTAGCCCCCCCATGCAAAGGTCCCCATAAGGCAGAAACGGCTCCCGCAAGAGATGCAAATGGGTTTGCTCCTCCCGATGCAATCATCCGACAAGTAGATGTGGAACAGTTTTGTTCGTGATCAGCATGCAGTAGGAAAATTAAATCTAATGCCTTACTCAAGGACGGATTGATTGGAGAATCACCTTCCTGGGAAAACATCATTGAAAGGAAATTTTCGCAGTAGTTCCCTGAGGTAAGAGCTTGCCTGTGGTCTTCTCCTTTTATTTTTCTATGGTTAGCTGCCGCCAAAGCAGGAAGCGATGCAATAATTAAAGCAGCAGCATCATCAAAATTTTCTAAATCTTTTGCACGATCGTTGGTGCAGAGGTGCGGACAAGCACCTCCAAGTGCCTGTAGCCCTGAGCCCAGAGATCCCATAGGGTGGAGTCCGGTAGGCATAGATTGAACAGATTGTAAAACCTCTGGTGGAAGGTTTTGAAAAGTAGCTACTTTTTGCTCGAATGAAGTTAGCTCATCTTTAGAGGGCAATTCTCCATTTAACAAAAGAAGGCAAACCTCAAGAAAATTGGACTTCTTCGCCAATTCGGCGATGTCGTAACCCCTATACCTAAGAATACCTTTGTCACCATCAATATAAGTAACCGAGCTCTCGCATGAACCAGTGTTACCATAACCATCATCAAAAGTAATTAAGCCGCTGTCTTTGCGTAACTGTCTAACATCTAAGGCTTGTTCGTTTTCCGTACCGGTAAAAACATTTAAAGAATAGGTGGTGTCACCTAAGGAAAGGGTAGCTTTGTCAGACATGATAAGGGGAAGGGTAAATGGGAGTAAACTACACTTGTGCCACTTCTACTTGATATTTTCAAGAAAGTTTCGGTAAAGTTGGATTCCTTTGGCCTGACTTTTTTCAGGATGAAATTGAGTAGCTAGACAATTTGAAGAAATAATTCCGCTTGTAAAGCGTCCACCGTAATCTGTGGTTAGGCAATGTACTCGAGAATCATTGGTTTCCACTCGATAACTATGAACAAAATAAAATTGATCTGTATCTTCAAGACCTTGTTGTAACCAATGATCTGAGGATAAATTCCATTCCACTTGATTCCATCCCATGTGCGGGATTTTGTAGTTGGCATCTAAACAAAATCGCATTGCTCTACCTTCAAATAATCCTAGCCCAGGAAGGTTTCCTTCTTCAGAACTTTCAAATAGTACCTGTAAACCAAGACAGATTCCAAAAAAAGGACGGTCTTCCAAAATCCAAGATTTCAGGCTTTGACGAAGTCCTGAATGCTCAAGGGAAGACATACATTGATCAAAGCTTCCTTGCCCCGGAAAGACAACTGCATCCACATCCTCAATTTCGTTGGGCTTGGTAACCAATGAAACTTTAGCCTCTAAAAGCTCGAAGGCTTTAACTACGCTTCTTAAATTACCTGTTCCGTAGTCAATCACCGCTATTTTGCGGGTTTTCATAAATTAAAAAAACCCCTCAGGCAGATAAAGTCCCCTTGGTAGACGGGACTTTGCCTTGCAAGCGGGGCTCTGAGGTCGTTGCCATGTCCATACACTTGGCAAGCGATTTAAAAATTCCTTCAGCCACATGGTGAGGTTCTTCACCATGCTCCAAGCGAATGTGAAGGTTGCAGGCAACTTCGTTGGCAAAAGATTGGAAAAACTCTTTGAATAACTGGATATTGAAATCTCTAACCAACGCACTTTCTACAGACACCTGCCAAAAAAGGTAAGGGCGATTGGAAAGATCTACAGCAGTAGTGACTAAGGTTTCATCCATAGGAGCAACGAAATAACCATATCGTTTTATCCCAGATTTATCCCCCAACGCTTTAGAAAAAGCCTGACCTAAAGCAATTCCCAAGTCTTCAACCAGATGGTGATAATCGATTTCAAGATCTCCTTTTGCCTCGATATTTAGATCAAAAAATCCATGTCTTGAAAATAACTCAAGCATGTGATCAAGGAAAGGTATACCAGTAGAAATCTCATTTTCTCCACTCCCATTTATGGATAACTCCAGAGATATTTGGGTCTCACTGGTTTTTCTTTGTATCTTTGCTATGCCTTTTGCGTCCATGCTTTTATTGATTTCATTAGCATAGCCATCTCCACTGGCTTGCCAATACTGATTCTCAAAAAGCAATTTGTTTGAGGATGTTTTGAAAAATAACGAACCAATATTTTATCTGCGGCAAGATGTTCAAAGAGAGAGACGGTTATTTCAGGAGAGGCACACCCATCTGGGCTTAAAGGTTTAACAAAAATGAAATTTGTTCCCGATGAAACAAATGACCACCCGAGTTCATTAAAAGCATTGGCTAGCCAATTTCTTTGTTCAATTACCTTTGCTAAACAACTTCTAAAATACTCTTGATCAAGTATCGCTGCTTTAGCTCCAACTTGTGCTAGTCTATCCAAGTTATAAACTTCACGAACTTGATCCATTTGTTTAATGACTTTTGGATGACCCATAGCATAACCAACTCGCATACCAGCCAATGAATATGACTTGGAAAGAGTGCGAGTGATCAAGATGTGTTCAAATTCGTGAACTAAGGGAAGGGCACTTTCGGGTGCAAAATCAACATAAGCTTCATCAATAACCAAAAGTCCTGAAACTGCTTGTGCCACTTTTCTTAGATCTTCGAGAGCATAAACCCGCCCACTAGGAGCATGAGGACTGGTTAAAAAAAATAAGTTGGCCTCACTTGATGCAATCGCATCCAAATTCAACGAAAATTCGTCATCTAAAAATGGGACCCGAGTCATTTTGCTTCCCTGAACCCCAGATAAAACCTCATAAAGAGAATAGCTTGGGTACATCATAGCCACCTTGAGCTCGTCATCCGAGTAACAACGAACACATAAATTTAACAGATCATCCGAACCGTTACCCAAAATAATCTGACTTGGGTCTAAGCTATGTAATTCGGCCAAAATCTTTCGTAAATCAGAAGATTTCGGATTTGGGTATAAGTTCAAAAGGGCAACTTCTTGGCCAACACTTGTCTGAACGGCAGGACTAGGAGGGTAGGGGTTTTCATTGGTGTTTAGCTTAATGACAGAACTAGTCTCTTCGGGCTGTTCGCCTGGCAAATAAGCAATGTGTGCTTCCAACCTCTTGCTAACTCGCAAGCTACTTTTGCTCATTGGGAAACAACTGGTTTATCAGATAGTCTCAACTTATGTGCTTTACCATGGCCATCTAGTTTTTCCATAGATGCAAATTGTTCGATCACAGGAGCGGCTTTGTGACAAGATTCTGAGTCATAACGAATCACGCTGCTACGGCGAAGAAAGTCTTGGAGCCGCAAACCTGAGGAGAATCGTGAAGAACGCCCAGTGGGTAAAACATGGCTAGGCCCAGCAGCAAAATCTCCTACAGAAGTGGCCGTTTCGTGGCCTACTAAAAACGCTCCTGCTGTAGTAATTTTAGAAAGAAAGAACTCACAGTCATTGGAACAGACCTGCAATTCAAGATGCTCAGGAGCAATGAAGTTTGCAACTTCGACCAACCTGTCCCTCTTTGGTAAACAAACGGCAAAGAAACCTCTTTCCAAAACATTACGAATAGATGGTGCGTGCGACAAATGGTTGAGTTGAATATCAATTTCTTGCAAAACTTTTGGAAAAATGTCTTTATCTTGAAAAAGAAAATAGATCTTTTCCTTTCCCGAACCATGTTCTGCTTGAGCTAATAAAGCAGCGGCTATCCATTGAGGGGAAGCGGTCTTATCAGCAATAACCATAATCTCGCTAGGACCTGGTAATAAATCAATTCCCACTTCTCCAAAAACTTGTCTCTTAGCTTCATTAACATAAGCGTTTCCGGGTCCAAAAATCTTGTCTACTTGAGAAATTGTTTGTGAACCATATGCCAGAGCTCCAACAGCTTGAGCCCCTCCGATTTTGTAAATTTCTTCAACCCCCAAAAGTTGCAGTGCTGCCAATAGCTGAACAGAAATATTTCCTAATTCGTTTGGAGGAGTAACCACGGCAATTTCAGGAACTCCAGCAACTTTGGCCAAGGTTACCGACATCACTACCGTTGAAACCAATGGCACTTGACCTCCTGGTATATAAATTCCTACTCGATTTATAGGGTAATATCTCTCACCGACGATACCACCATGGTGGTTTGGCTTTGTCCAATTTTGTAAACCACTTTGTTCATGAAACAGAGTAACATTGGAAATCGAATCTTCTAAAGCTACACGCTCTTGTGTAGATAGCTCAGATAGGGAATTCCGTAATACTTTAGTACTAACTCTCATTTCCTCTGCAGTCAAAGATGCCCCGTCAAATTCAAGAGTCTTGGCTAAGATTGCATCATCGCCCCCTTTCCTAACCTCACTTAAAATCTGTCTGACAGAATTAGTAATTACTGCATCTGAACCAGCTGTGGGTATAAAATCTTTTAAACGGCCTAAGAGATTTTCATCATCTTCTACAAAAGATAAGTTCATTCCACTATTCCCATTCGATTGTACTAGGTGGTTTAGAGCTTACATCATAGACTACACGGTTAGCACCCTGCACTTCATTGATAATTCTACTGGATATCTTCCGGAGTAAGTCATCAGGTAGTTTGGCCCAGTCTGCAGTCATTGCGTCACTACTGGTAACTGCCCTTAAACAAATTACATTTTCGTAGGTTCTTTCATCTCCCATAACTCCAACGCTACGGACGGGCAGAAATACACAAAATGCCTGCCATAATTTACCATACCAACCAGATCGATGAAGTTCATCGATAAAGATTGCATCAGCCTGCCTGAGAACTGTTAGGCATTTGGGCGTAATATCCCGCAATACCCGAACCCCCAAGCCAGGGCCGGGAAAAGGGTGACGATTAATCACATGATCTGGCAAACCTAACTTCTTACCAAGCAAACGCACTTCGTCTTTAAATAATTCTCGAAGAGGTTCTAGAAGTTTGAGCTTCATTTTTTCCGGCAAACCACCAACATTATGATGACTCTTGATTAAAGCAGCTGGATTTCCTCCTATAGGCACGCTTTCAATAACATCTGGATAAAGAGTTCCTTGGGCAAGAAAGTCAACATTTCCCAATTTTTTTACTTCCTTATCAAAAACTTCAATAAATGTTTTACCAATTATTTTTCTCTTTTTTTCGGGATCAATAATTCCTTTCAGTTTTCCAAGAAACAATTTTCCAGCTTTTGCTACCCGCAATTTTCCGGGTATGTGGTCATTGAACAATTTAATGACCTCTTCTCGTTCATTTTGACGAAGCAAACCATTATCTACAAAGATAGATGTTAACTGCTTACCAATTGCTCGATCAATTAAGGCTGCCGCAACACTAGAATCAACACCACCACTCAAGCCAAGAATCACTCTTTTAGATCCCACTTGCTGACGAATTTTTTCCACTGCAATTTCAATGAAATCTCCCATGTCCCAATCTCCTTTGCACTTACAGATTGAGAAAAGAAAGTTTTTGATGACTTCTACACCCTGTTCAGAATGTTCAACTTCTGGATGAAATTGTAATCCATAAAATTTTCTTTTTACATCTTCAATGGCCGAAAATTGTGAGTTTTCAGTCTGGGCAATTCCTTGAAATCCTTTGGGTATACGTACAATTGCATCCCCATGAGAATTCCAAACGGTTAAAGTCTTTGGTAAGCCTTTGAATAGCTTTCCACCTTTTTTTATGGATAATTCACTACGACCATATTCTCGACGATCACATTTTTTTACCTCACCTCCCAATAATTTCCCCATTAATTGTAACCCATAACAAATACCAAGCATTGGTATCCCAAGAGAAAAAATCTTTTGCGTAGGCAGTGGGGAACCTTTGGTAAGTACGCTAGCAGGTCCACCAGATAAAATGATACCCTGAGGGTTTAACTTCTTTATAACCGACAATGAGCTATTGTAAGGCAGAACTTTAGAATAAACATTTTGTTCACGAATACGCCTGGCAATTACTTGCGTATATTGTGAACCGAAATCGAGAACCAAAATGGTTTGGGGCATGTTTAAGAGGGGTTAAATAACAAAAGGGATGATTGATAAGACTAATCCCGAAGCCCTGCAATACCTATTCTAAACCGATCATTGTCTCAAACTGAAATTTGTTCAAAACTTGAACTGTTGTCACTAAATTGAAAAGCAAAGTGACCCGTTTAAATCGATGTTCTATTTTTGTGCAGATGAATCGTCTGCAGAATCCTCTTTGCTTATTTCCTCTGAACTATCCTTACCTGAAGTAGAGGCTTTTTCTGCCTTCGTATCCGCTTTCTTGGCCGGTGACTTGGCCTTCTTTTTTGGCTTATCTGCCTCTTTAGAATTTGAAGCGGTTTCGGAAGTTTCAACAGGTGGGGTCTCTGTTGTGTCGTCTACCTTCTTTGCTTCTGTTTCAGAGGCATCTTTTTCAGCGATACTTTCTTTAGGCTCTTTGGCTTTTGAGGGTGCTTTCTTTTTCTTAGACTTCTTCTTTGGTGCTTCCTCAACAAACTCAATAAGCGCCATATCTGCCGCATCCCCTAGACGAGGCAAGGCCAATTTATAAATACGGGTGTAACCACCTTTACGAGCAATAAATTGGTCAACCAATTCGTCAAACAACTTTGTTACAGCTTTTTTGTTACGGAGACGAGCAATCGCAAGCCTACGGTAGTGAATCTTATGTGCAGCATCGTCAGAGCCCTGTGCCTTCTTGGCCAAGGTAATCAATTTCTCAACTGCAGGGCGCAAAGCTCTCGCTTTCGCTAAAGTGGTTTTAATACGACCATGCTCAATAAGGGAGCAAGATAGGTTGGCCACCAATGAAACTCGGTGCGCTGACTTGACGCCCAATTGATGATTGTGTTTGCGGTGTCTCATGGGGAAATTCTTAGTAAGAGATGCTGTTAATTAGTCGCGGATTCCAAAAGTCGATTCTCAAATTTCATTCCAAGTGAAAGTCCGAGTTGTTCGAGTTTCGCTTTGATTTCGTTGAGGGATTTTTTACCGAAGTTTCGGTATTTTAACATTTCAGGTTCCGATTTAGTAGCCAATTCGCCAACAGTCGTAATGTTCGCATTGTTTAAGCAGTTGGCCGCACGAACAGATAATTCAATTTCATTCACACTCATGCCGAGCAAATTCTTTAATCTGTTTTGTTCTTCACTGACCTGCTTAGTATTACTTTCAAACTCTATTTGTTCCTCGCTGATTTGATCAAAAACATCTAAGTGGTGGCGAAGGATTGCGGCTGATTGCTTAAGGGCATCGTCTGGACTAATTCTTCCGTCGGTATGAATCTCTAATATCAGTTTGTCGTAATCAGTCATCTGACCAACACGAGTGTTCTGTACATCATACTTAACCAAGTTAACGGGACTGTAAAGTGCATCTACATTTATGACCCCGATTGGTTGATCCTCCTGCTTACTGTCCTCACCCAAACAGAAACCACGCCCTACCGTAACATCCATTTCAACAAAAACTTTTTGCTTGCGATCAGTAGTGAGAATGACCTGTTCAGGGTTGATGATTTCAATGCCTTCCACAGGAGATATATCTCCAGCTGTAATTTCACCCTCCTTCTCCACATCTAAGGTTATTACTGCTTGTTCAGATTTATGATTAATAATCAATACTTTCTTAAGATTAAGAACAATATCAGTAATGTCCTCGACCACACCATCTACGCTTTGAAATTCATGCTGGACTCCATCCATCTTTAATGAAGATATAGCCGCTCCTTCAATGGAGCTAAGTAAGACACGACGAAAGGCATTGCCCACCGTGTGCCCGTAGCCAGTTTCAAAAGGATCAGCAATAAACTTTGCGTACTTATCTGTCGCAGTTTCTTCTTCCTTGATTAAACGATTGGGTAATTCGAATTTTCCAAGTCTTTTAGCCATTGTAATAGTCAGTTTTGGGTAGTGTTAAAAATTAGCGACTGTAGAACTCAACAACGAGTTGTATATTAATACTCTGCTCTAGTTCATCTGGTTGCGGTAATCTGGTTACGGAGCCTTGAAGGGAGTCTGCTTTGACCTCTAACCAAGGAGGAGTGGGGTTGTACTGAGACCCATCCAAGTTGCGAGTTGCAACTTGTCGAGATGATGTTTTTTCACGAACGCTCAATTCATCTCCGACAGAAACTTGGTAGCTAGGGATGTCAACTTTCTGGCCATTGACCAATAAGTGCCCATGATTAACAAACTGGCGGGCGGATGAACGAGTTTTTGCAAACCCTAAACGATAAATTACATTATCAAGTCTTGTCTCCAAATAAGAAAGGAAGTTTTCACCAGTAATGCCTTGTTTTCTCTTAGCCTTTTGAAAAAGATTACGAAATTGCTTTTCGGTCAATCCATACATCAGACGCAACTTTTGCTTTTCCATTAGTCCGGTACCATAATCACTGGCTTTTCTTCGGAAATTTGGTCCATGTTGACCCGGAGGATAGGTACGACGCTCAAAGGATTTGTTAGCGGGGAAAATCGCCATTCCGAAACGGCGATTAATACGAGTGGTTGGTCCAGTATATCGTGACATATTAAATAAAGGGGGTTAAAAAAGCTTTATACCCTACGCCTCTTCGGAGGACGGCAGCCATTATGCGGAACAGGAGTAACATCAATAATGGCAGAAACATTAAATCCCAGGCTTTGTAGTGCCCTGATTGCAGAATCGCGTCCCATTCCAGGACCTTTTACTTTTACTAAAACTTCTTTCATTCCATGAGACATTGCTGCTTTTCCGGCATCTTGTGTAACAACCTGAGCGGCATATGCGGTCGATTTCCGAGACCCTCTGAAATTGCATTTCCCAGAGCTAGACCAAGATATAACATTCCCTTTGATATCGGTAAATGAAACCTTTGTATTGTTGAAAGTAGCGACTACATAACAAATTCCAGAAGTTATGTTTTTGCTTCCCTTGGCTTTACGAACTTTGACTTGTTCAATATTGGCACCTAATAAATCAGCAGCAGTTTCTTCTTTTTTTTCAGGCTTTGTATCATTTGCTTGCTCAGAAGCAACAGTCTTATCTTTGGTCTCTGTTGTGGATGGACTTTCAGTACTAGGAGAACTAATTTCTCCATCAGTTTTTGGGTTTTCTTCGTTTTCGCTCATAGAAATTGTTTTGTATGATTTAGCTCTTACGGACTACACCAACAGTTTTCCGACCACCTTTTCGTGTTCTTGCATTTGTAATCGTACGTTGTCCTCGTACAGGAAGTCCTCTTTGGTGCCTAAGGCCACGGTAACTGCGTATGCTTTGAAGGCGCTTTAGGTTGTTGGTAATTTGCCTGCGCAAATCGCCCTCGACCATGATTTTATTATCGATGATGTAATTACTTAATAAACTAAGATCTTGTTCAGACAAATCTTGTGTCCGTTTATCAGCATCAATCCCTGTTTCTGCAAGAATCTTCAGTGCTCTAGTTGGTCCAATACCATAAATGTAGCGTAAAGAATACGAGATTTTTTTACGATTTGGAATATCTACTCCTAATAATCTAGCCATAATATTATTGTTTTAAAATTTTTAATTTCTAAGCACCCTTGAAAAAATACGCAAGTAAGCCAAAAGCAAATAAAGCCACCGAAATAATAATGAGTGGTCGCCATTGAGCTTCAAAGTCCTTTAGTTCGAGAGATTCGATACCACGATTTGAAGAAGATGAGCGTCCGCGAATTCTACCTTTCTTCAGAAAACCATCGTAATGCCGCTGTAGTAAAAATGTCTCGATTTGACGCATAGTATCCAAGACTACACCAACAATAATAAGCATACCAGTTCCTCCAAAAAAGGTAGCAACATTGTAGGAAACATTGGCTGTTTTGAAAATAAAATCGGGAAACACAGCTATGATCGTGAGAAAAATTGCTCCAGCCAAGGTTAAGCGGGTCATAACGAAATCTAAAAAACGAGCAGTATGCTCACCAGGTCTAACACCTGGGATATAACCACCATTTTTCTTAAGATCGTCCGCAATCTGAACGGGCTTAAACATAATAGAGACCCAAAAATAACTGAAAACAAGAATCAGACCACCATAGACCAAATAATAAAACCAACCACGCCCAGCAAAAGCATTTGCCAGGTCGATGGCCCAATTAGTTTCATTAGGTGAATCTGCAATCGCTGCTCCTAAAGTCCGAAGTAGTTGTGCCGGAAACATAAGAATCGCACTGGCAAATATGACGGGCATTACGCCTGCATAATTTACCTTAAGAGGAAGAAATGAGCTTTGTCCGCCAAAAACTTTCCTCCCGACCATTCTCTTAGCGTATTGAACAGGTATTTTTCTTTGGGCCTGTGTCACGGCTATAATTCCTCCCACAACAAGTAAAAACAAACCGATCATTAAAGATGCCTTAACAATGACCATGTTATCTTCTGCGGGTGCAAGAAAGACCAAGGAATAAGCATCTGCCAAAGCCTTGGGTAAATCTGCCAATATACCTACGGTTATAAGAAGGGATATACCATTTCCAATACCTCTCTGGGTAATCTGCTCACCTAACCACATTAAAATAAGGGACCCCGTGGTGAGAAATATAATCGCATTAACAAGAAATAAGGAAGAAGAAGAAGCAACTACGATATTACCAAGCGGCTGACCATCCAATCCAATTTCGTTTGGATTAAAACCCATGATTAAGCTTCCTGGGCTATCGCGTAATGCTACTGCTAAAAGGCCTCCCTGAACCAAACATATTAAAATGGTCAAATATCTTGTATATTGAGAAATTTTTTGTCTGCCCGGTTCGCCTTCTTGTTGTAACCTCGCAAGGTGTGGAAATACAGCACCCATAAGTTGCATAATAATAGAAGCACTAATGTATGGCATTATACCTAGGGCAAAAAGTGCTCCATTGAGCAAAGCTCCACCGGTAAACATATTATAGAAACCTAAAATATCATTACTACCAGTATCGCTCCTTGTTTGCTCCCTAAGCTCAAAAAATTCTTTGATCGGAGATGGATCAACTCCAGGTAAAGGAATGTTGGCCCCAACTCTAGCAATAAAAAGAAGAGCCAAGGTGAAGAAAATCTTCTGCCTAAGCTCGGGTATTTTTAAAGAATTGGTAAAAGCCGAAAGCATAGAGAGTATATAATTATGATGGTTTTACAGAACCACCAGCTGCTTCAATTTTCTTTTCTGCGGATGCAGATACATAGTCGACTTCAACAACGAAAGGCTTGGTGATTTCACCTGAGCCAAGTAATTTTACAAACTTGGCGTTTGAACGAATCAGTCCAGCTTCCTTGAGAGATTCAAGAGAAACTTTATCAGAGAGTAATTTCTCCAATTTTCCAAGATTAACAACTGCTATGTCAGTTTGAAAACGAGATCTACTAAAGCCTCTTTGTGGAAGTTTACGATAAAGAGGCATTTGACCACCTTCAAAACCAGCTCGAAGAGAATATCCTGAACGGGCACCAGCTCCTTTGTGTCCACGGCAACAAGTTTTCCCGTGACCGTTACCTTCGCCTCTTCCCAAACGTCTTTTGGAGCGATTGGCTCCGGACGGTAAATTACTTTCTTTCATTGTATTTAGATGGATAAAAACATTAAACTTTTAAGCTAGCTCCAGAAACACTTTGCTCAGAATTGTAAGCTGGACCTTTGACCGTCTCACCTCGGATAACAGAAATTTCTTCTGCGGTTCTCATTTCACTAAGTCCTTTCATGGTCGCTGCAACAATAGAGAGTGGGTTATTAGAACCTAATGATTTGGAAAGTATGTTCTTAATGCCTGCTGCCTCTAAGACGGCTCTAACACCTCCACCTGCGATGATACCTGTACCTTTTCGGGCTGGCTTCAATAACACTTTCCCACCATCGAAATTTGCAAGAATGGGGTGGGGTATAGTTTCTCCTTGTAAAGATACTGAACGCATGGACTTTTTAGCCTGTTCAGTTCCCTTGCGAATAGCATCTGGGACCATTTGAGCTTTGCCGTATCCATAACCAACATTACCTTTTTGGTCACCAACTACA
Source organism: Opitutales bacterium (assembly GCA_028045305.1). Taxonomy (GTDB): domain Bacteria; phylum Verrucomicrobiota; class Verrucomicrobiia; order Opitutales; family Seribacteraceae; genus Chordibacter. Next base: position 12,838 of record JAOFTV010000001.1, on the reverse strand, counting down.
ACCAAGGCAGCAAAGCTAAACCTGCGGCCACCTTTAACGACTTTAGCACAACGATTAACATGAACAACTTTCTCAAAAAGTTCGTCCTCCTCAAGAACTACTTTCTTGGAATGCTGTGATGGTTTGTTTTTTGTAACGGCCATATTTAAAACTCCAAACCTTCTTTGCGTACCGCATCGGCAAATGCTTTCACACAGCCGTGATATTTTCTGCCAGCTCTATCAAAAACTACAGTTTTAATGCCAGAGTCTAGCAATCTTTTGCCAAAAGTTGTACCAAGTTTTTCGGAACCTGAAATGTTAGGGAGACAGTCCTTCAATTCCTTTTCGTTGGATGAGGCTGAGCCTAGCGTAGAGGACTGCTCGTCGTTAATGCATTGGGCATGTATGTTTTTGTTTGTAAAACAAATCGTAAGACGAGGACGCAATTTCGTACCGATGATTTTTTTTCTAATGCGCCAGCGGCGCTTTTGTAAAAGTTCTCTTTTTTTTCCTAAATTCATAATAATGCTAAACTTATTAAGCTGATTTCTTTCCTTCCTTACGGCGAACAAACTCTCCAATGATGCGAACACCCTTACCCTTGTAAGGCTCGACCGGATAATAATTCTTAATTTCAGCAGCTAGTTGACCTACTTTTTGTTTATCTGATCCCTCAACATGAATTTTAACATTGTCGGCGACACTTACACTAACTCCATCAGGAATTGGATGATTAATGGGATGAGAATATCCTAATTCCAATCCTATGTCAGTTCCCTTGACTGTTGCCCGAAAACCAACGCCCTCGATTAAGAGGTCTTTTGTGTAAGGTGTGACTACACCGATAATCATATTAGCAATTAGAGACCGAAATGTGCCCTGGATTGCTCTAGAATTACGATCATTTGTTTTGGGTTTTACTAATATTTCCTTATCAGAAATATCTAGCATTATAGATTCACTAAGATTCTGAAGCAATTCGCCTTTAGGTCCTTTGACCTTAACTAGCTCCTCATCTGCAGTAACTAGAACTCCTGATGGAATTCCAATGGGTAAGTTTCCAATTCTACTCATAATAAGAGATTCTACCAAACGCTACAGAGCAACTCACCACCGAGTTTCTCTTGCCTTGCTGTGCGATCGTCAATTATTCCCTTTGGGGAACTGATTATAGAAATACCCAAGCCACCTAGGACACTTGGGATTTCCCTGTACCCACAGTACGACCTGCGACCAGGTTTGCTAATTCGACTGATTCCTTTAATTGCATGCTTTCCGGAAACATATTTTAACTGAATTTGAAGAACTTTGAATCCTTTATCATTATCCGATTCTTCACAGCTTGAAACGAAGCCCCTTTTCTTTAGAATATCGGCTACGCCTGCACGTAGCTTAGAATGGGGATATGTGCAGCTTGCCTTTCCAGCTAAACCTGCGTTACGGATAACGGTAATGAAATCTCCTATTGTATCATGAACAGACATTTTATTAAATCTTTGGGGTTACCAAGAAGCTTTGATCACACCAGGGACTTTCCCTTGTAATGCAAGTTCACGGAATGATATCCGGGAAAGACCAAATTTCCTTAAAACAGCACGCGGTCTTCCAGTCAGGGAACAGCGTCTAACAAGCCTTACAGCAGAGGAATTCTTGGGTAACTTTGTGAGCTTTGCTTGAGCGGTATAAAAATCTTCTTCGCTCGTTGCCGGATCAGCCAAGACCTTCTTCAAGGCACTACGCTTTGCCGCGAAACGAGAGACCATGAGTTCTCTTTTTCTATTTCTTTGAATTGCAGATTTCTTAGCCATGAAAATATAGGTGTATTGTTAAGGATTAAGCTGCTTGCTGGGCAGGTTCTTCAGAACGCTTACGAAAAGGCATACCCAGCAATTGTAAAAGTTCCCGTCCTTCATCGTCCGTATTAGCAGTAGTAGTAATACAGATATCAAGACCAACATTAACGCGTTGACGCTCAACATTAATTTCAGGGAAAATACTATGGTCAGTTACCCCAAGTGAATAGTTACCGTGCCCGTCTAACTTAGTACGGACACCACGAAAATCTCGGATATTTGGGAGAGATATTGCTATCATGCGGTAAAGAAATTCCCACATTTGATTTCCGCGGAGGGTAACTTTTACCCCTACTGGCATTCCTTCGCGAAGTTTGAAATTAGATACACTTACTTTGGCTTTTACAATTACTGCAGATTGACCGGCTAAATTGGCTATATCATTTCTAAGATCAACGATGCCATTTTTGTCCATTTCAGCTCCAAATGAAGAGTTCAGAACAATCTTTTCTATTTTTGGAACTTGATGAATATTGGTATAACCCAACTTTTTCATTAATGCGGGAACTACTTTTTCGGTGTAGTCTTTTTTAAGCTCTGGGGTTTTCATGATGGATAATTATCAGAAATATCAATTTATTTTCTTAATGTTAGAAAAATGAATGGAAGCCTCTCGTTCAATGATCGAACCTTGAGGATTTTCTTGAGTTTTCTTCTCATGTTTTTTTACGAGATTTACACCCTCCACAAGAACACGGTTTTTATCTCTTAAAAACTCAAGGATTTTACCTTTGCTGCCTTTGTGATCACCCGCAATTACAACTACTTCATCACCTTTTTTGATTTTAATAGACATTTTACAAAACTTCAGGGGCTAAAGATATAATTTTCATAAATTTTTGCCGTAGTTCACGTGCAACCGGGCCAAAGATGCGAGTCCCTTTGGGTGAACCATCGTTGTTCACAATCACGCAAGCATTTTCATCGAATCTTAAATAGCTACCATCTAGTCGACGCATGGGAGACTTTGTTCGTACAACAACTGCTCGAACAACACTTCCTTTTTTAACGGAAGCCTCAACCGAACTTTCTTTTACATGACAAACTATGATATCCCCCACAGATGCCGTATTCTTGAGTTGGCCCAAGCGCCTAATCATACGAACTTGCTTGGCACCTGTGTTATCTGCAACTTCTAATCTACTAAGTAACTGAATCATAACAATTAAACGATTGGTGCCTCTTCAACAAGTTCAACAACCCGCCACCTCTTAAGTTTGCTAATGGGGCGTGTCGAACTGATCCTAACTTTATCACCGACTTTAGAAATGTTTTCTTCGTCGTGTGCATGCACAGTTGTTTTACGTCTGATCTCTTTCTTGTACAAAGGGTGAGGAGTTTTATATTCATAAACAACCTTGATTGATTTGTCTCCAGTTTTGGAGCGAACAACACCCATCAATTGCTTACGATTATTTCTATTAGCTTCTTCGGTCATTTAAATATAATTAGGTAAGTGAGTTATCTGTTGAATGTATTTGGGTAAGCAAACGAGCTCTGTCACGCTTGATCTCTTTGATCATGTGCGGCTTTTCAACCTGGCCAGTTTGCTTTCTAACTTTTAACTGGAGTAGTTCATCGCCCAATTCCCTTAACTTCTTATTAATTTCTTGAACGGAGAGTTCTTTAACTTCGGACATTTTCATGGAATAAATTTAAAAAGTACGTTCGCGAGTTATAAGCCTACAACGAAAGGGTAGTTTTCCATCAGCAAGGCCGAGTGCCTCCCTAGCTACAGTTAATGAACAACCAGCAATTTCGAAAAGAACGTGTCCAGGCTTTATCACGGCTACCCAATGATCAACAGGACCCTTTCCTTTTCCTTGGCGCGTTTCTGCCGGTTTCTTTGTAACAGGCTTGTGAGGGAATACCCGAATCCAAACCTTACCTTTTCTTTTGAGGTGTCGGTTAATCGCAACACGAGCAGCTTCAATTTGATTGGAGGTCATTCTGCCACGTGAAAGAGACTGGATTCCAAATTCCCCAAAAGCAACTGAGTTACCTCTAGAGGCTGAACCACGAATACGCCCTTTGTGGACTTTACGAAATTTTGTGCGTGATGGTAAAAGCTTTGGCATGACTTAAATATGTTAGAAAATTTTGTCTTCGTCCTTTAGGCAGATCCAACACTTTATGCCAATAATTCCGTAGACTGTGTTAGCTTCAACTAAGCCGTAGTCAATATTTTCACGGAGTGTGTGCAAAGGAACACGACCTTCACGCAATTGCTCAGTACGTGCGATATCGGCACCAGCTAAACGGCCAGCACACTGAATACGAATTCCTTCAGCACCCATGGACATAGTAGTTTGAACCGCTTTTTTCATAGCACGCCTGAAGGCAATTCTGCGTTCAAGCTGTAAAGCAACACTTTCGGCTACGAGAGAAGCAACTAAATCTGGTTTCTTGATCTCTTGAATCTCAAGGCGGACTTCTTTACCAACCGTACGATTGAGAGTATCCCTTAATGAATCAAGTTCTTGGCCCTTACGCCCAATAACAATGCCGGGACGTGCTGTCCAAATAGTCACACGGGTACGAGTGGATGCACGCTCAATTACAATTCGAGGCACTGATGCGTATCTGAGCTTTTTTTCGAGGAAGCCGCGTATTTTATTATCCTCTTCCAGGAAAGAGGGATAATCAAATTTGTTGGCGTACCATCGTGCACTCCAATTTCTGCGAACACTTAGTCGAAAACCGATAGGATTTACTTTTTGGCCCATTTGTTTTAAATAGTTTCGTCTGTTAGGGTGATTCTTAGGTGACTCATTCTCTTTTTGTAAGGATGTGCCGATCCGCGTGCACAAGGTCGAAAGCGTTTCAACGCTGGACCCTCTTCGACAATAGCTTCACGAATGATCAAATCATCCGCGTTTAAATTTGCATTGTTTTCTGCATTTGCCATAGCAGAGCGAAGGGTTTTGTCTAACATACGTGCTGCCTTACGAGGGATATACTTCAGTAAAGATACTCCCTCTGTCGCTTTTCGACCAGGCAATATCCTTGCAACTTCCCGAGCCTTCTTCGGCGAAATGCGCATGTATTTTGAATAGGATTTAATATCCATCACTACTTTTGTGTGTGTGGGTTATGAGACTTGAATGAGCGAGTTGCTGAAAACTCACCGAGTTTGTGACCAACCATATTTTCAGTGACATAAACAGGGAGAAAATTTTTACCATTGTGAACAGTGAAATTAAGCCCAACAAAATCAGGTGTAATCGTTGAACGGCGTGACCATGTTTTAATGGGTTTGCGATCACCCTTATCTTGAGCGGTTTGGACCTTTTTAATGAGATGTGGGTCAACAAAGAATCCTTTTTTTATCGATCTGGTCATAGTAGCAATTACTTCATTCGACGACCATTTCTTCGAGTGATGATCATGGAGTTTGAGGGTTTAGATTTTTTACGCGTAGGAAAACCTTTTGAAAGCTGACCCCAAGGTGAAGAAGGATGACCACCGCCTGATGTTCTTCCCTCACCACCGCCCATTGGGTGATCTACAGGATTCATAGCCACACCTCTTACACGAGGACGACGTCCTTTCCATCGGTTTCTTCCAGCTTTACCAATGGTAGACTTTTGATGGTTTCCATTTCCTACTGCACCAATAGTTGCACGACAATCCGATTTAACAATGCGGATTTCACCACTTGGCATCTTAAGAGAAGCAACATCACCATCCACTGAAATTAAGCGTACTTCGCTTCCTGCTGACCTACAAATTTTTGCTCCTGCACCAGGGAGCATTTCAACACAATGAACTTTGGTGCCCATTGGTAAAAATTTAAGGGGCATGGCATTTCCAGGTTTAAATTCATTAATTGAATTTGTACTTACTAAAACTGTACCAATATCAACAGAAGCAGGAGCTAATATATATGCTTTAACTCCATCATTATATTGGATTAAAGCAAGATTTGCAGTGCGATTTGGATCATACTCGAGGGCAATGACTTCAGCAGGCTCATCAATTCGCTCACGTCGAAAGTCTATTTGGCGATATAACCTTTTATGACCTCCACCACGTCTACGACTAGTAATACGCCCGTAAGCATTTCTGCCTTTTTTGCGATGGTGGCCAGATGTAAGGGCTTTCTCGGGGCGTTTTTTCGCAAGATCCTGCTTGTTCTTGATATAAAATCTGCCACTTGGAGTGACTGGTTTTTGTTGTAAAATTGCCATTCGATTAACTTCTCCTATTAAGCAAGATCAATGCTGTCCCCAGCTTTAAGTGTAACAATAGCCTTTTTGGATAATGCAGTGTGTCCGAGCTTTCCTTTACGCATACGATCACGCTTAGTCTTGGGCTTTTGCGTCAATGTGTTAACTTTCATGACACTTACGCCAAAAGTATTTTCGATAGCAGTCTTAACATTTGTTCTGGTTGCCTCTGGATAAACATTAAAGACATACTTGTTGAGGTTGGCAGATAACATTGTTGCTTTCTCTGTAAGCAAAGCATCCTTCAATATAGTAACCGACTCTTTCATGACTTTTCACTGTGAACAGTGTTTAATTTGTTTAATATTGTGGACATTCCCTTGAGGCTGCAAATTACGAGATCAGCACTAATTATATCAATCGCACTAACTTCAATTGCTTTGCTCAGCTTAACTTTTTTGAGGTTACGAGCAGCAAGAGTAGTATTTTTCTCGAAGAGATCATCTATAATCAAAGTCTTCTTGGTTGAACCGATGGAAACCAACAAGTTTAAGAAATCTTTAGTTTTGTGGGTTTCAGGAGCCCAATCTTCAATCAATGAAATGGCTCCATCAGATGCATGGTCTACAAGAGCACGAGTAAGAGCGAGTTTACGAACTTTGGTGTTGGTTTTTTGATTGTAGGAACGTGGTTTGGGTCCAAAAGCAACACCCCCGCCCGTCCTTTGGATTGCACGCTTATCACCAGCCCTGCCTGTACCAAGGCCTTTTTGCCTGTAGATCTTTTTTCCAGATCCAGAAACTTCATCTCTAGTTTTGGTAGAAGCATTACCTTGCCTTTTATTGGCTCGTACCGCCAAGATACACTGCCGTAAAGCATCTACACCTTTGCCTTCATCTAGAGACGGAAAATTTTCGATATCTCTATCTTCGGCAGATGAACCATCTTTTTTAAATAACTTAAATTTCATGGCTGTAGTATTTTAGGAAATCTTGAGTTTCTTAGCGATCCGGATGGAAATAATTCCTCCCTTGTGACCCGGAACACTCCCTTTAACTAAGATTAAGTTTTTCTCTGGTATAGTCTTTAGCACCTTCAAGTTTTGAGTTGTGCGTTGAACATCACCCATATGACCTGGCATTTTTTTGTTTTTGAATACACGACCAGGCCATTGGCAAAGACCGTAGGATCCACCCCTTCTATGGAACATGGAACCGTGAGAAGCAGGACCTCCAGCAAAATTCCATCTTTTAACCACACCTTGAAAGCCTTTTCCTTTGGTTGTGGAGACAACATCCACCATGGCAATATCTGAAAAGTCATTGACCGTCAGAATCTTTCCAACAGTGAAGTCATGATCATTTTCTAAACGAAATTCTCTAGATATTTGTTGAGGTTCTACACTTGCTTTGGAAGCATGACCATTTGTGCAACGATTGGATTTGTTAGGGGACTTACCTTTAGGATTATACCCTATCTGCACTGCACTATAACCATCCAAATCAATTGTTTTGACTTGGAGCACGGGGCAGGGACCTGCTTGAATAATAGTTACCGGGACAAGATTGTTATCTTCGTCATATACTTGGGACATCCCAAGCTTTTTTCCTAAAAGTTCTAATTTCATTCTTTAAGCGGCAGGCGACATAATGCTTTAAAACCTGCTTTAAAGGGGTTTAAGTTATAATTAAGTGATGGCTTGTAAAGTTAAACATTGATGTTGATTTCAACACCAGCAGGAAGATTTAGTTTCTTTAATTCGTCAACCGTTTGAACAGTTGGCTCAATAATGTCAATAAGCCTCTTGTGGGTACGCAGTTCGAACTGATCCATAGACTTTTTATCAACATGAGGTGAACGATTAACAGTATATCGCTCGATACGAGTAGGCATTGGTATCGGACCAGCTACACGAGCACCCGTTCTCTTAGCTGTATCAACAATATCAGATGCAGATTGATCAATTACTCGATAATCAAAGCCTTTCAGTTTTATGCGTATTTTATGTCCATTCATGATTTAGCTTCTAGCAGGTTCTCTAGAGGAAGTTTCAACAATATTTTTAACCAAATTTTGGGGGACTTGATCGAAATGAGATGGGGTCATGGAGTAGTCAGCACGACCAGAAGAAAGGGAACGCATGTCGGTGGAATAACCAAACATGTTCTCAAGTGGTACATAAGCATCCAAAATACAAACAGTGCCGCGCGTTTCCATGCCCTGAATTTGACCACGCCTACGATTAAGGTCACCCATTAGTTCGCCCTGATATTCATCGGGAGTAGAAACCTCAACCTTCATGATTGGTTCAAGCAGGATAGGGGAAGCCTTGTTCATGGCATCCTTGAAAGCAAAAATTCCTGCCATCTTGAAAGCCATTTCAGAGGAATCAACATCATGAAAAGAGCCATCAACTAATGTTACCTTAAAATCGATGACAGGATAACCAGCAATAACTCCACCTTGCGATGCTTCTCTTATACCGTCCAGAGTAGGCTTAATAAACTCTTTGGGTATCGAACCTCCAACAATCTTGTTTTCCAACTCAATACCCTTACCTTTTTCAAGAGCTTCAATTTGAATAACTGCATGACCGTATTGACCACGACCACCAGATTGCCTAACAAACTTACCCACACCTTCTGCCGAAGAAGTAATTGACTCGCGATAAGCAATTTGAGGCTTTCCGGCAGTTGCCTCAACTTTGAATTCACGAAAAAGACGATCTCTAATTATATCAAGGTGAAGCTCACCCATTCCAGCAATAATAGTTTGACCGGTTTCTTCGTTGGTTGAGAGTCCGAAAGTTGGATCTTCTTCAGCAAGCCGTTGTAATCCTACTGACATCTTCTCTTGATCAGCTTTAGTTGCTGGTTCAATAGACATAGAAATAACGGGCTCTGGAAAAGTTGGCGGCTCAAGCCTTAGATCTAAAGACTTATCACAAAGAGTATCCCCAGTTACTACATTCTTAACACCAATTAACGCACAAATATCACCAGAGTACGCTACCTCGATATCCTCACGAGCGTCAGCTCTCATGATCATGAGGCGAGAAACTCTTTCTGAGTTGCGAGTGCGAGGGTTATATAAAGTAGAGCCTTTCTTTAAGGTACCTTGATACAGTCGATAAAAAACAAGTTTTCCTACATAAGGGTCTGTCATCAACTTAAAAGCAAGTCCTGCAGGAGGCTTGCTGTCATCAGGAACGACCTGTACCTCATTCTCGTCTGAATCCTCACCTTTCATTGGGGGGAGATCAAGCGGGGAAGGGAGGTAGTTTACAACGGCATCCATTAGCATTTGAACTCCTTTGTTCTTGAATGCACTTCCGGGAATAACACCAACAAACTTGATGGAGATTGTTGCGGTACGAATGGCTCTTCTCAGATCGTCCTCAGAGATGTCATCGCCCTCAAGGTATTTAGTGGCAATATCATCATCGAAATCTGAAAGTGCCTCGATCAACGACTCTCTGTATTCTTTGGCTTGGTCAAGTTGATCTTCGGGAATTTCAACGGTATCGAAACTAACACCACTTTGATCGGATTCATCGTAAATATAAGCGACCATCTTAACAAGGTCAATGAGTCCCTTAAAGTTTTCTTCTGCACCAATTGTTAAGTACAACGGGTGTGCATTTGCACCCAATTTATCGCGCATGGTCTGAAGGGCAGACAAAAAGTCAGATCCCATGCGGTCCATCTTATTAATGAAACCCAGACGGGGTACATGGTACTTGTCCATCTGTCTCCAAACTGTTTCAGATTGAGGTTGCACACCTTCAACAGAAGTAAACACGGCAACAGCACCATCAAGGACTCGTAATGAACGCTCAACTTCGGCAGTAAAATCTACATGGCCTGGCGTATCTATAATATTTATACGATGGTCTATACCAGAAAACGGACCTTCATTGGTAGTCCAACCGCAAGAAATTGCGGCAGATGTGATCGTTATGCCGCGTTCTCTTTCTTGCTCCATCCAATCAGTCGTTGCGCTTCCTTCATGAACCTCACCAATTTTGTGCACAACTCCTGAGTAGAAAAGGACTCTCTCAGTACAAGTCGTCTTACCAGCATCTATGTGTGCGGCGATTCCGATGTTACGCGTATGTTCAAGTATCGTTTTACGATCGGAAGCGTTCGCGGAGGATGGTTCTAATACTGCAGTCATATCAGTAAATCGTATGTCTACCAGCGCAAGTGTGCAAAAGCACGATTTGCTTGAGCCATTTTATGAGTTTCCTCACGCTTCTTCACAACCGAGCCAGTGTTGTTGTAAGCATCAATGAGCTCATTTGCTAATGCCTCTGCCATAGGGGTGCCCTTTCTAGAAGACGCAGCATTAACTACCCAACGGAAAGCCAGACTCTGCTGCCTTTCAAAGGCCACTTCAATTGGCACTTGGTAAGTAGCACCACCAACACGGCGACTTTTAACTTCAATTTTAGGCCGAATATTTTCTAAAGCACCAAGTACTAAATCTACAGGGTTACCTTTTTCAAGTTTTTCAGCCATTTTTTCAATGGCAGAGTAAACAATACGTTGAGCCACAGCTTTCTTACCACTCAACATGATAATGTTGATAAGAGAGCTTATAAGGGGACTTCCATGTCGAGGGTCAGGGTCGACAGGACGTTTGGTTGCTTGGCGGCGACGGGACATAAATATTAACTTTTAGGTTTTTTCACTCCGTATTTGGATCTGCTGCGGCGCCTTTTTTCAACACCTTGGCAATCAAGGGTTCCACGAACGATATGGTAGCGGACACCATTTAGATCCTTAACTCTTCCACCCCTTAGAAGAACAATACTATGCTCCTGTAAATTGTGCCCCTCGTCAGGAATGTAAGCAATGACTTCATGACCCGTGGTTAAACGAACTTTAGCAACTTTACGAACAGCAGAGTTTGGTTTCTTAGGGGTTCGGGTAGTAACTTGTACACAAACGCCTCTGCGAAAAGGACAAGCCTTAAGTGCAGGAGACTTAGTTTTAGCTTTCTGCAGGCTTCGGCTTTTTCTGACTAGTTGGTTGATCGTAGGCATAGTGCGGAAATTTAGGGTAAAGATTCTAAAGTAGACTTTTTTTTCAATAGTACAAGCACATAAATGAAATGTGAGATATTAGGCGGACATAGGTTCAGTTGAACTAACTCCAATGCTATCCACTTTAAGTCTCCTCCACTTAGGTAAACCGGTTCCTGCAGGAATCAGATGACCCATGATTACATTTTCCTTAAAACCTTTAAGTTCATCAACTTTTCCAAGGGTTGCAGCATTCGTAAGCACTCGAGTGGTTTCCTGAAATGATGCAGCTGATATGAAACTGTCAGTTTCTAGAGATGCTTTTGTTATTCCTAGCAGAATTGGTTCCGCTTCAGCAGGTTTTCCTCCTTTATCGGCAATATTTTCATTTGCGTCTAAAAAGGCAAACCGATCTACTTGATCTCCCCAGAAGAATTCAGTGTCACCAGGGTCTGTAACTCGAACTTTAAAAAGCATTCTCGATATGATAACTTCTAAATGTTTGTCGTTAATCGTTACACCTTGAAGACGGTACACTTTTTGAATTTCTTCAATAAGGTATTCTTGTACGGCTGAAGGCCCAAGAATTTCTAGGATTTCATGTGGGTCCTTTGCTCCTTCAGTTATTAACTGACCCTTGTGTGCAAAATCTCCATGTTGAACCAATACATGCTTACCATGAGGTATGAGGTGCTCTTCTACCTGACCTGTTTCTTCATTTGTTACAAGTAACCTTTTCTTTGAACGGAGGGTGCCAGCTTCAGAGACTATGCCGTCGATTTTAGCCATCTGACCAACATTGCTGTCCTTTGGCCTTCGAGCTTCAAACAGTTCAGCAACTCGTGGCAGTCCACCTGTAATGTCCTGTGTTTTAGATGCCTGCCTCGGGGTTTTAGCAATAATAGAACCCGCATCAATTCTAGTTCCTTCATCAACGGCTACCTGGGCACCTGTTGGGACCGAATATGTGGCCAAGGCTTTTCCGGATGTATCTTTTACTATAATTTGTGGGTTAAGGTCCTCTTTGTGCTCGATAACTACCATAGACTTACCGCCTGATGCGTCTTTTTCTACTTTTGTGGTTACGCCGGGAAGCATATCCTCAAAAGTGATCACACCCTTCTTTTCGGAAAGGATAGGGATATTGTATGGATCCCACTGAGCAAGAAGCGATGCCTCTTCTACCTCTTTTCCATCTTGGAAATGCAATAGTGCACCAGCTGGAATCGGATATTCATCTACAATTCTTCCGTCTGCATCAAGCAATTGAATGGAACCTGTCTTATTGAGGGTAACTTGCTGTCCATTTGCAAGGGTGACCAACCGCAAGCCCCTAAAGCGTAAAATGCCAGATTTTCTAACATTGATAACAGGTTCTTCCCTGCCGGCACTCGCAATGCCTCCTATATGAAAAGTCCTCATCGTAAGCTGAGTTCCGGGCTCCCCAATAGATTGTGCGGCAATTATCCCAATTGCTGATCCTTGTTTTACCACATCATTGGTAGATGGATCAGTTCCGTATTCAAGAGAGGTCATACCGTTCTTAATTCTACTTGAAAGTGGAGACATGACCCGGACTCTGGTTATTCCGCAGGCATCTATGTTTTGGGCAATTTCTTCCGTTATCAATGATCCATTGGTGACAAGAGTTTCACTAGGGTTAGAAGGGTTGTGCAAATCTTCTGCGGAATGTCGACCGATGATTCTTTCGCGCAAAGGAACAATTTCATTGTCACCTTCCATGATTGCTTTTTTGACCACACCATCTCTACGACCATCATCGTCCTGTACGATAATACAATCCATAGC